>JBGQKI010000021.1:0-48868 GCA_041499475.1 Thermoplasmata archaeon
AGTCGAAACCGTCGAGGCGAGCCTTGGCGACGCCTTCTCGAAGCTCGCGAAGGAAAAGGCGGCCGCCGAGGCGCTCGACCGCCAGGCCAAATCGCAGCTCGCCGAGCTTGGCGACCGCTCCAAGGCGACCTCTGAGTCGGCCGCCAAGATCGCCGAACGGGAGGCCGGCGCGCGCGCGCTTGGCGAAACGGTGAAGGCCCAAGAGGCGCGCGTGGCGCAGCGGGAGGCGAAGGTCAAGGAACTCGACGCCGAACTTGCGCGGCGCACCCAGCAGGTGGCCAGCGAGCGCAAGACGATCGCCGCCGAGCGCGAACGGATCCAAGCCGACGCGGCGAGGCTCAAGGAGCGCGAGGAGGCGATCTTCCACTTCGAGCACCAGCCGGAGTTTGCCCGCGAGGCCGCCAAGGCGCTCTCGGACGACCTCGAGATCGGTGCGCCCACCCGGCCCTCGAAGGGCGTAGTGAAAGAAGTCGAACGCAAGCCGGAACCCCCGGCGGCGGCGCCGGCAGGCGGCCTCGAACCGGGCAGGCTGTCGTTTGGAAATACGCGCTTCAACGAACTTACTGGCGGCGGCCTTCCCTCGGGGTCGAGC
The DNA here is from genome assembly GCA_041499475.1 of Thermoplasmata archaeon. Lineage (GTDB taxonomy): Archaea > Thermoplasmatota > DTKX01 > DTKX01 > DATEUP01 > DATEUP01. Next base: position 593 of record JBGQKI010000021.1, read on the forward strand.
CTGCTCGTGGTGGGCCCGGCATTTTGCGGGAAGGAGGCAATCCCGCTCGGCTTCATCGCTGCGGGGCTTGCGCAGGGCGAGCCCGCGATCGTGGTAACGACGGTCCGCAGCCCAGCGGAGGTCGTCGAGGAACTCGGCTTTTACCTCACGCCGGCCGCGAAGAAAAACGTCTCAACCCTCATGCGGTTCGTCGACTGCTCGACAAAGGCGCAGCGCGGCGACATCCCGCGCGACCATGTCATCGATGTCGCATCGCCCGCGGACTTCCCCAAGATCAAAGAGTCGATCGCGGCCCACTTCAAGGCGGTGGGGGTGCAAGGCCACGAGGGCTTCCGGTTCGCATACCTGCCGCTCACGGAAAGTTGGCGGCTTTCGGAGCCCTCCGTTGCGCGCAACTTCGTGCAGCAGATGGTGGCCGCGGTGCGCCGGCAGGGCGGCGGCGCGATCTGGGTCGCCGAATCGGGGATCCACGGCGCGGACGAGATCGAGTCGCTCGCGGGCATGATGCAGGGGGTCGTGAGGCTCCAGGAAGAGCGGGACGGTCACGCGCTGCGCGTGCAGGGCATCCCGGGAGTCAAGCCGCACCAGTGGATCCGCTACCGCCACTCCCCGAAGGGGATCGACCTTGGGTCGTTCGAGCTCGAGCGGATTCGGTAGCGGGCCCCGGCTTGGGGCGGGGCAGCCGCGCGCGGCACCTTTGATTCAACGACTTAGGTAGCGCCAGCGGGGCGCGAGGGGGTGGTCGTCTACGCTCCTCGAGCGACGGCCCGCCGGAGACTGCCCTGCGCGACTTCCAACCCTATTCGTCCTTGACAAGCGCGTCGTCGAGGTCGGCTTCGAGCGCGTTTCCAGCCGCACGCCGCGCGCGCCGCTTTTCGTCCGTCTCGTGGGGCGGCGCGCGCTTGGCCGCCTTGGAGGGCGCAGGCGCGGTCTCGGGCTCACCGGCGAGCCTTGCAACCGTGTCGAACATGGGCCGGGTGAGGTTGGCAACTCTTTCGACAGGCCGTCGGTCTCGCGCCAGCTGGGGCGCCTCGCCCGCCGCGGGGTGCTTGGACCCCGGCGTGCGTGCGGCGGCAAGCACGCGCGCGCGCTCGTCGGGCTCGAGGCGCACGGAACGGTGGAACTCCAAATCGTCGGCCGCGGCGACCTCCGCGGCCGACGCGTAGCCCGCCTTCACGCAAGCCTCCGCCTCGCGGCGCCCGACCGCAAGGGCAAGCTGCAGGCGCATGATCGTCGGCTCCACGGAAGCGCGGGGAATGGTCGCGCGTGGCATGGCCGCAGGCAGGCAGGCGCGCTCCAACCCTTAAGCGTGTAGGCGGCCGTCCGCCTAAACTTCCGTTTCGCCGGCCGCGACATCCTCGGCAAGCTTGCCGATCTGCGCCTGCGCCTGCACGCGCGCCTTCAGCTGCTCATCGAGCACCTGCTCGAGCGACACGCCCGGCATGTGGGTCTCCATGTCCGTGGCCAGCTGGTGGTTCAGTTCGGCAAGCAGGCCGGTGACCGCGCGCACCTCGGAGGAGGCCGCGAAGAACTCGAGGACGTTTTCCTTCTCGCGCACGGCGGTGCGGATGACGATCTTGTACCCCTTCACCTTGGTCTCGCCGTAGAACCAGCATTCGGCGGAGTACGGGTTGTACGACTTGAATTCGCGGACCTCCTTGACGTCGTGGGCAAGGACCGAGGACTTGGCAAGGTCGAACATCTTCTCGTACTTGGTGCCGGCCGGGACCCTCGGGTGGTATACCTTCGAGTCGCGCACCTGCAGCTCGGATTCCACGAGACGCTTGAGCAGCGCGGAGCTTGCGACCTCCTTGGTGAAGAAGAGCGGGCAGACGACCTCGGCCTTGAGCGCCTTCATCGAGACGGTGTCGGTCTTGCCGTCCGGGTAGCGGAATTGGACGACGCCGTCGACGATCGATTCTGTGCAGATCTGCGGGTCGAGGTAGAAGACGAGCTTGGAGCTCGCCCCCGGCTTGATGTCGCCGATGAGCACCCGTGAGCCGTTGGCGCGGTAGTTCGCCGGCTCGATGCGCTGGAGCCGCAGCACATCTTCGTTGAAGTCGAGGACCACCTGCGTCCTTGCCGCTGGGATGTTCATGCCGTTCTTGAGTTCAACAGAGATCTTCACGAAACCTTGGAAAAATTCGGAGGACGGCGTGACGTCGAGTTTGCCGGTGACGACGGAGGGCGTAGCGCTAGCTTTGGGGGCGTCCGCGGCCTGCTTCTTGGCGATGTCTGCGGCCGTGAGCCACGGCACGGCGGCTTTGGAAGAGGGGGCTGGCGAGGGCGCCGTTTCGGCGATTGCGGGTGCCGGCGCAGGCGCCGCCGCCGGGGGCGCAGCCGGGGCAGGCGCGGCGTGAACGGGCGCGGGCGGCGGGGGAGGAGGCGGAGGTGGCGCCGGGCGCGCGACAGGTTTTTGCTCGACAGCGGGCGCCGCGGGTTTGGGAGCGGGCGTGGCAACTGGCGCAACGGGTTTTGGGACGGGCTTGGGAGCTGGCGCGGCGGGCCTGGGAGTCGGAGGCGGCACAACTGGCGTTGCCGGTGGAGGTGGCGCAGCTGGCGTTGAGGGTTGATGAGGCGCGGGAGCCGGCGGGGCTGCGGGCTTCTTGCCTTTCCCGAACAGCTTGTCGAAGAACCCCACTTCGTTCCCCCCGATTTCGGCAACACGTCCCGCGTGCCGCTTGTTGCAGGCCAGCCGCTGGATTACCATTGGGGATTAAGGCGTTTGCGTGGGGCTTCTCGCGGCTGGGTCATTCTTCCGTTGGGCTGAGGTGGCCGACAAAGTCTCGCTGGATGAGGGCGGCTGCGGCCTCGGGACGGAGCCCGGGCGCGCGCAACCGCAGGCGCACCTTTACGACATCGTGCTCCGGCCGCGTCTCTAAGCGCATTTCGCCCCGCAGCGCCGCCTGCTTGTCGAATCGGATGTTGAGGGTGAGGTCTCGACCGATGCGCTTGCCCGCGCTTCGCCCGACCTCGGGGCCGACCGCGGCCTTGATGAGCGCCACGACCTGCGCGATAGCTCCCGCGTCCTTGACCGAGACCGACAGGTGCGCGAGGGCCTGGCCAAAGTGCCCGCCGATCTCGCTCCGTTCGACCGGCGCGCCGGGCGCGAAAAGGCGCAGCGCCCGCTCCACCGCCTCGGGCGACTCCGTGGCGTGGACGAACGCTTCCGCCGCAAGTTCGCGGAAATGGAGCTGCGTCAACGCGCGCGCCTCCCTCGGCCGCCAAGGCCTTTCACACCTACTTCCGGTGCTTCACGGGGTAGGGGGGCCCCAAGGCGACGGCTCGGTCGGCTGGCACGGCTTGCAGCCGCTCCCGCGCCGCGCTGTAGAACTCGGTGTGGGCCACGGAGGGGTTCACGTTCAGGATCTGCTCGAAGTGGAACCAAGTCTTGTGCTGCTCTTGGCGCAAATGTTGCGGGACGAGGTCGAGGTTGGAGGGCGGCACGGCGCGCGGGCCGCTTGTGACGCGCGTGACCGTGCCATAAGCCTGCACGCCCTCCCCGACCGCGCCGTTGCGCCACGGGTTGTGGAGGTACACGACGAGGGGGTAGCGCAGGTCCCGGGTCTCGATCGAATAGTCGGCGCCCCACAGCGCGCCGCCTCGGATCGTGCACTGCCGGACATACTGCGCGACATCGTCGGCACTGCGCACCTGGATCATCAGGCCGAACTCTTCAGACATGGGGGTCGGACACTCCGCTGCCGGTATATCAAGGGTCGGGGGGCCAGTGCCTTTCGCAATCCTACTGGATCGCTGCTACTTGGCCGCGGTCATACCGCCCTCTTCGGGCTCAGGTCGCGCGCGGCCGAAGGTGCGCATCATCGCGAAGTCGTAGCCGATTTTCAGCACACCTGCAAGGACGAAGGGTCCGCCGATTGCAAGGGCTCCCACCACCGGCCCGATCACGAACGGCCCAGCCGCTTGCGAGATGTTGCGCGCCGTGTTGGTGATCCCGGTGGCGGCCGTGCGCTCTTGGCGCGCAACGACGCTCACGACGAATTGCTGGCGCGGGGCGACGTCCATTTGGGCGAGGCTCATCCGCGCGAGGAAGAGGAGGACGCCAAGCTCGAAGGTGGGTGCAAACGCCATCGCGATCAACAGGATGTTGGACGGGAAGTGGGTGTAGACCATCGTCTTCACCATCCCCACGCGCCGCGTGAGCCTAGCGGCAACGAGGTAGGAGAGGGCCGAAAGCGTATTGGCGCCGAAGAAAACGAGGCCGAGCGTGGCGATGTCGGGCCCAAACCGGACGGTGAACCAGAGGGCGGTGAAGGTGCGGATGATCATCCCGCCTGCAAACGAATCGAGGGCGAAGAGGGCCACGAGCCGGTTAACGGCGCGGCGGGAATCGGGCGAGAGCGGTGCGGCGGGCCCATCGTCGGCGTCGGAGAGCTCGACGGCCGCAGAGAGCGCGAAGGCGAGCACCGCCGAGATCAGCCCCGCAAGCGCATACGCGAAAAACATGACATGCATGCCCCCGACCAAGTCGCTGCCCATAACGACGGCGAAGTAACCGGCAAGGCCCGAAAGCAGCGCGCCGATCGCCGCGGCAAAGGAGCCCACGAGGTTGTACCACGCGTAGGCGTCGGTGCGCCCCTCCGCGGTCGAAGCCTGCGGCAGGATCGCCTGCTCGACGGAAAGGAAGGGCCCTACCTCCATGGCCGTCGGGGTGAGCGCGCCAAGGAGCGCGGCCACGACCGCCCCTTCGAGCGACCCGGTGATGGCAAGAACGAGCCCCGAGGCGAACATCAGCAGCCCCGAGATGGCGAGGAACCGCCTGCGGCCGTGGCGGTCGGCAAGCCGGCTGGCCGCGATGTTGAGCACCGCCCCGGAGAGCAGCGCCACCCCGAGGACGACGCCGGAGACGACCTCGTCGGCGCCGAGCGCGGTCAGGTAGCTTGCAAGGAGCACGGACATGAAGCCGTAGGTGACGCCGCGCGCGCCACGTGCAGCGAGGATGATCCAGCCGTCGCGCGTGAGGAACGCGAGGAAGGGAAGACCCCCTCACTTATGAGATTGGATGCGGGCCGAAACGGCGGCGTAGAGCGCATCGTAGACGTGGAATTGGCGCTCGAGGTTTTGGTGGTCGTCTTTGGAAGTGCGGCGGAAGCCGTCGGCGATAAGCTCGAGCCCGGGCCCCTCCGGCGCGATGGCCCGCTGCGAGGCCACATCGGCCGCGCGGACGATGCGTGCGAGCTCAAGCACGGCCGGGTCCTTGATGTGGTAGTCGTGCACGATCGCGTCAAAGGAACAGTCCTTGCCGCGGTGGCCGAGCACCGCGCCCTCCGTGTCGAACGGCGTAGCGCCTTCGCGCAACGCCACCTCCGCGACCTTGTCGGGGGCCACAAACAGGAACTGCGCGTCGGGGTCGACGAAGCGGCGGATGAGCCAAGGGCAGGCGACTCGGTCGACCTTGGCCCCCTCGCGCGTCACCCACTTCAAGGGGCTCCCCCGGTTGCGATGAGAGAGGCCCGAGGGGGGCCTTTAGCGTTGCGGAGGGTTTTGGGCCTTAACGAATCCCCTCGGCCGTGATCGCAAACTCCGCCGAGTCGCCCTCGGCAAGCGATCGGTGCTTCTCAAGCATCGCGCGCCTTCGGTTTGGCCCGACCCGGTCCAGCCTCACGATGGCCTTGGCGCTGTGGCTCACCGCGTGTCCCCCGAGCGGTTCGAAGCTATCGGCCTGGATGTCGGTGTACACCTGGTTGGTGATGACGACGGGGATGCGCCGGGTGCGCGCGCAGCGCAGGAGCTTGGTGACGAGGAGCCCGAGCCGCTGCCGCGCGCGCCCCTCTTCATCGGTGCCGAAGTGGCGGCGGTAGTGCGCGGTCGCCGAGTCGAGGATGATGAGGTCGACCTCTTCGAGCTGCTCGGCAAGCGCGATCGACTTGTTGACCGCCTCCTCCTGCTCGTCGAGGTCGCGCGCGTCGAACACGAACACGTGCTTCATCAGCGCCTCAGCAGCGGCGCGGTCGAGGGCCCCGCCGCAGACCTGGAAGAGGCGCTCGAGCGAGAGGCCCTCGGTGTCGATGATGATGGCCTTCTTGCCGGCCCGCGCGACATTGCCGGCAAGCACGAGGCAGACGTTGGACTTGCCCGAGCCGCCCTCGCCGAAGAACTCGGTGATCGTGCCGCGCTCGACGCCGCCGCCCAACAGCGCATCGAGTCCCGCAGCCCCGGTCGCAAGTCGTCCGCTCACGAGGGAGCGCGATGCGCCCGGGGCATTTAGAGCCCCCGCAGGGCCCTCAACGCGCGCGGTGGGCGGCCTCGGCGGCGGCCGACGCGCAACGCAGCCAGTCGTCGAGGGTGGCGCGCAGCGACCGGGATGTTGCCGGCGCCACGCGAAGCTCCAGGCTGTTGCCCCGGACGCGTTGCGTTAGGCCGCGCGCCGGATTGTCAACGCGGGTCGCCTCGAAAACCGCCCGCGCGGTGGACGCGTCGCGGAAGGTCAACGTAATCACGCCGTCGAACTGCAATGCCTCGCCTCCGTACCCGGCACCGCCCGCGGACGCATTCGGTCAGTTTTATACCCGCCAGTCCATCGGCGGCGCCATGCACCCGCTCGGGCAGGTGCGCGACCGCGCCTCGGGATTTGCCGCCAAGGTCACAAGGCGGCTGTTTGCCTCGCCCCCGCTTGTGGTCGCGCTCGTCGTCGCGATGCTCCTGTTTGCCGCCACGGTCACCTACACGCTCGGCTCGCCGCCGCACAACCCCAGCGGGAACGGCAGCGGGCTGCCGCCCGGCCTTCCAAAAGTTGTCTGCGACCCGTCGTGCGACATGGAGATCCGACTGGGGCCCGAGCAGGTCAACGAAGTCGACCTGCAGGTCAACCCGAGCGACCCCCTGAACATCGTGGCGGCGGCCAACGATTACGCCCAGCCGTCCGGCGCCCACTGGGTCGGCGCCTATTGGTCGAAGGACGGCGGGCGCACCTGGGGCCAGAAATTGCTGCCCGGTTACCCGGGCAGCAGGGAGGTCTCGACGCTCACGGGGATGGGCGCTTCAGGCGACCCGGCGATCGACTTCGACTCGCACGGGAACGTCTTCCTGGCGGGCATCGCCTATGCCGTCTCACCGGTGCCTGGACCGAATCCCGGCCGTGACTCGATCGTCTTCGTGGCAAAGTCCGCCGACGGCGGGCAGACCTATTCCCAGATCGCTTCGGTGGCCCGCTCGATCTCCAAGTTCACCTTCCACGACAAGGAGTGGATTGCCGTCGACCCCACGAACGACTATGTCTACATGGTTTGGGTCCGCTTCAACGCAGGTTCCATCGGCGAGATGGTGTTCTCTCGGTCGACGAATGGCGGCCTCACCTGGTCGATCCCGCGCATCATCTCGAACGCAACCACCGCCGAGTTCCAGGTGCAGGGCGCCTACCCGATGGTCACAGCCGACGGCATCCTCCACATCACATGGGTCGACTTCCAAACCCACCAAATCCGCTACGTGCGCTCGACCGACCACGGGGCCACCTTCACGAGCCCCACGGACATCGGCGGGATTACGGACTTGCCCAACCCGCTCCCCAACGCGCAGTTCCGCTCCGCGCTGCTGCCGCAGGGCGCGGTCGACCGCGGGTACTCCCAGTACCAGGGCTCGCTCTACATTACCTGGAACGACTACCGCAACAACAACTCCGACATCTACCTCATCCTTTCGCGCGACGGCGGGGCGACCTGGAGCAACGCCTCGCGGGTGAACAAGAACCCCGTGGAGGACGGCACGGACCAGTTCATGCCGGACATCCATGTCACGGAGCAAGGTTACCTGATCATGCAGTGGTACGACCGCCGCGACGACCCGAATAATTCGCTCATACGGCCGTACTTCGCGATCTCGACCAACGGGGGGGACACCTTCACCGAACTTCCCATCGGCGTGCAGTTCGACGGGAACAATGGAGGCACCTCCTTCCTTTCGGGGGAGAACCACCTCATCGGCGACTACATCGGAATCTCGTCGTCGCCCACCATGGCCTACCTCGCGTGGGCCGACACGCGCAACGGCTCGCCAAGCGCCAAGAATTCGGACATTTACGGCGCGCGCGTTCAGTTCGCATAAAATGGATGCGGTGTCGCGTCCAGACTGGCTGGCCCCTCGCCTGGTCTAAATACCGTCCAAGCCATGGGCGATCTCGGGTGCGAACGTGGCGTTGCGGGAATGGCTCATTCCGCGGGCGGACAAATTCTTCGACCTCCTCGAAAAAGAATCGAAAAACGTGGTTGTGGCCGCCGAACAACTGGTGGAGCTCTTCGACAACTACGGCCGGCTGCAGGTCTTCGCGAACCGCATTGAGGAGCTTGAGCACGTCGGCGACTCGCTCGTCCACGACATCTCCGTCGAGCTCAACCGGTCGTTCATCACGCCGTTTGACCACAGCGACATCGCGGCGCTTGCCGGGCGCATCGACGACATCATCGACTACATCGACGCCTCGGTCCAACGGATGTCGATGTACAAGGTCACGAAGGCCCCGCCCCACGCCAAGCGCCTGGCGGAGATCATCCTGGAGTCGGTGCGCGAAATCGATTCGGGGGTGCAGAGCTTGCGCAAAATGGACAGCCCGGCGATCCAGGAGAAGCGCATCATCGTCAACCGCCTCGAGAACGAAGCGGACGACGAGACCAACGCGGCGCTTGTGGACATCTTCGAACTCGACGACCCGAAGATGATCATGAAACTCAAGGAAGTTTACGAGCACTTGGAAATGGCGACGGACCGGTGCGAGGACGCCTCGGACGTGCTGGCCGACATCGCGACTAAGAACGGGTAACGGCCGTCGCGTCACACGTCGAGGGGGTGCGCGCGTGGCCGCCGAGATGCTCATCTGGGCAACGGTTTCGGTGGCGCTCGCCTTCGACTTCGCCAATGGGTTCCACGATTCGGCAAACTCGATCGCGACGATCGTGGCCACGCGGGTGCTGCGGCCCATCCAAGCCGTGGCGATGGCCGCGGTGGGCAACTTTGCCGGCATCCTCCTTGGCACGGCGGTGGCCAAGACGATCGCCAACGACATCGTCCAGCCAGGCGTGCTTGCCACGAACCCGGTCTCGGTCGTCCTTGCCGCGCTTATCGGCGCGCTGGCATGGGACATCATCACGTGGTACTGGGGCCTGCCTACTTCGTCGAGCCACGCACTCATTGGCGGCCTGGTAGGCGCGGGCCTTGCGGCGGCCGGCGTGAGCGCGGTCAAGGGCGACAAGGTGATCGAAAAGGTCGTGATCCCGATGATCGCATCGCCCGTGATTGCGTTCTTCGTGGCGTTCCTCTTCACGGCTGCGATCCTTCAGATGGGCCGGAAGAGCTCGCGGCACAAGGTGAATTTCTGGTTCCGCAAGCTCCAGATCGTGTCCTCGTTCCTCTACTCGGTTTCGCACGGAACGAACGACGCCCAGAAGACGATGGGCATCATCACGGCGCTGCTGATCGCAAATGGCATGCTTGGGACGGGGGCCGGCGTCCCGCTGTGGGTGATGATCGCGGCGCAGACCGCCATTTCCTTCGGCACGCTCTTTGGAGGTTGGCGGATCGTGCACACCATGGCGACGCGCATCACGCGCCTTGAGCCGTACCAGGGGTTCGGTGCGGAGACCGGCGGCGGCCTCGTGCTCATCGCCACAGGGCAACTCGGTTTCCCTGTCTCCACCACGCATGTCATTACGGGCTCAATCATGGGTGTCGGCGCCACGCGCCGACTCTCCGCAGTCCGGTGGGGGGTCACGCGCCGCATTATCGGCGCGTGGGTGCTCACCATCCCCGCAGCGGCCGCGATGGGCGCGGTGAGCTACTTGGCGGTTGTGGCCGCCGGCGTGTGACGGGTCTGCCCGTTTCACTTGCGTCGGGGCCGCGGCGCCGATGGGGGGCCGCTGGCGGTTGACGAAGCCGGCTGCGCAGGCTCCTGCGTTTTTTCGCCGGCCGCGACCAGCGAGGCTGTGGCCGCTTCGAACTCGCGCAGGCGCCGCACGACCTCGGGCGATGCCGGTTGGTAGCGCCGGAAGCGCCCCTCGCGCACGGCGACGACGAGCCCCGCGCCCCGCAGCACCCGTAGGTGGTGCGAGACCAGCGGCTGGTGGAGCCGAGTCGCGCGCGTAAGCTCGCTCACCGTCGAGGGCGCCGCAAGGACAAGGTCGAGGATTCGCCGACGATTACGCTCGCCAAGGACAAGGTGAAGTTCGGCGGCTTCCACGCCCGCCAGGAGGCCGCGGCGCGTATTAACCGGTTTTGATGCGCGCGGCGCGCCGTCCAGGTTCCACGCGAAGGGGGGCTGCGGAGTCCTCGCGGAGCTCTCCCCCAACGGTTTATAGCGCGTCCAGGGGTTTTGCGCCCGCAAGGCGCGCGGGGAGGAAAATCCAGGTGGTCGTGGCTGAAGTGCGCGTCGAACTCAAGAAGGGTGTGGCCGACCCCGAAGGCGCGAACGTGAAGAAGACCCTCATCACCCTCGGCTTCACCAACGTGCGCGAGGTGGCGTCGGTCAAGACCTACCGCATCACCATGGAGGTTGACGACGGCGAGGCCGCCCAGAAAGACCTCCAGCTCATGTGCGAGAAGCTGCTGGCGAACCCCGTCGTGAACCGCTACAGCATCCGCATCCTGGAATGAGGCTGACCTGAAGGGGGGGGCCGCGTGGGCTACTTCGTCCAGCGCAAAGTGCCCTTCCCGCTCTCCGACATCAACCTGCGCGAAGCGACCGACACCGACCTCCTGCGCATCAACGCGGAGCTGAAGACCGGCCTCTCCCTCGACGAGCTGCGGCAAGTCCGGCGCCACTTCGAAGACGAGGGGCGCAACCCGACGGATGTCGAGCTGCAAGCCGTCGGCCAAGCCTGGTCGGAGCACTGCTGCTACAAGTCATCGAAACTCATCCTCAAAGAGCACTTCTCGGGCCTCGACACGCCGGACGTGCTCGCGAAGGAGGACGCCGGGGTCATGGCCTTCACCGATGACTGGGCCTATGCACTCCGCATCGAGTCCCACAACCACCCTTCGGCGCTCGACCCCTATGGCGGTGCGGCCACGGGCATCGGGGGCATCCTGCGGGACGTCCTTTGCATGGGCGCCCAGCCGATCGCGCTTGTCGACCCGCTCTTTTTTGGCCCGCTCGACACGCCCGACGATCGCCTGCCGAAGGGCGCCAAGCACCCATCGTACCTGTTCCGCGGCGTGGTTGCCGGCATCCGCGACTACGGCAACCGCGTGGGGATCCCCACGGTGGCGGGGGGCGTGCGTTTCCATGAAGGTTACACCGGCAACTGCCTTGTGAATGTCGGGTGCCTCGGGATCGTGAGGCGCGACCGGATCGTCCACAGCGCTCTGGGTGCCGTGGGGGACTTGCTCGTGCTCGTGGGCGGGCGCACCGGGCGCGACGGAATCCACGGCGTGACCTTCGCCTCGGGCGTGCTGCGCGAGAAGTCCGACCAGGAGGACCGCGGGGCCGTCCAGCTTGGCGACCCGATCACCAAGGAGCCACTGATGCATGCGGTCCTCGAAGCGGCCGACAAGGGCCTGTTGACGGGGATGAAGGACCTCGGGGGCGGCGGGCTTTCGTGCGTCTGCGGGGAGCTGGCTCTTGCTGCCGGCCTCGGGGCGGTCGTGCGGCTCGATGCCGTCCCGCTGAAGGAGACCGGGCTTGCGCCTTGGGAGGTCTGGGTCTCCGAAAGCCAGGAGCGGATGATGCTGTGCGTTGCGCGCGAGCAGCTCGACCGCGTGCTCGACATTTTCCAGGACTGGGACGTCGAAGCGTCGGTCATCGGCGAGGCGGTCCCGGGCGACCGCATTACGGTCACCTACCGCGGAGTCGTGGTGGCCGACCTCGACCTCGAGTGGTACACCGGCGGGCCGGTTTACAAGCGCCCGCAAAAGGCGTGGCGCAAAACTGGAAAGGAGGTCCGCCCTCAGGCTCCGAAGACGCTCGACGAGCGCAACGGGCTCGTGCTGCGGATGCTCTCGGACCCGAACATCTGTTCGCGCGAGTGGGTCGTGCGTCAATACGACTTCGATGTGCGCGCGCGCACCGTCGTGAAGCCGTTCACCGGCGTCCCGTTCAAGGAGGGGCCCGCCGACGCGGTGGTGTTGAAGCCGCTCGAGGACGACGCGCACGCGCTTGCCCTTGGCATCGGCATGGCGCCCGAGGCCTCTGCGCTCGACCCGTACCGCGGGGGCAAGCTCGTCCTCGACGAAGTGGTGCGCAACCTCGCGGCGGTGGGCGCCTCTCCCCACTCGATCACGAACTGCCTCAACTTCGGCAACCCGGAACGGCCGGAGCGCATGTGGGAGTTCGCGGAGGTCGTGCGGGGGATGGCCGAGGCCTGCCGCGCCCTACGGATCCCCGTCCCGTCGGGCAATGTGTCCTTCTACAACGAGGCCGAGGGCACCGCTGTCCCGCCGACCGCGACCGTGTTCGGGGTGGGCGTGCTGCCCTTTGTGCGCAGGGCCGTCACGCCCGACCTCAAGCGCAAGGGAGACTTGCTGTACCTCGTCGGCGCCACAAAACCGGACATGGGCGGTTCCAGCTACTACCGCCTGGCGGGCGGAGAAGGCGGCCAGGTGCCCGATGTCAGTACCGCGCAGCTCAGGCTTGCCGCCGAAAACATGGCGGCAGCGGCCCATTCGAGGTTGATGCGCGCCGCGCACGACGTCGCGGACGGCGGCCTCGCGGTGACGCTTGCCGAGATGGCGATCGGCGGGGACATCGGCCTTACGGTCGGAGCCGACGCCGCCTCGCCGCGCCTTCCCTGGGACAGCGCGCTCTTCTCGGAGAGCCCAACGCGGTGGGTCGTGGAAGTCGACAAGAAGCGGGCGGATGATTTCGAGGAAGCGATGGCGCCCGTCCCTCTGCGCAAGATCGGCGAGGTCGGCGGCGGGTCGATCGTCGTGCAGAAAGGCGCGGGCGACCTCATCGAGATCGCCGTCAGGGAAGCGCGCAAGGCCTGGTCGGAGCCACTGTGGCGTGCGATGGGGTAGCCGTTCCCCGCCCTGATTGCAGGGGCAGAAGGCTCATCTGCAAGCCTTTCCGATGGCGCTCCCATGGTGACCTTCGGGACCGTCGAGGCCCTTGGCCTCATGTCGCTCCTCGTGGTCGTGACCGCCGCCGCGTACATCGCAAAGTGGGCGCTTGGCGCCGGCTCCGGGGGGAAAGCCGCCCGCCGGATCGCCCAGAAGCTCGACGACTTCGGGGAGCGGGAGGAAATCAACCGGCTCCGGCACCGCGACTTTGGCGCCTTCCTCGAAAAACTGAACGCGCGCCGCGCCCGGCTCGGCCAGCCTGCCCTCACGCGCGAGTACCTCGAGCCGCACCAGTTCAATCTCATGTATTCCGTCGACGCCGCCGACATCGACGAAGCCGAACTCGACAAGCTGCGCAAGCGCGTCGGCAAGGCGGTCAAGCAGGGCGATGAACCGCCGGCCGCGCCCGTGAATTAGGGGGCCCTCACGGCTCCTTGGCCGACGGCGGTAGTGCTCCGCGTATGAAGTAGAGTTGGCTGCACCCGTTGCAAGGGCCGACATAATGTTGGAAGCCAATGTTCAGCGCGCCGTCGGGCGTTATCACGATCTCGAAGAAGTCATGGAGCGCGTGCAGGTCGCTGCCGGTGTAGAGCGGTTCCTGGCTCGCCCGCGAGAAGTTCATCGAGATCTGGCCGAAGGGGGCATGCCGCGCCATGGCGCCGTAGAGGTACCAGGTCGACGAGTTCGAGATCGGCAGGTCCGTCGTGCCGTAGAAGGCGACCGCGAGCCGACCATCCGGGCCGGCGTTGATCGACGGGTAGTCGATGAACCCCTTGAAGGGCGTGAGTTCGGTGGTATTCCAGGTCTTGCCGAAGTCGTCGCTCACCGCCGCGAAGATGCGCGTGCCGTTGGTCTCGCCGTCGGTCGCGTCGTTCCAGAGCACGTAGACAAGGCCGCCCTCTCCCGCCGTCACGGTCGGGTATTCGCGGCCCGGGCCGTCGCGGTGCGCGATGATGACGGGGTTCGACCAGTCCCAGGTCTGGCCGCGGTTCTCGCTTACCCAGACCCGGATGTCGGCCGGCACGCCGGTGTCGCTCTCGTCGACGACGTAGACATGGTCGCCGTTGCGCTCGGCGTCGATGTGGGCCCACCCGTTGCCGGGCACCGGGTCGCCCTTCGTCCATCGCAGCCCTTGATCCGTGGAGCGGTAGTACCAGTACCGGCCGCCGTTCACGACCTGGCCGTTGTTGCCAAGGTAGTGGAGGATGCCGTTCCCCTGCGCTGCGATCCAGGGCCGGTCGTCGAGCCCTGTCGATTTCTGGATGCGGACCGAGTGGTCCCACACACCCTGATTCTTGAAAATGTGGATGTGGTTGTCGATGAGGTAGGTGTCGATGAAGTAGACGTAGTCCTGTGCGTCCACGCCGATGTCCCCCTCGTCGCCAAGGAAGGTCTTCCAATAATTCCCAACGACAGGCGGCTGGTTCGGGGACTTCCAGGTTTGGCCGTTGTCCGTGCTCATCAGGAACCACGACGCGAGGTAGGGCCAAGTGTTCTTCATGTCGAGGTTCTTGTGCGCGGTGATGAACAGCGCGCCGGTCGAATCGGCGGCGATCCCCGGCTCGTAGCCTGCCGCGTGAAGGTCGACTTGGTCTCCCCAAATCACGTCCGGACCGTGCGAGCCTGGACCGCCGGGGCCGTTGGCGCCTGACCGGCCGGACCCCCCACCGAGGGAGAAGAATAGGGCGCCGACGATAATCAAGACCGAAAGGACCGAGGCAACGCGCCGTTTTACCGGGTTGTCGAGCTGCTTGCGAAGGACGGGCGGAAAGGGAAGTTTGCGCAGGTCGAAGTTTGGCACCTTGAGCTTTGGGATTTTCAGTTTCGGAACCTTCAGCTTCGGGACCTTGAGTTTGGGGAGCGAAACCATGGCCCCACTTCCGTTTGGTGACCGGGCGCGCCGTAGATAAGCGTAGAGGTTTGGGACGGCGGCTGGCTCGGGCGCCACGCGCGCCCCCAAGGTTCTTCAAAGCGCCCGTCGCTCCCATGCCTTCCGGGGCGGCGCGCGGTGCTTTCGAATTTCAAGACGAAGCTGGTGCCCGCGCGCGTGCGCCTAGAGGTTGGCGACGCCGCCGCCCTGCCGTGCGACGCGGTGGTGGTGCCAGGCTACCAAGGGGCCTCCAAGAATGAGGTTATCTTCGAAAAGACGAGGGCGCGCAAGGCGCTGAAGCACCTGGGTGCGGCCGACTTCAAAGGCGGCCCCAAGGACGCGGTGCTCACGCGCACCCTCGGCAGCCTGCCCGCGGCCCGAATGCTCGTGCTCGGTCTTGGAAAGCCGAGCGAGGTCGCCATCGACCGTCTTCGCGATTTCGGTGGCCGCGCTGCGGCGAAGTTCCGCGGAAAGAATGTGCGGAAGGTGCGCATCGATGTGCCCTCGCTCTCGGGCGTCGCCGTCGACATCGCGGTGGAGGCGCTCACCGAAGGGATCCTGCTTGCGCTCTTCGAAGTCCCTGATTTCCGAAGAGCGGCGCCCGACGCGGGGAAGTCCCCTCGGGAATTCGTGCTACACCTTGCCGACCGGGCGGCGCTCGTGCCTGGGCGAAGGGGGCTTGCCCGCGGGCGCGAGCTTGCAAGGTACACGAATGCAGGCCGGCTCCTCACCCTGCTCCCGAGCAACGAGAAGCCGCCTCCCACACTTGCCAACTACCTCAGCGAAGTCGCCAAGAGTGCGAGGCTCCAAGTCGAGGTCTTCGACGAGAAGGCCCTCGAGAAGCGCGGGATGAACGCGCTGCTTGCCGTCGGCAAGGGCTCCGCCTCGCCCCCGCGCATGGTCGTCGCGCGCTGGAACGGCGCGGCAAAGGACGAGCCCCCCATCGTGCTCGTAGGCAAGGGCATCACGTTCGACACCGGCGGGATTTCGCTGAAGCCTACCTTCGGGGCCTACCCCATGTGGCACATGAAGTGGGACATGACCGGCGCGGCCGTCGTGGTCTGCGCCGCAGCCTGCGCGGCGGCGCTGCGCGTCCCGCTTAACATCGTGGCGATTGCCTGCCTTGCCGAGAACATGCCCTCGGGCAGCGCTTACAAGCCTAGCGACGTGGTCCGGGCCTCAAACGGAGTGACGATCGAGGTCGTCAACGCGGACGCCGAAGGCCGCGTGGTGCTCGCCGACGGCCTCGCGCACGCGCAGTCCTTCAAGCCGCAGGCGGTCATCGATGTCGCGACGCTGACGGGTGCGGTCCTCGTGGCGCTCGGCCCCCGGACCTCCGGGCTCTTCACCAATTCCGACGACCTCGCCGACCGCCTGATGGCGGCCGGACGCCGCACGCAGGACAGCCTGTGGCGGATGCCGCTCTTCGACTGGTACGACGAGCTCATCGAATCGCCGATCGCCGATTGGAGGAACAGCGGGGGCACGCCGGCCGGGTCGGCCACGGCGGCGAAGTTCCTCGAGAAGTTCGTAGGCCGGCACCCGTGGGCGCACCTCGACATCGCCTCCACCGCGTGGACGGACCGCGGGCGCGGGGAGATCAAGCATCCATGGCAGCCAAAGGGCACCACGGCGACCGGCCTCCGCCTGCTGGTCGAGGCCATGCGCGCCTGGAAAGGGGCTCCCCGGATCACGCGCGCGGCCGTCGATCGGCCAAGCGGCCCCATCGACGACGAAGACTGAGGCCGGGAGCGCGCGTGCGCGCATTTTATACGGGCGGGCGGCGACAACCCACCGGGGTGGGCGGTGACTTCCGCGTGGTCGATGGGGCGCTCGCCGCTGCGCCGAGCCTTTACCCGCGAAGCGTTGCCCGGGACCTTCGCAACGGCCGGGCTCTTGTGCGCCGCGCTTGCGCTGCTCACGCCGTGGTACGCCGTCGACAACGCGGTCGGTGCGGGCCACTCGCCGTACACGGGCTACTCCCTCACGCAGCAGACGCAGTTCAACTCGGACGGCACGCTCCTGGTCAAACCCTACGAGTCGAGCCCGTGCGCTTGCCCGTCCCTCCAGCGCGCGTTTACGCAGGTCCAAATGTTCGCGTGGACCGGCGCGCTGCTTGCGGCGTTCGCGTTTTGGGCGCGCGCGGGCGTGAATCGACCGAAGGGGTTGCTGCGCCTCGCGCTCACCGCGGTCGCGGGCGTGCTTTTGGTCGCCGGCCCGATTCTCCTTGCACTCGACCTTCCCCCGGCATTCCAAGACGACGGCCGGTTTGTGGGAAACATCCGTCCCACCGGGCGATGGGGAGCGACCTTTTCCGGCTCGTACACCGAGACGGCAATCCAACACACCTACTGGGGTCCCGCGATCGGGTGGTTCCTCATGCTCCTTGGCGGGGCGCTCACGCTTTCGTCGGTGCGCCGCGAACGCGGGCCTACCGCTGTGGAAGCCCCGGCCGCAACCCAAACGGTGCGGTCGTCGGCCGCTCCAACCGCGGCGCCGCCGGCCGCGCCGTAGCCCAGCCGCACGAAAACTCCTTTGTACTGCAGGCCCGCTCCTGCGATGAAGGGAGGTCGTCGGGTTGGTCAAGTCGTTCCGCTTCGAAACCGAGATCATCGTCAACTCGACGGTCGACCAGTGCTGGGCCGTCCTCTCCGACCCCAAGACCCACCGGACGAAGTGGGAACCCGGGTGCCGGGAGGTGCGCGTCGTGGGCAGGTCGGGCATGCACCTCGTCATCGAGGTCGACCGACAGTTGCCCTCGGGCGCTTCGTTCAAGCGCAGACTCAAGGGCGCGCTCCACCCCGTCGGCAGGATCGACTGGATGGTCGAAGACGGTTACGAGAAAGGCTCCAAACTCTGGGACGTGATCCAGCCGGTGGGCGACGAGAACAAGGCGCGCGTCGTGTTCTCCGGGGAGGTCCTTCCTGAGGCCAGTCTTGGCATGGCCGCCGCCTTTTCCCGCTCCGCCGCGGCCAAAGCGTACGCGGTGCAGATGCACCCCGACCTCGAATCATTCAAGAAGTACGTCGAAGGGCTGCCGGCACCGCCCAAGAGCGACGGCTGGTCGTACATTGGCATCGACGTCGAAGAGCGCTGAATGGCGGCCACGCGAGTGCCGCGCGGCGCCTGCCCCCGTTGAGCGCCCCTTGGAAAAACTTGAATAACACCGCGCCCGGTGCGCGTGCAGGTGAGACCGTGGCCGCCCGAAACCCCGTTATCCGGCAGATGAAGCAACTGATCCGCGAGCGCTCCGTGCTGCAGCACCCCTTCTACCAAGCGTGGCAGAAGGGCGAGGTGCCGATGGACGCGCTGCGCGAGTACGCCGGCCAGTACTACCCGCACGTCCTCGCGTTCCCCACCTACCTCAGCGCCGTCCATGCGAACTGCCCGGAGCTTTCGGTGCGCCAGCAGATCTTGGAGAACCTCATCGAGGAGGAGCGCGGGGACAAGAACCACCCCGAGCTCTGGCTGCGGTTCGCAGAAGGGCTTGACATGACGCGCAAGGAGGTCTTCGCCAAGGTCCCGCTCCCAAGCACGAAGGAACTTATCGACACGTTCCAGAGCACCACCCGCAACAGCTCGTTCCCGGCCGGCATGGCCGCCATGTTCGCCTACGAGTCGCAGATCCCGAAAGTTTCCGAGACGAAGATGGACGGCCTGCGCGCGTTTTACGGCGTGCGCGACGCGCGCTCCCTCGAGTTTTTCGCCGCCCACATGGGGCTCGACGAGATCCACTCGCAGGTCGCCGCCGGCATCATTGGCAAGAACGCAAAGACGCCCGCCCTCCGGCGCGAAGTCTTGGCAAGCGCCACAGCCGCCGCAGACGCCTACTGGGGTTTCCTCGACGGCGTGATGGACGCGTACATGGGCTAACGCACCCCCACGCGCGCAAGCGTTATGAGGCGAAGGGCGCCTCGCGCGCCCATGAAGGATGGGAGCGCGCGCTTCCTCGACGCCGAGCCGTTGCGCGCCGCGCTTGAGCGCGCCTCGCGCCTGCCGATCAAAGAGTCGCGCCGGGCGCTCGAGCGCCTGCGGGAAACCCTTGACCGGCACCTCGTCCCGGGCCCGTCCGCAATCCTCGTCACGCGCGCCGTCTTCGACGGGGAGCTCAAGCAGGCGCTCGAGGCCAAGAGCGAGGAGCGCTACCGGCACTACCTGCGCACCTTGGAGCGGTCGCTGCGCGAGGTGGCCCCGGCCCCGCTCTCTGACATCAACCTGCGCCGCTGGAAGGAGCACGAAGACATCCTCACGGAGTCCCTCTGGATCATCGGGCGGCGCGATGCTTCGGGCGCCCACGCCGCCGACTACCACGGGAATTTTGTCCCGCAGATCCCGAACCAGTTCATCCGAAGATACACCCGCCCGGGCGAACTCGTACTCGATCTCTTTGCGGGTCTCGGCACGACGCTGATCGAGGCTCGCCGGCTCGGACGATCGTCGATCGGAGTCGAGCTCGACCCCGCCGCAGCGGAAGCGGCTCGCGAGGCGCTCGACCGCGACGCGCAGGGCAAGGTCCCCGCCACGATCGTCGTGGGCGACTCGGCGCTGCCGGCAACTGCAGCGGCCGTGAAACGCCAGCTGCGCGCGGTGGGCCGCACCGGCGCCCAGCTTGCCGTGCTCCACCCCCCGTACCACGACATCATCCCGTTTTCGGGGCTGCCGGGCGACCTTTCGGCCCTCCAGACCACGCTTGAATTCCTGCGCGGGATGGACCGCGTGTTCGACCTGGCGTGGTCGTTGCTCGACCCGGGCCGGTTCATGGTGCTCGTCATCGGTGACAAGTACGAGCGCGCGCGGTGGGTGCCGCTCGCCTTCAAGACGATGGCGCGGGCAGAGCGGCGCGGCTTTGTGCTCAAGTCCATCGTCGTGAAAAACATGGAAGGCAACCGCGCGAAGCGCACGACTTCAAGGCTGTGGGCGCGCCGCGCGATCGCCGGGAATTTCTACATCTTCAAGCACGAGTACATCTTCGTCTTCGAGAAGCCCCGTGATGTGCCGCGCCAGGTGTCGCTTGCCGAACTCACCCGCCCCCGCGCTCGAGGATCGCCACGAGGCGGTCGGCGTGGGGCATCCCGTTCGCGCGGATCGCCGCTGCGGTCTTCGAAACGTCGTACTTGACGCGGTGGAACGTGAGCTTGGCCTCGCCGGCGTCGTACACGGCAAATGCCGCGCGCGGGTCGCCGTCGCGGGGCTGGCCCACGGAGCCCGGATTCACGACGCGCAGCGCGCCAAGCGACCGCTCGAATTGCAGGTGGGTGTGCCCGACGAACAGGTGGGTGAACCCGTCGGTGTCGTCCCGGAGCAACCGGCGCGCGGAATGCTCCGGAAGATCGGGCCACAGGTACTCGCGGTTGCTCGACGGCACGCCGTGGCAGAGCAGCGCTCGCCCGCCGGCGCCAAGGTCGAGTTCTGCGGTCTTCGGCAGCCCTCCTAGGAACGCGAGGGATTCTTTGTCCAACCGTTTGCGCGAGAAGCGCATCGTGCTTGATGCGACCTCTGACCACCACGAGTCGTCGAACTCCCCGGCCGGGGTCGAAACTCCTTCATCGTGATTGCCTTGGACGAGCACTCCCTTTTCGCGAGATGCGTCCCGCAAGGCCGCGACCATCGCCTCGGGGTCGGGGCCGTAGTCGACGGCGTCCCCCAAAAACACGACACGGTCGTGGTCGGCAGCCTCGCGGACGGCGGTGAGCGCCTCGATGTTCGAGTGCGTGTCCGAGATGAGGAGGTACTTCACGGTGAGCCCGCCCGCCTTGTGCCGCCGCGCGCGTGCCCGCGCTCGAGGAACGCACTCATGCATTTGTAGAAATCATCGGGCGCCTCCACCATCGGGCAGTGCGACGTGTGGGGGAGGTGGATGAGGGCCGCGTGGGGGAGTTCGTCGTTCAGCAGCCGCGCGTACCTGGCGCGCGCGGGGTGCCCCGCGTCGCCAAATACGAGCAGCGCCGGGCACCGCAGATCCTTCAGCCGCGGCACGAGGTCGGCGCGCCAGAGCTGGGCAAGCGAGCGCACTGAGGCGTGAAGGGGCACCGAAAGCGCGTCCTCCAGGAGTTCGGGCGGGAACGACTTGGGGTCCTCCGCAAGGAAGTGCAGGAGGGGGCCGACCTTAAGGCCTAAGAAGTGGCGCGCGACGCCGACGCCGATTTCGCGCAGGTCCTCCTTGGTGAGGAGGAAGGGGTACGGGGCGGGCAGGCGCAGCGCGGGCTCGACGAGCACGAGGGCGTCCACAAAGGAGGGGTCGCAGAGGGCGAGTTCGACGGCGACCGCCGCGCCCATCGAGTGGCCTACCACGGTTGCCGAGCGCACGCCGAGCGAGCGCGCGAGGGCGAGGGCGACTTGGGCTTGGTCGCGGGGCGAGTAGGAAAACCGCGCGGGGGAGGGCGAGTTGCCAAAGCCGAGCAGGTCGGGCGCGATGTGCCGGAAGCCCGGCAACTCGCGCGGGGCCGCCGACCAATAGCGCTTGGAGCAGTGCCACCCGTGAAGGTAGAGGACCGGCGGGCCTTCTCCCGCCACATGAAACGAGATGCGGCCGAAGTTGAGCCGGAATTCCCGGTCGGGGGGCCGGGCGGGCGGGGGCGCTGGCGTCAGGTAAAGCGACAGCACGAACGCGACGACGAAGGCGCCGAGCCCGTCGGCGAGGAAGTCAAGTACGTCGGCCTGGCGCTGGGGCACGAACCATTGGTGCAATTCGTCGCTGTAGGCGTAGACCGCTGCAATCATGAAAGCGAGGTGCGGGTGGAAGTCGGGCGAGATGGGGCGGGGCAGCCGCGGCCCGCGCCGCAGGCCCAAGAGCACCAGCATGGAGAGCACGCCGTACTCGGCGAAGTGCTCGAATTTGTCGTGCAGCGGGAGCTGCCCGACGGCTGCCGGCTCGGGGACCACGGAGCGGGACGAGAGGTAGAAGATGAGGCCGGCCCAGGCGAGGGCGGGCAGCCACGCTGCCGCGCGACCCGGTCTTGAGGCGCGCGACGCGAGCGACACCCCCCGTTATTTCGCGGGCGGGATTCCCGTCACGCCGCCCTTCCTGAAATCGAAAACGCTCGCACGTGCCCGCCCGCGGGTGATCGCGAGCCTGCGCGTGCGGTCGGCCGTGCCGACGCGAGCGCAGGTAAGCCCGTGCGAGGCCATGACCGAACAGAGGCGGTCGGCGTCGGAGGGCGCGCTTGCAAACACGAACCCGCAGCCTTGGTACATCAGCATCCAGTCCTCGACGTTGACGCCGCGGGGGCGGGGGAGCGAATCCACCTCGACCGCGCCGCCAAGGCCCGAAGCTTCGAGCATCATCCCGAAGGTCCCCACGACCCCCGGGTTCGAGGCGTCCTTGCATGCATGGAGGAGCTGCGCCGCAGCGGCGGCGGGCACGGCTGACAAGCGGCGCTCGACTTCGCGGCGCGGCTTTTGGCGCAGCGGCGACCAGGCCATCGGGTAGTCCCGGAAGCGCTTGCCCTCAAGGTCGGCGGCAAAGAGGAGGGCGTCGCCAGCGCGCGCAGTGTGGGAGAACGTGCAGCGGTCCTTCAGGACGCGGCCGAGGATAGCCACCGCAAGGGAAGGCGCGGGGTCGTCAGGGTGGAGGTGGCCCCCCACGATGGGGACGCCGAAGTGCGCGGAGGCCTCCGCCATCCCACGGGCGACCTCGCGCTCGAACCCCGGGCCCACCGACCCGAGGAAATCCACCGCGGCGATCGGTTGGCCGGCCATCGCAACGATGTCGAGGACGTTGACGAGCACGGAGGAGTAGCCGGCGAAGCGCGGCGAGCGCGCGAGCAGTTCGGGGACGATTGCGTCGAGCCCGAGGAGCAGGTACTCGTCCTTGAGGCGCGGCACATCGAGCACCGCGCAGTCCTCGCCGAACGCGGCCTTCACGCGGGCCCCCGCGGGGAGGGGGAAATGCGAGGTGAGCGCGCCCAAGCGCCGCTTCCGCGTGACCCCCGGGTAGCTCTGGATACGCCTTGAAAGCGCAAGGAGCGCTGGATCTTGGCGCGGCGTCGAAGGCCCCCGCGCGCAAATCAGCGGGACGCTATTTAATCGACGGGGCGCGGCACGCCAGTCACGTCGTGCGGCGCCCGAGCGAGCCGAGGGTCGGCGCGAAGGTGGACAGGGCGGCAAAGCCAACGGCGGAGATGACGATAAGCCCAAGGCCCGGCGCCGCGCGCTCGATGTAAGCTAGCGCGAGCGGCCCGGCGGCGGCCGCAAGCAATTTCAGCGCCTGGAGGTCGGCCGCGATTCGAGCGCGCCCGCGCGAGGCGGCCAGGTCGAAAAGGAGCGCGTAGCGCTGCGTGGAGGAGCCCAACGCGAAGGCCGCGAGCGCGCCTGCGACAAGCAAGAGCGGCGCGCCCGAAGAGGAAAGGCTGCCGGCAAGCGCAAGCGGCGCGCCGCACGCGCACAGGAACGCGAGGGTGAGCAGGGCACCCCGCCCCCAGAGAGCGTCGGCCCGCGGCGCCGCAAGGGTCCACACGAACGCGCCGAGCGCCCCCCCGAGCGCGAGCGCAGCGCCGGCCGAAGCGATCCCCTCCTCCGACCAGCGCGCGT
The DNA here is from genome assembly GCA_041499475.1 of Thermoplasmata archaeon. Lineage (GTDB taxonomy): Archaea > Thermoplasmatota > DTKX01 > DTKX01 > DATEUP01 > DATEUP01. Next base: position 23,997 of record JBGQKI010000021.1, read on the forward strand.
CGGCAAACGCGGCTGCACAGCCGGCAACGATGAACGCCACCGAGCAGTCGGCAACGGTCGCGTGCCGGAGCATGGGAGTCATGCGAAACACCGCGCGCAGCCGTGATTGATTGGGCAGGTCCTCGGGTGCCCGGCGGGGCTCGGGGATCGAAGCCAGGCCGAGCGTGATGAGGCCGGCGAGGATGAGCAGCGCCGGGCCGGCGAGGATCGCGCGGGGCTCAGCCGCGCCAAGGCCGAGCCCCCCGACGATGGCGGCGGAGGGCATCGCGCCGGACTGGAGCCACCTGCGCGGCGGGCGGGCGTCCTGCCCAACGAGGGTGAGCGAGGCGTCGGGGCGCAGGGCGGGCAGCATCGCGCAGGGGGCCGAAGCGCCGGCGGCAGCGAGGCCGATGAACGCGATTACGGACGAATTGGGTTGGAGCACCGCCGTGCCAAGCAGGACGCCGGCAAGGAGAACAAGGAGCGCCGCAAGCCGGACGGGAGCCTCGCCGCCCCGCTTCACCGGCAGCGCAATCCATGCGAGGGCGCCTGCCGCGCAGGCGACGCCGACCAGCGCGGCGGCCGGCGGGCTCGCGCAGTACGCGAGCGGCGGGCAGACCCGCCCGGCTACGAGCGCGCCTGCGGTTACCCCGATACCGCCGGCGGCCGCCACCCATGCGCCGATCGGCAGTTCCGGTCGGACGGGCGCGCCAGCATCCAGCGTGAATGCGGGGCGCGGGTCGGGCATCGCCTCGCCAAGGCGCGCGATTGCATTTCAAGGCGTTGGGCGCAGCGCTTCAGCGCCGAAGGCCGGGGCCGCGTAGGCGCTCGAGGATCGCGCCCTTCAGCTTTGCGTGCGCCTCGAAGTTGGAGCGCCCGACGGTGCGCAGCACGATGGCGCGTGTGTCGGGCGAAGCCTGCAGAATCGTGGCGCGCGTGTGGGTCGAGCGCCAGAGCACGACGAGCCGCCCGCGGAAGCGCCGCTCCAGGGGGTCGCCGACGCCAAGCGCGTTGCCCGCGTCGCGCAGCGTCGACACGAGCTCGACCTTCGTGCGGTCGAAGGCCGGGAGGAAGATCACGGAGCCCGCGACCTCGCCCGAGAGTTCGCCGCGCGCGACCCACCACACGACGCCGGCAAGCACGGCGCCGGCGGCGAGCCCGATGAGGTTGGCGACCCAGGGGTCGGAGGGCTGGCCCGCGAGGCTCAAAAGCGCATCCGCTGCAAGGCGGGTCACCGCCACCCCGGCAAGGACGAGCACGGCCAACAGGGCGACGGCGCCCAACCTCGACCCGGAGGCGGGGATGAAGTGCCACACGAACGGGCGGACCGACGAGGCCGGAGTGCTGTAACGGGGGTCGAGCAAAGGTGGGCCGGCCGCACCGCGGGTGTAGCCCCAAGCGGGCCGGGCAAGCGCAGGGGCTTGCGACATCGGCGGGATCCCGGGGCCGGCCGTTTGGCCGGGCGGTCCCTCGGAGGGCGGCAACGGCGTCCAGTACTGCGGGCCGGCGCTGGGGAGCAGGTCCTCGTATCCTTCAACGATCCGCGCCGTGCCGGGCAAACGCGCCGCGCCGCGGTTCTTCGTACGGGCGCGAGCGGAGGCTTCGAGCCACGCGAGTTTCGCCTCGCTTGCGATCGCCGAGGCGACTCCGCTGTACTGTGCGATGCTCCCGTCGCTCTTGGTGACCGTGAGCGTGTCGGGCCTGGGGGCCATCGAGGTGAAACGGACGTCGGTGATCGAACTCCAGCCGAGCGAATGCTCGCCCTGCGGCATCCGGACGTGCAGCCCAAATTCGGAGAAGCCCACGGCGAGCGGCGCGCGGGCGGCCGAGAGCAGCCGCGTGGCCGCGCCGTCGATGATGAAGAACGAGAAAACGAGCGCAAGAACGCTGATCAGCGAGCGGTCGCCAAGCGCGATGCTCACGAGCGTGATGGCAAGCAGACCGGAACTCATGGCGAGGCTAAAGAGCCCGGAAGCGCGCGCGACGCGGCGGAGCTCGTTTGGCCGCCACGAGACCTTGGGGTCGGCGTGCACGGCGCTCGGTGCGCTCGAGGCGGGGATTGCCACGGTTTTCCTCACCCGCCGCAAGTTGAAGAAAGATGCGGTCACGTCCCGCGGCGGGAGCGGCGCTTGGAGCCGTCAGCGCGCCCGCGGAGCCATTCGGGAGGGGCGCGCGCCCCCGGGTTCGTGCGGCGCACCTCTCCCAGCAAAGCCCGCAATTCGGCCTCGCGCAACTTGAAAATTGAGCCAAAGCGCGTCCTGAAAAACTCGGGCTCAAAGCGTCGAAGCGCACGGCGGACCTCGGCAAGCGGCACCGGCGCTTTGAGCAGCGCGACCGGCCGGAGGGCCACGGTGAAGCCGCCGGGCAGCCCGGAACTTAGGCTTGGCGGGCGCGCCCCCGGTACGAAGACCCCGCCCCGCTCGACCTCGGCGAGCGCCATCACGACCCGGTGGCCCTCCCCCGCCGCATAGCCCACGACCGGGTCACCCTTGCGCGCGAGCCGCGCGTTCTTTTGCGAAAGCGGCGTCCCCACCGACCACAGATACGGCTCGCCCCGCCGGTACCCATCAAAGAGGTCGGGCCAGTTCCAGCCGCCGTGGCCGGGCGCGCTGGGGTCGCACTTGATCCACCACGCCAGGAATTCGTCAGCCCCGCGCTCCGGTCGGCCGACTTTCATGGGCGTGGCTCTCCGGAACGAAGCAAGCCCAAGCGTCACTTGTAGCGGGGCTCGACGGGGGGCGGCGTCTCCTTGACCGCGTGCCGTGGCGAGGAGACGAGGGCCACGAAGGCAACCAACGCCATGGGCGCCAGAATTGCGGTAAGCGCGATGGCGTACGCGGTCGTCGAGACGTGCCGTGCTCGCACATAGAAGACCGCTGAATACTCGATCGTCCGGCCGGAGGCCACCGCGCGCCCGCTTTCGATGCGCCCGTCGACCAAGTTCTCGAACGAAACGATCTCGATTCCGCCGCCCACGGTCAGGTTGACGTAGACCACCGGAGGCAGGGAAAGGTCGAGCCGGTGCTCGTCTTTCGAGAAGTCCGGCAGCGCCCACGAGAACACGGATAGGACCCGCACTTCGATCGTCGCGTTGCCCTTGGAGGACCCGGTGAGGTTCGTGAACGTCGTCTCGACGCGGTCGAGCGTACCGTTGAGCCCGTCGAAAGTCGCCGCGACCCGGAAGTTCGGCGCCCGCTCAAGGGCAAACTGCGCGAGGGCCGCCCGCCCATCGTCCGTGAACCGGCGCGCCCCGCTTGCGTTTTCACGTTGCCAAGTAAAGTTGAACGCCTCGAGGGGGCCCATTTCAGGCTGGGAAATCAACTCGTCGAGCACCGAGACGAAAACCCCCACCTCCTCGTTGCTCACGTTGCCGGAGCGGTCGCCGTCCGCGGCGACCCTCCAAACAGGGGTGTCCGTGGGCAGGAGCGCGCCGTGCGCTTCCACCTGGGCCCCGCGCATGGAATCGAGCCTAGCGTCGATCTCGAGCGCGGCCAATGCCGACGGGAAAACCATCATGGCGACGGCGGCCATCCCGGCGAACGCCGCGGCACGTGGAGCGCGCGTGCAGTCCACCCCGTCGGAAGCGGAGACCCCCAGGACGCCTTTTGAACATTTCGTGCGCGGCGCGCGCTAAGCTCGCGGTTGTGGGTCGCCATTAAGGTTCACCGTGCCGTTCCTGGCTGCGTGGCTCAAGACCCCCCGGGCGCCGAGGACGACGAGGTCGCCCGGCTGCGTGCGCTCAAGATCAAGCGGTACCAGAGGCTGCAACGCCTGAAGGCTGGCGGCTTGCAGTGGCCGGAGTTACCCGTCGAGGTGGCCACGCACGAGGCGGCCGCCTTTGTCAAGACCTACCCCGTCGCGATGCTCGAGTTCTGGGCCTCGTGGTCGAGGCCCTCGCTCACCATCCGGCCCATCGTCGATGAGCTCGCCGCCGAATATTGGGGCGACGTCGCATTCGGGAGGGTGGACCTCGACCGCAATCCGGAGGCGCGCGAGGTCTGGGGCGTCACGGTCCTCCCCACCCTGCTCATCACGAAGCACGCGCTCGAAGTCGCCCGTCTGCAGGGTGCGGTCACCCGGCCGCGGCTCGTGAGGGAGCTTGCGCCTTTCGCCGCAGCGCCCGACGAGCGGACGAAGCGCGTGGGCCACAGCGACCCCCCGGGCGCCTGAACGGGCTCGAATGGTCGGAGCGCATGTTCATCAAGGGCCGCGCCCTCGGCGGCCCGTGGACGCGAGAGGCGACGCCGAGTTGGCGGCGATCCGCGCGCGAAAGCTCGATGAACTGAAAGAGACGGCCAGCCGGCCGGGAGGCAAGCCCCTGCTCGTCACCGATGCCTCGTTCGATGCGTTCGTCTCCGACCACGAGACCGTAGTCGTCGACTGCTGGGCGCCGTGGTGCCCCCCGTGCCGGGCGATGGGACCGATCATCGACGAACTTGCCGCCAAGTGGGCCGGCAAGGTCACCTTTGGTAAACTCAACACCGACGAGAACCCCGCGACCGCGGGGCGCTATGGAATCATGAGCATCCCCACCCTCCTCGTCTTCAAGGGTGGCGAATTCGTCGACCAGGTGGTGGGCCTCCCGCCGAAGCCGCAGCTCGTCCAGATGCTCTCGCCCCTCGCCGCCTAGTCGGCTTTCGCTCCACTCCCCCCCAGTCTTTTGAACCCCCAAATCGCTAGGGTGGTTGAGGGCGGGGTCATGATAGTAAGGGCCTCCGGCCTGCGAAACCGCTAATTGCCCGCGGGCCGCTTGAACGCGAGGGCCTTGCGTGCGGGTGCTTGTCGTCGGCGGCGGCCCCGCGGGGATTACGGCGGCCTCGACGGCCCGAGAGACCGACCCGAATGTCGAGGTGACGGTGGCCACCGAGTTCGAGGACGTCGCGTACAGCCCATGCGCCATCCCGATGGTGTTTGGCCGCGAGATCCCATCCTTCGAGGGGCTCATCATGCAGACGCCCGAGCACTACAAGAAGATCGGAATCGACTTGCGCACCTCGAAATCCGTGGAGAGCGTGAACCTTCCGGAGAAGAAAGCGGTGATCGGGGGCGAGACGCTTGCCTTCGACCGCCTGGTGCTTGCGACCGGGTTCCAATACGAGAGGCCGCCGATCCCGGGCGCGGACTTGCCCGGCGTGCACTTTGTCAAAAATCTTCGGGCCGCGATGGCGCTCGACGCTGCCCTCGACGGCGTCAAGCACGCCGTCGTTGTGAAGGGTCGGCCGCTTGGCATCGAAATGGCGACCGGACTTGTGAAGCGCGGCATCGAGACGCGCATCGTCGACGACGAACCGTGGCTAATGGCCGAATACTCCGACCCAGACTTCATGGCCCGCGCGCGCGAGTCGATCGAGCACCTGGGGGTGAAGATCCATCTGGGCGTCGAGGTCGAGGCCATCGAAGCGGGCCCCGCCGGCGCGGCCTCCTCGGTCCGCACCTCGGGCGGAACCTTCCCAGCGGAACTTGTCGTCTTTGCGACCAAGACGCACCCGAACACGCGAATCGCAAAACAGGTGGGCGTGAAGCTCGGCACGACGGGCGGCATCGTGGTCGACAACCGGATGCGCACGAGCCAATCAGGGGTCTTCGCGGCCGGTGACTGCACGGAAGTGCCGCACGCCATCGCAGGCATTCCGATCCGGGGCCTCACGGCCACCCATGCGGTGGCAATGGGGCGCGTCGCGGGGTCGAACGCGGCGGGCGCCGACCGGACCTACGAGCCGGTCTACGGGCCATGGGCGATGGTGGCAGGGGAGATCCAGATCGGCGGAGTTGCCCTGACGAAGACGCTCGCCGAGGCGATGGGCATCCCGTACATCATCGCGGAAGCCGAGGGCTTTTCGCGGGCGCGCTACTACCCGGGAATGAAAAAGATCCGCGTGCGGCTGCTCGCCGACCCCAAGAGCCACAAACTGATCGGCTGCGCCATGGTGGGCGGAGAACACCTAAAGGAGCGGGCGGACTTCCTCGCCTTTGCCATGCGGAAAGGCTCCACGCTGGAGGACATTGCGCGCATGGAGAACTGCTACTCTCCGCCGATCGGAGCGCTCAACGAGCCGATGGCGCTTGCAGCCCAGGCCGGCCTCAAGGCCATCGGCACGCACTGGTAGGGGGACTTCGAACGGAGATCGCAACGCCGCCGCCCAAGGTCCCCTTCCGCGCGCGCCTGCGGTTCGACTTCGAGCGCGCACTTCTCGAGGCCGCGCAGGACCGGGCGATCCGCCTGGGGGCCGAGGGTACCGTCAAGCCTTGGCGGAAACCCGGGGTGAAGCGGTGGTTCCTGCGGCGTGTCGCGGTCCCGGGGTTCCGCGTGATGCCGTGGGGGCTGCGCCGGCGCATGATGCGGTTCGTCTGCGGCTACCCCAAAGGCTGGCCGGGACCGCGCTGAACTGCGGCGAGGCGCATCCGCAGGCCACCCACGAGCTCACCGAAGTTCGTTCGAGCCTTCTCCATCCCAAAAATCTCGATGTCGGGATAATACATCGCGGAGGGCGCGACCTCGACCCCCACGACCGCCCACTCGCCTTGCACCCGCAAGTTGATGAGCAGCCGCTTGCCCGCGTTGCGCTTCCACCCCGACACCTGGAACTTGGTGCCGTGGGCCGCTTCCGGGGAGGTCGGCGGCCGGCGTGCCTTCACCTTGGGCTTCTCCGACGCGAGCCACGCTTCAACGACCATGAACGCATCGGGGAGCGCCACGCCCATGAATCCTTGCTCATAGGGGAATGTGGCCGCCACGAGGTCGCCAGGGGGCCGAGCACCTCGCCCGGTATTTTGGGCTTGCGGCCTTTCCGGCGCTAAGTGGTGTCCGCCTCGGCGGCCCGCTCTTTCCGTCTCGCGTTGCGCCGCCGTTGCGCGCCCTCGAACCACGCGCGCTCCTCCTCGTTGGAGGGCTCGACCTTGGGTGCCGCGGTGGGCTTGCCCCGGTCGTCGAGCGAGACCATCGTCAAGTAGCACGAGCCGGTGTGGAGCCGCTTGCCAGTCTTCATGTCCTCGGCCTCGACGCGCACACCGACCTCCATCGACGTGGTGCCCACATAGTTCAGGGCGCCCTTCATCACGAGCAAATTGCCGATGTACACCGGGTGGAAGAAGTCCATCCGGTCGATCGAAGCCGTCACGGTGTTCGTGCGGCAGTGGCGGATCGCGATGACGGAGGCGACCTCGTCGAGGTACTTCATGATCGAGCCGCCATACACGTTGCCCATCGGGTTCGCGTCGGTGGGCATCATGAGGCGCTGGAACTCGCCGCGCGTTGATGCGATGGTCGCGGCCTTATGTTCCATAGCTTCGTCCGGAGATCACGCCTTGGCAGAAAAAGGCGATGGGGCGCGCGTCACGTTCAAGTGGCCTGGCCAGCCTTTCGCGGCGATGCGCGGCGGCGGGGGCGCGGCCGCGATGGTCACCCTTGGGCTGGTCGCGATTGCCCTTGCGGTCGCGGGCCAGGTGGAAGAGGGCCGGGCCGCCGGGTTTGTCTATTTTGAGGACGGAACGCCGGCGGCAGGAGCCCGGCTCGTGCTCGTGCCCGGCGGGTACAACACGACTGCGCGCGCCGACGGCGGGTTCGAGCTTTGGGCGCCCCCGGGCAATTACTCCCTGCGCGCGTCGGCGGCCAACACGAGCTCCGAAACCACTGTCGAGATCGTCGCCGGCAGGACCACGCCGGCCGTGATGGTCGTCACGCGAATGGTCCGCCCGGCCGTCTCCTTCGACCCCGTCCCGTTCGTCTTCCTTGCAATCTCCATGATCGCGGTCGCCGCGGGCGGCTTCTTTGTCAACCGCCGCATGGCCCAGGCCGGCTTAGACCTCAACAAGTCCGTCCTGGGCGGCGCGCCCGCGCGAAAGCCGTTCCGGCGCCGCAAACGGCCCAAAAGTCCGGGTTAGTGTGCGGGCCCCGCGACCGAACAGCGTTAAATAACGTCCGGCCGCTCCCGCGCCCTCGTTGGCATTCCCTCGATTCGAGCGGCCCCCGGAGTGGGGATCGGCGCCAGTCCCACCCGAAAAGCGGACGCTCGGCACCTTTGACCTCTTCGTGCTCTGGTCGAGCCTCGGCGTCGGGCTCCTCGTGATTATCGCCGGCTCGCTCGTCCTGCTCTTCGCCGGCCTCACCCTCGCCGAAACCGCCGCAGTCGCCGCACTCGGTTCCCTGGTGGGAGCCCTGATGCTTGCGGCGGCCGCGCGCCCCGGGGTGCGCGCGGGGGTGCCCACCATGGTGAGCCTCCGGCCGATCCTCGGCAGGAAGGGCTCCATCGCGCCGTCCATCCTCAACGTTGGCCAGCTTGTCGGCTGGGCAATCTTCGAGCTCTACATCATGGGAACCGCGGCCGCGGTGCTGACGGCTAACTTCGCCGGGCCGTACACCGCCGCGTTTTTCGTGCCATTTTTCGGCGCGGTCGTTTGGCTGCTCGCGTGGAGCGGCCCGCTCGCGGTCGTGCGCGCGTGGCTCGAGCGGTTCGCGATTTGGTTGGTCTACGGGTCGACGGCCCTGGTCGCGGTTGCCCTTGCCACACGCGGCCTCGACCTTAACGCGAGGCCCGTTGCCGCCTCGTACTCCGGTCCCCTCTCATGGCTCGTCGCCCTTGACCTCGTGATCGCGATGCCGATCTCGTGGTGGCCTCTCGTGGCCGACTACAATCGTTTTGCCAAGAGCGAGCGCGCCTCGCTCGCGGGCACAACCGCCGGGTTCGCGATTTCCAACACCGCGTTCTATGTGCTTGGCGCCGCGCTGTTGGTCGTCGCGCTTAACAGCGGTATCGTTGACGGCCCGCTTCCCGCCATCGGGCTGCTTGGCCTTGGCGCCGTCCCTTTGCTCATCATCCTGGTCGACGAAACCGACAACGCGTTCGCCAACGTCTATTCAACCGCGGTATCGGCGCAGAACGTCGTGGCGAGGTGGCGCCAACCAAGGCTCCTCACGGCCGCGACAATCGCCGCGACGGCCGGCGCCGCCGCGCTTGTCGTTGCCGGCGGGGCCCTTTCGATAGCCTACGAGGGTTTCCTGCTGCTCATTGGAGGCATCTTTGTGCCGCTCCTTGGCGTGGTCATTGCCGACGCGTACCTCGTCCGTCGCGCCGGCTACCGCGCGGAGGAATTTGAGGACGGATCCCCGCCGTACCGCTGGCGAGCGTTCGCAGCATGGGCGCCCGCGACAGTCCTCTACTTCGTGCTTTATTGGGCGGCGAGCCTGGGTTGGCCCCTCATCGGCGCGAGTCTCCCCTCATTCGCTCTCGCTGCGGGTCTGCACCTCGCGCTCAACCGGTCGGCGCGCGGACCCAACCATGCGCCGAATGGGGCCGGGCCGGGTCGCGCGGGCTGAAGCAGTTGTCAGCCGTTTAGCGAATCGAAGTGATTCCTTTATAGGCTGGACGCCGAGTGCGCCGCTCGGGGGCAACACCCATAGCCGACCTACGCGAGCGTGTCGAGGACGACCGAGGTTTCCTCAAGAAGATCCAGATGCACATCCCGGGCTTTGCCGGGTACCGCCGCAGGGAAGACCTGCGCACCGCCGACGCGCTCATGCGTATCCAGGTGGCCGACCGCGTGCACCGCGTCCAGGAACGCGTCGAAAGCGCGCGGGCCGACCTTACCCGGAACTACCAGTTGGCCGCGCTCGAGCCGATCGGGGGCATCATCTTCAAGCTCAACGAGCTCGAGGGCCGCATCCGCCACGCCGAGCAAGGGTACAGCGGCATCAGCGCGGACATCCGCGTCGAGGAGCCGCAGATCAACCAGCTCTACGAGTTCGACCTGCGCCTCGTGGAGGGCATCGATGTGCTCATGGCCAAGGCCGACGCGATCAAGGCGGCCGCCAAGAAGGACGCCGACGCCGTTGACGCGGCCATCACCGACTTCCGCGACACCGCGTCCACCTTCGAGGACACCTTCGAGCGGCGCATGAAGGTCATCACGGGGACCGAGGTGGCTTAAGATGGCGACATTCGACTGGCCGGAGGTCAACAAGGGCCTCAATGTGGTGTGGAAGTACCCGAAGAACATCCGCATGAACGACAACGTTGTCGTCAAGGAAGACGAGATCGCCGTATTCTACCGCGACGGGAAGGCGCTTTCGTACCTCGACCGCGGCGGCCGCTACGCGCTCACCTCGCTCGACATCCCCGCGATTTCCTCGATCGTAAATGCGCTGACGGGCGTGCGCCAGGACGCCGAGATCTACTTCGTCCAGAAGCGGCCGTTTGACGGCAAGTTCGGCTCGAAGCAGCCGTACCAGTTCAAGGACGCGGACTTCGGCTTCGTCAACCTGCGCGTCTTTGGCGAGTACCGCTGGCGCGTCAAGGACGTGTCGCTCTTCATCAACCAATTCGTAGGGACCATGGGCGCAACCACGCCCCAAGCCATCGACGAGCGCCTACGCGAGCAGGTCGTGGCTGTCCTCTTCGACGGCCTCGGCGAAATGAAGAAACGCGGCTTGGCCGTCGTTGACCTCGCCGCAAACCTCCTCGAGATCGAGCAGGTCACCCTCGAAAAGGCCAAGCCGCACTTCGACATCTACGGCGTGGAGATCCAGAAACTCTCGGGGCTTACCATCAACCTGCCCGAAGAAGTGCAGAAGGCCGTCGACGCTCGCGCCTCGATGGGCATCCTGGGCACGAACTACATGCAGTACCAGACCGGCCAAGCGATGCGAGACGCCGCACAGAACCCAAGCGGCGGCGCAGCCGCCGCGGGTGTCGGCGTGGGCGCCGGCATGGCGATGGGCTGGCAGATGCAGGGCGCGATGCAGCAGCCCCAGCAGGGCCCTGCACAATACCAGCAGCAGGCGCCGCCCCCGGCTCCCGCCGGCGCGCCCTGCCCCAAGTGCAGCACGCCCAATCCGCCCGGGACCAAATTCTGCGGCAACTGCGGCACGAACCTGCTTGGGACGCCGTGCCCGAGCTGCAAAGCGAATGTCCCCGCGGGACTCAAGTTCTGCGGGAACTGCGGCGCGAAAATGCCGTAGACCTTTTGAAGGAGGCATTGGAACCATGGCCGCACCCGCTCAAGCCGCAGCCCCCGAGAAGGAGACCGCGCACAACCGCTACGGTTGCAAACAGTGCGGCGCCGACCTCGAATACGCGCCGGGCACCTTTTCGATGAAGTGCCCCTACTGCGGGACCGAGACCTCCATTCCGGAGGAGGCGAGGGCCCCGGTCGTCGAGCACGGCATTGGCGAGCTCGACAAGCTCCCCGCTGTGGTGACCTCCTTTGTCAGCGGCACGAAGACCGTCCACTGCAAGCAGTGCGGTGCGACTTCACAGATACCCGGCGACATGGTGTCCACGACCTGCTCTTTCTGCGGCTCGGGCATGATTGTGCCCCAGGAAGCCACGCGCAACCTGCTGAAGCCCGAGGGGATCGTGCCCTTCGCCTTCGACCGCCAGACCGCGCACCAGAAGTTCGTCGCGTGGATTTCGAAGGGCTTCTTCCGCCCTGCGGCGCTCAAACGCAGCGCGTCCCTCGAGGCGATCCGCTCCACTTACGTGCCCTATTTCACCTACGACGCGCAGGCGAACTCGATGTGGCGCGGCGAGTCGGGGACGTACTACTACACGAGTGAGTCGTACAGCGTCACCGTCAATGGCCGCTCCGAACAGCGCTCGCGCCAAGTCCAGCATGTCCGTTGGACCTACAAGAGCGGGCAGCACTCCATGTTCTACGACGACGAACTCATCTGCGCCTCCAAGGGGCTTGCAGGCGGCCTCATCGAAAAGGTCGAGCCCTTCAACACGAAGGCGCCCGCGCCCTACGCGGAGCAGATGCTCGCCGGTTCCGAAGCGGAAGAGTACTCGCTCGACCCGAAGGAGGGCTGGAAGGTCGCCGCCCAGCGAATGTTGTCCAAGGAGCGCCAGGAGTGTTCGAAGCTCCTCGACGGCGACACGCAGCGCAATTTGCAGGTCTCCACAAACCTCTCGGCGGTGACCTTCAAGCACCTCCTGCTCCCGATCTACATCTCCTCTTACCAGTATGGCGGCAAGTCATGGCGCTTCATGGTCAACGGCCAGACAGGCGAGATCGTTGGCGACAGGCCGGTGGACTGGAAGAAGGTCCTGCTCGTGGTCGGCGGCGCGCTGTTGGCAATCATCGTGATCGCAAAGCTCGCAGGCGCGTTCTGAGCCGGCCTGTCCATGGGCGCGCGCGGCGTCTCGCACACATGGCCAGACGTCGCCGCGCACCACGTATAAATAGCGTCTAGCCGGTCTCGCGCTGTTGCCCCATGTTCGAAGATCTTTCCGCCTCTGCATTACGCGAATGCGGTCGCCTGCACGCCGAGTACGCGGAGTTCCGCGCGGAGCACGCCACCGCCAATTCGTTCAGCTTGAAAAACGGCGTCCTCGAGGATTCGGCAAGCACACAAGGCGAGGGCCTTTCGGTGCGCGTCGTCACCGGCGGCGGGTCGGGGTTCGCCTCCTCCAACGAACTCACGCGCAAGGCGGCGGTCGCGGCCGCGGGCAAGGCGTTTTCTCTAGCCAAGTCGGCGGCCAGGTTCAACGACACGCCGGTCATTTTCACGCGCGAAGCGGCCTACATCGTCGACTACGAGGTGGGCCAAAAGCGCAAGGTCGATGGGCTTGCGCCCGACGACCGGATCAACTACCTCAAGGCGCTCGACGCGGCGGCGCTTGCAACGAAGGTGAACCTGCCGATGCGTTACCTAGCCATCGGCGACTGGACGACGCACAAATACTACGAAAACACGGAGGGCACGCGCGTCCGCTCGAAGATCCCGCGGTTGCACCTGTTCTACGCGATCGCCGCCGTGGAGGGCTCGGGCTCGCAGCAGTTCATGTTCCAGTTCGGCGCGAGCGGCGGCTGGGAGCTTGCTCAGGGTTGGAAGGCGGATGAGAAGATCGCTGAGCAGGCGCGGACGCTGAAGCGCGTGCTCACGAAGGGCAAGGCCTGCCCGCAGGGCTCCCTTGACATCGTCGTGGGGCCCTATGTTTCGGGCATCGCCGCGCACGAGTCCTGCGGCCACCCATCCGAGGCCGACCGCATCATGGGCCGCGAGGCCGCGCAAGCCGGTGAATCGTTCATCGAGACGGGCATGCTAGGCTCCCGCATCGGCTCGGCAGAGGCGACAGTGATCGACGACCCGTCGCTCCCCAACTCGTACGGCCACTACCTGTTTGACGACGAGGGGGTGAAGAGCGGGCCGCGGCGGCTCTACGACTCCGGACGGATAGGCGCCTTCCTCCACAACCGGCAGACGGCTGCGGCCCTTGGAATGGAGCACTCCAACGGTTCCTCGCGGGCGGAGAGCTACGCCGATGAGCCGATCGTGCGCATGGGCAACACGTACGTTGCGCCGGGCGACCACAACCTCGACGAGCTCATCGAAGGCGTGAAGCTTGGCGTCTACATCAAGGACTTCATGGAGTGGAACATCGACGACAAGCGTTACAACCAGAAGTATGTCGGCACGGAGGCGTACCTTGTCAAGAACGGCCGCGTGGGCGGCGCGATCCGCAACCCGGTCATCGAACTCACGACCCCGGCGTTCTGGAGCGCCGTCGACGCCCGGGCGAAGGACGTGGACTACTTCGCCGCGACCTGCGGCAAGGGCGACCCGATGCAAGGCGCGCCCGTGTACATGGGCGGGCCGTCGATGCGCCTGCGCGGCGTGCGCCTGGGGGGTGCCGCGAAATGACGGCCCCCGACCCGCTCGTCGAATACGCCGTGCGGCGCGCAAGGAAGGCCGGCGCCGAGGAGGCGGTGGCACTCCTCCAACTGCAGCACGCCGAGCAGACGCGCCTTGCCAACAACCAGGTCACGATCTCGGTTTCGTGGGACTCCCGCCACCTCGGCCTTTTCGTGGCCCGCAAGGGCCGCACGACGGCGACCCACGTGGACACCCCGACGCGCCCCAAGGTTGACGAGGCCATCCGCCGCGCGCTCAAGCTCCTCAAGTTGCTCCCGGTGAACACCGATTACCGCGGAATCGCCGCCCGCGGTTTTGCAACGCCCAAGGACGACCCGGACGGCGACATCGCCCTCGGCAAGGCCTCGACCAATGCCATCATGGTGGAGGCGCGAGACGCGGCACTCAAGGCGGGTGCCACTCGCACGGCGGGCACGGCGTACACTTCGCACACGCGCACGAGCCTTGCGACGTCTGCCGGCGCGCTCCTTGCCGCCGCCACGACGGGCGCCACCGTTTCGATCCGGGCCTTCACCGACAAGGACGCGTCCGGCCACTGGGTCCACGCCTCGGCCACGCTCAAGGGCCTCGATGCGGCAGGCTCGGGCCGCCACGCGGGGTCGCTCGCCAAGCGCGCGCGAAAGCCCGTCATCGGCACCGCTGGGAAATTCGACGTGATTTTCGACCCGCTTGCGATTGCGGCGCTCACGAGCAACCTCGGCAACATGGCAAGCGCGACGGCGGTGGAGTCTGGATTTTCTTACCTCGGGAAGAAGATCGGCAAGTCGGTTGCGTCCAAGCACGTAACGATCCTGGACGACGCGACCATGCGAAATGGGCTCAACTCCATCGGGTTCGACGCGGAGGGCCTGCCGACCCGCCGCACGCCTATCGTCGAAAAGGGCGTCCTCAAGACCTACCTACACAACACATCCACGGCGACGCGGTACAAGGCCGCCTCGACCGGAAGCGCAGCCTTCGACCACTTCCGCGACTCAGGCGGCCCGGGGGGCATCATAACGCCCTCCCCGTGGAACCTCGAGATGCTGCCGGGCACCAAGACGCGCGACCAGCTTTTCTCGCGCGTCGACCGCGGGCTGTACGTGACGAACATCTGGTACACGCGCTACCAGAACTATGTCACCGGGGACTTCTCGACGATCCCGCGCGACGCGATCATGCTGATCGAGCGCGGCGAGGTCGTGGGGCCGGTACGAGACCTGCGGATCAGCGAGAACATGCGTTCCCTCTTCCAGCGCATCTCGGCGCTCACGAGCGAGCGGCGCCAGATCCACAGCTGGGAATGCGAGACACCGACGCTACACCCGTATGCGCTCATCGAACGCGTCAATGTCAGCCGATCGGCCCAGTAGCGGGTCGATGGCGTGACGCGCCCGCGATTTCCATCAAGCGCGTTTGATTAGGCTGCCCTGCCACGCCGCCCCCGCGGGGAGGCGGCGGAGGCGGTACCACGCGGCGAAGCAAACGGGTTCCTTGGGGTCAAAGGCCTGCAAAGGCGCGGGGGCGAGGTTCCCCCGCTGCCGCGTTTCTCGCGGCGTTCATCGCGACGCTCGCCTCCCTGCCCTCGGTGGGCGGCGCGGGCTCGCCTGCCCCGGCCGTCCTCTTGGTTTCCGAGCTCATGGCGAACCCGCTTGGCGCGACCGCCGAGGCACAGGGAGAGTGGTTCGAGCTGGTGGCCGTTTCGGGGGGCGAGCTTGGCGGGATCGCGCTCACCGACAATGACGGCGAACGCGACTTTGTCTTCCCCGAGGGAAACGTGACTGCGGGCGAGACCCTGCTTGTCGCCAACGGGCAAAGCGCGCCCCCGGGGGCGGCAAAGGGCGCCCGCGTTTTCTTGGCGGCCAAGTCGTGGTGGACGCTCGACGATGCCGGCGACGACCTCGCGGTCGTTTCGCCCGACGGGAGCGTGCAAGACCACCTTCGGTACGGTTCTGGTCCTGCCGTAGACAACCTTACGGCGCAGGAGGCCAACGGTTCTGCACTGCCCGCCGCTCCGCCCAAGGGGGCATCCGTCGGGCGATGGGGCAACGAGGTCCGCGCGCTCGTGCCCACGCCGGGCGCGCCCAACCGGCCGCTGTCCACGGCCGGTGATGCGTCAGTTCGACTCGCAGGTCTCTTGCAGGTAGGCAACGAGGCGGCGCCCCTCTTTTGTGCGGCGGGGGCGCGCCCGTTCAATCCGTACCTTTGGAGCCTTGCGGTGGGCACCGACCGCGTGGTGATCGATGAAGACACGCCAGCTACCGCGCCGTGCCTCGTCTTTGGCGCCTCCTTCGGCGACCCGTGGGTCAGCCAAGCGGCCGCGCTCTTCGGCTCCTCGCTCCAGCCCTACCTCCTCCACGCGGCTTTTGCTTGGAAGGAAGGCGACGAGGTCGAACTTCGCGATCCATCCGAGGCCGTCGTGGGGTCCACGGTGGGGCCCTCCGAGGCGACCAACGGGAGCCTCGGCGCAGCGCTCCTCACGCCCTGTGCCTGCATAGGAGGATGGCTCGTACGGCCGCTGTGGCGAGTCCAACCCCAGTCGCCCCCACGCGCCGTTGGAGATGTCCAAGTGGTGCGTGCGGGGCCTGAACTCGAGGGCGCTCTTGCCGCCTTCTTCTCCAGCGCATCGTTCACGCTCGACGTGAACGCCTACTTGCTTACCGCCGGGTCCGTCGAAGATGCGCTGCGCAAGGCCGCCCAGCGCGGCGTTTCCGTCCGGCTCCTCCTCGAGGGCGCGCCCGTCGGGGCGCCCGCGCAGTCCACCGCCCTTGGCGACGCCGCGATGGCGGCTTTCAACCAATCGGGGGTTTGGGTGCGGAAATTCAACACCAGCAGCCCGAACCCCGCGCGCGACCATGCAAAGTACGCCGTGGCCGACGGCGTTTCCGTGGCCGTCCTCACGGAGAATTTCGTCGGAGCCGCGCTCACCGCCGAGGCCCCGAACGTCGGCTTTGCCGTGTTCCTGCGCTCCCAGGCACTTGGCAGCGACCTCGAGGCTGTATTTTCCTCGGACTTTTCCCACGGGCGCAATGCGTCATTGATGCCCCGCTCCCTGCGCGCGGCCGCCCCTGCGAGCAACGACATTTCAAGTTGGAGCGCGCGCGGGGCCGTGCTCCTCTCGCCTGGCGTCTCCACGGGCCCGTGGGTAGAGGCTATTGGCAGCGCGAAATCCACGGTCGAAGTAATGTCGCTTTCCGCCGATATGGCGACGATCGGACCTGGGTCCCCGCTCGGCGACGCGCTCCTTGCCGCCTGCCGGCGGGGCGCCTCTGTCCGGATTCTCTTTTCAAGCGCCTTCGAGGACGCCTCCAACTCGACGAGCCTTGCGACCGCGAGCGCGCTTGCAGCCGCCGCGTTCTGCCCAACCTTCGAGGTGCGGATGCGGCCGGGCTCGGGGACCGACGACGCCCTCCTGCATGCCAAAGTCTTGGTGATCGACGGCACGCGGTTCATCCTCGGCTCTCACAATTTGGTGGCTCCCGCATTTGGGAGCAACCGAGAGCTTTCGTTGCTCATCGAGGACAATGCCTCCGCCGCCCTCCTCGAAGCGTCATTCTCTTCCGAGTTCGCGAAGGGGTCGCCGGTGGCCGCCTCGCCCGTGGACCTCGAAGAAGGGTCGGCGTTGGGCTCGGATGAAGGGGCCACCGCTCCGGCCCCGAGCGGCCCCGGGTCATTCGAGATCCTCGCCTTTGGCGGCGGGGCGGTAACCGCGTTCGCTCACGTCCGTGGCCGGAGGCGCGTGCGGGCCGCACCCAAGCGCGAGCCGTTCTGGAGGAAGAGCGCGTGGAGCGCACAACCGACTTCGACGCGACCGGCCTCGCCCGACCCCCTCGCCCTCGCCCTCCTGCCTGACGACGACGAAGCCCGGGACGCCCCGCAGCCTCGAGAGCCTCCCTTTGAACTGCGCGCCTCGCCGCCCGCGCTCGCCCCGCCGCCAATGCCCGCGCCGCGCGTGATGCCGCCGACCGCGTTCGAACTGTTCGACGGGCGCTAAGGGTTCGCGCGTTTCGGCGTTCCTTCGCCATCAACAGGGTGGCCGGGCGCGGCGCGAACCACGGCGCGCTTGAGGCGCTCGGCGCCCGCGCGCTTTCCCGTGGCCTCGGCAAGGCGCGCGAGGCCGGCCCATCCAAGTTCGCTTCCAGGCTCGGCACCAACGGCGCATTCGAACGCTGCGCGTGCCGCCTTGAAGTCCCCTTTGGAGAGCTCGAGGTCGCCGAGGTTGTACCACGCTTCGGCGCGGTCCGGCCTCACGTCCGAGGCTTGACCGAAGAGGTCGCGGGCCTCCTGTTCGAGCCCGAGGACGCGCGCCGCCTGGCCGGAGCGAAGGCGCGCCGAGAACAGCTCGTCGAGCAGCATATGTTCGCCCGAGGGTTCCTCGGCAAAGGAGCTGAGGAACGAGCCCTCCTCCTGCAACGCGCGGATCTGCTTGCGCCCGTCGTCGACATCGACCCACTCCCCCGCGCGGCCCTTGCGCGCCACGGCAGCGGCAGGCGCCGCGCGCTTCGCCTTGGCGCGGGAGCGACCTCCCTTGGGGGCGGCCTTCGCCTTTTCGCGGGCCGTTCGCTCCTTGGAGAGCTTGCGCTCGATGCGCCGCGCCGCCCGGTCGAAGGCGGCCCGCGCCTCGGCCGGCCTGCCAAGGCCTAGCATGGCTTCGCCCTCGACCATCGTAACCTCGACCTCGTCGCCGTACCACTGGCGGTACCGAGCCGCTGCCGGCGGCACCGCGGCCGGCTCGCCCGTGTCGAGGTAAAGCCGCATCCTCGCGATCATCTCGTGCGGGGCCTCCTTGGCGCCCGTCGAGCGCAGTTCGAGCAGGGCATCGCGGTACTTGCCAAGGCGCACCATCGCCTCGACCGAGCCCTCGCGCGCGATTAGCGATCCAGGGTTGATCTCGGCGGCCTTGCGGAAGGATGCGCGCGCCTCTTCGAACCGCCCGCGCGCAAGGAGCATCTCACCGTGCGCCGACCATGCGTCCGGCACGCCGGCGCGGATCCGGGCCCCTTGGCCCGCGATCGCGATGGCGCGCTCGAAGGCCGCCTCGGCGGCGTCGGTACGCCCAAGCTCTTCAAGCACTTCGGCGTGTACGAAGTGCGCGTGGTCGTTCTCCTGATTTGACGCCACCGCCTGCTCTGCCGATTCAAGCGCCTCATCCAGGTCGCCAAGGTGGAGCATGATCTCCGCCTTCATCGCCCAGCCCGAATCGAACTGGCGGTTGACTTCAAGGCAGCGCTCGATGTCCCGGACAGCACCGGCCATGTCGCCGGAGTGGAAGCGGCTCTTGGAGAGCGCGTACCACGCGTAGTCGAATTGCGGGTTCGCTTTGAGCGCCCGCTCGTGGAACGGCACCGCCTCGGGGTGGCGGCCAGCCTTGTTGAGCGCATTGCCGATGTTGTTCCACGCGATGTCGTAGTCGGGAACCAGTTCGACCGCGCGCTCGAAGAAGGGGATCGACGCTTCGTAGCGGCCCAGGTTGTACTCCGCGTTGCCGCGGTTGTTCCAGGCCACCTCATCGTTGGGGTCGCATTCGAGCGTGCGGTCATAGGCCCGGATGGCGTCCTCGAGCAGGTCGATCGTCTGGAAGGTGTAGGCTAGGTTGTACCACGCGTGTTTGTAACTCGGGTTGACCTCGACGGCGCGCTTGAAGCACTCGATGGCGAGGTCGTTCTCGGCGGCCGTGTAGTAGGCGAACCCGAGGTTGTTCCACGCCTCCTCGTCCTTGGGGCTGGCGGCCACCGAGCGGCGGTAGGCGTCGACCGCTTCGCCGATCGCTTCGCGGGCAAACAGCGCGTTGCCAAGCGCCTTTTCGAATTCCCCCAGCTGCACGCCGAAGTCGTCGCCCAAGCGCTGCTTTGCGCCCTCGTCGCCCTGGAGCGCCGCGACCGCGCCCTCGAGTTCGCGCACCGCGGCGCGGGTCTGCCCCGCTTCGGCGGCGACCACGCCCAACACGAATGTTCCAAGCGGGTTGCGCGACGCCGAGGCGAGGCGCCGTGCAAACGCGACTTCGCCGGCGCCCGGGCCGCGCGAGAGCAGGATCGACAGCGCGTCTCGGTACGCGGCTTCGTAATCGGGCTCCGCATCGACCGCCGCCAGCAACGCCTCAAGTGCCTCGGATTCCCGTCCCTGGAAGACCAGGCAGTTGGCGAGGTTCCGGTGCGCCAGCTCGTACCCGCCGAAGAGCTCGAGCGCCCGACGGTAGTCCTTCTCGGCTTCCTTGTGCCGGGAAAGCGCGTCGAGGGTCACGCCGCGGTCGTTCCAGAACACGGCACGCTGCGGATACTTTTCGACGATGCCGTCGTAGAGGGCCATCGCCTCCTCGTGGCGGCCTTCGACGTAGGCTTGCCGCGCGGACGCGAGGAGCCGGTCCTCATCCGGCGAGAGCCGCGGTTCCCCGGCAGCAGACCCGTTCGGGGGACGCGCCGGGGCGCCCGTTCCGGGCGGAGGCGGCGGCGGGGCGCCTGCGTCCACCATGTCGTGACCAACCCCGCCGGCATTTCTTCTACCTTTGCCCTTTGGCTTCGCGCCCGCCACACACCGCCGAATCTCGTGCCCGGGGGCAACGTTCATTGGGCGCGGGAGGCCCTTTCGATTCCTCCGGAATCGCGGGGGCGGCGTCCATGTCAGAAAACGCTCGGGCAACCAAGCCACTCAAGGATGCGCTCGATGCTTCCGACGAAGAGGGGTGCGTGGTCGCGCTCGCGCGCGCCCTCAAGAGCGGCGCGACCGTCGAGAGCGTCGAGCGGACCATCCTGCGCGCGATGGCGGAGGACGGTGAAGAGCTCCATAGCATGATTTACGTCTCCGCCGCCTTCGACCTCGCAGCGGGGCTCGGGCCGGAAGCGGGGAAGTACCAGCTTGCGGCCGCGGCCCTGCAGATTGCGCGCCAACCGAAGGATTCGCGCGTTTACGAACGCGTGGAGGAGGCTCGGCGGATGGCCGCCGAAGGGCGCAGCTCGCACTCGATGGGCGAGGTCGAACGCCACCTTTCCGAAGCCTTGGACCTGCGGGACGTCCCGCGGGCCGTGGAGGCCGCCATTGCGCTCCACCGGCTCGGCCGCGAGGCCTCCTTCGTGGTGAACCTGTTTGCCAAATGGGCGGCAAGGCCTGAGGTGATCGAAAAGCCGGCAGGGTACGTTACGCACCTCCCGCTCCAAATCGACGCTGCCCTGAACCTCCTGCGCCACCTGCGCGACGAGGAGGAAGTCGACCTGCTCCTCGGCCACCTCGCATTCTGCCAGATCGAATTGGCGCGCAGGTACCAGAGCCGCCGCGTCGCTGCCGACCCGTCCCCAGCTCTTTCGACGGCCGATGCGCTTTCGGCCCTGGGCACCGCCATCCACGAGCGGCGGCTCGGGCCGCTGCACGGCCTCATCGCAGCCGCCTCGACGGGCGGCGGCTCCGTCGAGGACACGGGCCGTGTCGTGATGCGCTGCGCCCTTGAATCGGCGGAGGGGCTCGGCCACCGCTTCACGCTGGCGGACGCCGCGCGCCGAATCGCCCGCAAGCTGCACCCTGCCGTCGGCCGCGCGATGTTGCATACCGCCGCGCTTTCCGTCGCGCATGGGTACAACGGGCCGCGGCGCCTGCTCGAACTGCGCGACCTGCCCCACGCAACCCCCGGGGGCCGCGACTACTCGGGGCGGCTGCTCGTCGGAATCGCGAGCGGGAACCTCGCCGAGGCGCACGCGGCCCTGCGCGGTTCATTCGAATCCGGGACCCCGCCTCGCTCGATCGCTTTGTCGTTCCTCGACGCGGCCTCGCACTTGGACACGCACAAGCTCCACACCGACCACGGCTTCATCCTCACGCAGGCCGCATGGCGCGCCATCGCGGACGGCTCATTTGCAGGCGAAGCGGTTCCCCTGCTCGCCGACCTGGCGGTAAAGCTTTGCAAGGCACCGAAGGACCACGAATTAATCCAGCGCGTTGAGGATGCCTGGCAAGACGCGCCGCAAGCGGTTCATTGACGCGCTTTTCTGAACCAAAACTCCAGGGCGGCAACCTTAAAGAGCAGTCAATAAATAGCAACCGACGGGTGCGCTCTTCCGATGCCAGAGTCCGTCTTCCTGCGTGTCGCCGAGGCCATCCAGGCGGACGTGGGCACGGGTAAGGCGCGCATCGACACCGCGACCCGCGTGAAGCTGAACATCTCGCCGGGCGACATCATCGAAATCCGCGGCACCAAGACCACCGCCGCCGTCGTGTGGCGCGTCCTTGCCGAAGACGAGGGCAAGGACATCATCCGCATCGACGGGCTCGTGCGCAAGAACGCGGGCACGACGATCGGCGAGAAAGTCGAGGTCCTGCCGGCGGAGGCAAAGCCGGGCCGCAAGGTCATCCTCGCGCCCGTGATCTCCGAGAACCAGCGGATTCAGTTCGGCCAGGGCATCGAGACCTTCGTCAAGCGCGGTCTCATGAAACGGCCGGTCGTGGTCGGGGACAACCTGATCGTCCCGGGCATCGCACTCATGGGCGGCGCGCTCCCCTTCGGCGTGACTTCCAGCGACCCGAAGGGCATTGTCCAGATCGTCGACTCCACCGAAATTGAGGTCAAGGAGGAGGCCACCAAGCAGACCGAGACCGTCGTGCGCACAGTCACCTACGAGGACATCGGCGGCCTCGAGCGGGAACTCCAGCGCGTCCGCGAGATGATCGAGCTCCCCCTCAAGCACCCGGAACTCTTCGACCGGCTCGGCATCGAGCCGCCGAAGGGCGTGTTGCTCCACGGGCCGCCGGGGACCGGCAAGACGCTCATCGCCAAGGCGGTGGCCAACGAAAGCGGCGCGGCGTTCTTCTCCATCCAGGGCCCGGAAATCATGTCGAAGTTCTACGGCGAGTCGGAAGCGCAGCTGCGGAGCAAATTTGAGGAGGCGCAGAAGGCCGCGCCCTCCATCATCTTCATCGACGAGCTCGACTCGATTGCGCCTTCGCGCGAAAACGTGCAGGGCGAGGTGGAGCGCCGCGTCGTGGCGCAGCTGCTCACCCTCATGGACGGCCTCAATGCGCGCGGCAAGGTCGTCGTGATCGCGGCGACCAACCGCGTCAATGCGATCGACCCCGCGCTTCGCCGCCCCGGCCGCTTCGACCGCGAGATCGTGATCGGCGTGCCCGACGCCAAAGGGCGCAATGTCATCCTCCAGATCCACACGCGGGGCATGCCCCTCGAAGACGGCTTCTCCATCGACGAATTCTCGATGATTACCCATGGCTTTGTGGGCGCCGACCTCGAGGCGCTGTGCAAGGAGGCGGCCATGAAGGCGCTGCGCCGCTACCTGCCGGACATCGACCTCGACGAGCCCGTCGCCCCCGCGATCCTCGAAAAGATGCGCGTGACCAAGGACGACTTCCGCGCGGCCCTCAAGGAGATCGAGCCCTCGGCCCTGCGGGATGTGTTCATCGAGATTCCGAAGGTGAAGTGGACCGACATCGGCGGGCTCGACAAGGTGAAGATGCAGCTCAAGGAATCGGTCGAGTTGCCGCTGAAGCGCCCCGATGTCTTCACGCGGCTAGGCATCCGCCCGCCGACCGGGATCCTGCTCTACGGCGCCCCGGGCACTGGCAAGACACTCCTTGCCAAGGCGGTGGCCACCGAGTCAGAAGCCAATTTCATTTCCATCAAGGGGCCGGAGGTCCTCTCGAAATGGGTGGGCGAGTCCGAGAAGGCCGTCCGCGAGATCTTCAAGAAGGCCAAACAGAGCGCGCCCACGATCATCTTCCTCGATGAAATCGATTCGATTGCGCCGCGCCGGGGGATGTCCTCCGACTCCATGGTCACCGAGCGCGTGGTCAACCAGCTGCTCACCTCGATCGACGGGGTGGAAGGCACGCACGACGTCATCGTCATCGCGGCCACCAACCGCCCCGACATCTTGGACCCTGGGCTCCTGCGCTCCGGCCGCTTCGACCGGCTGCTCTACATCCCGCCGCCCGACGCGGAGGAGCGCCGCAAAATCCTCGAGGTCCACACCCGGGGCGTGCCGCTCGGAGAAGACGTGAACCTCGAGGAGTTGTCGCGCATGCTGGACGGCTACGTCGGCGCCGACATCGAGGGGCTCATCCGCGAGTCGGCGATGATTGCGCTGCGAGAGGACTTGGAGCACACCATCGTCCGGCGAAAACACATCAACCAGGCGATCGAAGTGATCAAGCCGTCCGCGGATGAAGAAACGGTTAAGTATTACCGGGCGGTTTCAAAATCGCTGGAAGGACGGCTGGCCAAAGCCCGTGCGCCCAACAGCGATGTCAGTTACATTTAGGGCTGTGGGGTGGGATCTTGGCGAAAAAGTTTGCTACGGAATTGCGCGGGAAGACGGTCATGACGAACGACGGGCGCATCCTCGGGATGATCGACAATTTCGTCGTGGACACGCGCACCGGCGACCTCCAACACGTGCTCGTGATCCCGGCTGAAGACATCGAGCCTCGCCTCTACAAGACCGACGCGCAGGGCCGCTTGATCCTTCCCTTTACTTCGATGCGCTCGGTGCGCGACGTGGTTGTCGTAGAAGTCGCGCAGTAGCGACTTTGAGGCTCCTCCGCGCGCGGTTGGCGTTTCGCGCGCGGAGGATGACCTTTGGCTGGCCAAGGCGCACCCCTGGCTGTCCCCGCCGTCTCGCTGCGCCACGGCGCGGTCGTGATCGTGCGCGACCAAAGCTACGAACCGGTGGAGGACGAGTCGGGCGAACCCTTTGCCATCGATGAGTTCATCGAGGTCTTCCTCAAGGGGTTCAAGGCCGTCCTCGTTTTCGACATCGACGCGCTCGAGGGCGAAGGGGCCCAGTACGACGAGGTCAGCCGCCTCGCCGGCATCGAGGCGGAGGCCTGGTGGGACGCCGGCGCGCGCGACGAGGAAGATGTGATCAACATCATTACGAGCGGTGCGGACAAAGCCCTCATCTCCACGCGGTCGCTGCGCAGCCTCGACGAGCTGGGGGCCGCGGTCGAACTCACCGAGAACCTGATCTTCGAGATTGTCGAGCGCGGCGGCGAGATCCTGGGCAACGCACGCGACTTTAAGGGAAAGCGCCCGGGTGAAATCGCGCGGGCCGCCTCGCGTGCGGGCTGCAGCGAGTTCCTGCTGCTTGACGCCGCCCGCCCCCTCGGGGGGCCGATTGATTGGCAAGGCGCGCGCGAAGTCGCGCCTTTCGCCGCGGGCCTTTACCTTGGCGGCGGCATCGACCTTGCCACGGCAAAGGGGCTGCAGGCGCCGGACAAAGTTCCGCTAAAGGGCGCGGTCGTCGACCTCATATCGGTGCTTTCACCGTAC
>JBGQKI010000022.1:0-43183 GCA_041499475.1 Thermoplasmata archaeon
CTAGAGAGAGGGGCGCCCCCCTCGTTGGTCGGCGCCGTGGGTCGGCCCGCGAGACGGACACGGCGTAGAAAGAGAGAGAGATAGAGAGAGAGCCGCGTCCTAGCGAGCCTCTCTGTCTTTCTAGCTCTCTCTCTAATGCGCTTTCGCAAGCCCGGCATCAATGACCGCCCCGCAGCCAATTGCCGCCGAAAAACTGGACGATTCGTACAACGCGAAGGGGCCCCGTTTCCTCGATCTGCGGGAATTCGTCTTGGTGCGCCTCCGCTTGATTGACGGCAAGGTACCGGCCCTCGAATCGCTCCGAGGACCAGCCGCAGGAGCATTGGGCGTAGTGGTACAGGGGATCACCTCTCGAAAGCTGAATTGAAACGGGCAAGGCTTCTTAGGCGGCCGCTCTGGATTCTGCCCGAGGGCCTCGGGGCCCTACAAAGGGGCTGAAACAAATGGAGCGTGTGATGAAAGCGGCGCTGGCAATCGGCGCCGTCGGAATGATTGTCGGCGTGAGCGGCGTTGTGTTTGCCTACACGGTCTCGAATCGTTTGAACGACCTTAGCGCGCGGGAAGCTAGCGCCGAGGCCACCAATGAGCGATACTACCAAGAGCAAGTGAACAACGACCGGGCGCTCTGGGAGAATACTACGGCACTCCACCAGAACACTACGGCGCTTTGGGCGAAGTCGGCAAACGACGATAAGGGGATGGTCGCTGTTTATGTGGACGTTTCTTGCGCCTCTCCTTGGTTTTCGCCAGAGCAATTCTCGGGCAACATCCATTGGATCAACTTTGGCCGCGATACTGCGAAGGGGGTCAACATTACTCTGACCTTCACCTGGTCTGGAAGCTTTCACGTTGAGACCGCATCTATCGGTGACGTCTCCGGTCTCGCCGTCAGCCAGCTGCCGCTCCAATACAGTTTCGAGACGGGGGGCTGCTCGGGTGTTCGGCTGGCTTCCGTCACGCCAACTTGGACGTGATGGAAAGGCGGGGGCCCCCTTTTCTCGGGCGGCCCCCGCAAAGGGGGAACAACGACAGGGAAAGCGGACGATTCCGCGTGGCCGCTCGTTATGGGTTACCTTTCCGGCCCACAAAGAGCGTTTCGTGGTGCGATTGAGCCCAATTCGCGTGTCGCCAGGCGGCGCGCGCCGGGCTCGCGGCAATGGGCACGCCCGCGGCGCGACCGCGCGCTACCTTCGAGGCGGCGGAGGCGTGGGGGGTTTGGGGCGGTAGGTGAGGTCTTCCTGCGTCTCGGGCAACTTCACGGTCTGCGGCTGGGGGCGCGGCGGCGCCTTCTGCGAACCCGTCTGCGAGTGTGGCACGGGCTCAAACTCGCGGTCCCGCGGGCGCCTCGCAATGAAGAACGCCGCAAGAATGGTGCCGACGGCCATGAGCGCGAACAGGATGAGAAGACCCGGCCCGCTCTCGGCGGTGCCTGGCGCATAGTAGACGGGCACCTCCGCGTGCCATAGGGCGCCGTTGGAGTCCGTGCCGTCGATGACAATCTTGTTTGGGCCCGCCACGAGGCCCACGTGGGTCGACCAGCTGCCGTCGAAGTTGACCTGAACATGCAGGTCGCCATTGATGACGATGGACACGTCCGAATCGCAGTGGCCCGAGACACCGATTGGCGAGTCCGGCGTCTGCTGGCCGCGCAGCGGCGCAAGGATCGTGCAGTTGAGCAAGGTGTCGACGGTGATGTGGACCGGTTTCATGAACGGGTTTCCGGCGGCGTCGACGGCGGCAAAAGTCAGGAGGTTGTCGCCCTCCTTTAGCGTAGCGAAAACCGTGAATCGATTGGCGGAAAAATTAACCGGCGTGCCGTTCAAGGTCAGCGACACCGTGTCGCTGCTTAGGTTCCCCGTGATCGAAATGCCTAGCTTGGTTACAATGCGTGTGGGGTCGATGTTGAGCGTGAAGGCCGGCGGCGTTGTGTCGACCGTCCATGCAAAGTCGCGTCCGGCGTAATTGCCAAGGTCGTCGATGACGCTGATGTTGAACTCGTTGGTCCCCTCCCGCAACTCATAGTGGGCCCGGAGCGTGCGGTTGTCCGAGAACGTCCAGTTCGTGGGGATGACCTGGCGGAAGGCGGCGTTCTTCGGATCGCCCTCCACCGTGCACACGACGTCCACGCTCCCATTGTTCACCCGCTCGGTGAAGGTCGGCACGCAACTCGTGATGACCGGGCCGGTCGTGTCAAGCGTAATGTTGACCCACGCGACCGCCGTGTTGCCGAAGAGGTCGACGGCCTCGATGCGGAACCAGTTCGGGCCTTCGAGCAAGGTCCTATTAAACTGGAACCTTTTGAATTCCAGAACCCTGTTCGCGCCCATCGGGTGACACGGCTGGCCCGCGTCGCCGCTGAAGGCGACGCACGGCGAGCCGATCTGCAGACCCGAGTCCGTATCCGTGGCGAGCACATCGATCTCGACATTGGGGTCCCGGATCCGGCTGTCCTGGCGGGAGATGATGGTGATCACCGGCGGGACATCGTCCACGCAAACCTGGAGGACGGTTTGGTTCGTGTAGTAGACGAGGGAGGAATTCACAAGCGCGCCCACAGTCCCCACGAACCGGATCGGGGTCCAGTACTGGGCGACTCCGCCCTGCGAGTGGTATTCGTGGAAGGTGAATGCTCCTGTGTAGCCATTCAGATCCGTGAAATCGGAGAAAACGAGCGAACCGGAGCTGTTGAAGATCTCCACACGAGCGCCCGTGGCATTCTCGAAACTCGACAGCACGCAAACGGCGAACCGGAGGGTCCAAATGACGTCAATGGTGCCGCCTGCTCGGGTGTCGTTGGTGTAGTTGTGGCCGGCCGCGTTGAAACGGTCGATGAAGGTGTTGTTCAGGGTGACTACGGCCCCGTTCGACGCGATGGCGTCAATGGTAGTGCGGACGTCGCGGATCGTGGAATCGCACACCGTGATGATGGAGTTGGAATCCGCCACGAAGGACGCCGTGAGGATGCTCATCGC
Organism: Thermoplasmata archaeon; assembly: GCA_041499475.1. Classification (GTDB taxonomy): domain Archaea; phylum Thermoplasmatota; class DTKX01; order DTKX01; family DATEUP01; genus DATEUP01. The sequence goes on from JBGQKI010000022.1 coordinate 2,973, forward strand.
CACGACGCGGCAGACCTCCGCGTTGCTCGAGCTCACTGCTGTCACGATCGACGAGGTGAGCTGCACCACCGAGTCGGTCAGCGTCCCCCGGGAATTGTTGAGGTCGAGCACGACCCCGCCGAGGGAGACCGACGAGTTGTCCACATCCGCGTCGCCTCCCTTGGCTTCGATTCCGTTCGCGTTGGTGATGACGACCCGCGTCAGCCGACCGCGGCCGCCTGCCGACACGGTCAGGGCGGCTTGTCCTACCGCTCCTCCGGCAAACGTGCAGTTCACCACTGTGATGCTAATGCCTACGGCGAGGAGCGGACGCGTGAAGTTCAGGAACGTTACGTTGGCGACCGTTGTGTCCTGCGCCTGCAGCAGGATGCCCTGGTCCTCGGGCGCTGGGCTTGCCGGGTCGCCAAGGCCATCAAGCACGACGCGCCCCCAAGGCGCCGCCGAGGCCAGCGACAGGCGCGCCTGGGGTGACATCTGAATCGTGAATTGGGTGGCGGTGTTGCGCGTGTTGGCTGCCTCCGTTGTAATCTGGGTGCCGTCGGCAATGGTGAGCGTGCTTGCGCCCGCTATGAAAAACCGCGTCAGCCGCGGCGAGGTCGCAAGCGCGTAGAGCGCGAGCGACGCGTTGCGCAAGGTCAGGGAAGTCCCCTTCACGGTAACCGCGCCGCCAAAGCGCAGGAGCGTGTTTTCAATGAGCGCAGGCGCGGTGATCGTCCAGTTGAGGTCTGCGCTGGTTACCGTCGGCGCGTCCATCCTCAGCCCGACGCTGTTGTTGGTGAAGTCCTGCTGGCTGAGGGCCATCCGCCGCAGGTCGGAGGTGACGATGCCGGCCGCCACGCGGTCAAGGGCGATGCGCGAGACCGTCGCGGTGGACCCGCCCTGGATCGACAGCGCGCGGCCCGGCAGTGCGGACGAACGGTTGAGGGTGATATTGTCGACAAGCGCGCGGCCGGCCGAGTCGAGCGAAAGGTTGACCGCGGTGCCGTTTGCCGTTAGCATCGCGTCGCGCACCGAGAGGTCCTGCCCGTTGGCCCCCCCCCCGAAGAGGATCACGCCGTTGGTCGATGCGTCCACGGTCAGGTTCGACACGGCGACCGTGTTCATCCCAAGGCTCGTCACCGCGTCGCGCCGTGCGCTTGCCGTGACGTTGTACACGGTCAAACTGGTGAGCAGCGCGCTGCCCAGGTTGGACGAGACCCAGATGCCGAAATCGGCAAGGGGGAGGCGCATGTCGGAGAGGACCGCTGAAGCGCTCAACGAGGGTACGCGGATGACGGTGGAGATGCCCGCCGGCGCAGAAGGCGCCGGGAAAAACTCGCCCGATACGGTAAGGGAGAGGCCATGGTCGAAGAGGATGACCACCGCGTTGAGCGGCAATTGCGAAACGCGGTGGCTGTTGCCGGTCATGACGAGCGTGGAGGTATTCGTGATGGCGACGGGCAGCGAAAAGAACGTATTGTTCACGACATCGACGCGGCCGAAGGTGTCGATGCGAAGCCCGTAGCAAACGGCCCCCCCGGTGCAAGGAGAAGTGAAATTGTTGTGGAACACAAAGAGGCGCGTGAACGACGTCGTATCGGCCCCGATGAGGTTCACGGCATCGGCGGGAGCCCCGGCCGGGATGGTCGAATTGGCAATCACGCTTGGCCCGATGCGGACCGGCCCCGATGTGCGTACGGAGCGCCCATTCGCCTGGAAGGTCACGCCGTCCAGCACGAAGCTGCTTTCCCCGACCTCGACGCCCGCGAGCCCCTGGCTCGCGATGAGCGCCCGCTGGATCGTGATGTTGTTTCCCCCGAGGTAAGCCCCCGTCCCGGTCCCGGCCGGCCCGGACGCGCCGTTGATGCTGCCGTCGGTGAAGAGCAGATCGAAGCAGGCTGCCGTATACAGGCCGAACCCTACCGTAGAACTGATGTTGACAAACTGGAGGAGCGAACGGCCCACGCCCGTCAGGTTAATCCCCTCGCCCCGCTGGGAGACGCTAACCGAGATGAACGTGAAATTCGACGGCTTGAAGATGTCGGCCGCCTCCACGGCCCAAATGCCCCTGCTCGTGGCGGTGTTCGTCCCGTGGATGTTCACGCTCTCCGCCCGCAAGTTCTGCGTCCCTTGCCAAATGTGCAGGTCGGCGTTGGCGTGGTTCCCGAGCTCAAGGTCCTTCAGCGAAATGTCCCGTGAATTCTCAAGCTCGATGCCGTAGCCGCAGATGTTCTGGGCGGGGGGAACCATGCGAGCGCGCCATACCGTGAGATTTGTGACGGAGTTGAAGTCCATTCCGAAGGAGCATGATGTATTGTCCAGCGCGTCCAGCAATTTGAGGATCGTGACCCGGTTGGCGACGACCCCGGTCGCCGACGCCGTCGAGTTGAACCACTGGATGCTGATGTTGTAGCTGTCGTTGATGTAGACTGCGTAGGGCATGAAATTTGCGGTGAGCGATTGGATGGAGAGGTTGCCCACTCCGGCCATGTAGAGCCCGTAACCCGCGTTGAAGCCCGCCCCCGAGAATTCATCCTCCCTCAAGGTCCGAGGTTTTCCGAAATTGACGAGCATCAGGCCGTTGCCCAGGAACGTATGGTCCACGCGGTTCCAGGCAAAGTCCTTGAGGCCCTCGAGGTAGAAGCCCGTCCGCCAGTTTAGGCCGGCTCCCGGCAGCCCTCCGCCGTTGATGACGGTGTCATTGATGTAGAGGCTCGCATTCAGGCTGACGTTAAAGAAGAACCCGAAAGTCAGGCTCGTGGTGTCGTTGGCAAAGAGCCCGCTGCGGTCTTGGAGCGTCGCCGGGTCGTTGTCGCCGTCGCTCATCTCAAAGACCGAATCATTCGCGATGCTCACGCTGATGTTCCCGATGCCGGGCTCGTTGTTTGCAAAGGTTAGGTCCGTGTCGATGAAGTGGACCGTGGACCCCGCGGGCAGCACGATGTCGCCGCGGACGAGGATGCACTGGTCGTTGTAGACAGAGAACGTTGGCAGGGTCGTGGTCCCGTTCCACACTTGAGTGTAGCTGCCCGGCGTGCAGGCCGGGTTATTGTGGTGCGCGTCGGCCGCAAGCGCCGTGAGCGCAAGGGCTGCCATAAACGCGAAGGCGCCCATGGCGATCAGCGCGCCGCCTTTTCCCCCCCGCGCTGCCATCCTCCGTCCCTTCTCCGCCTGCAAGGATGTCGTGAGCCAGTATCCAGGGGGCGCTGGATTTGAAGAACCTGATATAATCATTGCCAATTGCTCCGGGGAGAACCAGCCCGTTAGCGCCTTTGGATGGCGTTCGGCACGTTCCACAAGTGATCCTCCAAACCCTCAAATGGCGCGGGCCCGGTCGAGCGCCGGGGTTGAAGGTGGCGGGCGCGACCGTCGTGACCGGCACGCAATGGGGCGACGAGGGCAAGGGCAAGGTCGTCGACTTCCTCGCCGAGCGCGCCGATGTGGTCGTCCGATTCAACGGCGGGGCCAACGCTGGCCACACGGTGATTGCAGGGGGCAAGAAGTTCGCTTTCCACCTGGTGCCTTCGGGCATCGCCCGGCCAGGCAAGATGAATGTGATCGCCGCGGGGGTGGCGGTCGACCCGGAAGTCCTCGCCGAGGAAATTGCCCAGGCGCAGGCAGCCGTCGGTCGCGTGAACCTACTCATCTCGGAGCGCGCGCACGTCGTTCTGCCGTTCCACAAGCTGCTCGACGAGCTGCGCGAGGACAAGCGTGCCCGGGGGGCCAAGCTCGGCACGACCCGGCGCGGCATCGGGCCGGTGTATGAGGCCAAGGCGGCGCGCTCAGGGATGCGGGTCGCCGAGCTCGTCGACCGTGCGTCGCTTGTGGCGCACGTCGAGGCGGCGGCCCGCGAGATTGCGCCGCTCGTGCCGGCCGCGCGCCGCGAGGAGTTCGCCGCGCCCGCCGTGGTCGCCCGGCTCTCCAAGGCCGCCGAGGCGCTTTCCCCTTATGTGGGCGACGCGGAAGAGGCGCTGTGGCGCGCGCAGGACGAGGGCAAACAGATCCTCCTTGAAGGTGCGCAGGCCGTCATGCTCGACCTCGACTTTGGGACGTACCCCTTCGTCACTTCGTCCTCCTGCACCGCCGGGGCCGCCGCCGCGCTCTCAGGCCTCCCGCCGACCGCCATTACGCGCTCCGTGGGGGTGGTGAAGGCCTACACGACGCGCGTGGGTGAGGGGCCCTTCCCGACCGAGTTGCCCGAAGAAGGCGGCGGCAAACGTCTGCGGGAGGCGGGCGCGGAGTTTGGCACGACGACCGGCCGGCCGCGCCGCTGCGGATGGCTCGACCTCGTCATCCTGCGGCGCGCGGTGCGGCTCTGCGGGATTACCGACCTTGCGCTCACCAAACTCGACGTCCTCTCGGGCATCGACCCCCTCGAGGTGTGCGTGGGGTACACGCTCGACGGCAAGCCCATCCACACGCTGCCCGCACGCGCCTCCGAGTATGCGCGCTGCAAGCCCGTCCTCGAACGCATGGACCCCATCCCTCGCGCCGACTGGCGGGCGCTGGCCTCCAAGGACGGCACGCTCGGGGCACTTCCCTCCGAGGCCCGGGCCTACCTGAAACTCGTGGAGAGTCACGCGCGCTGCAAGGTGACTTGGGTGGGTGTTGGCCCCGCCCGCGAGGACATCCTCACGGCAAACTAGCCGTGGAGGACGTGCGCACAATACGGGCACTTCTTCCAGGCCGGCTTCACCGGCTTGGCGCAGTTCGGGCACTTCTCGGCGACCGCGGCTTGAGGGGAGGGCGCCAGCGTGGCAGGGGCTGCAGCGGGCGCAGGCGGCGCTTGGGGCGCCGCGGGCCGTACCGCCGTCGAGCCCGGGACCGGCGTCGCGCACTTCGGACACTTCAGCCAGCTTTGCTGCAGGGCGGTCCCGCAGACCGCGCACTTGAGCGCGGCAGGCGCGGCGGGCTTCGCGGGGGAAGGCGGGGTGGCGAGCTTAGGCGGCGCGGGCTTGGCGACCTCCATGACGTCCGACGATGCGGGTGCCGGCGGGGCCGCTGGCTTGATGGCGGCGGGCGCCGCGGGCGCCGGAGCAGGGCCCGAGGTGGCCGGGCGCGCGGGGCCGGTCGACCAAGTCGGCTGGGCGGCCTTGACGGGCGCAGAAAGCCCTGAGGCCGGCGGCGCGGGCGGGGACGGGCCCGTGGGCTTTACAGGCGCCTGCGGCGCTGCGGGAGGCGGCGCATCCTGCGTTCGGCCGTGCGCGTGGTCTTCCGTCATCACGCCGGCGCCTTCGCCGGGCCGGTAGGCCCGGGCGGCCTCCTGGACCTTGAACTCCTTCTCGCCGGGCCTCCACACCTTTTCCTCCGCTTGCCTCGGCGACGAGGGCCCCATATAGACGCCCTCCTCCTGCATCTTGATCCGCGTCTCGAAGAGGTCGAGTTCCGTGTCCGTCGGCTCCGTCACGAGCGGCTCGGGCGGCGCACCCTCCATCTGGGTGAACGCGTCATTGTAGTACCCGACCGCTTCGAGATAGGACCGGCGGCCGAGCGCCACTTTCGCGCGCTCCAGGAGCTTCATCGATTCCGCCGCCCGCGCGGTGGACGCTTCGTCGGTGGGTTCGAATGCCTTGATGTTGCGCTCGAGCCGCGTGAGCCGCTCGAGGATTTCGCGCTTCTTGTCCTCGTAGACAAAGCCCTGGATCTTCTTGCGGATCGAATCCACCATGTGCTCGGCCCCGTCGAAGTCCGAGCGGCCAAGCGCAAGCTCCGTGTGGTAGAGCTCGGGCTCAAGCGAAGAGAGGTCCTTCCCTTGCTCTTGCAGCATCCGGATGTGAAGGCGCAGCCTCCGGATGAGCTGGGTTGTCTGCCGGTGGCGCTTGAGGTTGACATCGACGCGCGACTTCACCTTGTCGAGGAACGCGTTCGCCGTCTGGAAGTCGCGGCCCTCGAAGGCGACCGCCGCCTTGTCGATCATGTCCTCCTCCTCGAGAACGATGACGCCGATCTGCTTCAGCTCCGCCACGGTCTTGCGCGCCGACGCGATCGCGTCCTCGGTGCCGCAGCGCACGCAGATGGCGAACTTCTCCGGGAGCAGGTCGCCGCAACGCGGGCACTCGAAGATGTTCGCCAGGATCTCCGCTTCGCGCCGCTGGGCCTCATCCGCCTCGATGCGCGCGCGCCGCCGCTGGACCCCGAAGGCCGCCACCGACAGCCCGATCGCGCCGCCGACCGTGTACATGATGACCCAGAAGTAAGTCCAAAGGAAGCCCGGCTCCGAAGTGACCATCGGGTCGATCGTGAGCACGCGCGTGTCGCTGTACTCGCGCCCGAGCGAGTCGACGACGCCGAACCGCGCGGTGTAGGTCGTGGTCGTGGCCACCTGCGGGTAGATGTGGATCGTTGACCCGCCGTCGGGGTTCGGCGAATTGTAGTCCCAAACGCCGTCGCCGTCGTAGTCCCAGCGGTAGACCAGGATCGTGATGTTGTCCGCCTCCAGGCGGTCGAGGTTCGACACGCGCCCGTCGAAATTCACGCGCACGGTCGCCTTCTCACGCACATTTCCGCCGGCGGACACAAAAGCGGTCGGGGCGTAGTGGATGGCTTGGATGAGGGTGATGCCGACGCACGTCTTTGCGCTGGACTGGATGCCGTCGAATACCTGGCCGCAGATGTCGTATTCGCCGGCGGGGTAGTCGCTCACCTTGGACACATCGAAAACATGGGTGTAGGTGACTTCCCCCGTGTTGGGGTCGACCGCCCTCGAACCGGAGATGTCGATCCAATCGAGGCAGATCGGGTCCTGCGTGATGCACGCGTACGCCTTGAAAATCGTCGGGATATGGGTGATCGCGTCGTCGGGGTCCGTCACGGCGTACTTTAGCGTGATCGTCGGGTGGTCCGCATTGATCGTGTAGGCCTGCGACTTGGGCAACAGGATCGTGATGACGGGCGCGTGAGTGTTTTCCGGGAAGGTGAACGCCACGGCCGACGACCTGCTCAAGGTGAGCTGGATGGGCCCCCGCACTTCGCCCCGGTACGATGCCTCGACCGAGTAGGTGTGCGAGGTCGATGACGAGGTGCTGCTCGTCTTGGTCGACCCGATGAGTTCGAAACTGGCGCGGCCCGCCGCGTTGGTGTCCGCGTTCACGAAGAAGCTGTCGGTGGTGCTCGGCCGGGTTATCGAGATCGTGGCCCCCTGGATGGGGACGTCGCCGTTGTCCACGTAGGCCTCGAGCGCCCAGTAAATGTCGACGACCGCGCAACCGAGCGGGATGACTTCCTGGGAAAGCCGCGTGAAGCTCACATTGTAGAAGGCCGACCGAGTGCAGCCTCCGAAGTCGTCGATCGAGTCCGCGTAGTTGCTGTCACGCAGCGTGAGCCCGGTGGCGTTGAGGAAGAGGTTGGGCAGGCCCGGTGGGCCCGCACGGCCTGCCTCCGAAGAGGCCCCGCCGGCTCCCTCCGTGCCGCCGGCGCACGCGCGCATCATTTCGACGATGCCGCCGCTCGTGATCCTGACTTCGCCGTTTCCGCCGTCCCCGCCAAGGCCTGGGAACGAGCCGGGGCCGCCGGGGCCACCCCGGCCGCCCGTGGCGTTGTAGCACGAATCAACGATCCTGACCGAGTTGAGGCCAAAGGCGCCAGCCTGCGCGTTGCCGCCGTTCCCGCCCTTTCCGCCTTCCTGGTAGGCATTCCCGCCGTTTCCGCCGGCCCCGCCGTCGGCGCGCACCTTCGACCGGTTCGTGTCGAGGTCCAAGGCGCTGGAGTTCGTCCAAGCGAGCGCCGCTCCCCCCGGGCCGCCCGCGCCAGGCTTGCCGTTGCTCCCAGGCTGGCTGGGAGTGCCCAGGCCGTAGTTTCCGCCAAGGCCTCCCGCCCCCCCGTGCGCGAAAAGCTGTGAGGGGGTGTCAGTGATCCGTACGAGGTTCGGCGCCGAGATTTCGATCTTCGCGGTCCCGCCATTCGAGCCCGCGCCGCCGTCCCCGCCTTTCTTGGTCGCCTCACCGCCGGTGTACTTACCGCCCGAGCCGCCGCTGCCGCCCGGGCCCCCGACCACGCAGATTTCCGTGAAGGCGACCGATGCCGTGTCGGGCGCGAGCATTTCGAAGGTCGCCGACCCGCCGGGCCTGCCCTGCCCGCCGTGGCCCGCGCTTGTGCTCGTCCCATCGCTACCGCGCGCGCCGATCCCGCCTCCGCCGCCGAAGACGCAGATGTTGGTGCTCGCGACGGTGCCCGAGCCGACGGTGAGCAACGCCTCCCCGCCGGTGCCGCCGTCGCCGCCCGATGCCCCGTTCGCGCCCTGCCCGCCCTTGCCGGCGTCGCCGCCGGTGACCGTGATGTTCACGCGCGAAATGACTTTCGGCTGGAAGTCGGCGAGCGCATCGCCGCCGTCCCCGCCGCGCCCGCCCTGGGTGCCCACACCGCCGGCGGCGCCCTGGACAATGAACGTCGACTGGGAAACGTCGGCTGAAATGCGGCCTCCCACGCGCAGCTGCGCCGCACCGCCGTTCTGACCGGTGCCCACCGGCGGGGCCGTCACGTTCACGGTCGAGAGGCGGATGACGAGGCTGTCGACCGTCGGACCGAAGTATCCCCGCGAGGTGACCTGCACGTCGGTGAAGTTGATGTTCGCCCGGTTCGAGCCGCCCGGCGCCCCGAGCCCGTCGAGCTCAAGCACCGCATGGGCGACCGAAAGGACGGCACCTGTGAACACCTGCAACTGAACGCCGGGCGGGCCCCCGCGGACATGGATCGCGCCGCCTGCAACTTCCATGAGCGCGCCTTGGGAGACATTGATCCACCCGGTTGTGTTGAGGCTCCCTTGGACACTGAACAGCTTGCCGGCAAGGACATGCACATCATTGTGGAATTCCACGGCGCAGGCGGGCGTGATCGTGGTGTCGTCGAAGATGATCCACGGGCCGACCTGGGGCGGCAGGATGCCCACGACGCAGGGAGAGGCCGACCCGTTCATCCCCACGAATGCGGGCAGCAGGACTTGCAGCAGGAAAACGGCGCCGAGGAAGCGTGTTATTCTCCGACTTGCCAGGTACTATTCCTCCCGCGGCGAACGGAAGGCGAAAACCTGGAGGAAGCGATTTAAAGGTTGTGGATGGGGAGATTCCTGGCTGAACGCCCCGCTCGTGGGAGCGGCGCCGCGCGGCCTACATCGTGTAGCGCAGGATGGCCCCAAGGCCCCCGAAGCCCGAGAGCAACACCTTCCCTTCGTCGCTGTCGGCCGACACCAGGGCCACCTTCGTCCCGTAAAGGGCGGCCTTGTCGGCAAGTTCCCGGATGAGTTCCGTCGACTTGACGACGGTCATGGGCGTTGCGCACTTGGGGCACGGTTGCCCCCGCTCGGCCGCGCCTGCCTCCACGGTCGCTTCCTTGGCTTCGCCGCAGTTCGGGCACTTCAGGTCGAGGCGCACCTTGCGCATCGTCTCGGAGACGAGCAGCGTGTCCACGGCGCCAGCGTCGAGCGCCTTGCGCACGTGCGCCTCGCCGTACGTGGCGAGGCCCGCAGATGACTTGACGACCTCCTGCATGAACCGTCGCATCAGGCGACGTTCCTTCACGAGCTCGAGGTCCGAGAGTTCGGACTCGGCCTTCCCGAGCAGCTCCTTGATCCCGGTCTCGTCGGTATAGCCGACATCGAAGAGCTGCTTGTGCAGTATTTTCTGAAGCTCGTGGTGGATGTAACCTTCTGACACGAAGTACTCCTTCGTGGGGCCCGGGCCCCCGACGAGGAGTGCCTGGATCGGCCGGTTGAGGAACGCCTCGTTGACCTTTTCGCCGACCTTCACGAACCACTGGTGGGCCTGGTCCTCAATGATGCGCTCGAACCGGCGCTGCGACTGGCCGCCGCGGCCGTGCTTGCTCTGGACGCCCGATTCCTCCGGGCCCCACAGGAACTCCAGCCGCTTGCCCTGCAAGAGCGCAATGGTCGCCTCCTTGCGGTCGAGGATCAGGATGCCGTAGAAGTCGCGGTCGACGAGCAGGTCCTCCAGCGGCTCGGTGAAAAACGTCGAGTCGCACCGGTAGGTGTCGAGCGTCATCGGGCGCGGGGGCTCGAGCACGAAGGAGATCTGCTCGTACTTGTCGGCGCCCACCGACGCCTGCCCCGTGAAGATGACGAGCCCGTGCTCGGGCACCTGGCGGTACTGCTTCAGCTTGTTCATCGCCGACTCGATCGCCCAGAGCACGTGGTTGCGCGTCACGCGGCTCTTGATGTTCGCCGACTCCGCGTACTCGTTGCGCAGGCGCGACATCACGTCCGAGACCTGGCGGCCCGGGGGGATGTAGACAGAGATGAGTTCGGTGCCCCGGCCCTTCACGCTCTTGATGTGCTCAAGCGCCCGCCTGAATTCGTAGGCGCGCAGCTGCTGGTCTGCGCCCCCGTCCTCGGTCGCCATCCGGCCATCGCCTCCGCTGATTCACTTGCCGCACGGGTGCTTGCCCGGACGCCCCCGCGGGGAGCCGTTCGTGCGCGCGCCAAAAGGTAGTCAGGAGAAGACGAGCGCGTCCGCTCGTGCGCCCACGCCTGCGTTGCGGGTCACGCGCGACATCGCCGTCCTTCCTTCACTTCCGTTTCCCCCGCGCGCTACTTGAAGATTGCGCCCGACCATCGGCGCCCCCCGCGCCCCACGAACCTATTAAGGCGGGGCGGTGGCTTGCGCCTTCGTGGCCGCCGCGCGCCCGTGCCTTTCGATCTCTGCCGGCGGCTCTATCATGATTCCCGACGCGCCAGACGTTGCCTACATCCGCCAGCTGGCAAGCGAACTCCTTGCCCTGTCCAAGACCTACCGGCTCTTTGTGGTGGCCGGCGGCGGCAAGCTCGCGCGCAACTACATCCAGGCGGGGCGCCAGCTTGGCGCTGACGAGACAACGCTCGACCAAATCGGCATTGAGGCCACGCGCCTGAACGCCCGGGTGCTCATCGCCGCGCTCGGCGAGCACGCCTACCCCCGCGTGCCCCACGACTTCGAAGCGGCTGCCGAAGCCTCGATGCTCAACCCGATCGTCGTGCTCGGGGGTACCCACCCGGGCCACACCACGGACGCCGTGGCCGTGATGATGGGCGAGCGCGCCCGCGCCGCGCGCATCCTGATCCTCACCAATGTGGACGGCGTCTACACGGCCGACCCTCGGGTCGACCGCAGCGCGAAGCGTCTTGACCGGCTGACCGCCTCCGACCTCGTCGCGCTCACCGCCCGCTCGACCTCCGAGGCGGGCTCTACCGGCGTCATCGACTCGATGGGCAGCAAGATCATCCAGCGCGCCCGCATCCCGACCTGCGTCCTCCACGGGCGCGACTTCGACGCGCTGCGCGCGGCCGCCGAAGGCCGGCCGTTCAAAGGCAGTCTTATTGTCCCCGGGTAGGGCCACCGCCCGCCCCAACGCCTTAAAATGGGCGGCCCCCCTTGGCGAGCCCAAGCCCGGAACTCCTTCAGGCCCGCCTTGCGGGGAACGCGCCTTGAGCCGCCTTGTGCACTTCACGCGCGCCTCGGCAACGGCGGTGGCAGCCTCCGTCTCGGGGGCGCCGCGGGCAACGCTTGCCTCGGTGGCCATCGCCACACTCGTGTTCGCCTCGCTTTTGCCCCAGCTCTCGCTCGTGAACAATGAGGAGATGTGGCTCCCCGAAGGCCCGCGCACCGACGCCTACCATGCGCTCGCCTCAACGCTTGGCTCCACCGAGTATGTGGGTGTGCTCGCGCGGGGCAGCCACGGGAACATCGTAAGCGCCTCGGACTTCGAGGCGCTGCTTGCCCTCGAGGAGGCCGCGGTGCGCGACCCCGCGGTCGCGGAGGCCTTCCGCTTCCCGCGCGACCCTGATGCAAACGCGCTCTCGGTTGCCGACCTCGTTGCCGAGGCCGACGCGGTGCTGTCGCACCGTAGCGACCTCTTTGAGCCTTTGGCGGGGGCGCTGGTGGCGACGGTGAACGCCTCCGAGGCCGCGGCCGGCACGCAGGCGGTCGCGCAGGCGCGCGCCTCGGTCGAGCTGCTCGGCGCCATCCGGGAGCTCGATGCGAAGGGACCCTATGCGCACGCTCTGCCCGACCGGCTCCTGCCCGAGCTCGAAGTGGCGCTTCTCTCGGGCACGAGCGCTGCGTACAAGTCGCAGGCCGCGGGGCTCCTGCTTGCCGCAGCGGACTTTGCCAACTGGTCGAGCGACAACGCGCCTCTCAACACCGCCGACCCGGAGCTTGCCTCCGCCCGCGCGCTCGTCGCGGGTGCGAGTGCGCACCTGCTGTCGAACGCATCGGCGCCAACCAAGGCCGCCGCCATCGGCCTCCTCTCGAACGCCCTCTTGCAGTTGCGGTCGATGCTCGACCTTGATAGCGCAAACGCGTCGAGTACCTCCGCGCTGCTGTCCGAAATTGCCTCGGGGTTTGGGGGCGGCAACCCGCCCGAGGCATCGGCGGCCTATGCCAACGTGACCGCGTCGCTGGCGCGGGCGCGCCTCGCGCTCGACCGGCTCGACCCCGTCGGCGACGCCGAGGCCGCGCGCGGCGTTGCGCTCCTTGCCTTGGAACTCGGCGGCATCCTCGGCGCCAACGTGAGCACCGACGCGCGGGCGGGCGCGGCCTCGATCGCGGCGCGACTCTTCGAAGCGTTCGTCGCGATGGGCGACAACGGCCTCGACCTTGCCGTCCCTCAGACGAACGTCAGCTACGAGTCGTTCAGCGTCTCCATCAACGAGAATGCGACCGCCCTCGGGCGCGCTAGCGCCACGCACGCCGATCGGATTCAGGCGGCCCACGACATGGCGCTGCGCACCACGGCATTCCTCGGCAACCTCATCAACCTCAACCTCACCGGGATCTTCACCGACCAGGAGAGCTTCCAGCGCGTCCTCACGATGGTGACTTTCCTCAACGACACCTTCGCGCACCTGTCCGCCGTCCTATCGCTTCCCGACCCACCCTCGACGGTCGACCACGCGGCGTTCATGGTCTCGGACGAAGTGCTCCTCGTCCTCAATACCTCGGCAGTGCCGCCCCACCGCTTCGACCTCAACACGAGCGGCGCGCTCGCCTCCTCGCTGCGCGGCCTTGAAGCGGCCATCCGGGCGCACGGGGCGGCTCCAGGCGCTCCCGCCTTCGAGCGCGCCGCCGGGCTGCTCCTCTCCGCCTCCGACTTCGAGGCAAAGGGGCTCATGTCGGCCGCCGAGGAGGACCTGCTTACCCTCGCGTCCAGTTCGCTCGAATCGTCGACCGCGGTGCTTGAAAGCGGCGAACCTCCAGCAGCCAAAGCAACCTTCTCGTCGCTCGCTTCCGCCGGCTTCGCCCTGCCCTCCGCCGTCCCGTCAAGCGCCCTTGCGCCTGCCCCCCAGCGACAACTCTTTGCGATCATCGCCCGCGCGTCGGCCTCCCTTTCGAGCCTCTTGCAGGTCGGCCAAAACCCCGCGCTCTTTGCAAGGCTCACCGGGGCGACCCTCGGCGTGCTCGCCGACGGGCTCAATTCGCCCCAAGGGGCCGTCGAGGGGACGGACCCTTCGCTCCTCTCGCCGCTGCGCAGCCTCATCGAGCCGGTGCCCGCCTTCCTTGCTTCTGCGGCCAACACCAACGCCTCCAAGGACCTTTTCATCGCACAGGTCTTCGTCGGGGCGAGCACCGCCGAGGCGCACCTGCGCTTCGTCCCCGGGCCCGACCTGCCACGCGACCGCGCGCAGGCCTCGAAGCGGATTCAGGCGCTCGGGGACGCCGGCGTTTCCTCCACCCTTGGCGTGCTGCTCAATACGACCGCCTCGCTCCCGCCCCAGGTTGCCGCCATCCCGCCGGGCGACCTGCGCTTCCAGCCGTTCGTCGGCGCGGTGGCGGGGTACAACCCGGGCACCGAGCCCGCCCTGCGTGCATCCTTCGGCTTCCGGGCGCGCACGCTCCTTCCCAACACGATCAGCGCCTCCTCGAGCTCGGTGGTTGCGGAAGGCACCGTCGTTCTTTTCCTCTTCAACGGGTCGCTCGACCGCCCAACGCTCGGCGCCCGAGAGACGCACCTGCGCGACCTCGCCCGCGCGCAAGGGGGGACGGGCGTTGCCTACACGGCCTTCGGCTACGGCCTCATGTGGTACGACACGCAGAAGGCGATGGACCTCTCCGTCGTCCTTTTCGCACTCACCATGCTGATCGTCATGGGTGCCGCGCTCTGGGCCGTCTACCGCAACCTCTTCGATGTCCTGCTTACCGTAGCGCTCCTCGGCTTCACCGTCCTCTGGGTCCTCGGCTCAGCGGCGCTGCTTGGAATCGCGATCAACCCGGTCACGCAGGTCATCCCAGTCCTGCTCATCGGGCTTGCGGAAGACTACGCCGTCCACCTTACGATCGGCTACCGCAGGCAGCGAAGCGGCGGCGCGCCGCCCGGGAAGGCTGTCCTTGCCGCCGTCCTCGGGGTCGGCGGCGTCCTCTTTGTTGCCACGGTGACCAACGGGCTCTCGTTCCTCTCGTTCGGCGGCTCCGACATCGCGCTCATCCGCGACTTCGGGACGCTAATGGCCCTTGGACTTGCCTACTCATTCCTCCTCACACTCACCTTCATTCCGGCGGCCACGACTTGGCGCGACCGTCGCCTCGACGCGAGGGCCGCGAGGCAGGGAACGGCCGGAGGGCCGCAGCCGACGGACGAGCTCGATGAGGCCGGGGAGCGCGCGCCGAGCCGCAGCGAGCGGGCGCTCCTGCGAACGGTCAAGACGTGCATCATCCACCCCGGGAGCACGCTGCTCATCGTCGCACTGCTCACCGCGGCGGCTGCCATTGGCGCGACCTCCCTTTCCACGACCTTCTCCTACGACCAGATCACGGCCCGCGACCTCGAGGTCGTGCGCACCCTCAACGCCGCCCAGGACGGCTACGGGGCCTCGATCCAGCGCGTTTTCATCGTTGTCGAGGGCAACGTCGCCGAGCCGCGCGTGTTCCTCGCCCTCGGTGCGGCCTCGACCCAGGCGCGCGACGACCCCTATGTCACGGCCGCGGCCGGGGAGGAGGGAGTGAACTCCATCGTCTCCTTCGCGAACGACTTGGCCCTCCGCATACGGCTTGAGGGGTCCTCAGCGCCCGGCTACACGCCCGCCTTCGCCTCGGCGTTTGGTTCGGCCGACGCCGACGGCAACGGGCGCCTCGATGCGGGCGACAACCTCACGCAGCCCCGGGTGGCGGCCCTCTACGGCGCGCTCCTCGACGACCCGCTCTCCACGGCCTCGGAGTACGTCCACCGCGGGCCCGACGGTTTCGACCGCGCCGCCATCCGCGTTGAGGCGCAGCGCGCCGTTGAGCACGGGGACGCGCTTACCGCCGCACTCGAAACGGACGCCGCGCCCTTGCGCGACCGCGCCCTTTCGGCGTCAGTCTCTTCGGTGACGGTCACCGGCCTGCCGCTGCTCAACCGCGAAGTCATGAAGTCTGTCCAAGACTCCGGTTGGCAGTCCGTGCTTGCGACCGTCGTGAGCGCGCTCCTCATCCTCACCGTCTTCTTTTGGGCAGCGTTCCGGTCGCTCACCCTTGGCGCGCTCACCATTGCGCCCACGCTCATCGCTGTCGCCTGGACGCTGGGAGCGATGGTGCTCTTTGGAATGTCCCTCAACATGATGACCGTCATGATAGCCACCACGACGGTGGGGATGGGCGACCTCTACGCAATCCACATCGCCTACTCGCTCTACCGCGAACTGCGCCGCCGCAAGGACCCCCTCGACGCCGCCGACGAGATGGTGCGCGAGGCAGGGGCACCCTTGCTCGAGGCGTCGGCGACCACGGCGCTCGGGTTCCTGATCTTGGTGCTTGCGCCCGTGCCGGTCGTCCAGAGCTATGGTCTGATCTTCGCCCTTTCCATCGTGTTCGCGTTCCTCTATTCGATCATCGTCATGCCGGTGCTCGTGGTGCTCCTCGCGCGCGCGACGCACAAGGTCGGCGTCGAGGCCTCCAGCAGGTAGCCCCTCGCTACTTCAATCGCTTGCGCTCCCCCGGCTTGGAACTGGAGGCCCTCTGGGCCTTCGCCTTCGCCTGCTTCTGCGCTTCCACCTTCTTTCGCTCCTCTTGCTCGTACCTGCGCCGGAGGCGCGTCTTGAAAATCGCGTTGGCCGCGACCGCGGCGGCGACCAACACGAGCAGCAGGACGGCGACCTCGCGCACGCCGAACGATGAGGGCGCCGAAACGCTCACCGTGAACGTCCCGGTGGAGGCGAGGTTGGCCCCGTCGCGGACCGTGAGGGTCACCGTGTAGTCACCAGGATCGCCGAAGGCGTGCGAGGCGGACCGGCCGTACAGCACCACGGGCTCGCCGTTCTCCACGAAAGTCCATGTGAAATTTCCCGTCGTGTTGAACGTGGGGTCGTTGTCGGTCGCGTTCGTGGCGGAAAGCTCCACTGGCACGCCCGCCGTGGCGGCGACCGGGGGGAGTGCGCCGACCGCCGGGGTCGTCCTGTCAAGCACTGTGATGTCCACCGGCGCCGTTGCAACCTGCCCCGTCCGGTCGACGACGGTCACGCTGCCTACGAAATGGCCGGGCGTTGCAAAGGTGTGCACCGCGGTTTGACCCGTGAGGGTGACGGCCCCGTCAGGCGCAGGCAATGACCAATTCACGGCGGCCGTCGCGTTGGCCTTCGGGTCGCTCGAGAGGAGGTCGGCGTGGAGCGTCAGCGGCGCGTCCTCGGGTACGACAAGCGGCGCAAACGGCGCAACCGTCGTGTTCGACTGCTCGGTGATCGTCACGACTTGGTAGGGCGCACTGACCTTCACGCGCTGCAGGATGCCCGAGGTCCAAAGCACTTCGAGCGACCAGGGCGAGGCGTCGCTCGGCGAGGGACCGTTGAGCGCGAAGAGCAATTCGTCGGGCTGTTGGCTGCCTCTCGCTCCCACGGCCCCGACCTGCTGCACCGGCCCCGATGCGGCGCCGGCCGGGATCAACCGCACCTGCGCGCCTTGCCCGTCGCGCGGGGAAACCGTTCCGACAAGGTGGACTTTCATCCACGGGCGCGCAGGTCCCTGATTGAGGAAGAGCGAGCTCGGGCCGTCCGCGTTCGCGGTCACGAGGTCGGGGTTGCCGTCGCCGTTGATGTCCCCAGAAGCTGCGCCCATGGTCCTGCTGTTGCCCGTGGCGACCCCCGCCGAGGCCGTGATGTCGGCGAACCTCCCCGGCGCCCGGTTTTGCCACAAGTACGACGGGGCGTACGCGTGGAACGTGCTCGTCCTGCCCCCGGCCACGAACAGGTCGACCTTGCCGTCGAGGTTGATGTCGATCGGCACCGGGGTCGTCCCGGGCAGCTCCTCGTCGAGGCCATATTGGGCCGCAACGTCCGTGAACGTCCCATCATGATTGTTGCGCCAAGCGAAGTCGACCCACCGGTTCGCTTGGATGATGTCCGGCCACCCGTCGCCATCGATATCGGCCACCTGAACGCCGCGTGCCGAGCCCACGCGCTGCAGCCCCGCCTGCGCCGTCACCAACGTGAAGGTGGCCCCGTCGTTGCGGTAGAGCACCGAGGCGCCGAAGTCCTCCGCAAGGTAGAGGTCGAGGCGGCCATCGCGGTCGTAGTCGACCCACGCCGCCGCCTGGACAAACCCCGAGCCCGCGGGCGAGTCGAGAGCGCGCTCCGTCGCGTTGTCGCCCCCGAGGAACACGAGCGTCTGCTTCACGCCGCTCGGGCCCGGCACGCCGCTTGTCACGCCCATCGCCTGCGTAACATCGGTGAAGGTGCCGTCGCGGTTGTTGTGATAGAGCGTGCCTGTCTCGTTGCGCACGAGCCACGCCAGGACCCAGCCGACATTCCCCACATACAGGTCGAGGAAGCCGTCGCCATCGTAGTCTCCCCAAGCGGCCGTGCTCCCGTGGCCTCGGTCGCCCACGCCGGCGGCGACGGTCACGTTCGTGAACGTCCCGTCGCCATTGTTCTTGTAGAGCGTATTGGCCTGGCCGGGCCAGAGCAGGCTGTGGTCGGTGCCGTACCCCTGGTAGACGAGGTATAGGTCCGGGTACCCGTTGTTGTCGAAGTCGCCCCACGCCGCGGCCGTCGCGCCCTTCGAGGTGAGGCCCACGGCATCGGTCACATCGGTGAAGCCGCCGCCCGCGTTTTGCCGGTAGAGCTTGTTTGCGGAGGCCGATGCCGTCTCGGCCTCGCCGCGGGTGGCCCCTCCCGCCACGAACACATCGAGCAGGCCGTCGCCGTTGTAGTCGACGATCGACACCCCCGGGCCAAACGAGTCCATGGTCGAGTAATTGCGTGGCGCCTGGTCGTACCCCCACGCCGCGGCGGCGTCCAGGAACTGGGTGGCGGAGAGAGCCATCACGAACGTCTCCGTGTGCGGCGAGGCGGCCGACACCGGCCGCGCCTCGTTCCACTCGAAGTACTTCGCCGCGATGGTCGTGGCGTGGAACGTTGGGGTCGTCGAGCCGAGGTACACGCGGTCAACCGCGCCTACGAGGTTGTCAACGGGCTCGTCGTCGAACCCCGTGACTCGCCCGGTCTGCGGGTCGCTGCCGCCGTACCCGGCGGAGGCATAAACCGTGACGTTGTCGTCGGTGACCTTGAGGTCGGCGCCCCGGATCGGCTTCCCGCTCGTATCGACCACCGCCACGCGAATGGCGGTGCGCACGGTAAGAGACGAGTCCGGCGAGACCGCGAGGCGCGTGAAGTCGAGGCCGAGCGCATCGGCCGACGACTCGTTGGTGAGCTGCAGGTCGGCGCCCGCGCCGGCCGTGTTGTTGACGCGCAGGCTTTGCACGGTGACATTGTGCAGTGCGTCTCCAACCACGGCGGTGTCCCGCCCGACGACCGATAAGTCGCACAGGGTCCCCGTCGCGTTTTGGAGGTAGAGGCCGGCCGACGTGGTCGGTCCGGCCGCCTTGCCCGCGTTCTCAATGGTCGCGTTCTGGGCGAAGATCTCGCCGCCGGAGAGCACCTCGATGGAGTAGTGCCGGTCGAGGGGGCCCCCGTCGTCGGTGTCGAGGGGCGCGTCAGTGATCACACTGCCGTTGAGGAGCCGCAGCGAACCGCCCTCCAGGACGCGGATGAACGTGTCCGTCCCGTTCATGATCAGCCTCGCGTGGTCAAGCTCGAGCGTGCCGCCCGCGGCGATCGTGATGCTCCCGTCTTCCACCAAGGTCGGGCCCCGGAACGCGACGCGTCCGTAGGTCGTGCCGAGGTAGTCGAGCGGGATGTCGAGGGCGGGCAGGAGCGTGGGCAGGTAGGCCGAGACCTCCACGTAATCCGTCTCGATGTAGGTCGTGAGCACCGGCCTTCCGCCGGGCCGGCCGACATTTCCAAGGTCGGGCGGGGCCCCCTGCTCGGAGGCGACAAGGAAGGCAATCCGGTTGCCCGAAAGGAAGGAGGAGACGTTTTTCGAGACCTCTCCTATCACCGTCTTGTCAAGCGACAGCGAGAACCCCGTCTCTGCAAGGAGCATCCATTTCCCCTGGACAAAGTCGAACCCGGCAAGGTAGGTCGCCTCCGCGCCCCTCGAGCGGAATGCGCCGTACCCTTTCCACGTGAAGAGGATCGACGAGGCGTTTGCAAGCGCCGGCGACACGTAAAACACAAAAGCCTGCCACTCGAGGCCCACATCGGATTCGTTGATGTTTTCGTCGGTGCCCCACCGGACCTCGTCCGGCAGCGCGAGGGCCTGGTAATCGAAGGGCGCGGCCAGTGTGCCGAGCGCACCCGAGCTGTCGTTTTGGGGGAACTGCGGGCCGAACCCGCGGTAGGCCTCGAAAGTCGAATTGTTCGCCGAGTAGACGAACGGCGTCACGAACGGGTTGACGGCCTGCGCGCCGGGCCGGGGCGCCGGCAGCGGGCAGGCGGCGTCGGCAATCGCGGGCAGGAGGAAGCCGGCGACGAGCGCGACCGCGACCGCGCGGGTGAACTTCCGGGGGGCCCGCGCAAACCGGCGATTGTTCCTGGACACGCGCTCCTCCTGGGGGCCGCTTCATCCCTTCTCCCCTTAGAAGAAGGTGCGCAAAACGAAACGGACGCGGGGCACTTCGACCTACGCTTCCGGAGGCTCCTCGCCTTCGATTCCTCGCGATCTTGCGCGCCGCCAGAAAGGCACGGCGACGAGCACGGCCGCTGCCAGGCCCACTACCGCAAGCGCCCGCTCCGTCGAGGGCCACGGGTCGGCCGCGGCGCTCACGACGCGGATGTCGACATGGTCGGTCGCCTCGTTGCCCGCCGCGTCGCGGACCGTCAGGGTCACGAAATAGACTCCGGGAATGTCGAAACGGAAACGCGACTGGGGCCCGGATTGCTCCACGCGCTCCCCGCTGTAATTGAAAGACCAGAGGAAACTCGCGTTCGACCCGGCCGCCGAGAAAGCGGGGTCGTTGTCGCTCGCCGTTGCCTCGAAGGCCACCGTCGAGCCCGCCGCCACCTCGCGGTTGATCCCGGCGTGCACGACCGGCGGTTCCGTGTCGCGCACCTCGACGAGCGTGCTCCCGTTCGCCACATTGCCCGAGCGGTCGCTCACGGAAAGTTCCGCGCGGAAGGTGCCGGGGGTGCCGAAGGAGAACGAAGGCGAAGCGCCGAAAAGGAGCAGCGGAGCGCTGCCGCCCCCGGGGCTTGGCAAATGGACGGTCCAGGTGAACGTCCCGGTTGCCGGGAACGTGGGGTCGTTGTCGGTCACGCCCGACGCGTCAAGCCGCAGGAGCGTCCCCTCGTCTGCAGCGAACACGGCTGGAAGGACAAGCCGCGGCGGCGTGACGTCGGCGACCACGAGGGTCGCCACAGCGTACGCGCTGTTTCCCGCGCCGTCGGAAACGCGAAGTTGCACGCGCAACACCCCAGGCACGGTGAAGCGGTACGTCAATGAACGGTCCGTGGAGGTGAGCGCCGCGGTCCCATTTTCAAACGACCAGTCGAAACGCGCGGCCGAAGCAAAGTCGGTAGAACTGTCGGTGGCGTTCGGGGTAAGCGTCAGGAGTTGGCCTTCAGTGAGGTACACCGTCGAGGGCAGCGCCACCGTCGGGGGCGAGCAGTCGGACACGGTGAGCAGGAGCGTTCCGCTCGCGGCATTGCCCGTGGGGTCGCGCGCGGTCAAGGTCACGGTGTAGGTGCCCGGCACGCCCACGACCGCGGAAGCCTTCCGGCCGTACAGCGTGAGCGGGCCCGAAGGGAGCGGGATCTGCCAGGAGAAGTTGCCAAAGATCGCGAAGGTCGGGTCGTTGTCGGTCGAATTGCTCCCGTCGAACCGGACGAGGCCCGAGTCGCAGACCGTTTGGTCGGCGCCGGCCCGGGCGGTTGGCGGCCGCTCGTCGCGGATGTACACGACGAGTCCGTCGAAGTCGATGTTGCCAAGCGAGTCCTCCACCCGCATCGTCACGCGGTACGCCCCGGATGCGGTGAACGTGTAGTTTACGACCTCGCCGAAGAGGTCCACCGTCGTGCCGCCGAGGTCGACGGTCCAGGTGAAGTTTGCTGCCGCTGGGAAGCTCCCGTCGAGCGGGTCGACCGATAGCGCCGCGCTGAGGTTCAAGGCCATGCCCGGCCGCCCGACCGGGTCGCCGCCCGCCCGCGCGATGAGCAGCGGCAGCTCCCTCACCCGCAGCGTCTGGTTGAGCGATACATTGGTGAGCACCTGCCGCGCGCCCGACGGCCAATCAATGGTCACCGAGTCGGCAACGGCGGCTCCGCCCAGCCCGAAGTGCAGCGTGTGGTCGTCCTGGGAGAGGTACGAGCTGCCGGCAAGCAGCATACGGGACACCGAGAGGTTGCCGGCCCGCACGGTCACCGTAGCGCCAACCGCGTCCCGGTTCGAGACGGTCCCCTCGAGGTTGAGCTCCAGCCACGCGCCCTTCTGCCCGTCGTTGCGCAACAGCATCGATGGGCCCGTGAGGCTCACCACAAACACATCGAGGTCGCCGTCGAGGTCGAAGTCGGCGGTCGCGACCCCGTGCTCGACCCCGCCGTAGGGCGCATCCAGCGCGCTCGACGCGTTGCGGAACAGGCCGCCGCCCTGGTTTTGAAAGAACTTGTCGTCCTGGAAGCGGCTGTGCGTCTGCTCGAAGATGAATCCATTTGCGAGGTACAGGTCGAGGTAGCCGCCGTTCTCGGCGTCGAAGAAGTCCGCGCCCCACCCCACGAGGTAGTCGTGGATGGGCGAGCCCCCGAACGTCTCGACGAAGCCGGCGCCCGTGTTCCGGTAGAGTGAATCGTTGTAGTAGTTCGTCACGAACATGTCGAACTTTCCGTCGTTGTCGATGTCGCCGACGGCGGCACCCATCCCGCCTGCCCCTTCGCGGTCGATGCCGAGCTGCTGGGTGACGTCGGTGAAGGTGCCGTCGTCGTTGTTGCGGTACAGCCGGTCCTGCCCGAAGTCGTTCACATCCCAGAGGTCGAGGTCGCCGTCGCGGTCGTAGTCGAAGAATACGGGCTGGAACGTCCACCCCGTGTCCCCCACTCCGGCGGCGACCGTGATGTCGGAGAACGTGCCGTCGCCGTTGTTGTGCAGGAGCACGTTCGCGCACACGAGGTAGCAGCCGACCGCGAGGTCGAGGAAGCCGTCCCGGTCGAGGTCGCCCCACGCGACCCCGGACGCGTGCATGTTTATCGTGATGTTCGCCCTCAGGGTGACATTCGTAAACGTCCCATTGCAGTTGTTTTTGAAAAGTGAAGATGGGCCCGTGAAGCTCGCCACGAACAGGTCGCGGCAGCCATCGTTGTCAAAGTCCCCCCACGCGGCGCCCATGGACCGGCCGCTCACCGCCACGCCGGCGGCGCCAGCCACCTCCGTGAACGTCAGGTTCCCGTCGTTGCGGTAAAGCACGCTCGGTCCGGCATCGCCGTTCGTCACGAAGACATCGGGGTAGCTGTCGTTGTTGTAGTCCGTGATGGCCACGCCGCCCCACATGTTCATCGAGGCCACGTACTGCGGCCATGTCATATTGGGCGTGATGGGCGGCGGTGGAAGTGGGTTGAGCGGGTCGCCAAGCCCGCCCGGATTCTGAGTGCCGGCCGAGGCGGCGACGTTCACGAAGTTCGTGCTGTAGGCGCCCGCCGCCCCGGCACCTCCAAGCGCGAGGAAGGCTGCAAGGACGCAAAGGGCAATTCCGGCGCCGTGTGGCCAACCGCCCGTGGTTACCAGGCCAGACCCCGGGCGGGCGGTTGGCCTGGCTCGCTATAAACCCCTCGCGGATAAGGCTCGGGGCCCTGCGCTCGCTGAAAAGAATTGGCGAGGCGCGGGAGGGCTCATGGGCCCCCTTCGGAGGGTCGGTTCCACGCCTCGCTTGTACTCCCCCTGGACTTTGCGATATTAATCCGTCGGCCCGAAGTTGACCTGGCAGTGAACCCGATTCGAAGGACAGTACCCATATAAGCGGCCCCCCGCCTGCGGCCCCCCGGAGGCAAAACTCGCTGGCCACATCCGCCGCGCCGCCGCGCAAGGTCACCAAGGTCGGCTACGACCCCAGCCTGGTCTGGGACCTCGACACGGACAGAATCGTCGAGGGCCGGACCTGGTGGTGGTGGTGGTGGATCTTCTTCATCCGCGACCCCGAGCACCCGACCCGCACGCGCCAGCTCATGGTGCTCCACTCTACCAAGAACTCGGACAAGGTCAAAGTCATGGACCACACTTGGGTGCGCGCCTACAAGCTCTCGAAGGCAACCGAGCAACCTCGCGGAGGAGGAGCCCCGCACGAACGGGTCAAATTCCACGGCATGAGCGCCGCCTGGTGGTTCGACGGCCAGCAGATGCACGACCCGTGGCTTCTCAAGGACCTCGAGTTTGAATCGTCGTACGCTGGCGGGCTGGGCTCGCTCACCGTTAAGGGGCGCGACGACCTCTACATGCGCGGGGACGGGCGCACCTACGCCGTGGGCGTCGCCGACGACACGGGGCAAACCCGCATGCGGTTCGAGATGGAGCCGTGGAGCGCCTGGCTCTCCGAGCACCGGTACGCCAAGTCGAACATCTGGCGCCACTGGGGCTACGACATCATGAAAATCCACGCGATGAAGATGAAGGGAACCATCGAGGGGCCGGGCGGCGCCACGGAAGCCGTCGAGGGCACCGCCTACTTCCAGAAGGTCCGCGTCAACGCGCCATCGACGCCGTGGTACTGGCTCGTGCTTCACGCCGAGAATGGGCTCTACCTCGACTACTTCCAGCCCAATGTCGGCGCACAGATGTGGCGGCGCACCGCGAGGCAGCGTTCGGTGTTCGACAAGTGGTCGTTTGCAGAAATCAAGTTGCGCAACAACCTCGAAGTGTTCGACCCCGAGACCCAGGAGCTCCACACGATCAAGAAATTCCGTCTGCGGCACACCTACGAGAAAGGCGGCAAGATGCCGGTCTTCCGCGCGAGCGGCGAAGGCCCGACCGCACGCGTTGCGCTCACCCTCAAGACCTACTCCCGCGCGTACTGGCGGTTCGAGCAAAAACACCTCGCCGGGCTCGTGAAGTCCATCCTCTACTACAACGAGTACCCCTCCGAGCTCACGGACTTCTCTTTTGAGGACCTGAAAACAGGGCGAAGGCTTTCGCGCAGCGACCTCGGTTTCGTGGCGGCAAACTGCGAGCAGACCTGGGGCAAGCTTTACTAGGCGCGGCGCGGCCTTTTTTGCCTCGCAAGCCGAGGCGCCCGGTGCCCAAGGGGGCATCCTGTGGCGAAGGGGCTCCGCGAAAACGGTTCGGTGGCGCGCCGCGGGTACGTCCCTTCGGACGTGTGGGCGCTCGACCTCGACGGCGCCGTGCCGGGGCGCACCTGGTGGTGGTGGTTCTGGCTCTTCTTCATCCGCGGGGGCCCGGAGGGCGCGCCTGCCCGCCAACTCATGATCATGCACACGACGCGGCTGGCTTCGCACCTCAAGATCGAGGGGCTCGACTGGCGGCCCGCGCACCCCCCGAGCCTCGACAAGGGGGACGCCGCGGACGGGTCGACGAGTCGCGCCCGGTTCACCGGCCTTGCTGCCGGGTGGTACTTTGATGGCGCGAAAATGCGGCACCCCTTGCTCCTCCAGTCGAATGAGTACACGCTCTCCCTCGGCTCGCGTGCCGATGGATCGCTCGTCCCGGAGGGGCGCCCCGACCTCGAAATGCACGGCGACGGCGGCCGGTACCTCGTTGGCGCTGCCGATAACGCGGGGACGACTCGGATGACCTTTGAGGCGACGCCCTGGTCACCCGAGCTGTCGGCCCACGAGCACTCTTCCGCCCGTTTCTTCGGAGGCTGGAACTACTCGATCACGCGCGTGCCGGCGATGCGGGCGCGCGGGGAGATCAGGACCGAGGGGGGCGGCTTGGAGACCGTCGAGGCAACCGCTTACTTCCAGCGCGTGCGCGTGAACGCGCCGACGATCCCCTGGTACTGGGGCGTCGTCCACGCCGACCCGGGCCTCTACCTCGACTATTTCCAAGCCAACCTCGGGGCTGATATGCTGCGCACCGGGCCCTCCCCGCGCCCGCGCCTCGACCGCTCTCGCCTCGGCAAGCTCAGTCGGCGCACCACGCTGCAGGTGATCGATGCCACCGCCGGCGCGGTGCACGAGTTCAGCAGCTTCCGCGTCCGGCCTCGGCCGATGAAGGGTGCTGCCGCGCCGGACTTCGTCGCCGAAGGCGAGTCGCAGCACGCGAAAGTGCGCCTTGCGCTCCGCCCCTACGCCCAGGCATGCTGGCGGGTCAAGCAGCGGGGCCGGTGGCTCCCCTTCACCCACCGACTGCACTACAACGAGTACCCGTCCGAGCTCGTCGAATTCGAATTCCAGGACCGCCTCGGCGGCCGCCGCCTCACCCTCCAGGACCTGTCCAACGCGGCCGGTGTTTGCGAGCACGCCTGGGGGACGCTTCCTTGACCGGCGCCCGAAGGTTTAGGCTTAAACGATCCGCTCGACGCACCGCGGGGGTTCGCAATCCTCCTCTTAATCGCTAAATACCCCCTGACTTTTGGCCCGCCCCGGCGCTGGAGACCATGAGCGAAGAGACGCAAAGCGAGCCGGCCAAGCCGGCCCGGCAGGGCCACGAGGGCGGGCCCCTCCTCATCCTCGGCCTCATGCTTGGGATCCTCCTTGCCGCCCTCGACCAAACGGTCGTGGCCACGAGCCTGCCCCAGATCGTCGCCGACATCAACGGCTTCGAGCACTTTGCGTGGGTCTTCGCGGCGTACATGCTCGGCAGCACGCTGGTCATCCCCCTTGCGGGCAAGCTCTCCGACACCTACGGAAGGCGCCCCATCTACCTCTCGGGGATGGGCATTTTCCTCATCGGGTCGATGCTTTGCGGGACCTCGACGGACATCTGGCAGCTCATCGCGTGGCGGTTCGCCCAAGGGCTCGGCGGCGGCATGATCTTCCCTGTCGCCATCGCGGTGGTCGCCGACATCTACGCTCCCACCGAGCGCGGCAAGATCCAAGGCGCCTTCGGTGCGGTCTTCGGTTTGGCCTCCGTCATCGGGCCGTTCCTCGGCGGCGCAATCGTTGACAACCTGCACGTGTTCGGCATCGCCTCGTGGCGGTGGGTGTTCTACGTGAACATCCCTCTTGGCGCTGCCGCGATCTCCGTCGTGTGGACCCATTTCCCGCGCAAGGTTGCCAAGGAGACCCCGCCGTTCGACTTCATCGGGACTGCGTCACTGATTGCCGCCCTTGCCGCGGCGCTGCTCGTAACCGTCCTTGGCGGGGCAACGTACGCATGGGCGAGCCTCCAGATCCTCGCGCTTGTCGCCTTGTCGGTCGGCGCGTTCGTCGCCTTCATTTTCGCCGAGATGCGCGCAAAGGACCCGGTCGTGCCTCTCGCCCTTTTCAAGAACCGCGTGGTCCTGGTGAGCGTCATCGCGGTGTTCCTGTTGGGCGCTGGAATCTTCGGCGTGATCGGATTCTTCCCGGCGTACCTCCAGGGCGTGGTCGGGTTCAGCGCGACCTACTCGGGTGCCACATTGATCCCGCTCTCGCTTGCGCTCATCGCGGGTGCCGGGGTTTCGGGTTTCGCCTTTGCAAGGGTCGGTTACAAACCGTTCGCGCTTTCGGGCGGCTTCATAAGCGCCGCGGGCTTCGCGATCCTCCTCTCGATGGGCACGGCGCCAACGCTCGTGGCCGCGATCCTCGGGCTGGTCATCGTTGGGCTCGGTGTGGGGTTCCGCATCCAGTCCTACACGCTCGCGGTCCAAAACGCAGCTGATCGAAAACTCATCGGCACCGCCACGAGCACCGTGATCCTCTTCCAAACGATCGGCGCCACCTTCGGCGTAACAATCCTCGGGGTAATGTTGAACAACGCCGTCATCGCAGAGCTTCCCCATCACGTTCCCCAGGCGGCGATCGACGGGCTGCTTACCAACAACTTCACGGGCCCCTATCTCGGGGGGCACATCGAGCGAATCCCCTCGCTCCTGGTCCAGCCGGCTTTCGTCCAGTACGCCAATGCCGCCAATCCCGCGTTGGTTCCGGGAATTAAGGACGCCTTTGCGTTAGCCATGGGTGTGATCTTCCTCGCCGGCGTCATCATCTCCCTGGCGGCCGGCATCATTACGATATTCCTGCCAAAAATCAAACTCAAGACGCGCGAGGAGTACATGGGCAAGCCCAGCGAAAGGCCGGGCGCGCCACCTGCGGCGACCCCGACGGCGCAGGGCGCTTCCGCGCCGCTATCGGGCGACCCAATAGGCGACGGCGTCCCCGTTGTCGAAGACGGGGACAAAGGGCGCGTGTAGGAATTTCTCCAGCCCGGCGGGCGGGATCGGCGTTGCCGGTTCCCACTGCGAGAGCGCCGCGCCCTCCTTGAGGTCGTTCGATATCAGCACGACCGTGGCATTCGTTTGCCCGGTCGGGCTCCTCACGGTTTGGAGGGCCGCAAGCGCCGTAGTGTCGTTCCCCACGAGGATCGGCCCACCCGCTTCCCAGGTCGCATCGAGGTGGGCAAAGCCATAGACCATAGATGAAAGCCGGTGGTCGGTTGCCACGAGCGTCGTCGGCACATTCCAGTTCAGCCAAAGCACGGCGGCGGCCTCACTGTCCGTCGTCCCCTCCTGGAACCCAACGACCGCTTCCTTCGGGGGGTAGGCGGTGAACGCGCAACCGAGCATCAGCGCGCCGAGCAGCACGGCCGCCCCCGCCCGCACCACTGTGCGCCGACCCGGCACCGCCTGCAGCATCAATGACCGGGCCGCGAACGCGAGCCCGACACCCGCGAGCGGCGCAGCGACGTCAACGAAGTATTGCAAGTGGCGGTAGGGGAAGAGGACCGTCGGCAAGAACACGATGCCGATCACCGCCGATACGATCACGCCGAGGACGGCACCAAGCGGGATGAGCGCACCGCGGACAGGCGCGAGGCGACCAGGCCCCACCGCGACCGCCGCGATCGTGAACCCAAGGGGCACGAACGGAAGCGCCACTGCCACCGGGACGACGGCGCTTGTGCCGGGGACCCCGACGGTTGCGAGCAGCACCACCACGGCGAGGGTTCCCACAACGGCGATCGCGACGCGCCGCAGCATCATGCGGTCGTCGACGATCCGCAGGGAGCGCGCGCGGGGTCGCGGGACGGTCTCGAAGTAGAAGGTGAGCACGATGAGAGCGGCCACGGCAAACAGGGCGAGTCCGGGGAGAATGCGCCCGAGGGTGGGCGAGGTGTGGTCGATCACCACGCCCCGGAAATGGGGCGCGCCCCACGACCAGAAGGCGGCGGACAAGAGCAGCAGAGTCGATGCGCCGAGGAGGCAGGTATCGATGCCACGGCTGCGCTCAGCGTCTGCGGGGGCCACGCGCGCCTCGAGGAGCGCGGCGCACGCCAGCATGACGGCGGCCAGGAACGCGCTCAGGTGGTGCGTGGGGATGAGCGCCAGGGCCATCGCCACCATCACCAGCCGCATCGCCGGCGTGCGCACCGCGAGCACGGCTGCGGCGATGACGGCAAGGGCGAGCATCCCGCCAAACGCGCCCGGCATCGCGTGCGAGCCGGCATAGACCTCAGGCATCGCCGTCGCGGCAATCAGCCCGGCCACCGTGGCGGCCAGAAGCGACCGCGAGAGGCGCAGCGCGATCACGAACGCGAAGAGGGCCGTGAACCCGGCGACCGCCGGGATGAGCACCGAAAGCACCAGGAACGAGTCGATCCCGGTTGATTGAGCCACGGTGCCCGCGAAGATGTACATCCCCTGGAAGTCGGGGTAGCCGCCGCCCCACCCGGTGTAGGTGCCGGGCATCGTGCCGCCGGTCGCAAGGAAGGTGCCGAGCAGATTCCCGTACTCCCCCTGGTCCGACCCCCAGACCGGGAAGTGCGTTAGCGGCCACCAGCGCACAAGGACCGCAAGCCACGTGACGCCGAAGGCGAGGGTCGCGGCCTTCCAGAGCTTCGAAGGCGCCTTGACAGCCGCACTCTCGCGCGCGCCGTGCCTAATCCGCGTGCCCATCGTCGCGCGGACGCCCCGCGAGCGGTATTAAGTCATCTGGTATGGCGGCGCACGGGCGGCGAAGCGTTTTCTACGACGCGCGCGCCTTCGGCGGTGCAGGTGAGGCGGTGCAGAAACTCGCCGCGCTCTACTCCGGCGGCAAGGACTCCACACACTCCATCTACCTCGCCCTCCAGCGCGGGTTCGAGGTCTCCACCCTCGTCGTCGCGCGGCCAAAGCGCTCCGACTCCCACATGTTCCACACGCCGAACCTCGACGTGACGCGCTTGGCAGCGCAGGCCATGGGTCTGCCGATCCACGAACTCCCGGTTTCGGGCGAGCCTGAGCTCGAAGTGGAGGAGCTCGAAGCGGGCTTGCGCCGGCTCGTCGATGCCGGCCGGATCGACGGACTGCTTGCCGGCGCGATCGCCTCCGACTACCAGTGGGCGCGGCTCAACGAAATCGGCCATCGCCTCGGCGTGCCGTGCCTCACCCCGCTGTGGCGCGTGGACCCCGAGCGCGTGCTGCGCGACGAGCTTGCCTCCGGCCTCAAGTTCATGATCGTGGCGGCCCAGAGCGAGGGCCTCAATGCGAAGTGGCTCGGCCACACCTTCGATGAGCCCTTCCTCGAGCGGCTCGTCGCGCAAGCCCGAGAGTTCCGATTTAACGTCGCGGGCGAGGGCGGCGAATACGAGACGCTTGTCACCGACGGGCCCCTGTTCTCGAGGCGGATCCGTGTGGAGGCCTATCACGTGGTCGAAGGCGAGTCCTCTTCGTATTTTGTGGTCGACGAAGCGGTGCTTGCCGACCACGGCGGACCCGTATAGCCCAGCCAGAGGCACCTACACGAACGGCCACACAGCGCACATCGCGCTGATCGAAATCGTGGACATAATGTAGGCCGCGACGCCGAACGACTCCGCGCCTGCAACGAGCCACACCAGGCCCAATCCCCGGCCTTGCGGCCCGAACCGCACGTTCGCCACGACCGCCCGCCACAACGCGACCGCTGAAAACGAGGCGGAGCAGAATACTCCGAGGAATGCGGTCGCGTAGTAGGTTGGTCCTGGGACTGCCATAAGGCACATTCCCTCCCTCGCGTGACCGAGGGCGAAACCGAGGTACCCGCCGAGCGCGATTGCCAAGCCGACCGTCACCGGTACTTCGAGTTTCGGCACCGGGTAGACCACTTCGGGTTGCGCAAAGAGGGGACTGAATTGCCCGGATTGCATGGTCCCTTGCCCATTCAACGGGAGGGGCGTAGGGCTTGAGGGTTCGCCGGCTGTTAACCTAGTCGAACACAAACGCCGGCGCCGGCAAGTGCGACTTGAATTCCTCGACGTTGGCCTTCACGTCCTTCCCCTTTGCCGCGTCCCGGATAAACGCCGCCACGGTCTCCATCTCGTCGGCCTGCGCGCCGCAGCGCGCAAGCTCGGCCGTGCCCACGCGGCCCACCGCGTCGAGGATGATCGAGTTGCGCTCCATCGCCGCCGAGAATTCAGCGGTGTCAAGCTGGAACTTGCGCTTGAGGGCCTTGTCATCCAGCATGATCTGGTGCGACTGGGTGTAGCCGAGGTCGCGGAACTTCACCGGCACGCCCGCCTCGTCGAGCGCGCCTGCAAGCGTCGTGGAGAGCTCCACCACGCGGTGCGCATAGGCGCGCCCGAAGTGCGCCATCTCCGCCAGCGCGATCGCAAGCGCCGCGATCCGGTTCTCGTGCGCGTTGTCCATCGTCCGCCAAGTCAGGTTCTTGCGCGCACGGGCCTCGAGGTCCGAATCATCGGTGAGGAACAGGCCGCCCTGCGGGCCGGGGAAAGTCTTGTGCGTAGAGCCGAAGAGCGCCACCGCGCCTTCTTTGAGCGGGCGTTGGAATGTCCCGCCGGCGATCAGCCCCATCACATGCGAGCCGTCGTAAATCACGGCGGGCTTTACGCGCGCGTCGGCGCATGCGTCGCGCACCGCCTTGATGTCGTAGGGGAATAGGATGTACGATTGGCCGAGCAGGAACGTGTCCGGCTTCGTCTTCTTCAGGAATTTTGGCAGGGCGTGCGTGTCAATATTCCACACGTCCCCGTCGAACGGGAATTCGGCGGCGCGCCAACCAAACATGTCAGGCATGAACCCGGCATCGTATCCGGTATACCCGCCGAACTTCTGCGGGCACGACGCGATGAGCGCCCCCTTTTTCGTCGTGGCAAGGAGCGCAATTTCGGCCGCGATGTGCCCCCCGATCGGGTCGACAATCGCGTGCTTGGCGCCGTACACTTCTTGCGCGAGCTCCCGCGCCTCGTCCTCCACCTCCTCCATCCAAAGCGTCCCGCCGTAGGCGTTGTGCATGAACGTGCCCTCGAACTCCTGGTCGAGGCGCAGCGAGTAGCGCGAGGCCATGTCGCTGCCCAGGGCCGCCTTGGCGGCCGGCGACAGTAAATTCTCGCTGGCCTGGAGGTTCAGCGCTCGGCCTCGGAACTGCTCGTGGGCTTGCACGGCCTGCCGGATGCGGCGGAACCGGTTCGCTCCCCGACCTCGCGGCGTGGCTGCCCCTCGAGGGGCCCCATCCCGCTCACGTGTCTTGAAATCGAGCCTCTCGCCTTACATTCCCCAGCCGAATTTCGACCCGGTACCCACCTCGGGAAGGTACCCGTCCTCGTCGAAATCCCCCGCGGATTCTTCCGCGCC
Source organism: Thermoplasmata archaeon (assembly GCA_041499475.1). Classification (GTDB taxonomy): domain Archaea; phylum Thermoplasmatota; class DTKX01; order DTKX01; family DATEUP01; genus DATEUP01. The sequence goes on from JBGQKI010000022.1 coordinate 34,869, forward strand.
TTGGGTCTCGACGACGATGTTCACAAGCGCCGTCACGATCTCGCGCAGCTGTGCAATCTCGCTGCGCAGTGACTCCAACTCCCCGTTCACTCCCCCTTCGACTGTCGTTCCCATCCCAATCCCGCCTGACGTATGGGATAGCATCAAGAGTGGAGCCATCCCAGCCACTTTCATGCCGCGCGGTGTAGTTAAACCTTAGCGTTGGTGTACCAACTTGAGTTTTCGAGTTCGCCATCACGCAATCACGTAGCGAGGAGGGTCGCTCCCCAGCCAGCAATCGTCGCTTCCGGTGGGGGGCGGTCCCTGAGCGACGTCCATGACCGGGCAGCATCACGTTGGGGCGACAGGTTTGCCGTACCAGGTAGACAGCTTGCGCGATTCGCCGCGCTTGCAATTCTCGCAGTAGAGTGTCCCCTGCATCCGCCTGGATAGCTCGAGCGGGCGCCTGCAATTTCCACAAAACGCCTTCACCACGCCGAACTCGGGGCCCTTCGTCGATAGACGTAGCGTCGGCTCGACCATCGTTACCCGTGCGCGGATAATGTCACTCGGACGGAATACTTCCGACAAGTCTTCGATGTACCGCTCATCGACGTCCGCGATGTGGATCGCGGCGAAGTTGTCCTGTGCAAGGGCCCGGTGCTTGCCTTCGACCTGTTCGATGAACGCCAAGGAGAGCCCGGTCTTGTTGTCGTGGATCGTGCAGTACACGACGTCGCCGACCCGCAACTTGTTCGGGCGGTTGAGCGGTACGACTGCCGCGCGCAGCGACTTCGTGTCTGTGACGAGCTTGCCGTAGAGGGCAGCTCGGATGCGGCCGTCCGGGGTCGCGTACGTGCCCTCCCCCGCTTCGAACATTTCGACGGTCCCGATCTCATCGCCGGGGATCACGACTTTGCCGTCCGCCACGCCTTTGCCCTCAGAGCGGCGCACGGGGGGAGGGCGGATAAAGGTTGGGGGGTGCCCTACGCCTGGGTCCGCTTCGCCTGCTTGAACCTCAGCCCTTTCATGCGTTCAACCTTCCTGGTAACAAGTTCCTGGGTGCCAATGTCGTGCCGGACGTAAAAGTCGCCGCCGACCGCTTTCAATGCGTCTTCGGCCGCCCGCTCGGCGCCTTGGAGCCTGTCGGCAACGCCCACGACTGCGAGCGCACGCGACGTCGACGTGCGCAGCACACCCCCGACCTCGTCCACCATCGCGTAGTAGAGGCGCGCGCCGGCGCGCGTCACTGCCAGCTCGTCGACGGTGATCGTCGAACCCTTGGCCACCTGCGGCGTGCCGTAGCCTTTGGGCACGACGTACTTGCACACCGTCGCCTTCCGCGAAAACGCGACTTCGAGTTGCCCCAGGGTGCCCTCGGCCATGGCCAGGCAGACTCGCAGGTAGTCGGTCTCGAGGATCGGAAGGACATTCATCGCTTCGGGGTCGCCGAACCTCGCGTTGAATTCGATCACGCGCGGCCCCTCGATGGTCGCCATGAATTGGCCGTAGAGGACGCCTACAAACGGGCAACCGTCGGCGCGCAGCGCCGCTACCGTCTCGGCCATGATGCGCTTGGCGAGGGCGACCTCCTCGGGCGCGAGGAACGGCAGCGAGTGGTCGGCAAGCGAGTAGGACCCCATCCCGCCCGTGTTGGGCCCCTTGTCCCCTTCGAGCGCCCGCTTGTGGTCCTGCACGATGGGCATGGTTTTCACCGCCGCGCCGTCGCAGAATGCCATCAGGGTGAACTCCTCGCCGTCGAGCCGGCGCTCGATCACGACGCACGCCTCGCCGCCCACATTCTTCGAGAGGACCTCGGCCGCGTAGGCAGAGGCAGCCTTCTTGTCGCCTTCAAGGAAATCCTTCCCCTCGACCTGCACGCCCTTTCCGCCGGTGAGGCCCGCGGGCTTGACCACGACGGGGTACCCGACGTGTGCGAGGAACGTCAGCGCACGCGCGGCATCCGTGAAGGCATGCGCTTCGACCGCCCCGGGCACCTTGCGCCGCTCGAGCAGGTCGCGCATGAAGGCTTTCGATGTCTCGATGCGCGCGGCTTTCTGCGACGGTGAGGCAACCCGCACGCCGAGCCCCGCCACCGCGTCGGTGACGCCCGCCTTGAGTGCGGCTTCCGGCCCGACGACCATGAGGTCGACGCGCTCACTCTTGGCGAACGCGAGCACGCCGCCCACGTCCGTCGGGTCGGCTTTCTTGACGTTGGCCGACAGGCGCTGGATCCCCGGGTTGTTGTTCGCCATCACCGTGACGAGTTCGCCGCCCGAACGGCGGATCGCCTCGGCCATCGCGTGCTCTCGACCCCCTCCGCCAAGGAGAAGCACCTTCACGGGGAGTCCCCCTACTTTCGCGCCTTCTTTGCGCGGAGCGCTAAGAGCTCGTCGTGCGTGCGGCGGAGCGTCGGCAGGTCGAGCACGATCGCGAGCTCGACGCCGCGTTTCAGGAGCGCCTCCTCGGCACCCTCACCGCGGTCGACGACCGTGACGACCATGAGCACCCGGCCGCCGGCCTCCTCGACCGCTTCGATGCCGGCGATCACCGAGCCGCCCGTCGTGGTCACGTCCTCCACAAAAGTCACCGAGTCTCCGGACTTCAGCTCGCCCTCAATCCGCTTCTTCGTCCCGTGTTCCTTCGGCTGCTTGCGCACGAAGATGCACGGCTTGTCCACGGCAAGCGACACGGCGGCCGCGATCGGCACGCCGGCAAGCTCGACGCCCGCGATCCGGTCGGAGTCGATAAAGGGCGCCATCGCCGAGGCAATCAGCGCGAGCACATCCGGCCGCGTGAGCCCCCGCTTCACATCGATGTAGGTGTCGCTCTTCTTGCCGGAAGCGAGCGTGAAGTCGCCGCGCTGGTACGCGCCGCAGTCGATGAGCATCCGCGCAAGCTGCGCGCGCTCCTCGGGCGAGAACCGAAACGCGCTCTGCTCCGTCAACGCACTGCCCCCAGGCTCCCCTGTCACCACGGTTCGGCCTTTAGACCCATGCGGTGGCCGAGGCGGCTAACCCCGCGGTGGAGGAAGAAGGTGATCGCGAGGATTACCGCGATCGCCCACAGCGTGAAGTTCGCCTGGAACCACGCGGGGAAGACCACCGCGGTTAGCACCCACGCCCCCAACACAAAGTCGTACTGGTCGGCCAGCGGCAACCTCGCCCCCCGTGCGCGCCTCATCCTGCGCTTGGCGAACGACTTTACGGCGTCTCCGAGGAGCGCGCCCAAGGCGAGCGTGAACACGACGAGGAACGAAGCGGCGCTCGCCTTCCCGCCCATGGGTTCGAAAGTCGGGACCGCCGCCGGGTTGTCCACCTTCGCCGCAATGGCCACTTGCAGCCCTCCGGCAAGGAATCCGCCGAGCACGCCGCCGGCAAGCCCCCGCCAGGTTTTCCCGTCGCCGAGGAGCCGCTCGCCGTCCTTTGCCCTGCGCCCGAAATCCATCGGGACGCCGCCGCCGGTCAGCTGCGCGGCCGGGTTCGCCACATAGGCCGGCAGCATAAGCCAGAAGGCCTGGAAAACGACTACCCCGATGTCCATCTGCGACCGGCGCGCACACCCGCACGCCCTCAGATAAACCGATCGGGCGCTAACGCTTGCGCGAAAGCCGCGTGCGCACCTTCGGGTCCTGGAGTTCGCGCAGCGCGTCGGAAGCGATCCATTTCGCGCTGCTCGTGCCTTGGCGGTGGATCCGCTTGGCGGCAGCGACCGCTTGCCGGTTCAGCCGCGTGTTGCGCTTTCCGATCTGGCGCAACGCCCAGTTCACTGCCTTCTTCACCATCTTGCGTTCGTCGCCCGCGGTGGCCTCAATGCGTTTGAGGAGCGGCGCAAACGCCTCGTCGGGGGCTTCCTTGCGGTGCACCGCCACGGCCGCCATCATCGCGAACCCCGCGCGGCGCTCGATCTCGGGGCGCCTGCGGCTCCACTCCATCGCTTTCTTGAAGGCCGCGGGGTGCTTGACGAAGAGCTTCAGGCAAGTGGAATCGCAGTCCGCCCAGTTCTCGAATTCCTGGACCCAGGCATCCATTTCCTCCTCCTTGAGTTTCTTCGGCTCCGCAACGAGGGCCGCCAGCCCGCGGGCTTCGAACACCCCCGACCTTCGCAGCTCCCTTGCAAGCGCGTGGTCGCGGCCCGTCTCGCGCGCGATCTTCGCGAGCGCGGGCCCCGACACGCCGTAGGCCTTGCGGGCCGTAATCCCGTACCGCGCCATCCCTTCGACGCCCTTGGCAGACCCCGCCGCCTTGAGCTGCGCCAGCACAAGGCGAGCGGTAGTTTTCATCGCCCCTCGCTCCGCGGCGCACGCCCGGCGCCAAGCATCCGCTCGAGTGCGCTCAGAATCCCAGCGCTTCGCTCCAACTCCACGATGGCCATGACGCGCGCGCGGCCCGCCGCCACCCGCATGATCCCCGAGGCGATTTTTTCCTCGCGGGCGCGCTCGACTTCCGCGTAGCCCTTGGCCCCGGTCATGATGGAATCCCATTCGGCCGCGAAGGCCTCCGGGTCCTGCGCCTTGAATCGCCGTTTCGCGAGCTTGCGCAGGCGGTTCCCCTGTCGGAACAGCCGGAACGCGCTTACGTGCCTCAGGAAAACCGTGGTGTACTCGTCGTCGTTGAAGTCGATCGGCTCCACCGGGACGCCCTCCTTGTGGCCGATCCGTATGACCTCCTGGTAGGAGGGGGCCGGCATCTCCACATCTCCAAATTTTGAGAGGTGCCGCATGAATACGAGGTCGCTCGACGACAGGAAAAGGCCGAAGTCGTCGTAGTCCGAGTTTTCGTCGTCGTGGGCGATCTTTTTGTCTGCAAGCCCTGTCGGGCCAGGCCCCTTCCCGCGCCTCACCGCCCGGTTGCCCGGCACGCCAGGCAGCTCGCCTTTCTCCTTCAGGGTCTCCACGATCTCCTCGACTTCGCGCGGGCCCACCGGCAGGGCGACGAGTTCGGGCTTGAATTCCTCGAAGGCCGCCCGCACCTCCGCGGCCTCATCCAGCAGCCCGCGGACCGAACCCAAGAACAAGACTCGCGCGCCGTCCACTTCGCGCTCGAACCTGCGCAGGAAAACACCCCCCGGTTTGCTGCGCGCCGTCACGGGCCGCGGCGGCGCTGCTTGATGATGTCGATGATGTCCTCGCCGCTGTCGGCGCGCTGGAGCTCGCGCCGGGTCACGACAGGCATGCCTTCGATCGAGTCGGCGCGCATCTCCTTCGACACAAACATGACCGCATCCGTCTCGGCAACCTGCGCGATGGCTGCAAGCGTCCGGGCGCGAGCGGCCACCGCATGGGGCGCGCTCTCGATTCCCGAGAGCAATCTCGACCCCGGCCGCTCGACGACGGCATCGAACGGGCAACGCGTCGCTTGCGTCACCCGGTAGCCCATCCCCTCGAGCGCGCGAAGGACATAGGCCTCGAATGCGTCCTGGGCGGCCTCGCCCTGGCCGCCGGGGCCCTCCCCTTCGATTTTGTAGGTTAGCGGGTCAAGGGGCATCGTGAGCGACTCCCCAAAGAAGCGCTCGATCCGCTCGGCCGCGTCGACGGCCGCGCTCATCCCCTCCTCGTAGAGCTGGATTGCGCGCCGCGACACGCCGATCTCGCGGGCGAGCGCGTCGAGCGACAGCTTCCGCCGCTGCCTCGCGCGCCGCAGGGCGGCGCTATCGAGGGAGACGAAATAGCCGCCAGGCCCTGCAAAGGCAAGCGGCGGCACGCCCTCCACGAGGAAGTCGCGCATCGTCTTGATCGAGATCAGCGGCGCCCGGCCGCGCAGGTAGATCACGCCGTTTTCAAGCGGGCCCTTCGAAGAGCGGGCGGCCACTACGAGCGGCGAGCCGCGCAGCATAGCCGCCACCTGGAGGAGGCGGTCGGCGTTCTGGGCCGTCAGCGAGTCGGCGTTCACAAGGCACTTGATGACCACGAGCGAGGCGTCGCGCCTCGCGAGGATGTCGAAAACCTGCGAGTCGATCAGCTTGGCTTCGGGGCTGAAAAAACCGGTGCGGCCCAGCAATGTGCGGACCTCCCGGAGGAGGTCTTCTCGCTTCATCCAGCGTTTCTATTCCGGGCGCGTATATAAAAGGGCCACCGGCGGGCCGAAGGTCGCAAGGTCTTTTGACGCGCTCGCGTTCGCGCCCGCTATGGATGTGCCCACCGGAACGCTCGATCGCGATAGCGTCGTGCTTGCCGCCGGCCGCGGCGCCTCGGCGCTCCACTCGAAGGGCAACCACGGCACACCGAGGCCCGGGGGCGGGCTCGTACTCACGCTCGTCGAGGCCGCTTACCTCCTCGAATCCGGGCGCCTGCGCATCGAGGAAGGGGGCCGCCCCGCAAGCCTGCCGCACCTCCTCTCGCGCGGGGCCGAAGGCGCCCCCCGCTTCGAGCGCAAGTACCTCGCCTACCGAGACCTGCGCGAGCGCGGCTTTGTCGTGCGCGAGGAGCCGCCCTCGGCCAAGATCGACTTTTCGCTGCGTGAACGCGGGAAGAGCGCCAAGTCGCCGTCAACGACTTGGGTGATTGCCGACCAGGAGCACGGCTCGTTCGACTTCGGAAACAACTTCGCGTTCGCAGAGCGCGCCAAGTCGCTCGACAAGGCGCCGCTTGCCGCCATCGTGGACGCCGAAGGCGACGTGACCTACTACGGGATGGAAACCGGGCTCCCGCTCGCCAAGCCCAAGCCCGCGGGAACTGGGGCCCTGGAAGCCACGCTCTCCGGGACGCACGTGCTGCTCTCCACGGAAGAGGGGAAGTCCCTGAATGCCGAGGGCGAGATGTTCGGGATGCCCCTCAAGAGCCACCTCCGGCTCTCGCTGCTCGAGGCCGCTTTCCTGCTGCGCGAAAAACGCCTCCGCCTCACCCGGCCGGAAGGCGGCACGGTTGCACCCCCCGAAGTCTTGGCAATGGCCCAAAAGAGCGACGCGGGGTTCGCCCTGCGCCTTGCCGCGTACAGCGACCTGCGCGCCCTCGGGCTTTTGCCCAAGACGGGCTTCAAGTACGGCTCGGACTTCCGCGTGTACGAACGGGGCGAAGGCACCCCGCATGCGCGCTTCCTTGTGCAGCCGGTCGGGCCCGACTTTGGGGCCCGGTGGTCCGAGCTTGCCCGTGCCGTTCGCCTCGCGCACGGGGTGCGCAAGCGCTTTGCCCTTGCCCAAGTTGCCCCCGACGGAAAGGTCCGGTACCTCCAAACGTGGTGGGCGCGGCCGTAGCCCGGTTCCCCGCAGCCAGATACCTCGCCCCCTGCGGCGAAAGGCTTTAATTGGTGCCCCCGATTGGCCCTGATTGCAAGAACGGTTTGACGGTCATAGCGGTGGTGCTCACCCGGTCTCTTTCCGAACCCGGAAGTTAAGACCACCCGCGTACCGGTCTGTACTGCCATGCTCGCGCTGGTGGGAAGGCCGGCTCGCTGTCAACCGTTCTTGCAGCTTTTCTCAATCAGCGGATGCGGTGGCCGCCCAGGCCAAACCATTATCTGACTTCCACTGCACATTAGCCCGACTGCCCCGCGTGCGTACGCGCGGGCGTCCCTTGAGGGGCGAAAACGCATGGGCGAACAAGAAGGACGGGGACCTCCCGAAGACACTATCGGCGCGGACTACGAACGTGTGATCTCAACCTACTACGGGGAGGACCCCGTCACCGCGATCATCAACCTCAAGGTCGACACCAAGGAGGTCGATAGGCTCGCGACTCAGGTCGCGGACTTCGCGTGCGTTGAGGACGTGTTCCTCGTCACGGGCGAGACCGACATTGTCGTGAAGGCGCAGTTCCGCGACTACCGCATGCTCAAAGACTTTGTCGTAAACGACCTCGCGAACCTCGAAGGGATCAAGGACACCGTCACGCTGATGGTCGTCACGACGTACAAGGAGCGAGGGAAGGCGAAGGAAGTTGCGAAGTAGCGCCTTTAGGCTGCGGGTTTCCCCGCGATCCGCTCGTACGCTTCCTTGTAAGTCGCGAGCACATCGCCTTTGTCGAACCTGAAAACGTCCTTGTCGATCGACCTTCGCGTCTTGCTGTCCCAGAACCTGCAGGTGTCCGCCGAGATCTCATCGGCGAGGATCAGCCTTCCCTCAAGGTCGTACCCGAACTCCAGCTTGAAGTCGGGCAAGAGAAACCCCCGCGGCTCGAGGAAGTTGCGAAGCGCCGTGTTCACCTTGAGGGTCATCTCGCGCATCTTCACGAACTCGGGTGTGGTCGCCACGCCCAGGGCCTCGGCGATGTCCTCGTTGAGCAGCGGGTCGTGGAACTTGTCTTCCTTCAGGTCGAACATCACGATCGGCTTCTTGAACTCGGTGCCCTCGACGAACCCGTAGTTCTTCACGACAGAGCCCGCTGCGAGGTTCCGGCAGAG
>JBGQKI010000023.1:0-42756 GCA_041499475.1 Thermoplasmata archaeon
AAAGAGGGCCGCCACAACTTCGTTTTGACGCGCCGAAGAACCGTGCCGCGCCCCGCCAGCCCGGGCACGTACAAGGGACCGTTTTGGTGGGTCTCTTCAGGGGGGCATTCACAGATATTCGACCTTGGTACTTTCTCCGCGCTTCGGACGCTCGCCAGCCCATCGAGATCGGGAAGACACGCGCCATAACTCCTTTTTGACGCAACGGCGGGCCAAACCGTCGACGGGCTCCCCGATGAAACCGCTCAAGTAGGGGAGGCCCCGAAACCGAGGGTTGAGAGGGCGGCGGCCTCTAATCGTGAAACTGAAACCGAATGCCCGCGGGGAGGGGAGCGGCGCGCTTAGCGCCGCCGTGACGGGCGAAGCTCGCGGCGAGGGAGGGCTCCTCCTCGCGCCGGGCGCGCCAAATCTCTAGGGGTCGTCCCTCGCGGCCCAGTCATCCTCGCTCGGGCACTTGGATCGCGTCAATTCGCCTGGGGGGGAGCGGCCAACCATGGCGCGCCTGCCGCCCAACACGACCGGGAAGGGGGCGCCGGGCGGAGGACACGTTCAGGCCGCCCCCGAACGACTGGCCACAGCCGGGCTTGGGCGTCTTTCCTTGCGCGGAGGGAGGGCTATGAGAGTTTGTGAAGTGGCGGAACCCGGGGCCTTTCGGCCCCGGGGAAGCCCGCCCGCCGGCGGGGAAGGGGAGCGGCGAAAGGACACGGACGGGCGGTTCGCGGCGATAGTGGCGGGAAGGTTATGCTCCGCAAGCCAAATTCGGGGATTTCTGATCCGAAACTAAGAATCATGTGGCGGGCCGCGCGCGGGGCGCCCCGCCCCTATCGCGCGCCCTTGACCAACACGCGCCCGGCGGCGAGGTAGTCCTCAAACGCCGAATCCTCGATGTTCCCGGTGCCCGCCTCGTACACGCGGGCGGCGCTCTTGTGAGCGAGGCGCGGGTCCAGCGTTTTCACGAGCATCCGGCCGTCTTCGTAGAGCGTCGTCTCCGCGACATCGTCGCGCGAGGCGACGACGAGGATCTTGGCATTGACGACCTCGAAGCGGTTGTTGCGCAGGACCTGTTCGACCATATCGATGAGCAAATCGACCGGCGCAGCCGGGATGACTTCGAGGGCGCCTTTGGTCTTACACGGCTGGATTGTTTTGAAGATCATACGAGTAGGCCTCCCCAACCGCCCGCGCGCGCATTCCGGCGAAGTCAACCTTGGCCGCCTCGGCGTCGGTGCGCAAAATGGATGCGTTGGTCACGGGCCGCTCGGGCACGATCGTGCAGCACACGCCGGGTCCCGTCGAGATCGAGTAGGTGCCGATGCGCTTGGCGATCGCCTCGATCTCCAGCTTGTCGAACCCGATGAGCGGGCGCAACATGGGAAGCGACGGCGATTCGTTCTCCGACTGGATGTTCGGAAGCGTCTGCGATGCGACTTGCCCCAGCGATTCCCCCGTGGCAATGTACGAGCATCCCTCGGACTTTGCGACCTCGGCGGCAACCCCCCACATCATGCGGCGGCAGAGGATGCACTGCATGTGGCGGTCGGCCTTGCGCGCGAACTGGACCTGGTTCGGGCCGTGCGGCGCGACCCAGAGCTTGATGTCCTTCCCGGTGACCTCGGAGAGCTTGCGGATGAGCGCCGGCGCCTTCTCGAACTGGTTGTCGTCGGTGAAGGGGCGATTATCCATGTTGATCGCGACGAGGTCGAAACCGGCGCGGGCGAGCAGGTAGGCTGCCACGGGCGAGTCAATTCCGCCGGAGATCAGCATGCCGACCTTGTGCACCATGGTTCGGCGAGGGGCTGGCCCGCTGGCCAATAAACCCTTTGCTCGCAAGACGCCCCGATCGCACGCTAGGGCCGGGCCGCCTTGGAGGGCGCGGGCTGGGCGGGAGGTGGCTTGGCGGCGGCCCTGCGCACCGGAGGCCGCTCGGCCGCCTTGACGAACACCATCCCCTGCATCGTGTCGGCGGCCTCCGAGCCGCTGCGTAGGTCTGCAAGCGTGCGGACATCGCCCATCTCAATCCCGAGGCTCACCAGCACGCGAGCAACCTCCGAGGTTATGCCCGTGATGAGGGTCTCGACCCCCATGAGGCGGGCCGCCTCGATGGTCTTGAGCAGGTGGGCTGCCACCTCGGTGTCCACCGCTGCGACCGCGGTGATGTCGAGGATGAGGACCTTGGCCTTGTGTTCGCGAATGGCCGCCAAAACTGAATCGGTGATGATGCGCGCCCGTTGGGAATCGACCACGCCAATGATGGGGACGATGAGCCGCTCCTCGCGGATTTCGAGGACAGGCGTAGACAATTCCAGGATCGCATCGGACTGCTTGGAGATGCGTTCCTCCTTGGTCGCGAGGAACTCATCAGAAAGGACGGAGAGGGCCATGTCGGTCCATCGGTTCAGCGCCAGGAGGCAGGCCTGGATCCGTTCGGGCGAAACTGCGTAAGCCTTGAACACGAGCGGCGTCGCGGCCATGCGCACGGCGGAGGTGACATCGATCCAGGTGGCGAGGTCGACTCCCGCTTGGGCGAGGCGGCGGCCGGATTTTCGCAGGTCGTCGACATAGTCTTTGAGGTTGCCGTCGACCATCCCCACGCGGAGCCGCTCGCGCGTGATGATGCCCTGGCTCTCAAGTTCGGAATCGGGACCTGCTCGCAACGCCGCGGCCACGGTGGGGTGCTCCCGCATCTTGGCGGCGGCTGCGGCTTGGATTTCGGTGTAGTTGGCCTCCCACACGGCCCAGAAGTCGCGCAGGCCCACCCGCTCGGCGGCAGTGAACACTGGCAATTCGATTGCAGGTCGCTCGCGTACCAAAGTAAGGCCCTCCCAGGCGAAAGACAGCACCGAGGCGCCTTCGGCGGCTATTAGGGTTTCGCCGGCTTACAGAGGTGCGGACAACCTGAAATCGCAATCGGGACTCTAAGCGCCGACATACCGGGCGTATAGCGCCTTCGCGCGGCCGGGGTCCTCGGTGCCGTGCACGAGCGCACGGCCGTCTTCGAAAACGACGATGTCGTGGCCTTCGGCGGTGAAGCGGAGGGCCGTGTCGACGCGGCGGACGGGAAGCGAGGCCGCCAAACGCGCTTCAAGGCTGGAGAGGTCGACGGACGACCCCTGCCTCGGCCGCACTTGGACGACGTCGCGCCCGCAGAGCTCGACGACCTCGTCGCTCCGGCCCGCCAAGTGCAGATAGCTGTGGGCACCGCAGGCGGCGCATTCCGGGCGGCGGGCGACGGGAATCGTGTCGACGGCCGGATCTTTCAGGTCGAAGCTGTAGAGTATCGGCTCGACGGCGCGGCCGACGAGTTGCCAGAGCGTCAGGTTCGCGGCAAACGCGCCGACGGCGGTGGTGAGCGTGTTGAGGACTCCAACGGTGTCGCAGGTCGCAAGGGTGCCGCGCGGAGGCTCGGCGGGGAAGACGCATTCGAAGCAGGGGCCCTCGGGGCGGCAGGGCAACACCATCCCATAGGTTGCCACGGCAGCCGCGTAGGTCCAGTGCACCTTGTGTTTGACCGCGAGGTCGTTGATCACGAAGCGCGTCCCGAGGTTGTCGGTGCCGTCGACGATGGCGGATGCGCCCACGACCAGCTTTTCGCCACTGGCCGGCCCGAAGTCCGTTGCGTGGGCAACCACCTTGATGGACGAGTTGATCTTACGAAGGCGCCCCGCCGCGGCCTCCGCCTTAGGCCGTCCCACATCCGATTCGTCGTAGAGCGTCTGCCGCTGGAGGTTGGTGAGGTCGACCACGTCGCGGTCGACGATGTGGATTTCGCCCACGCCCGCGCGAGCGAGGAGGTCGGCTTGGACGGAGCCCAGGGCGCCGACCCCGACAACGACCACGCGCGCCGCGGAGATCTTGCGTTGCCCGGCTTCGCCGATCTCGGTGATCAGCGCCTGGCGCGCGTAGCGGCCCTGCGGCGCCGCGGGGGCTGGTGTCATCGCGAGGAGCAAAAGCCTAACGGTTCGGATAAAGAGTGGCTCCCGTGTCGAAACCGTCTCGCCGCCGCCCCTTGCTGGCCGTTCGAGGAACGCTGAAATAGCCCGACGTAGGATGTGAGGGCGCGCTAGGGTTGCTGGGGGCCGGATTTGAACCGGCGAAGTGAGCTGCGAGAGCCACTGCCTGACCCTGAACCAGGTGCCTTGCCTGACTCGGCCACCCCAGCGCGTTCCGTTGGTTGAGCGTGCGCTCCATCCGCCGCGATGTACATAAACGAAAAGGGGGGAGGTCGCCGAAAGCAGCGAAAGCTCTCCGAGGGAAGGGACGGGGTCCCTCCTTGACAAAGACACCTTGAATACGCCAGGGCGGCAATTTGGCCTCGTGCCCGGCGAAGCGGAGGTGCTGTCCGTCCGCATCGCGGAGGTGCAGCTGCTCCTCGCCGAGAAACGCACGTCCCTCGCGATCCTCCGCGCGGGGATGGGAGTCTTCCTGCTGCCGCTTTCGCTTTTCGCCGCGCTCATTGCCACTTCGAAATTTTACAACGTGAACGATGTGATTGCGCTCATCGTGGTGGTGGTCGGCGTCTCGGTCGCGCTTATGGGGCTTGGCGTGTGGCTGATTTGGCGCAGCATCCGCAGGATCCGGCGGATCGACCACAAGATTGCGGAACTGAAGCAAAAAAGTGCGGAACTCAAACACCTCTACTACGATGGAGATGACGCGATGGACGAAGTCCAGAAGCCGAGGCAGTTTTTGGGTGGCGACAGTGAGTAAGGAAAGGAGAGCCGCGGAAGGGGATCGAACCCTCGACCTGCTGATTACGAATCAGCCGCTATACCGCTAAGCCACCGCGGCGTGGAGTGGGCCGCGCTATCCGCCGAGCCATATTAAACTCTGCGCTGGCTCGGTTTCACGCGCGCCGGTGCTTGATCTTCCCGTCGAGGTGGAGTTTCTTGGACTCCCGAAGCGCCTCAAGGACGGGCATCGGTTCGCCGCCAAGGTGCGAGATGAGTGCGCCGCCGCCCGTGGAGACGTGGTCGACCTTGTCGGCCATTCCCATTTGGGTGACAAGGGCCGCCGTGTGGCCGCCGCCGACGACCTTGTAGGCCTTCGAGTGGGCGATCGCGTCCATGATGCCACGCGTGCCCACGGCGAATTCCTCGAGTTCGAAGACGCCCATCGGGCCGTTCGCGAGGATCACCTTGGCGCCTTGGATGATGCGCGTGTACTCGATCATCGTGTCGAGGCCGATGTCGAAGATCGGGTCGGGGTGAGGCAGCGCGTCGACTTTGAGCCCGATGCGGTGGCCGTTCGTATTGACGACGACGTCCGTCGGCATCTTTACGGCCCCGGGCCGCGCGGCCATGATCTGCTTCGTCTGGGCGACGAGGTCGCGCCATGTGGGGACCTCCTTCTCGAGGAAGGCCTCGGACGCGGCGCCGAGCTTGACGCCGGAGGCTTCGAGCGCAATGTTGGCGACGACCCCGCCGGTGAGCACGGTGTCGATCGCGCCGTTCTGGAGCATGTTCTTCATGACGGCGATCGAGTCGTCGACCTTGGCGCCTCCGAGCACGGCGACGGCCGGGTGCTCGCCGGAGTGCAGCGCGCGCTCGATGGCGGCCATTTCTTTTTCGACGAGCCGGCCAGCCATGGATGGGAGCACCCGCGTAAACCCGACGAGCGTTGGCTGCGAGCGGTGGGCGGCGGCGTAAGCGTCATTGACGAAGTAGTCGACTTCGGGCGCAAGCTTCCGCACGATGTGCGCCTTGGCCTGCGCGTCGAAGGGCTTGTTCGCGAGCAGCTCCTCCTCGGCGTAGAAGCGCGTGTTTTCAAGGACGATGATGTCGCCGTCCTTCATGGCGCGGATTTCGCTAAGCGCGTGCGAGCCGAAGAGGTCGTCCACGTATTTGGTCGGGCGGCGGAGCAGATTGCCAATCACGCGCGCGTGCTCGCGCAGCGTCGTGTAGTCCTCCTTGCCGGCCTTCGACTGGTGCGCGAGGATGACGACCTTGGAGCCCGAGAGCTCGCGGAGGGTGTTGAGGTGCTCGCGGACACGGGTGTCGTCCAGGAACTCGCCGGTGATCGGGTTGATGGGGGAATTCACGTCCACGCGCAGCAGGACCATCGCGCCGCCCAGCGGAAAGTCGCTCATCGTGTAGAAGGGGAGCGACGGGGCTGGCGTCACACCGTGGGAAACAAACGGAGGGGATAAGAAGGCTTGGAGGGGCGCGATTGCTGAGGCCGGAGTCAAAGGGAAAGCACAAGGTTGAGCAAGGCCTTGTTGACAGGGACGGCAACCCGGTGGCGCTTGGCCACGCGGACGATCTCTCCCGTGATCGCGTCGATTTCGGTGGCTCGTCCTGCCTCCACGTCCTGCAGCATCGATGTGCGGTTGGAGGGCGTGTCCCGAAGGACGCGCTCGACGACCGGCCACGGGTCCTTGGGGGCGCCAATGCCGGCGGCGCGAGCGGCCGCCGCGCCTTCGGAGGCGGCGAGCTTCGCGACGAGTCGCGACTCGGGCCGCGCGAGCAACTCGCCGTTTGTGCAGCGGAGGATCGCGGTGAGCGGGTTCACCGCGGCGTTGACCACCGCCTTTTCCCAAAGCACCGCGTCAAGGTGTCGCGTGACGGCGGTCGGGATGCCCGCGCCTGAAAGTGCCTTGGCCACCGCCTCCGAGGTGGCGGCGGGCCCGCGAGCGGCTCCCACGGTTGCGCGACCGCCCCCCGCATAGCGGATGTGGCCTGGGCCAAGCCCTGTGACGCCAAGGACGATGGAGCCGCCGACGATCGGGTTGCCGCGCAGTTCGCGCTGGAGCGCGGGAAGATTGGTAAGTCCATTCTGGAGAGAAACGACGGGCGCGCGGGCGCCGGCGCGCCGAATTTGCCGCGCGGCGGGTGCCGTGTCGTAGGCTTTGGTGGTCAGGAACACAAGGTCAGCCGCGCCAAGCGGATCCTTGCGCGTCGTCGCCTTCACCTGGAATGGCTTCTTGCGAAGACCCTCGATGAGCAGCCCCTTGCGCCGGACCGCGAGCACGTGGGCCTTCCGGCCGATGAGGGTCACATCGTGCTCGGCCGACAACGCCGCCCCAATGAAACTGCCGACGGCGCCCGCGCCCAAGACTACGATGCGCACGGCAGCGCGACGGCGCGCGGCGGCTTGAGCGTTGCCCCAGTCACATCTCGCGGAGCGGCTCAATGCCGAGCAAATCTAGGCTGCCGGCAAGCACCGCCCGTGCGGCCGCAACGAGCGCGAGCCTTCCGTGTTCGGCCTCGCCCGAGCCGATGACGGGGACGTCACGGTAGAACTCATTGAACCCCGAGGCGAGTTCCTGGGCATAGGTGGCGATGTAGTGCGGCCGGACTGCCTCGGCCGCCTCCTCGATGACCAGCGGCATCCACGCAAGCGTGCGGGCGAGCCGTACGCACGGCGCGTTCGTGGAGAGCGCGCGCGGGTCGCTCACAGCCCCCACGGCGAGCGCCGGCTCGTCGAGGAGTTCGTCGCGCTTCGCCTTGCGAAGGATGCTGCACGCGCGAGCGTGCGCGTACTGGATGAACGGCGCCGAGTTGCCCTTGAAGTTCAGGGCGTCCTCCCACCGGAAGACAATGGACTTCTCCGGCTGGACGCGCACGATGTTGAAGCGCACGGCGCCCACCCCGACGGCCTCCGCAATCTTGGTCCGAGCCTCCGGCGTAAGCTCGGGGAGGTTTTCGAGGACCTTTACCTCCGCGAGCTCGACCGCCTCGTCGAGGAGGTCATCGATGGAAACGACCCGCCCGCGGCGCGTGGACATCTTTCCCTCCGGCAACGAGACGAACGCATAGAAGAGGGCCTCGGGGCGGAAGGTCGAGCCGAGGAGAGTTAGGGCCGCCTCAACCTGCTTGGACGCGAGCTTCTGGTCCTCGCCAAGGACATTGACGCCCCGGTCGCACCGGGCTGCCTTGTTCAGGTGGTAGGCCACGTCGCGGGTGGCGTAGAGCGTCGTGCCGTCGGCCCGGAGGAAGACGTACTTCGCGCTCCGGCCTTGGATCCCGAAGTTCGAGAGGTCCAGGTGCCACGCGCCGTCTTCCAGTTTCGCGTCGGGGAGGGCTTTGAGTTGTTCGACAACCTTGGAAACCGAGCCATCCACGATGAACTGGGATTCGAAGGTGAATGTGTGAAACTCGGCGCCCAGCCGCGTCAGCGACAGGCGCATGCCTTCGAGCACCCGCTTGCAGGGGCCCTGCACGCGCTCGAGGGCCGCCCGGTCGCCCCGCTCAATCGCCTGGACGTCGGCAACGATCGCGGCCTCCACGTTGGGGTCAATCTTGGCAAGGGCGGTGGCGGCCTGGTAAAACCGGACCAGCTCGTGGTCGACTTTGCGCCGCTCAGTGCCCTGCGCGGCGAGGTTGCGCAAGGGCTCGATCTCCTCGGCGGGAACCTTGGCCTTTTCAAGCCGCTCGGGCAAATCGAGGAGGTCCTTGTCGGTGAGGTTGTTGACCCCGTAGGCGAGGGTCACGAGCTGCTTGCCGATGTCGTTCACGAAGAATTCGCTCGCCACGGTGTGCCCCGCGCGGCGCAGGACGCGCGCGGCGCTGTCGCCGATAATGGGGTTGCGGGCCCGCCCGACGTGGAGAGGGCCGTTCGGATTGGCGCTCGTGTGCTCGACGATGACGCGCGTGCCGGTCGGCGCCAACTCACCGAACTTCGTCCCCGCCTCGAGGATCTCGCGGATGCCCACCGTTGCCAGAACGTCGGGGCGCACCGCGGCGTTGAGGTACGCCCCTTCGACTTCGAAGACGAGGTCGGACGGGGCGGCAAGGGCCGACGCGAGGTCCTTTGCGATCTCGACCGGGGCTTTGCGGAGCAGTTTGGCCATCGGGTGGCAAGCGAAAGCGAAGTCGCCCTTCGCTTCGGGGGCGCGGCCGGGCCTGCCTTCGAAGGGCGCGCCGCGGGCCTTGGCCGCCGACCGAACGGCCTCCAAGGCCGCGTCGCGGGACCGCTGCATCAGGTAGCGGCTCTTCGGGGAGAGTGCCACGTGGCGCGCACGCTCGCGGGGGTAGTTAAAACCGGCACCGGGCGCAGCTGGGCCGCCCGCCGCGGGAAAAGGCTTTTTTGCGCAGAGGGCCGTTGTGCGCTCGAAGAGCCATGAAAGGAATGCGGCTTGCCTCGCTTGGATTCTTGGTGCTTGCAACGGGCACGGGTGAGGCGGCGGCGAGCGCTCGCGTCGAGGAGGCGCTGGGCACGGCATTCACGTTGTTGGCGGTCGCCGTCCTCCTCTGGGTCATCGGCAACATCCTCACCTACCACCAATACGACGCGGGCGGCCCGAAGGGCGGCCCGATCGAGAAGCACTGACTTCACAGCGGGTGCACATCGAGCGGCCCGTTGACCTCATAGCTGCGCCCGCGCCACTCGATGTGGTGCAGGTTGCGCGTCTTGACGAGCGCGTAGAGGGTGACGAAGGGCGCAAGCGCAGCGCCGGCGAGGAAGGCGGGGCGCAGTTGGCGAAGCGCATCGGCATGCGCGGGCATCATCGGGAACACGGCTCCGTAAAGGATCCGGGCCTTCACGAGGTTCAGCGGGACGTGCAGGACAAACGCGCAGGCTGCCGCAAGGGCCCACAACGGAAGCGCAACGCCAAGGCCGGCCGCGATAAGAAGCGAAGCCCCCACGCCCAATAACCCATTGAAGAAGAGGTAGGGAACTACGGCGTATTTCCAGAGGCCTGGGTCGTAGATCTTGGTCATGAAAGCCTGCCGGCGGCACCACTCAAGGAGTTGGCCGAAGCTGACCGCCTCGAAGGAGGGGGCAAGCGTCGAGGGCACGAACCGAATTGGCCGCTTGTCCCGCTTGGCGTTGACCGTGACCACGTAATCGTCGGAGATGGCGCGCTCCCATCCCTTGGCGATCTCCCACCGGTCAAAATCCTTGCGCCGAATGGCCATCCCGCCGCCCCAAGCAAAGTTCCAGCGGTTGTCGAACATGATCTGAAGGCCGACGAAATTCCAGGCGGAGCGGATGTGTGAGGCGAGGCCCCCGCCCGCGGCAAAATACCAGCGGTAAGCGGTGGTCACGGAGACGCCGTCATCCCCCAGGGACGCCACAAGCCGACCGAGCCATCCGGGATCCGGGCGGATGTCATCGTCAGCGAACACGAATACCTCGCTCTCGGCGCGCGATTCGCGGAGTGCGCGCAGATGCGCGGCGCACTTGCCGGAGGCGCGAGCGGTCACGGGGAAGTCCTCCGTGGCAACCGCGCGGGCGCGGCCTGGCCCGACTTCTGCACAAAGGCGTTCGCATAGGGCGAAGAGCGGCTCGCTGCGCGAATCGACCACCAAGACAACTTCGAGGTCGGGATACGACTGGGCGAGGATGGAACGCAAGTTGGCTTCGAGCGCCGACGGCTCGCCTCTCGTGGGTACAAAGAGCGTGACCGGGAGCGCGAAAGGTGGTCGGGGAGCTTTGAGGGCCGCATCAACCGCGCCCCGAAAGCGACGGGCCATCACAATGAGAAACAAGGACCCGCCCAAGGAGCCCAGAGCAAGGAGGAGGGCGAGCACGGCGACGATGATCTCGAGGAGATCCAGCTTCCAGTCCCCGTTCGCGGGAAGGGGCGCCCCCGATAAAGGCGTTGGCCGGGCGGGTGAGCGAAAGCCTCGCAATCATTCGCCGATGACTTTCAAGATCAGCCGCTTCTTGCGCTGGCCGTCGAACTCCGCGTAGTAGATCTGCTGCCACGGGCCGAAGTCGAACTCGCCCTTCGTGATGGGCACGACGACCTGGTGGTGCACAAGCAGGCTCTTCATGTGCGCGTCGCCGTTGCTTTCTCCGCCGTGGTGGTGCCCATAGTCCTCTCGGAACGGGGCCAGCCGCTCGAGCATCCCGTCGATGTCGTCGAGGAGCGGGCCATCGGCGTCGTTCACCCAGACGCCCGCTGTGGTGTGCATCGCCGAGACGAGGCAGAACCCCTCCTTGATGCCGGACTTCCGGACGAACTTGCGGACCTCGTCCGTGATGTTCAGGTACTGGCGGTGCTCGGGGGTGTTGAAGGTCATGTGCTCCGTGGCGGATTTCATCAGGGTGCCTCGGGCCAGCATTCGCCGGGCGCTGGAAAACGATTTGCGCCTGTTTTTGGCCCCCGGAGCCTCGCAGAGGGCATGCCTGGCTCGGCGGTTTGACGGGTCGCCGCGCACCCCTTTTGGGCCCGGACCGCCGCGCCGCCGGAGTTTGACGGTGAATTGTCCACATTTTTCTGAAACCGGTGGAAGCTTCGCAGGCTACCTTATCAGGGGTAGACCGCATCAAGAGGTATGTCACAAATAACGCACACGACTGGAAATGTTGAATCGACAATAGAGATTGATTTGAATGCAACGACGCGAAGCGCCGTTGTGGGGTACCTGAACACGATCCTCGCGGACGAGTTCGTCCTCTACACCAAGACGCGCAACTACCACTGGAACGTCGTCGGCCAGAACTTCTACCAGCTCCACCAGTTCTTTGATGTTCAAGCGATTGAACTCAACAAGAACGTGGACGAAGTTGCAGAACGCGTTCGCGCGCTCGGCGGCAGGCCCATTTCGACCCTTTCGGAGTTCGTCGCAGGCACGCGCCTTAGCGAAGAACCCGGCAAGTTGTTCCCGGCCAAGGAAATGGTCGCGAAGTTGCAGGCGGATCAGGAGACCATCATCCGCTCGATCCGCGCAGATTTGGTGAAGATCACCAAGCTCGACGACGCGGGCACCATCGAGTTCCTCTCGGGACTCCTTGAGCAGCACGAGAAGATGGCGTGGACCCTCCGCGCCACCGTGCCGCCCACGCAAGTTGTCAAGGCGTGATTTCGCACCTGAAAGGATTCCTTTTTCCCCTCTTCGGAGGGCTCCCTCCCTTTTTCGGGGAGGGTGATTTCCTCTTCACGAAAGCGGCGGCGCTGAGTTTGCGTCCACTTCGGCGATTGGTTCCGTCGATCGCAGGGCCAGGCTTGAGCCCTGGCCACGCCTCCAGGGCAACGGCTTTAACTCCGAAGACTATCCCCGGCCAGTTATTAGAGGGCGCGTTGGAGTTTGATTTCAGGAAAGGTGGAGCGCGTGAGTGCACCGAGCCGGCCGGAGTGGCTGAAGGTGCGCCCACCGGGCGGCGACGCCTATGCCGGCCTCAAGAGTTCCCTGCGCGAGCTGAAGCTCCACACGGTCTGCGAGGAAGCGCACTGCCCGAATGTGGCGGAGTGTTGGGGCGGCGGCACGGCGACAATCATGCTGCTCGGCGACATCTGCACGAGGGCGTGCCGCTTCTGCGCCGTGAAGACGGGGAACCCGGCCGGCGCCGTCGACGAAGGGGAGCCGGCGCGCGTGGCGGAAGCGATTGCGCGGTGGGGGCTCAATTACGTCGTGCTGACGATGGTGAACCGCGACGACCTGCAAGACGGAGGGGCGCAGGTCGTTGCCCGCACGGTGGAGGAGCTTCACCGGCTCGACCCTCACCTGCTCGTCGAGGTGCTCGTTGGCGACTTCCAGGGGAGCGAAGAAGCGGTGGCGCGCGTCCTTGCGGCGGGTCCGGATGTGTTCGCGCACAACATCGAGACCGTTGAGCGCCTTACACCCACCGTCCGCGACCGGCGGGCCGACTTTGCTCAGTCGCTGAGGGTGCTCAAGGTGGCCAGGCGGATGGACCCCGACCTGGTCACGAAGTCCTCGATTATGCTCGGCCTTGGCGAAGAGGACGGTGAAGTCGCAGCGGCGGTGGGGGCCCTGCGGGAGGCCGGCGTGGACATCGTGACGTTCGGGCAATACCTGCGCCCTTCTCCGTGGCACCTGCAGGTCGAGTCGTATGTGCCTCCCGCCCGCTTCGATGCGTGGAAGGAGCGGGCCTACCAGATGGGGTTCCGCTACTGCGCGGCCGGCCCGCTGGTTCGCAGTTCGTACCGTGCTGGCGAGGTGTTCCTTGACGGGTTGGTCCGTTCGCGGCGCACCGCCGGCAAGGCAAGGGGGGCATGAGCCCGTGGTCACCGTGGTTGCGCCAAGCGAAGACGTCGTGCAGGTGGTCCGCGAGGACGGCACGGCCTTGGCGCACCTCGAGCCCAAGCTTTCCAGTCAAGAGCACGTGCGCCTGCTGCGGACGATGATGCTCACGCGCGCCGCGGACACGAAAGCCATGAACCTCCAGCGCTCGGGCCGGATCGGCTTTTACGTGCCGTCCTACGGTCAGGAGGCCTGCCAAGTGGGGTCGGCAAGCGCGCTTACGCCCGCGGACTGGGTCGCGCCGGCGTACCGCGAGCCCGGGGCCGCGCTGTTCCGCGGCGCGCCGGTGAGCGCGTTGCTCGCCCAGTGCTACGGGAACACCGCGGACCAGCAGAAGGGGCGGCAGATGCCGAGCCACTTCGGCTCAAGGGAAATCAACCTCATCACGCCCTCGTCGCCCGTCGGCACGCAAATCGTCTACGCGACCGGTGTGGCGTGGGCCATGAAGATCCGGAAAGACCCGAAGGTCGCGCTCGTCTACTTCGGCGACGGCGCGACGTCGGAGGGCGACTTCCACGTCGGCCTGAACTTCGGCGGCGTGTTCCGAGTCCCCTGCGTCTACTTCTGCAATAACAACGGGTGGGCGATCTCCGTTCCGCGCGAACGCCAAACCGCATCCAAGACCATCGCGATCAAGGCCGTGGCCTACGGAATCGAGGGTGCGCGCTGCGACGGAAACGACGTCCTTGCCGTCGTGCGGGTGACGCGTGAGGCCGTTTCACGCGCCCGGGGCGGGGCCGGCCCGACGCTCATCGAGGCGCTCACCTATAGGATGGGCCCGCACTCGTCATCCGACGACCCCACACGCTACCGGCCGCCCGAAGAGCTCGAGGCATGGAAGCGCAAGGACCCGATCGAACGCTACCGAAAATTCCTCGAGAAAAACGGGATGGTGCCGGCGGCCAAGGCGAAGGACCTCGAAAAGGAAGTCACCCAGGAAGTTGAAGACGCGGTCGTCGAGGTCGAATCGGCGGCGCCGGTACCGCCCGAGGAACTGTTCGCGGATGTTTACGCAGAGCTGCCGTACCACCTGAGGCTCCAACGCGATTCGCTGCTCGGCGAACGCAAAAGGGGTTCGGTCGTCGAGTACGAGCAGGCCGAGGGAAAATTCCCGCTGTAGGAGGGTGACGCCGTGGCCGAAGAGATGCGCTACATCCAAGTCGTCGACGAGGAGGGGCACGTTGACAAGAAAGCCGAGCCCAAAATCTCGAAGGAGCGCGTGCTCGAGCTCTACAGCACCCTGATCCGCCTCCGCACGCTCGAGGCGCGCATGATGAACTTGCAGCGCGCCGGGCGCATCGGATTCTATGGCGGATCGGTGGGCCAGGAGGCAACGGCGACGGGGTCGGCGGCCGCGCTCGAGCGCCAGGACTGGGTCTTCCCTCAGTACCGTGAGCCAGGCGCCGCGCTCATCCGCGGGATGACGATGGAGACCCTGCTCTACCAGTTCATGTCGACGGCCAAGGACATCGGGAAGGGCCGCCAGATGCCCGTGCACTACGGCGACCGCGGCGTGAACTTCGTGACGATCTCCTCGGTGGTGGCCTCGCAGACGCCCCACGCGGTTGGGACGGCTTGGGCGATGCGGATGAGCAAGGAAAAAGCAGTCGCCATCGTGTACTACGGCGATGGCGCGACCTCCACGGCGGACTTCCATGTAGCGATGAATTTCGCGGGCGTTTTCAAGGCGCCCTGCGTCCTTTGGTGCAACAACAACCAGTTCGCGATCTCGGTCCCCCGCGAGAAGCAGACGGCCTCAAAGACGCTCGCCCAAAAAGCGGAGGCGTATGGGATGGAGGGGCTGCAGGTCGACGGGCAGGACATCATTTCCACCTATGCCGCGGCAAAGTACGCGGCAGACAAGGCGCGTCGAGGAGACGGGCCTACGATGGTGGAGTCGATCACCTACCGCGTGGGCCCCCACTCGTCGTCGGACGACCCTTCGCGGTACCGCCCGGACGCGGAAGTTGAAATGTGGCGCAAGCGCGACACGCTCGAGCGCATGCGGCACTACCTCCGGCACAAGAAGTGGTACAAAGAGGAGGAAGACGCGCGCCTCCACAAGGCCGCCGACGAGGAGGTCTCGAAAGCCATTGAAGCCGCCGAGCGGGCCGGGCCGCCATCGTGGGAGACGCTGCTCGAAGACGTGTACGCAGACCTCCCGCAGCACCTGGCGATGCAGCGCGACGACTTGGCGGCGTACCTGAAGTGGAAAGAAGCGCGCGCCTGATCCAGATCGACGACAAACTCGGGGAGGACGAAACGATGGCGGTGCTGACGATCCTGCAGGCGGTGAACGACGCGCTGCGCACAGAGATGCGCCTGAACGACAAGATCGTGGTGCTCGGCGAGGACGTCGGCAAACTCGGGGGCGTCTTCCGCGCGACCGACGGCTTGCAGAAGGAATTCGGGGAGGAGCGCGTGGTGGACACGCCGCTCTCGGAGGCGGGGATCATCGGCAGCGCGATCGGGATGGCGCTCTACGGTCTGCGGCCGGTCCCCGAGATCCAGTTCCAGGACTTCATTTACCCCGCATTCGACCAGATCGTAAACGAGCTTGCGAAGTTCCGGTACCGGTCGGGCGGCCAGTACCCGTGCCCCGTGACCATCCGCACGCCGTACGGCGGCGGGATCCGCGGGGGCCACTACCACTCGCAGTCCGGCGAGACGCACTTTGCGCACACGCCGGGGCTGAAGGTGGTGATCCCCTCCACACCCTACGACACGAAGGGCCTGCTGATCGCATCAATGCGCGACCCCGACCCGGTCATGTTCATGGAGCCCAAGCGCATCTACCGTTCGGCGAAGGGCGAGGTGCCGGAAGAGGCCTACACCGTCCCCATCGGGAAGGCCGCGGTGCCCCGCGAGGGCACGGATGTGTCCGTGTACGCCTACGGCTCCATGATTCCGGTGTGCCTCGAGGCCGCCAAGCACGCGGAGTCCAAGGGGACCTCGGTGGAAGTGGTCGACCTGCGCTCGCTCGTCCCGCTCGATATCAAGGCAGTGCTTGCCTCGGCCGAAAAGACGGGCCGGGCCGTCGTGGTCTACGAGGCGCCGCGCACCTGCGGATATGGGGCGGAGATCTCCGCGCTCATCGCCGAACACGCGATGCTTTCGATGAAGGCGCCCATCGTGCGCGTCACGGGGTTCGACACTCCGTTCCCGTACGCCCTTGAGGACCTGTACATGCCAAACCCCGACCGCGTGTACCGAGCGATCGAACACGTGATGTCATTCTAGAGGTGTTGAAATGGCGTTCGAGTTCAAGCTGCCGGACATCGGCGAGGGCGTCCACGAAGGCGAGATCCTCAAGTGGCTCGTGAATGAGGGCGACACGGTCAAGGAAGACCAGCCGCTCGTCGAAATCATGACGGACAAGGTGAACGCCGCCATCCCGTCGCCGCGCGCGGGCAGGATCCTGAAGCGATTCGGCAAGGAAGGCGAGGTCATCCTGGTTGGCTCCGTGCTCTGCGTCATCGGGGACGCGGGCGAAACCGCTCCCTCGTCGGCTCCGTCGGCGCCTGCAGGTGCGCCCCACGCGGCGCCGGAGCGCGGCGCCGGAATGGGTACGGCACCTGCTCCGGCCGCAGGAGGCAAGGCCCAGGCCACGCCCGCCGTCCGCAAACTAGCCCGCGAGCTTGGCGTCAACATCGACACCGTCTCGGGCACGGGGCGCGCAGGCAGCGTGACGGAGGCCGACGTCAAGGCTGCCGCTTCGGGCGCAACGGCCCCAGCGGCTTCTTCCGCCCGGCCGGTTGTTCCGGCCGCTCCCCGCGCGGCGCCCGCCCCGACCTCGATCGCCGTCGGCGAACGAGAGGAACGCATCCCATTGCGCGGGCTGCGCAAGCGGATCGCGGAACACATGCAGGAGGCCCGCCACCACGCGGCGCATTTCACCTATGTGGACGAAGCCGACATGACGGAGATTGTGATGCTGCGAGACAAGGCCAAGAAGGTGGCGGACGCCAAGGGCGTCAAACTCACGTTCCTCCCGTTCATCATCAAGGCCGTCACGCACGCCCTGAAGGACCACCCGATGCTGAACGCGAGCCTCGACGAGGCCAAGCAAGAGATCGTCGTGAAGCGCTACTACAACATCGGCGTGGCTGCAAACACCGATCAGGGGCTCATCGTGCCCGTGATCCACGACGCGGAGCGCAAGTCAATTCTCGAGCTTGCTCGCGAAGTTGATGCGCTCGCCGAGAAGGCGCGCACGAACAAACTCGCGCTGCCGGACATCCAGGGGGGGACCTTCACCATCACCTCCGTGGGCAAGCTCGGCGGCGTAATCTCGACGCCGATTGTGAATTACCCCGAAGTAGCGATCCTCGGCGTCAACAAGATCGACAAGAAGGCCGTCGTGCGCGACGACAAGATCGTAATCCGAGAGATGATGAACCTCTCGCTGTCGCTCGACCACCGCGTGGTGGACGGTTACGTGGGCGCCGTTTTCCTCGCGGATGTCATCAAGTACCTCGAAGACCCCAACCACTTCCTTTTGTAGGGCGGAGGAGCCTGGCGCGGAGTGCTTCGGGTCGCAGGTGGCCGGGCTATCGGAGGGAGCTGAAACGGCCGATTTCGACTGCGTGGTCATTGGGGGAGGGCCCGGCGGCTATGTTGCAGCCATCCGCCTTGCGCAGCTTAAGAAGAAGGTCGTGGTCGTGGACCGCGACCGGCTGGGCGGCGTTTGCCTGAACTACGGCTGCATACCCTCCAAGGCGCTCATCCACGCGGCGCACGTCTTTGAGGCCGCGGGCCACAGCGAGGAGCTCGGCATCCGCTCGGGCGGCGTGACGCTCGATGTCGAAAAACTGCAGGCGTGGAAGGGTACCGTCGTTGCGAAGCTAACAGGCGGCGTGGCGCAGTTGCTCAAGGGCAACGGCGCGGAAGCCCTGATCGGAGAGGCCACGGTCGTCTCCGCGGGCCTTGTCCGAGTCAAGACAAAGGACGGCGTGAAGGACCTCACGACCCGCGCGGTCATCGTTGCAACGGGCGCCCGCGCGGTCGACCTGCCCTTCGCAAGGTTCGACGGCGAGGCGATTATCTCGTCGAAGGAAGCCCTCGAACTAAAAACGATCCCGAAGTCGATGGTCGTGATTGGCGGTGGCATCATCGGGCTCGAAATCGCGTCGTTCCTTGCGAAGTTCGGGACGAAGATCACGGTGGTCGAGATGCTGGAGGAGGTGCTCCCCGGCATCGATGTCGACTGCACGCGCGTGGTGAAGAAAGCGCTGCGCGGCCACGGCGTCGAGTTCTTCACCAAGGCCACCGCGAAGAGTGTCGAGCGCGTGGCGGGCGTCGCCAAAGTCACCTTCGTCACCGAGGAGGGGGCGACCCGGGTCGTGGAGGTCGACAAGGTGCTTGTCTCGGTGGGCCTAAGGCCGAACGTCGAAGGTTCCGGCCTCGAGGCACTCGCAATCAAGCGCGCCGAAAAGGGCGGGTGGATCCTCACGGACGACCGCCAGATGACGAATGTAGCGGGCGTGTACGCGATCGGCGACTGCACGGGGCCGCCCTACCTCGCGCACCGGGCCTCGAAGCAGGGGATCGTGGCCGCCGAGGTGATCGCCGGGCTGCCGTCGGCTTCGGACTTCCGCGCCATGCCGGGGGCGATCTTCACGGATCCTGAAATCGCGACCGTGGGCCTCACCGAAGAGCAGGCAAAGGCGCAGGGCCTCGAGGTCTTCCTCGGGAAGGTGCCGTTTGGCGCGGTCGGCAAATCGATCGCGATCAACGCTCCAGACGGGTTCGTCAAGCTAATCTTCGACAAGAACACGAAGGCGCTGGTGGGCGCGCACCTCGTGGGCCACGGCGTCTCGGAGATCATTTCGGAGCTGGCCCTTGCCCTTGAGCTTGGCGCAACCGCCGAAGACATCGCGCTCACCGTGCACCCGCACCCGACGATGCCTGAGGGAATCATGGAGGCGGCTGAGGCCGCGCTGGGTCACTCGATTCACTTCATGGGTGCTCGCCGGTAGGAGGGAGCGCTTGGCCGATTGGGCGCTGCTCGACCTCGGGCGCGCGGAATATGGGAGCGTCCTCGACCTGCAGCACCGGCTCGTCCGCAAGCGGGTGGCCGGGCAGATTCCCAACGCGCTCGTGCTCGTGGAACACCCGCATGTGATCACGCTCGGCCGGCGCGGGGAGGACGCGAACATTGTCGACCACAAGGACGTCCCCGTGGTGCGCGTGGAGCGGGGCGGCGATGTGACCTATCACGGGCCCGGCCAACTTGTCGGCTACCCCATCATGTCTCTCGCCGAGCGCGGCAATGACCTGCGCAAGTACGTGCTCGACCTCGAGCAGATGCTGATCGCCACCTGTGCGCGCTATGGAGTCTATGCGCGCCACGTCGACAAGAAGCCGGGCGTGTGGCTCACCGACAAGTGGCGGCGTGAGCGCAAGATAGCCTCCATCGGGGTGGCGGTGTCCCACTGGGTCACCTATCACGGGTTTGCGCTCAACATCAACACGGACCTCGCCTACTTCCAGCTCATCAACCCCTGCGGGTACTCGTCCTTGACGATGACCTCCATGGCTGACCAAGTTGGGCAGCGAATTGTGTTTGAAGAGGTGAAGGAGGCCTTGCTCGATTCCTTTGGCGAGCAATTCGGTGCTACACTCGGCGCGCAATCCGCACGGGATCTCGGGGACGGCTGGCCCGCTGGGGAGCAGGTCGCCTCGGTGGACGGTCGCGACTCCGTCCAGCCAGCCGCCTAGAGGCAGGGTCGGGCGTGACGGCCGCTCGACGATTCTTGGGGGTGTATTGCGCAATGCTCAATATCCGGCCCGCCAAGGAGCCTTTAGGGGACTTCGAGAAATGGGTGGGATTCCCCCAATCAAATACCGTTGGCTTGGAGCCCGGCGCACCGCCGCGTTCGCGCTTGTCCTTGTCATTGCCGCCGCTCTTTTCGGGCCCCTGCCTGCCGGTGCGCTGCGATCGAGGCCTGGGTACGAGCCGCACGCCCCGATCGTCGTTGAAGGCAACCGGCAGTTCACCCAGGCCGACGGCGTGATCCGCGGGTCGGGCACGCCCACCGACCCCTTCGAGATCGCGGGCTTCAACATTGAGGGTTCTTGCACGGCCTGCACCGGCGCCCCAGACCAGCACATGATGGTGATTCGCAATACCACGGCGTACCTGCGCATCCATGACATGTACCTGAACGCCGGCGACCTCTACAACGAATGCATCCGGCTCGAAAACGCGAGCCATGTCCGCGTGGAGAACGTTCGCGGCGGGATTTGCGGCGTGGACATTTACATCGACCACTCCACCGACATTTCGATCACGGGCTATGCGGTGAACCATTCGAACGAGATCAGCGTAGGCGTCTCCGATTCCGAGGACATCCGCATCACCGATTCGACGCTCCAGGGCATTTCGCTTAGCCATTCGAGCAATGTGCGGGTCGAGCGCAACAACCTGACCGACGGGAACGCGATCGCTTTGAGCGCCTTCAATTCAAACGACTTCTCGATGGTCGGGAATACCATCACCAACACCGAGCTGAGCACTGTTAGGATCGAAGGATCCACGGCATTCGAGATCATTGGAAACGAATTCTCCAAGGGCGGCATCAGGATTGAGGAGAGCCCTTCCTACAACTGGACCCACGGCAGCTACGAACTCGCCTATCGCAACAGCTCCAATTTCACGGTGGAGGGAAACTGGGGCGGGAACCTTCCTTTGAGCATGTCCGCCGCCGAAAATGGGACGGTGACCCGCAATACGCTGGCAACGACGGAACTGGATGGTTGCCAACATGTCCTGTTTGTCGGCAACGAGATCGCGGGAGCGCATGGCGGCTTGCGCGCCGAATACGGGGCAAACGTGACGATTGAATTCAACACCATCACCGCTTCGCAGCAGGACGGAGTCTTGCTCGTCTACATGGAGGACACCATTGTCCGAAACAACACCATTCGCGACGCGAATCTGACCGGGATGGGCGTGAATGGCGGCAGGTCGATTCGCATTTACCACAACAACCTCATGAACAACACGCTCCAGGCGTTTGACGAGTTGGGAAATGCGACCTGGGACAACGGCTATCCCGCGGGAGGCAACTTCTGGACAGACTATTCGGGCAACGATACGTGCGGGGGGGAGGCCCAGGACGACTGCAGCCGTGGAGACGGGCTGGGCGACGTGGCGCGCGAAATCGTGCCGCAGACCGCGGACCGGTACCCGCTCGTCACGCGTGCAGAAGGCGCGCCGCCGCCCCCGCCGCCGCCGCCACTACCGGAACCGCGGGTGCAGGACACCCTTGTCGCCAGCTTGCCGGAGGTCGCGATCGTTCTCGCCGTGGGAGCGGCGGCCCTTTTCGTGCTTGTCCGCCGCAAAGGAGGCGAGGCCCTCGGGCACGAAGAGCTCGAGAAGAAGGGTTAGCCGCCCGCACTACACGAGCCGCTCCCTTGCGGCAATCGCCATCCGCTCGCTAAGCTCCGCCGGCGTTTGGATGAATTCCGTCTGCAGGAGCTCAAAGGCCTTCCCGTGCACTTCGCGCAGCGCGCGCTCGTCGAGAGTCGTGAGGTTCACCTTCGGGGCAACATCGCCTTGGAGCCCGGAGCGCGAGAGGAAAATCGTCGTGTCGCGGTCGGCGAAGTAGGCGAATTCGCTTCCGCTAAGCAGCTGGCCGCCGCCCTTGCGGGCCAGGTCGCGCAGGAAGTACGACGCGCCGTTGGGGGTGACCTCCGCGAAGTCCTGCGAGAGCCGGGCCTCCAGGAACCGCGCGAACTGCTCGGGCGCGAAGGCTGCTTTCTCCATGCCCGCGAATTTGGGGAACTGCTTGTCGGCAAGGGCGGGGTCGAGGCCCTTCTTCTGGAGGTACTCGCGCGAAAGCCGCCGCAGGGCGTTCTGCACGCCCCCCTCTTCCTTCAGCTTCGCGGCGTTCATCATGAGGCCGCGGAAGAGCTTGAGGCCCCGCGGGCCGCCCACGCGCGGGCGCTCGGCCACGGGCACCGTCGCGGGCTGAAAAAACCGCAGCGTCTGGGCGCGCAACGAAGGTGCCTTCTGGAGCTTGGCGACATTCGTGGAAAAGCGGCTGGGGAATGCGGCCTCGTGCTCCCATTGGCTGTTGACGAAATTTGACAGCGAAAGCGTCGGGTCAAAAGGGGCGTTCGCCTTGGCTTCCGTCCAGGCAAGCGCAAGCTCGTTCCACACCTGTGTGATCTTTGCGTCCGGGGCGTAGCGCGTCGAGTCGTAGCCAGGTGTGCCGTTCACGGGGTGGCCAAAGAAGGGGCCGAAGTCCGTGCCGCCCTGTTCAAGCGTGACGTGGAGGAACGCCGCGGTCGCGCGGGGCTCGGTGAGGACGGGCTCTGCGAAGCGGCCGAAAATGCGACCGGAGCCGTACTTGGCCTCGACGCCCCGGAACGCCTTCTGGATGGTGCCCACGCGCAGCGCCAACAGAATCCCTCGGGGGAAGGGGGCCGCAGGCGACTTAACCGTTGCGCCGCGCGGGAGCCGCTTGCCCGAGGGTGCGCGTCAGTACGCCTCGGTGCGCAACAGCACATCGACGCCGGTGGACTTCACGAACGAGCGGGCAAGGTCGCGGGCGATCACGCGCTTGCCCGAGCCGTGCTCGATCGCTTCCTTCGCGATCTGCTTGGCGGCGGGGGGCAGGTTGTCGACCATCACTTCGCCAAGGCCCGGGATCTCGACGAGCGATTGGCGCAGCTGCCCCTCGATGCGCATCGCGGGCTTGAGGTGCTGGATGAGGACGCAGGGGACTTCCTGCTCGAGCCTCGTGTAGGCCACGGCGCGGTGGTGCCCGTCGAGCAGGAGCGAGAGCCTCCCGCCGTGGTAGAGCGCGATGCCGACGGGGCGCCTGCCCGATGCGATGCCCTCTTCGTACTTGGCCACGAGGTTCTCGTTGGTCTTGCTGTCGGAGTAGGTGGGGAAAAGGAATAGGCCGTCGCGGGGGTCGCTGCCCTGCGAAAGCGCCGGGGGCCGGCAGTTCTTGCCGAAGGCCTCCCAGAAGAGGAACTCGTCGCCGACGGTGGGCCAGTGGGCAACGAGCGAGATGAGGTAGAAGCCGGACTGCATGAGCTCGAGGACGGGGCTCACCACGGCAATTTCCTTCTCGGCGAGCGCCTTGACATCAAGGAGTTGGCGCGAGATCGTGGGTTCAGGGGACATGATCGTCGTGCGGTCGAAGGGCCCGGTGGAGATGAGCGGGGGCACCGTGTCGGTGGTGGGGGTCACTTCCAGCGCGAAGGGCTTCTCGCCGAACATATGGAAGGTGCCCACGCAGGGGAGGTACGGGGGCGAGGCGGGGTCCGGGATGGTCTCATAGATGAGCCCCTTGCCGCCGCGCACGCCGA
The DNA here is from genome assembly GCA_041499475.1 of Thermoplasmata archaeon. Taxonomy (GTDB): domain Archaea; phylum Thermoplasmatota; class DTKX01; order DTKX01; family DATEUP01; genus DATEUP01. The sequence continues at coordinate 23,256 of JBGQKI010000023.1, forward strand.
CAAGGAAGGAGGCGGAGCCGGCGGGGCGGTCGGCGAGCTTGCGGAGAATCTCTACGGCCAGTGTGCGTCCCCCAGCAGCGCCAGGGATTGAGGCGGGCCCTTCTTAAGCGTGATGACCGCAAGTGGCTCCGTGGTCTCGGGAAGGAATTCGACAATTGATCGAGCGGCCGGCGCGGCTCGCGCTTGGTGAATTTTGAAAGCCCCTGGTGGGCCTGGGAATATGGCAAATTCGCCTCTCAGGTGTGGTGCTGTGAAGCCATCCTTTAAGAGACGGAAACCAAGGTAGCAAGGTTGGGTCAGCGGGGGGGTTCAGAACTGGTTTCAAGCCGTCCTGTAGCGCGGCCTCCGGGCCTCGAGGGCTGGATCGGGGGAAGGCCTGCGGCGCTCGAAACCCTGCGCGTGCTGGTGGCCCAGCCGCTGGGGAGCCGCGTAGCGGACCTCGAGCGGCGGACGGGCGACGCCATGCAAGTGGTGCGGACGCTGAACGAGCTGCAAAACGCAGGGCTTGTGAAGATCCATGTCGAGCAGGCGACCCACGAACTTATTGCCAAGGTGGAGGAGAGCAACTTGGACGAACTGAAGCGACTGCTTGGCCGCGTCAGTTGAGGGGCATTCCCGGGGAAGATTCGGGGCCGGTTGGGGCAAGCGATCAAGTAGGCTCGAGAGCGAAGCAGGCTGCGATGGCAGCGGCGCTCGAGGGCTTTTCGACGGACGCCCGGGCGCTGCGCGGCGGAAAATTCGTGGCGGTTGACTCTGACCCGCCGGGAGCGGCGCTCACCCTCTCGCACCACTTCGGCGGGAACGCCACGCCCGCACAATTTAGAGACGACCTCGCCGCCGGAGCGGCGCTGAAGTGGGCGGCCTTACCGGAGCGTGGCGAGTGGCTAAAGGGCGCGCGCGTGGTGTACAACGACCACTTCGATGTGGACGGGTTCCTAGCGGCCTTTGTGGCGCTGCATCCCGACGAGGCGCTCGCGATGGAGCGCGAGGTGCGCGACGCCGCGGCGGCGGGCGACTTCGACGAGTGGACGAGCGAGCGCGCCGTGAAGTTCGCGGTGCTCGGGGAGTGGATCGATGACCCGAGGTTCTCGGAGGTGGCGCGCGAGGCGCTGCGCCTTTCGCACAAAGGGAGCCAGGATGCGCTCTACGGAGCGGTCCTGCGCGAGCTGCCGGACCTGCTGCGCCACCCGGAGCGGATGGAGGAGGTGTGGGCGCGGCCATTCGCCGACCTTCGCGGCCAGCTTGCGCTGCTCGACGGGGACAAGTCGCGGGTCGTGGAGCGCCCCCTCCAGCACCTCAGCATGGTGCGCGCGCCCAGATTGCTTTCGTCGCGGGCCGTGGTCGCGCGGACGAGCGGCGACCGGCTGCTGCAGGCGGCGCAGGTCGACGGGGGCTTCATGTACCTCTTCCGGTACCGGCCGTACCTCGGCTACCGGATCGTGTCCCGCGAGGTGACACCGACGCACGACCTCGACGCGTTGGCCCGTGAACTCAACGGCCGCTGGGGGGCGGAGGGCGAATCGTGGAAGGCGCGAGGGTGGTGGGAGCGCGAGCTGCGCTTGTCCGGACCGCGTCTTGGCCGCAACCGGCTGCCGCAGACCCCGCCTGAAGAGGCGCTTCCCGTCTTCGAGGAGGCGCTGGCAGCGCTCGACGCGCACGCACGGGGCGCCGGGGCCGGGGACTAAGCGGCGCCGGACTAGCGGATGTCGACCTCGAAGCTCGGCTTGGGCTCCTCGACCGGCTCGCTCTCCACGGGCTTGGGCGGCGGCGGCGGGCGCCTCTTGCGCCACACGAGGAAGGCGACGGCGGCGACGGCGATGGGGACGATGATCATGATCGGCAGGAGGACCGACATCGGGGTGGAGATGGCAGCACCGGTCGAGGTGACCGCGCCGCCCGATTCCGTGGACGCGGTAATCGTACAGGTTCCCCCGCCGAGGTCGGAAGGCGCCGTGTAGGTGACCTTTGCGCCCGTCGGGGACGACAACTGTCCGCACGAGGCCGTCCAGCTGACGGTCGCGTCGGCGACCGTACGGCCTTTGGCGTCCCGGACGGTGGCGGTGAGCTCACGCGATTCGCCGCCGGCAAAGCTCGCGGTGGGGGGCACGAAGATCACGACGAACGGGCCGGCGTGCGTGATGGTGACATTGGCGAGCACGCTCAGGGAACCGGAAGAGGCGTGGATGATGCAGGGGGTGCCAGGGACGCTGGAGGAGAACGTCGCATTGATCGAAGGGCCCGTCGAGGGTACGAGCACGGCACAGGAACTTACCCAGTCGATGTCGTGGCCCGAAAGCGCGTGCCCCTGCGGGTCGGCGACGAACGCCCCCAAGACGAGGAAGCTGCCCTCCGGGACCGTGGCGTTCACCGGGTCGAGGACAATCAGCGTGGCTGCCCCGTGGACGATGGAGAGGTTTGCACGCCAGGCGCTTGCCCCGACGCTCGCAGTGATCACGCATTGGTGCCCGCCCGCGTTTCCAAGCGCGCTGAAGTTGACGACGCCGCCCGAGGTCGGGAAGAAACCTCCGCACGCGGAGGGCGACACGGTCCAGTCCGCTGCGTACGGGTGGCCGTAGGTGTCCACAAGGGAGTAGGTCGTGCCGAAGCCTTCCTCGAGGGACGCGGCGCCGGCGACGAGCGTGATCGTGGCCGTGTCGTGCAGCACGCTGACCGTGGCGGTTGCAACGACGCTGCTCCACGGGAGAGCCGTGACGGCGCAGGCGATGCCCCCGGAGTCCGTCGAGACGCTAAGGCGCGTGGCGTTGCCCGTCAATTGGCTGAAATTGCCGCATCCGGGCGGGCTAACGCTCCAGTTGACCGAGATGGGGCGGCTGAAGCGGTCGAAAGCCGAGAGGTCGACGAAGCCCCCCTCGATCACCACCGAGGTCGTCGGGAAGATGGAAAGCGCGCTGGCGTCCTGCAGGACGGTGACGTTCGCAATGCCGATGCCGGTCGCCACGCCCTGCACGACCGTGGCCGCGACGCGGCAAACAGTCCCCGCGCCGTCCGTGGCGTTGAACACGGTGAAGGGCCCGGTCCGGTTGCTCAGGTTGCCGCAGGACGACGACCACGTGAAGTTGAGTGCGTGGCCGTTCGCGTCGACGGCGGAGAACGGTACGGAACCGCCTTCGACGACGTTGGCCTCCGGCGGCGTCACGGTCACGCGCGAAACATTGTGGGTCACGTTGAACGACACCGAGGCGCTCACGGAGCCAAACGAACCGGTGACCGTGCACAGGAGGCCGCCGGCCGAGGCGCTCGTCGTCACGTTGACCAGGGTGCCGCTCGGTGGGGACAGCGACCCGCAGGCGATGGGCGAAAGCGTCCAATTGAGGGCGAGCGGGTGGCCTTGGTGGTCGCGACCGGCAAACGAGGTTGCGCCGCCCTCGATGACGGAAGCGGCCGGCGAAGGCGCCACCGACACGGCGGTCGTGTCGTGGACGATGGTCACGGTTGGCGCGGCGGCCGTACAGGTCTGGCCTGCCGAGTCGGTGACGGTGAGGTTCGCGGTGAAGTTGCCCACGGCGGTGAAGTTGTGGGAGGCGTTCTGCAAGAACGGCCGGAAGCCGTCGCTTGCATTCCACATCCAGAAGTAGGGGGGCAGCCCCTGTGAGGCGTTTGCCGTATAGTTGAATGTCGAAATCGATTCGAAGCCCTGGGTGGACGAGACATCTGCCGAGCAAACGATCGAAAGGACGTGGCCCACGACGGTCACGTTGTCGAGGTAGGCGCCCTCGCGGTGGCCGATGCCATCGGTGAGGAACCTGAACCCGATGGCCGTCGTGTTGAGGGGGATGGCCACGCTTGAGAACAGCCAGCCGCCGGTGGACCCGCTGCGGGGGACCGCATAGGTCCACGCGCCGCCCGAGAAGTACATCGCCGAGAGCGTGTCGCTTGCCGAGTCGGTGTCGAGCCAATAGCGGAACTCGAGGGTGGCCGTCGCGTACTGGGCGACCGTGACGTTGCGCGTCATCGTGCCATTTTCGGAGATGTCGTAGGTGTGGAGGGCCTGGTTCGGCTCGTCGTGCTGGGCCGAGAGGGTGACATCGTCGATGTAGGCACCTTCGAGGACGCCGCCGCTGTCGCTTACAAACAGGAAGCCGATGGCGGTAGCCTGAGGAGGCACCCCCACGGTGGCCTGCTGCCAGCCGCCGCTATCGCCGGTATAGGAGGTGATCGTCTGCCACTGCGCGGTATCGTTGTACACGACGTCGAGCCGGTCGAAGCCGTTCTCGCTTGCGAGGAAATACCAGAAGTTGAGGGTCGCGGCCGTGGCGTTTATGGTCATGAGGCGAGCGAGGTTGACCGGGCGGGAGAGGATGGCGGACATGTTGTCGTCGTAGAGGTGCACGTTGACGTTCAGGTCGGAGGCCTCGTCGTTGTACCCGACGCCGGCGCACCACATGGACTGGGTGCCGTTGTGGACGCGGAAGGTCGAGTAGTTCCAGTAGTCGGCGCCGTGGTCGGGGTCGTAGTCGGCGACGCTCCAGGCCCCGTAGGTGGAATTCTCGAAGCCGTCGGCGAAGGGATCGCCGGGCAGCGCCTGAGCGGGCGTGCCAAGGGCGTTCCAAAACAGCGTTTGGGTGCCGAGGCCCGACGCCCACACGCTGCCGGCACCGGCATAGGTCCTTTGTCCCGACGAGGCCCACGTGTCCGTGCCGTTGCCGGGGTCGCTGTCGGCGACGGTCCACGAGGCACCCGGGAAGGCACCTTCGAAGTTGTCGGAAAGGACGGTGAGGTCGGCATTGAGCGGCGTCGGGGAACCGGACGCGGGGCCTGCGAGCGGCGCAACGAGCGTGGCGAAAAGGAGGATGGTTGCAACGGTGGAGGGCGCGCAAGAAGGGCTCACCTTGCGCTCGTGCCAGCCGGACATAGCCGGTGGCAACGAGGTCATGCATAAAGAATTGCGGTTGGCGGTGCGCTCGAAGGTCGCGCGGCGCGCCTTAATTCCACACGAGGTCGAGACCGCAGTCGGGGCAGGCGACCCACCCCACTTCGACGGTCGAACCGCACTTGGGGCACGGCGCGGTAATCGGCGCGGCCGGGGGCGAGGCGGCGGGAGCGGCGGAATTGGCTGGCGCCGCCGGTTTCGCCGGCGCCGCGGGAGCCTTGGGCGCAGCCGGCTTTGCCGGCGCCGCGGGAACCTTAGGCGCAGCCGGCTTTGCCGGCGCCGCGGGAGCCTTGGGCGCAGCCGGCTTTGCCGGCGCCGCGGGCGCCTTGGGCGCAGCCGGCTTTGCCGGCGCCGCGGGCGCTTTGGACGAGGCCGACGCTAGGGGCCTTGACGGCGCGGGCGGTGAAGGCGGCTTTGGGGTCGCCCCTCCGGAAGGCGCCGCCGGCTGTGCCGCCCCAGGCGGCACCGCGACGACGAGTTCGCTCGCGCCCGTCCGCTGCCCGACCGGCGCTTGCGTGGCAGGCGTCGAGGCCGCGGGCGTGGCGGGACTTGCGCCGGGCACAAAGGGCTGACCAGCGGCCGGGCTTGTGGACTCGGCAATCTCTTCGCTCGGCTCGGAGCGGCGGCGCCGTTGCAAAAGGAAAAGTACGCCAACGGCGCCAACGGCACCCACGACGGCGAGCGGGATGAGTAGCGACATGCCGGTCTTCACGGGGCTCGCGCTCTGCGAGTTGACGCCGCCGTAGGGCGTCGAGGCCGTCACGCTGCAGGACGATCCGCCGAGGTCGCCCGGGGCGGTGAAGGTGACGGTGCTCCCTTGGGTGGCCGAGAGCGCGCCGCATGAAGCGGACCACGTGATCGGTGCGTCGGGCACGAGCTTGCCGGAGGCGTCGGTGACCACCGCGGAAAACTCCTGCGAGCCGCCGGCCGAGAGGCTCGGGTTCGCGGGGCTCACGGTTACCTTGAACGGCGCCGCGTAGTCCACGGCGACCGTTGCCTGGCTGGAGAGCGCCGCGTAGGTTCCGGTGATGGTGCAAGAAGTCCCGCCGCCGTCCCTGGGCGCCGTCAGGATGGTCTGCGGGCCGGACGCAGGCGTGAAGTTCCCGCAGCTCGACGACCAAGTGACGACGAGCCCCGAAAGCGTGTGGTTGGACGCGGTCTTCACGACGCCCGTGAAGGTGAGGGTGCTGCCGGCGCTGACGGTGGCCGCTTGGGCGGTCACCACGACGAGCGCGGGTGGCCCGTTGCTCACCGAGACACTCACCGTACGCGAGACCGCGTTGGCGGTGGCCGAGACCACGCAGGTGGACCCGCCGGCGGCCGGGGCAAGGGTGAGCGTCTCGTTGGCGCCCGAGCCGGCCGCGAGCGCGCCGCAGGTGTTCGGCGAGATGCTCCAGGCCGCGGGGAGCGCGTGGCCGTGGGCGTCCACGAAGGCGAAAACGATGGCGCCGCCTTCGACCGCCACCGGCGCCTCGGGCGAGATGGCGGCGGTGCTCATGTCGTGGGCGACCGCGACGGTAATGTCCTTCGTCGTGCCCGCGTAGGCGAGGGTAAGCGTGCAGGAGAGGCCCCCGGCGTCGTACGCGGAGGTCAAGGTCGTCGAGGGCCCTGAGAGCGGGAAGAGCGCGCCACATTCGGAGGGCGCGACCGACCACACGGCATCGAAGGGGTGGCCGTACACGTCCGTCGCCGCAAAGGCTTGCGTTTCCCCCTCGACGATGGAGGCGCTCGCGGGCGTAACCGTGATCACGCTGGTATCATGAATGACGGTGAGGACGGCCGTCGCGCTTGAAAACCCGCTGAAGGCAGTGACGGTGCACACGGCGCCGCCCGTCGTGGTGGCGGAAAACACCGTGCTGTTGCCGGGGTCCGAGCTCACGCGCCCGCAGGTCGCCGACCAGGTAAATGAGACTCCGTGGCCGTACCTGTCGGTGGCGTCGAGGACGAGCGTCTTGCCTTCGACGACCTGAGCAGTGGCCGGGGAGACGGAGATCTGCGTGACGTCGTGGGTGATCGTGATGACCGTGGACCCGCTGACGGCGCCCACCGCGCCGGTAACCGTGCAGGAAAGCCCGCCCGCGTCGGTGGAGGCATTGAATGACACGGACACCCCGCTCGCGGCGCTAAGCGCGCCGCATTCGGGCGGTGACAGCGACCAGTTCAGCGAATAGGGGTGGCCTTGAGCGTCGTTGCCAGTGAGGTCGGCGGCCGCGCCTTCCACGAGGGTGCCCCCGGAACCCGATGAGATGGAAACGGAACTCAGGTCGTGGGCCACCGTGACCGTGGGAGAGGTTGCGGTGCACGTTTGGCCGAGGCTGTCCCGCACCGTGAGGGCCGCAGCATAATCGCCGGCGTTGTCGAAGACGTGGGCCACGTCTTGCAGTACCGAACTTAGCCCGTCCCCGAAGTCCCATGCGAAGGCGAACGGCCGTAACCCATTGCTGATGCGGCCCGTGAAGAGGAAACTCGTGAGCACCTCCGTGCCGCCAATTGCCGACACATTTGCGGTGCAGTTCAGCGGGTACACGACTCCGTCGGCACGGATATCGTCCAGGTAGGCGCCCTCGGCGAGGCCCGACCCGTCGCTCACGAAGCGGAACCCGACTTGGGTTGCGTTTCCAGGCACCTGGAACGAAGACGAGGCCCAGCCCCCACTCGAGCCCGAGTGCGGGTCGGCGACCGACCAGTTCCCGCCGGACAGGTAGGTCCCCTCAAGGCGGTCGGCGCTGCTGTCCGTGGCCAGCCAATATCGGTAATCGACACGGACATAGGCGTACGGGGTGCCGTCGATTGCGCGCGTCATCGTCGCGTTCATGTCGTCGTCGTAGCTGTGGGTGTTGCGGTTGGCGTCGCTGCGGATGCCCCAGAGGTGCACATCGTCGATGTAGGTCCCCTCGGTCACGACATTGTCATCCGAGACGAAGAAAAACCCCACACGCGTCGCCTGTACAGGAATGTTGACGGTTTCGTTCAGCCACCCGCTGGTCACCCCCGAGTTGTTCCCAATGCGGGCGCCCGTGTACACCCAACTCCCGTAGAAGTATGCCGGGTACGCGTAATCGTAGGTGAGTTCGTTGTCCACGTAGTACCAGAAATCCATCTGAACGGAAGTGAACCCTGACAGGTTGACGGCGCGCGAGGCGGCCGAATTGCTTCTGCTGTCGTATCGGTGGAAAGCGGCATTCGATTGCGCGCCCCCACTGCCCCCGTACATCGTCAGTTCGTCGTTGTTGCCGAACTGCGCACACCAGATGCTGGTGTTCCCCGTGTGGTTGCGGTAGGTGGAAACACCCCAGTAGTCGTTCCCGTAAATGCCCGCGGTGTCGGTGTCCGGCCCGAAGGTCCAGTTTGCAGCCACGTTCCCTTCGAAGTCCTCGGTAAAGATGTCGGCGGGGGCGCTGCGGTTCCCCACCTGCGCGGCGTAGCCGCTCCCGGTGCCGGACGAGGCACGGTAGGTGGTGCTCCCCCAGTAGTCGAACCCCGAAGACGCGTTGGCGTCGGTTACGTTCCACGCCGTCCCGGGGAAGGTGCCCTCGAAATTTTCGGTGAAGAGCGGCACATCAACGTTGAGGGGCAAGGGAGCCGCGTTGGCGGCGGGGCCGGCAAGGGGAAGGACAACGGCCGCGAAGACAACCCCTAGAGCAGCGGCTGCCGCCCTGCGATGCGCCGCGTACGCTCGTTGGGTAACGGGTTGCAACTGGCGACCCTCCGTGATTCTGCCGACTGTCGCTGGCTGGGGATAACGGTTTCGGCGCGCCCCCTCGGTTTGGGGCCGGTCTGACACGCGGCGGCGTTGCCGCGTGGGCACGGCTCAGAAGCCCAGGAGGTCCTTGCCGCACTCGGGGCAGGTCGTCCAACCGGCCTGCGTAGCGGCACCGCAATTGGGGCACAGCGAACTCGACGACGACGTTTCCGCGGAGTCCGCATCGGCGGAGGGAGCCGTCACCATGCCGGCGGGCGCGTAGGGCAGCGAGCCGCCGAGCCCCGCCTCCGGGGCGTCGGGGGCCGTAGCGGAGAGCGATTCGAGGCTCGAAGGCGAGCCTGCGGGGGCCTCGAGCGAGCTAACCGCCCTGTCGGTGCGCCTCTTCCCGCGCATCCGCACCACAACGAGCCCGGCCACCACGGCGCCGGCCGCGACAAACCCGAGGATGATGAGCGTCGAGATCCCGGTCTTGACCGTGCCCGCCGATTCGTAAACCGCCCCGCCAACTTCGAGCGATGCGGACACGCGGCAGGACTCGCCGCCAAGCCCGTTGGGCGCGGTGTAGGTGACGGTTTGGCCGACCGAGGAGGAAAGTTGCCCGCACGAGGCGGCCCAGAACACGGTCGCGTCCTGGACAGGCTGGCCGAAGCTGTCGAGCACCGTAGCCTGGAACTGCTGGGAGCCGCCGCCGGAGACCTGCGGCGCGGCGGGCGTCACGGTGACGGTGAAGGGCCCCGCGTGCTCGACATGGACGGAGGCCGACCCGCTGATGGCTTGGTAGGTGCCGCTCACCGTGCAATTGGAGCCGGCGGTGCTCGCGGGCGCCGCGAGGATGGTCGACACGCCGGAAGATACCGAAAGGGCTCCGCAGGTAGTCGTCCAATCGACGACAACGCCCGGGATCCGGTGGCCGACATTGTCCTTGACCACGGCATTGAACGGCACGGAGGAACCGGCAATGACCGCTGCAGCGCCCGCGGTGATGACCACGGTGGTCGCAGCGCCAAACTCGACGGTGACCCCCGCGAACTTGGAGATGCCCACGGCGGTGCCCCCCACCGTGCAGGTGAGGCCGCCGCCGTCGGCCGCGACGGTAAGGGTCGAGGAGAGGCCGCTTGGCGGGTCGAGCGAGCCGCAGCTGCTCGGTGTGATGCTCCATGTCGCGGAGAGCGGGTGGCCGTACCGGTCGCCGAAGGTGAAGGCGAGTGTGGCGCCCTGGGCGACGGTTGCCGATGCCGGCGAGAGGGTCACATCGCTCGTGTCGTGTCCGACGGCAACAGGGATCTCTTGGTGGTTTGCCCCCGCGCGGGCCGAGATCGTGCAGGCAAGGCCACCGGAGTCCCTCGCGGCAGTGAAGGTTGTCGAGGCGCCCGTGACGATGGCGAAGTCGCCGCAATTTGTAGGTGCGACCGACCACTCGGCTGCGAAGGGGTGGTGGTAGACATCGACCGCGCTGAACGATTCGGTGGTGCCTTCGAGCATGGACGTGGTGGTGGGGGAGACCAGGATCGAACTCGTGTCGTGGACGATGCTAAGCGAGACGGTCGCGAGGTCGGTGCCGTAGGTGGCGGTGACCTCGCAGGCCACGCCGCCCTCGGTGACGGCCTCGAAGAAGGTGAAGCTGGAGGGACCGTAGGCGACGCGCCCGCAGGTCGTCGTCCAGGCAAAGGACAGTTCGCCGCCGTAGCGGTCGGTCGCCGACAGGCGCAACCCCTTCCCTTCGACCACTTCGCCGCCGGAGGGGGCGATGTGGATGACACTCGTGTCTTGGAGGATCGTAAGCTTGAGGACCGAAGAGGCCGAGCCGAAACTTCCGGTCACCGTGCACTGCGAGCCGCCCGCATCGGTGGCCGCATTGAAGAGCACGGACTCGCCCGTGGCCGCGCTGAGGGCGCCGCACTCCGGCGGCGTGAAAGCCCAATTGAGTGGGTAGGGGTCCGATTGGCCGTCGCGGCCGTAGACCGTGATCGCGCTGCCTTCATTGATCGAGGCCACCGTCGGAGACACAAAGACATGGGTGACATCCGCAGTTACGCGGATGGAGCGCGTCGCCGACGAACAGGTCTGGCCGAGCGTGTCGGTCACCCGCAGGGTCGGGAAGTAGTCCCCCGTGTGGCGGTAGAAGTGGCTGGGGTTTTGGAGGACTGAGGTCTGGTCGTCCCCGAAGGACCATGCGAACGTGTAGGGGCGCAATCCGCCGCCGGCATCGCCGCCGAAGTGGAAGGGGGTCACCACCTCCATGCCCGTGCCCTCGTACGCAGTCGCGTTGCAGCGGAGCGGTTCGACCGCGCCCCAGACGCGGAGGTTGTCGACATAGGCGCCCTCGCGCTGCCCGGCGCTGTCCGACACAAACCGGAAACCGATGGCGGTGACCGTGGTGGGCAGGGTCACGCTCGAGCCGCTCCAGCCGCCGCTCGAGCCGGAGTGCGAGTCGACATAGTTCCAGGCCAATCCGTCGAGGTACATGACCTGGAGCGTGTCGTTCGGGGCCTGGCTGTCGAGCCAGTAGCTGTAGTCCATTCGCCCCGAGACATAGCCGCTGAGGTCGATCGGGTGGTACATGGTCGAGGACTGGCCGTCGTCGTAGCGGTGGAGGTCGCGGTTGGTGTCGGAGCGCACGCCCGAGACGACCACGTCGTCGATATAGCCGCCCTCGTAGTCGATGGAGGAGTCGGAAGTCCACAGGAATCCGACCATCGTCGCGGCCGCTGGGATGTTGTAGGTGCTCTGGATCCAGTTCGCGCCCTGGTTGCCGTTCTTGGCGTTCTCGTAGTGCCACGAACCGTCGAAGAATGCGGTGTAGAGGCCGTCCCAGTTGGGTTCACCGTAGCTCCAATACCAGAAGGAAATCTGGGTGTCCGAGTAGCCGGCGAGGTTGATGTTGATGAGGGCCGTTGAATTCATGTCGGCGTCGTACATGTGCATGTTGATGTTGGGCGTCGTCCCGCCGCCGTTGTAGTAGTTGGTCCCCACCTGGGCGCACCAGATGCTGTTGGCGCCGCTGTATTGCCGGTACTGGTTCTGTCCCCAGTAGTCGAGCCCCTGGGTGACCGTTGTGTTGCGGTCTTGGAAAGACCAAACGCTCGAGCTGTAGGTCCAGTTCTCGAAGCCGTCTGCGAACAGTGTGTAGCGTCCGCTGTGGTCGCCGGCGCCCGACGCCCAGGCGCTGCTGTTCCCGTTGAAGGCCCGGTAGGTGGTGTTCGACCATGTGTCGGTGCCGTTGTACGGGTTCTCGTCGCCGACGGTCCACCCGCGCGGGGTTGGGTTGCTTTCGAAATCCTCCGAGAAGGCGAGGACGTCGGTGTTGAGGGGGGTGATCACGGCCGAAGCGGGGGCGCTCACGCTTGAGAGGAAGGTGATGGCTGCAAGGAGGCCGGCTGCAAGAACGGCCTTTCGCCGGGTTATTCGGGTGCTTGCGATTCGGTATGCGGCCTGACGGTGCATGGCGAGAAACCCCCCCTTAGGGTTGCTCACAGGAGGGTGCTGGCCTACGGATAATTGTTTTGGCGGGCGGGGGCCGGAGGTGTATGGGTGCGGGCAGGCGGCGGAGGACAGATTGCCGGGTTTAGTTAGGCGCGCTGGATGCGAGCCAGCGGGAGGCCGGGGGCCTGGGACACCCTCCAGGGGGTGGGTCACCCCCTCCCCCCTTCAGGCCTAACCCGCAACGGGGCGTCCGGAGGCTGTGTGGGCACCGTTCCTCGAGGGAGGAAAATTGGCTCTGGTGAGCGGACCTCGATCCCACACCCGAGGTTTCCACCAGGAGCTCGCGCACCAGGCACTGCACCGCACCGAGGGCAGCGTTCTTTGGTGTGACGGCGACCATGGTTTCAACCCGTACGACTTTGCAGAACTGAACCTCGAGCGTGGGTTCGACGCGGAGTGGGGAGCAGACCGCATCCTCGTCAAGCGCTGCATGACGCCATTCCAGTGGGACACCGTGCTGACCCGGCACCTCGAAGAGCGACTCATGGCGACGCGAGTCTCGCTCGTGGTGGTGGGGCCGTACGAGGACCTGTTCTCGACGGATGAACTTCAGGACTGGGAACGGGAGGACTACATCGAGTTTAGCCTCGCGCACCTGAAGTCTGTCTCGAGGCGGTACCATGTCCCCGTCGTAATCGCGGTGTGCATGGCGAATTGGTGCAAGATGTACCCCCTCCTCGCCTGGAAGGCGTACGAGGCGGCCGACTCGCGGTGGGCGGTCGAACCCATGCCCTCCGGGTGGCGGGCGGTCGAGGTCGGGCGCGAACTCATGGCATCCTCGATCCCTGTGCGCCAAGTTACTCTCCACGACTTCGACTGGAGTGAAGCGCCCGAGGGATGGCATCCGTGGGTTTCCGCGGCTACTAACCTTGGGCCCACCCGTCCAGCGGGCAAGGGGCGTGTTGCCTGATGGGCCAATCGACGCCGACCACGACGATGGCGCTCGACACCTTCGAGCAGCGATACGCCGGGTTCCGGTCGGAGCTTGCTCCGCCGGAGCAACGGCTCTTCGACGAGCTTGTCTGTCGGGCGAGGCGGCACTCGAATGCGATCAACCGGAGGCCGGGGCTCGACTTCGAGCGGCCCGTGGTGCTCTCGATGCTGTTGGAAGGCATGCGCGAGCTTGAGGCGACGCGCAGGGCACTTGAGGAGACGAGGAGGCAGCTCGAGGAGGCGTGCAATGCACTTGCAGAATCCGGCGTGGTTGTTCGACGCGTACGCGCACCCACGCAGGAGCAGCTTGGTCGTGTGGGTCAAGCACGGCTCGAGGACACTTCGGCGGGAAGTGCCGTACTTCCCTGAGTTCTGCCTTCGCGCCGACTCCCGGCCACTTGAGGAGGCCGAGGCGGTGTTGAAGGGGGACCCTCGGCTCGGGGAGATGCGCCGCGATAATCAACGCCTTTGGCTCCGCGGGCCGGAAGAAGAAGTCCTGCGGGTGCGGCCGAGGAACCTGCACCAGGTTATCCCACTGGCGACCCACCTGCGCCGCGAGACAAAGACGAAGGGGTTCGTCTTCTTCGATGTCGACGACCAGCCGGAGAGCAGCTGGATGCACCGGCAGGGCCTCTTTGCGATGTGTAGGCTTAAGGTCGGAGCGTTGGGGCCCGTCCTCGAACTCGCCGAGGGCGAGGACCGCTGGAGCGCCGAATACCCAACTCCACGGCTGTCGTCGGTCCGACTCGTGGTCCTCGCGAAGCAATCCGGCCACGTGCCGAAATTCGACGACTCGCTCGAACGGATTACCCTTGGCGCCGAGGTTTTCGAGGCGGCCTCGAGCGGCGGCGAACGTGGCGCCTTGATCGAATTCGGGCGGAGGTTACGGGAGCTCGACCCCGACGTAATCACGACCCACCACGGAGACCGGTGGGACATCCCCTACCTCCTGCGACGGATCCGCGCCCACCGGCTGACTGACGAGGTCCGGCTGGGACGCGACCCCGACCCCGACCCGGAGCGGCCCGACCAGCGCTCGAAGAGCATCCACACCTACGGCCAATGGCTGTTCAAGACCCACGCCTACTACCTGCGGGGGAGGTGGCATGTCGACCTCAGCAAGAAGACGCTCGACTCGGACGACGACAGGAAGGACCTCCACGGGATCGTCTACATGTCGCGGATCGGCAACCGCCGGCCGCAGGACGTGAATCGCAACGGGGCGGGATATTGCCTCCAACAAATGCAGATCGACGGCGCGAGGGATGAGGGGGTCGCGCTGCCTTGGAAGCGAAACCTCGCCGAGGACTGGAAGGATGCCGCGACACTCTGCGCCGTCGACCGCGGCGGCCAAATCATGGTGCCAAAGCCCGGCATCTACGAGGACGTGGTAGCCTGCGACTTCAGCGGCTACTACCCATCGATCGTGGTCCGGCACAACCTCAGCAGCGACACGATCAACTGCACCTGCTGCCCCGACGGCCCGCTCATCCCCGAGCTCGGCCTGCACATCTGTATCCGCCACCGGGGCCACCAGTCGGAGATCCTGCGCAGGATGCAGCCGCACCGCGCGTATGTCAAGGCGATCCTGCGCCGCGCCGAAAAGACCGGGGATATCGATGAGGACCTGGTCGCACGGGCGCGCGCGATCAAGTCAGAGCAGAAGGCGCTCGGCGTGGTCTGCTTCGGCTACTTCCGCTACCGTAACGCGCGGTTCGGGTGCGCCGAGGTGCACCAAGCGATCCAATGCTTCGGCAGGGCCTCGATGACGCGGGCGCGCGAGCTTGCCCAGTCAATGGGGTTCGAGATGATCCACGCGATGACGGACTGCGCGTTCCTGCGCAAACCCGGAGTGACCCGGGTGGAGGCGGTGCGCACCGCCCGGCGGATCGGCCGGGAGGTGGGCCTGCCGATGGATGTCGAAGGCGTGTACCGGTGGGTCGTATTCCTGCCGTCGAAGACGCACTCCACCTCAAGCGAGGTCGGCGTCCCCAACCGCTACTACGGACTCTTCGAGGACGGGAGGTTGAAGGTGCGCGGGATTGATGTGCAGCGGCACATCACGCCGGGGTGGATCTACGAGACCCAACAGAAGATGCTCGACATTCTTTCCAAAGCGCAGGACGCCGTGCAGTTCCGGGCGGCCATTCCGAAGGCGATGGCCCTCGCCAAGGCGGCCGCGCTCGACCTGCGCGCACGCAAGGTTGGGGCCGACGAACTCGGGATGATGGTCCAGGCCACGAAGGGTGTCGACGAATACCGCGCGAACACCAACACTCGTTTCGCGCTCGAGCGCCTCGCGCAGGCCGGGACGAAACGGCAACCGGGTGAGTACGTCAAGTATGTTGTCACGCGGCGGCAAGGGCCGGGGCACGGCAGGTCGGCCCCCGTCGAGCTCTTCGGCCAGCCCTCGCTGTGGGGGGCGCCGACGAAGCCCGCCTACAACCTCGACCACTACCTCCGGCTCCTTGCAAGGTCGGTGGAGACCATCCTCGCGCCCTTCGGGTACGAAGAGGAGGCGGTCTTCGATTGGCTGCGCGGGCGGTCTACAGCGCCCCGGCGCTCCTCCACGCGGTCGGTGACCGAGCCTGAGCCCCCGGAGTTCGTCCGGTCAGGCCGCCTTATTCACACGGACCTTCGCCCAGGTTAGCGCGGGGCCCACTGCGTCGAGCGCCTTAGCGTCGTCGTACTTTGCTTTGCCCGCCTCTTTCTTGAGCGGATACGCGACGAGTTCGTCGTTCGGTGGAGCTGTAAGAAGCTTGAGGAGCTCCCCGTGGGACATCCCCTCAGGCCTTAGCCACTTGTCGACCGCGGAGTCCTGAAGCTGTGCAATCATCCGGTTGTGGAAGGTCTTCACGAAATCGTTGGGGTCGATGGTGACCAGCGCGAATGCGCGCTCATCCTTTGCTTCCCAGTACGCCCCGACGAGCGCGGGCACGGCCATCGCCGCGCCGTCCGCACGCTCGATCCGGTACGGCTGCTTCTCGCCATCCCCTGTCTCGGCCCATTCGAGGATGTAGCTCACTGGCGCGACCCCGTGCGACTTGCCAAACATCCGCGACCACATCTTGCCCTCCTCGAGCTTGTCCGCGCGCGCGTTGAACGAGGAGAAGCGCTTCGAGAACCCGAACACATGCCGCTCCACGACCGGCTTGTCCTCTTTCATGTAGAGGACGGGCAGCCCCGTGTGCGGGCGAATGAAAGGCCTGTCGGCGTCCCGCCACTCGACCTTGTACCCGCGCAACGCGTCGCGTTTGTCGATGTCTGGCCCTCGAAGGCCAATGACCCCTGCCACAAAGGGCGCATGGCGGCTCGCATTTGAAAAGTTCGGCCTGCGCCGTTTGCAATGGTTCGTCTACCTGCCTTACGGGAGCCGTGTCCGCTTCCATGATTCCTCGTCAACAATTCGTAGGCCAACATCAAAGTGCAATTTCGGACCTTTTGAAGTCCGTGAAATCAGACCCGCGTTTAGCTGAAGACGATACTTGGCGTGGCACTTGCCGCATGTGATCAGGTATGTTTCGAGACGGAGCCGAGTCCCGCAGCGCGAACACCGTTTCACCTCCTTCTTTGCAAGTTGGAGGACCTCCTCGACGAGCGCTTTCTCATTCACGTACTTGGTCGGAATCACCCGCGCCGCAAGCCACCGCGTAATGTCGTTGACCTCAAACTTTCCTTCCGCGACGGCAATGGCGAAATGGACCTCGTCGACGACCTCCCGTGCCCACAACAAATAACCATTCAGTCCAAGAAAGATGAAGGCAGTCGAGATCCCGGTCCGCTTTTGGCCGTCAACAAAGGGGTGATACAATAGCACATCGTGGAGGATGGATGCTGCCTTGTGGAGGATCGTAGGAAATACGTCCAGTCCCCCCACGATCGAGAATCTCGCTCGATCGAGGGCCGAGGCGACCTTGTCCTTGTCAATAGTTCCCTTGGCTCCTCCGAAGGCGTCGATCATTTCATCGTGGGTCCTGACGACCTGATCCACGGTCAGCCACGTGATCTCGGGGCGAGGCACCTTTCCGCTGGCCTCCGCCTTCAGTGTTTCCTGCCATCCCGCAAAGGGCTCATTGAACTGAAATGGTCGGGCCTCAAGGTCCTCAAACCGAATTTCGCGACCCAGGAGCTCGAGGACGGGAGCCCAGGCCATCTTGCTGAGTTCCACAAGGCGGTCGAATTCGGTGGGGCGGCCACGGCGCCTATAGTGCTGTGCGGGCGGCGCCACGACCGCCGGAGGGATGGTTGTCAATATATGGACTCGCAAGGCCGTCTTGGCGGCGTCGCGTTTCCAACGCCTATTTGTGCAGGCGAGCGCTTCGAGGCGTTGCGATGGCAGGGCTCATCGGCCTCACCGCCGCCGACATCGACATCCAGGACGCCCTGCGCACCTCGAAGTGGGAGTACGACGACACCTGGATTCCTCACCCCGTCGTGAGGCTCACCACCACGCTGCCAATCGCCATCAACAAACCGGACGGGCGCGCGATCGTCCGCGCGCGGTGGGGTTTCGATGTCGGCGGGGGCCGGCCGATCGGCAACGCGCGGGACGACCGCCTGACCGAGAGCCCGATGTGGAAGTCGATGCTCGGAAAGCTGCCGTGCCTCTTCGTCTCGTCGGGGATCTACGAGCAGATCAAGGAGCCCAAGAAGCAGAGCTACTGGTTCCGGCGCACCGACGGCAAGCTGATCGTCATGCCCGGGCTCTGGTCGGACCGAAGGGTGAAGGGGGAAGCCCGGCCCTGCGCGGCGATCATCACCACCGAACCGAACGATTTCTTCGGCCAGTTCCACGACCGGATGGTTTGCACGCTTTCCCCCGACGAGTTTGACAAATGGATGGACGAGCGCGACCCCGACAAGGCCAAGAAGTTGCTCCACGCGCCCGAGAATAAGGAGTGGGAGGCGGTCCCCGTCGACGACCGGATCTTCAAGCACGGGCGCATCGAGATGGAAGACTTGATCGAGGCCGGCCCCGCTTTGCGGTGGACGGGCAAGCCTGCTCGGGCAAAGGCAAAGCAAGGCAGCCTCGACTGATCGATAATTGTACGAGATTGGCCAACGGCCGTACGATAACGTTCATCCCGCCTGCGGCACACAAGCTCGGCCGGAGACGCCTCGTGAAGCTCTCGCCTGCCCCCTCCACTGCCGTCCCGCAGTCCCGTTACGCGCGCGCGGCCAAGTTCGCAGTTGGCCTGGTTCTCGCGCTTGCTGGCACCGCTGTCGCCTCGCACAGCGCGGCGGCAGAGCCGGCCGCCCTGACCGTCGCGTCAATCCAGGCCGTCCCGTCGGAGGGACCGATGCCGCTTTCCACCGAATTCAGTGGAGACGTCGTGGGCGGTGAAGGGCCCCTTGAATACCGCTGGACTTTCGGCGATGGGTTGTGGTCAACGCAGCCCGCCCCGACCCACGAATACGGGTGGCTCGGAGAGTACAACGTCCAATTGGACGTCTCCGATGGCGGCAAAACCGTCAAACGCGCTTCCACGATGGTGAGGGTGACTGCGCCCGAACTGAAGGTGACGGGATTGGCAACGCCCGATACCGCGGTCGCGGGCGCCTCCTTTGATTTTTCGAGCCGGCTCGAAGGGGGAATTCCGCCATTCAGATTCCTTTGGTCCTTCGAGAACGCGTCGTTCAGCTACGAACCGAACGCCTCCCGTCGTTTCCTTGGCCCCGGGGTTTTTTCCGTCGAGCTCACGGTTGTGGACTGGATCGGCGAGTGGAGGATGGCCAGCGTGAACGTGACCGTCACCCCGGGACCGATGACGGCATACCTCTCGCTCGAACGCTCGGGCGATGTGGCCCCCCTTCAGGTCCTTTTCTCGGCGGCCGCCGCTGGAGGAATGCCACCGTACCGATTCGGTTGGTCGTTCGGGGACGGCACCGGAGGAGAGCGGGCTCGGGACACCCACGCTTACCGCCGCGGGGGTTCCTATTTGGTGGTGCTCACGGTCACGGACGCACGAGGGACGGAGGCCCGGCAGATGGCGATGGTAGAAGCGTTCGATGAATTGCGGGTGCGCCCGCGCGCGTCCTTTGGCGAGGGCGGCGCGCCCCTGGAGGTGTGGTTCGTGGTTGCGGCCGCCGGGGGCAGCGGAGAGTACACCTTTGCCTGGCGCTTCGGCGACGGCACGGGGGCCGCTGGCCAAACGGTCATCCATTCCTTCGAGTTCCCGGGAAATTACACCGTCAGGTTTGAGGCCCGTGACAGCCTAGGGCACAACGGCTCAGCGGAGATCCGCCTCGTGGTCCCTGGGATTGAAAGGCGTTCCGGGTCGTCGGATACGCAATGGCCCGCGCACCCGGCGGTCGCCGCTGGTCCTTCGGCGGGTGCTGCGGCCACGGCGGGCGTTATCGCCACGCTTTTGAGCGGCGGCGCGGCCGGTCTTATTGTCGTCCGCCGCCGGGTTCGATTGTAGGGCCAGTGCGGGAAGGCTCGTTCAAGGGCCCGGCCGCGGCGGCTCGGGCTTCTGCGGCCGGGAGCGCCT
>JBGQKI010000024.1:0-41377 GCA_041499475.1 Thermoplasmata archaeon
CCGAATCGAAGGGAATCACGGCGTCGAGAAGCGGCTCGGCGAGATCCGGTGGGCCGAATCCAAGGGCCTATCGAAGCGGAAGGTTCAGGTCGCGTTGGTCGTGCTCGGCGAAGTTTCGCTCGCGTTGACGAGGCTGCAGCATGGATTCACTCATGATTTGGGTCGGTTCGTGAACCTCGTATGAAGAGGTTTCTGAGGTGCGTGTCATTCAGGAAGATAACGTTGCCGGGACTTCAGAAAAACCCAGGAAGATAACGTTGCCGGGACTTCAGAAAAACCCAGGAAGATAACGTTGCCGGGACTTCAGAAAAACCCCCATGAGATTAAGGGTTCGCTCAAATCCAGACCCAGCTTCTCAGACCCGCTGCAGGTGAGCTACCAGACTACGAGTTACCACGTGTTCGAACAGGGGTGGCTGAAGCCAAGCCTGAGCGAATACGAAGGATTGGTTGACGAGACAGGCACCGTTCAAATCTCGAGGATGGACATTAGCCAAATGGCCCGCCCTCAGGACACCATTCAGTCGGTAAGCGTCTACGGAGACAACACTACTAAGATCGGCCCAAGGAATCTCGATTTCTGGGGAAATCAGGTGGACGAATTCGAGGTGGTGCCATTCTCCCGGAGTATGCGTACCGCCCTCGGGTTGTGATGCCTTGCCGCTCCGCAGTTCCTACAATGAAGGGATGGTCTTCAATGGCCCGAGGAGCGAAGTTCGACCTGAACGCAAGATATGAAAAGGTGTACCGCCACCTCCTAGGCCTCCACCCCATGGAGACAGATCCGGACAAGGTCACGATCAGTATTGAGGGATTGGGCTCGGGACTCTCGGATTACACTTACCTCGAACTCGGCGCGCTCTCCGCCGCCCTGGGGGAGTACAGCAGGGCGGGCGCCTGGTTCGCCTTGGGCCTTCGAGCGAGCCTTTGGATGGTTAGAGACACGATTCCAATGGTCTCTCGATGGCCCCATTACGCTTGGTCGGACCGCCTTGAAGCTCTTGAGGTGGACATGTTCAATGCCGCAATGTTCTGTCGGCTCTCGAATCCTACCCCCTCAAAGGTCGCGTGGATTGGGGAAACCCGGGAGTGGATTGTGTGGCTCTCCGAATACTGCGATTACGTTTGGAATCGGCTTCGCGAGACGCCTCAAGTGTACGATGCCGCCGGCCCCGCCAACGGGTACTCACACCGACTCCACAAGGGGTTGCTCTTCACCGCATTGGTCTTCGGCGAAGACACGGTGGTCCAACGCTATCCACAAATGGCAAGCGAGTTCAGGGACTGGATGTTGGGCGTCCATAATGACATAGAGCACTTGGCTCTCAAGGGCTTCGTGGGCTTTAGCGACACTGACATCTACTGCGGGGTAGTAAGCGGTAGGGTCGATTTGTTCGAGCGGGCACTGCGCGCCCGAACGGCACGTTGGCGGCTCACGAATCCCGCTGAAGCCTACATCGGGTACTGTCATCCCGAGTGGCTCGCCTTGGCGTTGGAATTGTGGGGCCGGACGGGTCGGTTCCTGCAGGCTAAGGTGAAGGGTCTTCCGGAGGGCTTCGGCCCCGATCTCTATTGGAATGCACTTGAGCATCGTTAGACCGTGGTGCGCGTGGGCCGGGGCCCGAGCCGCTGAGGCATTCGTCGGGTCAGACCGTCCCCAGCCGGTAAGTGGATGACCGAGCGCGTCCGAATTCAAGGGAACGGATGCGACGGGCAGTTCGTGGTGGAGGGGTGCCTCGCTATAGGTTCACTGAGCCGCGATCCGTTCTTTTGTAAACGGCGCCGGAGATTTGATGATTTGTGGCGCCGCACGTTTGATGACCTCTTCCTCGTTTTTCTCGTTCATCGCTCACCCTCCTCCTTG
This sequence comes from Thermoplasmata archaeon, assembly GCA_041499475.1. Lineage (GTDB taxonomy): Archaea > Thermoplasmatota > DTKX01 > DTKX01 > DATEUP01 > DATEUP01. Next base: position 1,864 of record JBGQKI010000024.1, read on the forward strand.
CCCTTTTTCCTCTCCACCGGAAGCGATGCCCCCGGTCTCTGGCCGATCAGCCGCCGGCGCTCCCTCAGCCGGTAGCTCTCGCCCTTGATGTGCACCACCGTGCTCTGGTGCAGCAGCCGGTCTAGCACCGCCGACGCCATCACCGGACCCCCCAACACCTCGCCCCACTCTGCGAACGTCTTGTTCGACGTCAGGATCATCGACCCCTTCTCGTAACGGTCGCTGACCACGCGGAAGAACAGGTGCGCACCCTCCCGGTCCATCGGGAGGTAGCCGATCTCGTCCAGGATCAGCAGGCGCGGCTGCACGAGGCTCCTCATCGCGATATCGAACGTCCCGCGCTGCTCCGCCTTCTTCAGGCGGTTCATCGCGTCAAACACCGTGCTGAAGTAGACGCTGAGGCCCGCCTTGGCGGCCACCAGCCCCAAGGCGATCGCGAGGTGCGTTTTCCCCACGCCCGCGGGCCCGAGCATCAGCACGTTCTCCGCGTTGTGGATGAACCTCAACGTTGCGAGCTCCCGCACCATGATCTTGTCGACCGACGGCTGGAACTCGAAGTCGAAGTCCTCGATCGCCTTGCGCGCGGGGAACCGCGCGAGGCGCATCCGCGACTCCGCGATCGTCGTCTGCCGCGCCTTCGTTTCCTGGTCTACGAGGTAATCCAGCACCTCGATCACGCTCTTCCCCTTCGCCGAGGTCGACTCGAGGTAGGTGTCCACGATCGACTCGACCGTGGGTAGCTTGAGCGCCTTCAGGTTCGCGTGAAGGCGCTCGTACGTGACGGTCACCGGGTCACCTCCTCCAGCAGGCGCTCGTATTCGTCGAGCGGCCGCTGCGCGACCTCCTCGAACGCGTACTTTGCGTGCCTCCACTCCTCGGTCTCTCGGTTCGTTGAGCGCAGCGCCTTCAGCAGGCCGTCGTAGTGCTCCTTCAGTTTGACCCGCTGGCCTCTCCCGCTCCGCAGCTCGTGGCGGGCGACCTCTTCGCCCGCCACCTCGATGGACAGGATCTTCCCCGTGAGGCGCACCATCGCCTCACGTCCTGCGTATGTCCACGGCACCGAGTACATGCTGCCCTGGAAGTGCACGAGGCTCTCGGGCTTCACCCTCCGCAGGAAGCCCTGCGTGATTACGTACGGCCGGCTGGGGTTGAGGGGCGTGAGCCCCTCCTGCGCGAGGAGCTCGGCGGGGATCCTACCCGTCGTGTCGTTCGGCCGTTCCTGGTTGACCTTTCGCAGCCACGCCTGGACCTCGAAGTTCATCTCCTCGAGCGACGCGAACTCGCGTCCTTCGAGGAAGTCGTCTCGAAGGAATCGGATGCTGCGCTCGACCTTTTCCTTCGTCTGCGCGCGGTACGGCGCGCAGAGGTGCGGGCGGAAGCCCAACGTCTGGAAGAAATCGCGGAACAGTTCGTTCCATTGGCGGTGGTCGGAGTCGGGTCCACGCTCGATCACGACGTTGCGCAAGTTGTCGTAGAGGACGGTCTTCGGGGCGCCCCCGAAGAATGCAAGCCCTTCGAGGTGCAGCCGGATGAACGTCGCGGTGTCCTGTTCCGTGACGAACCGGACAAAGCGGTAGCGCGAAAATCCGAGGACCATCACGAAGGCGTACACGCGCCGCGGGCGCCCGTCGACGACCATGGTGCGCAGGTGGGCCCAGTCCACCTGCGCCTGCTCGCCGGGCGGGGTTTTGAACCGCCAGACCGCACGAACCTTGCGGTCGGTGCGGATCGTCCGAACGAAGTCCTTGACTCTCGTGTCCCCGCCGGCGTACCCGATCTCCTGGACCTCGTGGAAGAGCCGACGGGCCGTGAGCTGCGGGTACTGGGTGAGGCGGGCTCGGAGGTGGTCGTGGAACCGATCGAGAATCTGGGGCTTCACGTGCTTCCTTGGCGCCGCGGTCGGCGGCGGCGCCCCGAGGTACTTCTTGGCCGTGTTCCAGGCGAAGCCGGTCTCACGCTGGATGTCGCTGATGTTCAAGCCCTGTCTGGCCAGGTCCTGGATGGCGGCCCACTGTTGCAGTCGAAGCGTACCTTCTGCCCCTTCGTGAAGGAGGGGGGATGGCGGTCGATTCATCAAAATTAGGCCGCCACTTTTCGTCAATTTTAGCCCGCCACGTACATTTGGTGTTGCCCCGTTCGAACCTCGCCGCGCGATCAGGTCTCCTCTTACGGACCCCGAAGCCTCGCCTGCCCCGCCCCCGCGGGGCGGGTACCCCTCTCCCGCCCTTCGCACGCGCGCGCGCACGCGCGCGAGGGAAGGCCCGCTCGTGAATTCCGGGATCGAAAGGCGGCTCGCTGGGTGGCGAGCCAGCAGGTCGCGCGGTGTGCTTCGCGTCGGCCCCGGCTACGGGAATTCGGCCATTCCCCGCCATCTCCGTCCCGAGCCGTAGACTAAGGTTAGTCGAGCCCGTATCTGCGGTATATAAGCATATACCGCAAGGGGGCGCGACGGGATCGGGCAACGCAATCCCCTCCATGAAAATTCCCGCGCGCTAGCCCCAATAGATGGGGGCAAATCCAAAAAAACGCAAACGCGTGTTTGGAAAAAAACAAATCGCAGTTGCACCATAGCGGCGCCGTCTCGACGAAGGGGACCCGTCGAGATGCCTCGGGCCGAAAGCCCGGGGGGAGGAACAATGAAAAACCCGAGACTCGCCGGCGAACGCCGGGGGCAAACCACTCGGGAACGGACGAGGAAACGCAAGATGTTGGCCGAATTCTCGGCGGCGACGCCGTGAAGAAGGTTGACGTAAAAGAGGTAATAACGCGTTTCGAAATAAGAACGCCGAAGCTCCGCAAGAAGTCAACACAGCCGCGCTACGCGCACGAGTTCGAGCGATTCGCGAGGACCGTAGGCCTCGGGGCCTTCAACCGTCGGCAGCTCGCCGGCGACAAGGGAGAAGCCTTGATCCGCGATTACCTCAACGGCGTCCCGAAGCCGTCGCGACGTGTTTACGCGGCTTGCCTCAAGCGGGTTTGGACGCGCGGACTCGATCTCGCATGGCCCGAGGGAATCAAGGACGAAGTTGAGTTCTCGAAGGTTCGTGCGCGAACAACGCCACCGGACGAGCTAGTCCGACCATGGTTTGAGGCACTTCAGCACGACGTCGACGTGTATGCGCGCCTGCTGTTTTGGATACCAGCCGAACTCGGCTGGCGCCCGGGGCACATCGGAGGCGTAAACGTTGAGGAAGTAAAGCGCGACACGAACGGAGCAATCTACGCAATCGTGGCTGATGGCCGGGATAGGTCCGACGCCGCGCGCTTCAAGACGGACTCGCCGGTCGTCGCGTACACGACGCCGGAACTTGCGCGGTTGCTCGAAGCGTGGTTGAAGAGGCACCCAGATCCGAGGCCGGGAAAACCGCTGCTCCCTTGGCGCAACGCGAGCGGGGGGTTCAACACCGACCAACGATTGAACGACGAGAGAATCGCCGTTCACTGGGAGAGGCTCCGCAGGAAGTGGGGCCTCCGGAAGAACCGACTTACCCGGTGCGACCTGCGGCATTGGGTCGCAACGAAATGCCGGGAAGCGGGCATGACGGGCCGGGCAAGAGCAAGCCTCATGGGGCACGACCCCACGGAGGACGGCTCGAAGGACTTCGACCTTCGCCAGAATTTCAGCATGGGCGACTGGTACGACAACCCGGAGGTTTCAAAGATCGTGGACGAGCAACGTTCGAAACTCGGCGATGGGCTTCTGGCGCGCACTTTCGGCGCGAAGGTTACGCTCGTGGACGGGCCTACTTTGTCGAATGAGGAGTCCAGGCTTGTGTTCGACTTCAAGGCCGGGCGGATCACGGCCTTTGACCTCGCGCAACGGCTTGACGCCTTGCGGATCAAGGCGAACGCCGAGGTTGCCAAGGCGTGAGAGTTTACGCCTGCCCTTTTCAGGCCGCAACCCTTTTTACCCGGCTCCAGGCTCCTCTACGTGAAATGGCCGAAATCAAGCGCAGCGACAAAGGGGCGGGCTTCCAGTCGGCGGCCGGCCTCATGCGGTACTTCGACGCGGAAGACGACCGCGCCCTGAAGATTCCGCCACAGGCGGTCTTCGTCTTCTGCGTCGCCACCGTCGTCATGGTCGGGCTGGCCGCCGTCTTCGTCCACGTGTGAGCCACCGGCCGTCGGGGCTGACCGCTTTCCCTTGGAATGGGGGGGTTTCCCGTTCGCTTCCCGTGGGACAAGACCGTCGAGGAGTCCGAGCTTGGCGCCCATTGGTTTGGCCGCATGCTCACGGCGCTCTATTTTTCCACCTTCATGATCCGCGCGTCGTTCGCGATCATGCTCATCGCATTCCCGATCTACATCCTCGGGCTCAAGTCGTATTTCCTCTTCGGCGTCGTGCTCGCCTCCTCCCCGCTCTTCGAGCTCATCACCGTCATCGGACTTGGCGCGTACATCGACAAGCACGGGCGCAAGAACGTCCTGCTCCTCGGCCTGCTCACCGGCTCGCTCGCCCTCTTCGGCCTCCTGCTCACGAAGGACCCGGTCTTGCTCTTCGTCATCAACGCGTTCCACGGCGTGAGCGCCGCCGCCATCCTCGTCTCATCGCTCGCGCTCATCGCCGACTACGCCCCGAAGAAAAACCGCGGCAAGATCATGGGCGCCTTCGACTTTGTGAACCTCTTCGGCTGGATCGTCGGGTTCGGCATCGGGGGCCTGCTCATTGACACCTTCAAGAGCGACATCGGGATGATTTTCGTCGTCGCCGGGCTGATGGGCGTCGTCGCATGGGTCTGGGCGACCTTGAATGTGCAGGAGCCGCGCAAGGAAGGGCGGCTGACGAGCGAGATCTCCTTCAAGATGATCGCCTCGGTGATCAAGCAGCGAAACATCGTGCTGCTCATCGCGCCCTGGTTCATCATTTACCTCCTCGTGTCCACCTTGCTCACCTTCACTTCAAAGGCAGGCACGCAGGAGCTCGGACTCACCGGCAAAGACCTCGCCGTCCTCCTCGGAGGCGGCGGCACGCTCTTCCTCGTCACGCAGGTCGCCTACGGCTGGGCCTCCGACAAATACGGCCGCACGAAGATCATGATCGTGGGGACCGTGGGGATCGTCGGCATCATGCTTACCGTTGGCAGCGTGTTCCTCACGGCGCCTGCGCTCATCGCGCCCGCGGGGCACACCGTCTACTCCGCCCAACTCGACGGCGACGCCTCGCCGGAGTACCTCCTCCAGTCGAGCTACGGCCTCTACCTGGTCAACGACGACGGGACGGTGCTGCGCGAACTCGGGCCGCCAGAAGGCGGATTTGGGCACCTCATTGCCCTCGACGCTGCCGCCTCGGGCAGCCAACTTGTTTCTTTCACCCACGATGCGGTCCAGGTCATCTCGACCGTGACCGGCGCAGTCACCTGGGTCGACCCCGCGCGTGAGCCCTCCGTGGTGCGCCCCACCGACCTCAACGGCGACGGCGCGCCGGAGATCTTCTTCGTCGACGAACACGGCTTGCACATTCAGGGGCCGTCGCTCCCCTCCTCGCTCCCCACGCTGCCTCCTGGTGTTGGGCCGGGCCAAGTCAAGGATGCCCAGTGGGACGGCACGACGCTCTACCTGCTCGCCTCGAACGGCTCGCAGGTCGTGTTGTTCCGGCTCACGGCCGGCGCGCCCCACTCCGCGCAAGTCGATGCCGGTTCGACCGGCATCCTGCTCGGTGACCCCTCTCGCCCCGGGAGCGTGCTCCTTCGCGACGCTTCGGGCGCCACCCTCGTCGACGCTGAGAACGGCACCGCAATCGATTGGTTCCCATTCCCCGCCGGCCTCACGGCTGCCTCGATGCGCTTCTCCGGCGCGCCCGCTTTCGTCGTTGTCGCCTACCCGCCCTCCGGCGGTGGGGCGATGGTCTTCGAGCGGCCCGCCGGGCCCTCGACCTTTGCCCTCATCGACCTGCCCGGAAACCTCGCAGCGTCAAGGTGGCAGGCGTGGGGGGGCACCCCCCTGTTCCTCGGGTACGCGGCGAACGGCACGCTCTCGACCACTGCGCTTGCAAGGACGGGTGTGTCGTGGAGCGAGACAGCGCAGTCCCATCAAGTCCTCGTCAAACGTGAGACTGCCCAATCGACCTTCGGAAAGCTCACCTCGCCCGCGCTCCTTGTCCCCCTCGGCGTCTTCGCGCTTATGGCCGGCGCCTTTGGACCTGCTGCGCTCGCCGGCCTTACCGATGTTTCGCAAAGCGACAAGCGCGGCACCACGATGGGCCTCTACTCGGTGGTGATCTCCAGTTCGATGATCGTGGGGCCCATCACCACCGGGTTCCTCGTCGACAACTACGGCGGATTCGGGGTGATGATTTTCCTCGCCTCGTCGGCGGCGGCCATGGCGATTCTCATGGCCGTCCGGGCGCTCGATGTCCGCCGCCAGGGCGGCGAGGAGCAGATGATGGCCCGTGCCGCCGAGAAGGACCTCAAGGACCGTCAGGCGGGCGCGCACCCGGAAGAAGAGTAGCCCTCGCCCGAACGCGCCGCAATGAAGAATGTATTTAACGGCTCACGCGGGCTCAATCGAGCGCGACCTATGGCTGCCAGTCTCTCACGCGGAATCGGCGCGCCGCCCTTTTGGAGGCGGATCCGCGCGATCGTCGTCACCGCCCTGCTTTTTACGCCCGCCGCCGAACTGCTGCTCGCCGCACCGGCTGCCGTTGCCGCCGAGGCACCCCAAAGCCTCAACCTCGACTTCGGCGTGTTTAGCGCGCTTTCGGACACGCAGCAGCGCAAGGCGCAAAAGACCGACCCCGCCCCAATCCTTGCGGCCACCGACCAGCTCCTCGTCAACCTCACCCCGCGGACGCAAACCCGCCTCCCACCCGTCGCCCTCTACACCGTCCACAACACGACCCAAACCATCCCCGACGCCTCCGCCATCTTCGACGTTATCGGGAACTCCACGCTCTCCAACGGCACCTCGATCCTGCAATTCCTCTTCCAACCTGGGGCGCTGAGCTACGCCATTTACACCAACTGCTCGGGCATCGACACTTGGTCCGGGGGGTCCCTGCGCCCCACCCTCAACCTCTCGTTCGTCAACGGTCAGCTCAAGTTCCTTGACTTCGGCGACTGGGTCCCCATCGACTGCGACGCCAACCCCTCCACCGGCGCCGGTGGCATCGACATCCAGGTGCGCCTCCGGCCCGTCATCCTCAACCTCTCGTTCGGGATCAACCCCACTTTCGGCAACGGGCTCCCAACGATTGCCCCCTCCCTCACGTTCCTGGGCGGGCTCTCGATCGAGGTCGAGCGCCTGGGCTCCACATCATCCCCCCTACCCCTGCAGCTAGCCCTGCTCAAGTCATTCTCCTACGACAACAACGACTACGTCTGGTTCACCCAGTTCGACTTCCCGGCGGCCCCGCCCGCCTTCAACATCACGGCCACCAGCGACCAGGTCAACGTCCAGGGCAACCTCGCAGGGTCCATCGCCAACATCGTGAGCACGCTGTCTGGCAACATCTCGAACTGGAACTACATCTCCACGCCGCTTGGCCCCTACCGGCTCAGCTGGCACTTCTCCGACGAGGTCTCCGCTTTCTCGCTGGGCGCGGGCTACGCGCGCTTTGTCGGGGCCGGCTCGCCGGTGCTCAAGGAACGCACGTGGTTTGAGGTCGGCCTCTCGCCTGCCTCCGGCGAGACCTCCGTCCCCTCGGACTCGCTCTTGCGCCTCGACTCCGCGTCGTTCAACCAGTCGTTCGACTTCCTCGAATGGAGCGCCGACCGGCCGGCCCGGCTATCCGTCCAGTATTTCGACGACCGCGAGAATTACACCTACGCCGCCGCCACCCTCGAGGACATGCCGACGTACTTCAAGGCCAACGTCGACAAGATTGGCTCCGGCCCGAACGGCACCGCCAAGATCCAATTCGTGGCCAACGCGAGCATCGCCCTCATCAACTACGACGAGTACATTTTCCTCAACCGCGACCCTTCGACCTTCATCTATACCCACACCCACCTCGAGAACATCCCCGTGGCGCTGATCGTCAACGGCACCTTCGACATCGGCGGCGGCCTCGCCGAACCCTCCCTCCTTGGAAACGGGGCCGTCTCGATCCTGGGGAGCATCATCGACCGCATCATGATCCGCATCGCCTCCAAGCTCTACTCCATCGGCCAGACACTGCGCGCGATCCCCAACAACATCCTCCACCTCCCCGCCCAAAAGGGGTGGGTCTCCATCGATTTGCCGCAGGGCGGCGAGATCGGCCTGCTGGAATTCTGGCTGACCTCCGGGCGCTACGCGACCTCCGACGGCGACTTCGTCGCGTTTTACAACGGCACGCCGCCAGGTTCTCTGCCCGGCGCCGTGTCGACCTCGTTTTCCGGCCGCCTCCAGCACATCGAAAAAGTCCTCGCCGGTTTCATCGAGGAGACCACGCTCACGCTGGTGACCTCCCAGAGCCTCCCCCTCACGATCCTCTTCCTCGACAGCCCCGAAAATGCCACCGCGGTCGCCGAGATCCACGACATGCCGCACGAATTCTCCCTCAAGATCAATGGCCAGTCAATGCGGTACGCCGCGGACCGCACGGTCGATTGGATATCCTACACCTCCATCATCGGCCCGGCGCCCGGCCAGTACACCCGCATCTACCTCGAGCGGCTCCCGACGTTTTTCTCGTTCAGTCAGGTCCCAGGCGATGCGCGCATCGAGACGCTCCTCAACCCGCCGGGCATCCTTTCCGGCATCGGGCTGTTTGAACTCGAGGCCTCGAGCGGCGACCCGATCGACCTGCCGGGCGACCACCTCCTCTCCTTCGAGAACGCCACGGTCCGCGCGGTCTCGGTGCGCGTGCACGACCTCAGCTCGCTGCGCTACGTGCAGGGGGCCGGCGGCAAGGTGCGCTTCACGGCGCGGGGCGGCGACCCCTTCTCCATGGTCTTCATCAACCGCACCGACCCGCAAAACCGGCTCGAGTCCTTCCTGAACTTCAACCCCCTCCCCTCGTCCCTTGACGTGACGCTGCCGGGCAGCATCCAAAACGTCAACCCCATCCAGCTCCCGACGCTCGGCGCACTCACCTCCGTCGTGGACTTCTCGCACATCATCTTCGGCATCGATGCGTTCGGCAAGAGCGCCGCCTCGATGCTCGCGCAAGTCGGTTCGAACCTCGCCAACGGCATCGGCCGCTTCGACCAGAACTTCAGCTTTGCCTTCGATTCGGCGGCCAACACCACGCTCACCGCCAACATCTCGAAGGGCAACTGGGCGCCGCAGGACGAGGCGCAGTGGATCCACGGGCTGCGCTCAAAGCAGCGCATCTCCCCCCTGAACAACACCACGCTCGACCTCAACGCGAAGCTCTACCTTACGGGGCTGCCGCACCACATGGACTTCAAACTGAACATCCAGGCTGAGGTCCTCTCGGTTGATGCGACGCTCCTTGACTTCACCCCGGCCTACGATTACCTCGCGATCGAAACCGATTCCGAATCGGTCGACCCGCTTGCCCAGCCCAAAAACATCCGCTTCTTCACCGACGGCATCCAGCCCCACACCGACATCGCGCTCAAGGTCGACTTCCGCTCCGACCTTAACATCGGCGGCTCGGTCGTGGGCAACATGACCGTGTCGTCCTCGGTCGCGCTCCAGGACTTTTACGTCCGCCTTACGACCAAGCGCCCGCGCGCCACCGCCGTCGAAGTGCTGATCCCGAAGATCCCGGGTTACATGCAGACGCTTGCGGTCATGTCGGACGGCATCTCGATCACCCACCGGGCGAACGAGAGCGTTGACTTCGTCCTCGTGCGCATGGCGCGCGGCGTCGTGAGCCCGGACGCCTCCGCGTACGCCATCTTCCATAATGTGCCGCCCCAGGCCGACATCCACGTCCCGGCGGCCGGCGCCTTCAACATGTCGACCCCCAACCCGTTCAAGACGCTACCCAATATCACGCTGGTCGCCTCGGAACCAGGCCTCGACCTCGTCGCGGACCTGCGCGGCGATGCGCTCGGCAGCCGCGGCTCCCTGCGCTTCCTCGCGCTTGACCTCGGCCGGCGCCTGACGATGGCGCAGGAGGGCTCGGCTTACTCGATCGCCTCCGACGGCGTTTCGCGGCTCTTCTTCGAGCTCAACGGGTTCCCCATTTCCAAGGGCCTCACCATCGACGCTGCCTCCATCTACGCCGAGAATGTGAGGAGCGTGACCATTTCGAACCAACTCGTCTTCAACACGATGCCGATCATCACCGTCGAGAACCTCAACGCCGACAAGTTGCAGATCAACTTCGAGCACCGGATCAGCGCGCTCTCGGGCGCCTCGAAGCCCACGACTTTCATCTTCGTCACCGTGCCGCTCGGCGGAGCGGGCCCCCTGTCCGTGGCCTCGAACGGCATCGTCACCTCAAGGGAATCTGCGGGCCGGTACGTCATCCTGCCCGCGCCGATTCTAAGTTGGCTCGTATCGCAGTTCTAGGAGGCGGAGCAATGGCCCAACGCAAGGCAGTTCCCGCAAGCGCGCCCAAGGAAGGGCCGGCGCAGGCCAAGCCCGCCGCGCCCGCCCCGGACGATGCCCAGCCCCCCACCGTCCTGGAGCGCATCGGCCGCTTCCTGCGCCCAGGCCCCGTCCGGAACTTCCTCTCCGTGCATGAAGTGCACCTCGTGCCGTACAGTGTCGCGCACGGCCGGCGCGCGCGCCGCGTGGCGGTCGCCGTCGTGGTGGGCCTGCTGGTTTTCAGCGCGTGGTACTGGGTAATTCCCCGCACCGACATCCACTTGCAGGCGCAATATCACGAGGGCCTCTTCAACCGCATCGATGTCGGCCTGCGGATTATCAACCAGGGCAGCATCGCGCTCTCGCCGCTCCATGTCGAGCTCGTCGTGCTCGACAACGTGACGGGCCAATCGTTCGCTCATTACAGCATCAATGGTACACTTTCCGCGCATTCCACTTTCGATCCCCCTGCCCTCACATTCAAGGGCGACCAAATCGAGACCAACTATACACTCTCCGTCCATGTGAGTTTCAACAGCGGCGTGCCCCACACCTTCGAATTCCAGACGGAGGAGCCTTACATGAACCTCTACTTCGACGGGCGCATCAACTGAAGGGCCGCTCTCGGGTCGCGCGTTGAGGGGCAAGCCTTTTCAAGGCGGGGCCATTTTCCGCGCCTTACCCCAATGCCGCGGTAGTTTAGTTGGGAGAACGCCAGACTGAAGATCTGGAGGTCGCTGGTTCAAGTCCGGCCCGCGGCACTTTTCCTTTCCGCTCGGGTTTGCGCAACTCCTCGCGGCGCTGGTGGCGGCGCGCGCGAAAAGCCCCCGCGGTTCGGGCCATCGGATTTCGCGCGCGCTGGACGCGCACGGAAAGCTGCGGCCTCGGGCCGCTCTTTTCGACAGGAAACCGTGGGCATTCGCGGGCTCCGGCCAGCGTTTTTCCCCCCTCGGGAGGTATAAATACGGCGCCCTGTCTTCCCCTTCCTGGGCGAAAGCCCACCCGGGGATGGGTTGCCAATGAGAGGCATCACACTGAGCGTCCGCTCACGCCGAGCGAAACGCCCGACGGATCTGCTTATTCTGCTGCCTGCTTGGAGCATCATCACGCCCCGCGCAGTGCCAAAGGAGAGCCTCACTCGCGTGCCGCTAAAGGACCTCGCCCTCGAGGCCCAATACGCCGAGGTCAAGGAAGCGCTCGCCCGCTACCGCGAGCCCGCGAGCCTCACCCCGCAGGAAGGCGAGGTCCGCTGCGGCGCTTGCGGCAAGGTATCCGGCGAAGACACGACGCACTGCGAGTGCGGGACGTTCCTCCACCACCGCCGCGTGTTCACCTGCCCTTCATGCGCAAAGGTCGTCGACCGCGAAGCCCGCGACTGCGGTCGGTGCGGCGCGGCGTTCTGGTCGCCCGTGAACCCGCCTGCAGGCGCGGTCACCGACGCGATGGTCGCCGAGTACATGGATGGCCTTGAGGGCGCGGGATTCTCCTAGGACAAAACCGGGTGCAACGATGGCGAACGACGAGGAGCGGGGCGAGCGGGAGAGCGTCACGAGCGGGGTCGCGGTGCTCGAAGAGGAGACCGAGAAGAACGACCGCATGATCCAAATGCGCATCGCGCTCGACTACCTGGCCGAGCTCATCGACCCGAAGCAGAAGGACGCGTTCATCCGCGCCGAGCGGGCCGCGAGGACCGTTGAAGAGATGAACCGGGTGCTCGAGCTTGCTAAGAAATACATCGCACAGAAGGTGCTCATCGAGATCTTGGACCTCAAGATCTAGGCGGGCTCAGCGGAATAACACAAACGCCAATACGGGAAACAAAAGGGGATGGAGAAATGCACCTGAAACAAATCAACATGGAGAACTTCAAGTCATTTGGCCACAAGGTCTCGGTGCCCTTCGAGGGCGGATTCACGGCGGTAACGGGGCCGAACGGCTCGGGCAAGTCAAACATCTCCGATTCGATCCTCTTTGTGCTTGGCCCGCGGTCTTCAAAGGCCATCCGGGCGGGCAAACTCTCAGACCTCATTTTCAACGGCGGGGGCACCGGCAAGCCCCCGGCCAAATTCTGCTGGGTAGAACTCGTGTTCGACAACTCCGACCGGCTGATGCCGATCGAATCCGACGTGGTGCGCCTCCGAAGGCTCATCCGCATGTCGACCCAGAAGAAGGGCGAGTACAACTCGTACTTCTACATCAACGACCGCGCCTCTTCGCTCAACGAGTTCGATGCGCTGCTCGCGCACGCTCGGATCTCGGCGGAGGGCTACAACCTGGTCCAGCAGGGCGACATCAACCGCATCACCGCGATGGGGAACCTGGAGCGCCGGCGAATCCTCGACGACATTGCCGGGATCACGCGCTTCGACGAGGACATCGACAGCGCCAACAAGAAGCGCGCACAAGCCGAGGAGAACATGGGGCGCATCCAACTCGTCCTCGAGGAGGTCAAGCGCAACATCAACATCCTCGAAAAGGACAAGGACGCGGCGGCCAAGTACAAGGACCTGCAAGAGCGGCTCGCCCTCGGGCGCGCGCAGCTTGCGCACCTCGATGTGGAGGAGGCGCGCGACGAAGTCGACCAGGCGCGGCGCAAGGAGGAGGAGTGCAAGGAGGACCTCGAGAAGTTCTCGAAGGAGCTTGCCAGGCAGAAAGCGGAGCTTGCCGCCACCGTGAAGGACTATGACGCGGCGGAAGCCGCCATCGCCGACCTCGGAGGCGGCGCATCCAAGGAACGACGCGCCAAGCTCGAAACGCTCACGGTCGACATTGCCAAGGCCGACCAGCGCGCCGAGAAGGCGAAGGAGTCGCTCGATGAGGCGCGCCAGCTGCGCAAGCAGCTTGGTGCCGACCTCAAGAAAATGGAGCGCGACCTCCAACTTGCCGAGAAGCAGCGGATCGAAGCTGCCTCCGAGCGCGACCGGCTCCAGAAGGAACTAGACGGGTCGCGGAGGGAGCTTGACGGGTGGCGCTCGAACGCCGCGCGCACCGACAAGGACGTCGCCGACCTCCAGCGCCTCGCTGCCCTCAAGGCCAAGGACGTGCAAGACGCGCAGAAGGAGCGCCACGAAGTCGAGCTAGAACTCGACCGGCTCGCGAGCCGCGTGGCGCAAGGCGAATTGCTGCTCAAGGAGCTCGATGAGAAAGTCAAGAGCCAGCAGCTGCAGGTCGCCGACGCCGAGTTCCAGATGGGCGAGCTCAAGAACACGACCTCGGGGGCGAAGGGCACGCTCGAACGCCTGCAGAAGCGCCTCGCCGAGCTCAAGCGCGAGGAAAAGGAACTCGCCGAGGACGCGGTCAAGGCCGAGCGCGAGGTCACCGACCTGACGCGCCAATTCGGCGCGATGCGAGCAGAGGCCGAGGCCCAGCTAGGCATCGAGCGCGGCTATGTCCGGTCGGTGTCGGACGTGCTCTCCGCGCGCAGCAAGGGCGAGCTGAAGGGCATCCGCGGGACGGTCGCCGAGCTCGCCAAGGTGGATTCCAAATACGAGCGCGCGCTCGAAACGGCCGCCGGTTCGAGGATGCAGGCCATCGTCGTGGACGACGACGGGGCCGCCGCCGCCGCCATCGCGCACCTCAAGAAGACCAAGTCGGGCCGCGCGATTTTCCTCCCGCTCAACAAGCTCCGCGTCACGCGCCCGCAGGGCAAGTCCCTCATGATTGCAAAGGAACCCGACGTGGTCGGGTTCGCGATCGACTTGGTGAAGTACGACGAGAAGTACGAGTCGGCGATGACCTACACCTTCGGGGACACGCTCGTCGTGAAGAACCTGGACGCTGCGCGCCGCCTGATGGGCGGCGTGCGCCTCGTTACCCTCGAAGGCGACCTCATCGAGGCTGTCGGCGCGATGGTCGGCGGGGCCGCGGTCCAGAGCAACGTGAAGTTCGGAACCTCGGGCGCCTCGCCGCTCGACCAGCTGCGCCGTCAGCTCGAGGAGGCCACCGACCGGTCGAACAAGCTCGCCGAGGCGATCAAGACCTGCCGCCAGGAACTCGTGCGCGTCGAGGACGAGCTGCGCCAGGCAGGCGGGAGCTCAGGCGAGGCCCGGTCGAAGATCTCCACGCTCGAGTCGACCCGCGGCGCGGCGTCGAAGATCCTCTCCGGCATCGCAGCGGAGCGCGACCAGCGCGCGAAAGCGGTTGCTGCTGACCTCAAGCGCAAGGCGGAGCTGGAGAAGGAACTCGACTCCCTCTCCAAGGACCTCGAAAGTCTCGACCGCGAGCGCGGGGAAGCAGCCAAGAAGGCCGTCAAGGCCGCGCCCAAGGAAGTCGGGCTCAAGATCCACACCACCGAGAAGAACGTGAGCGACCTAGCCACCGGGCTCGCGGAGGCCAAGGGGCGTGCCGACACCTTGGAGACCCAGCTTGGCGTGCTGCGCGAGGGGCTCTCGAAGGCCAAGGAAGAGGCCAAGCGCATGGACGACAAGGCCGCAGCCGCCGAGAAGGAAATCGAGCAGGCCGCCGAGCAGTCGGAGGGGTGGCGCGAGGACCGCGAGTCCCTCCTGCAGGTCGACAAGAGCTCAATCACGAAGCTCGCGTCCGCGCAGAAGAACCGCGACGACCTCTACAAGACCAAGACGGACCTCGCCAAGGAGGTCGAGGGCCTCGACCTCAAGGTCGAGACCACGCAGGAATTCATCGGGAAGCTGCAGGACGAGATCCGCAACGGCGACACGAAGCTCATCCAGGCCGAGGAGAACCTCAAGACGCTCGAAGTCAAGGTCAAGCTGCCGCTCCCGCCGCGCGACGAGGTCCAGGCCACGGTGACGGCCTGCGAAAAGAAGATGCAGGCGATGGGCGGCGTTAACCTACGTGCGCTCACCGACTTCGATGGCGAGGTGCAGCGGCGCGACGCGATGGAGAGCGAGCTCAAAGACCTGCGCGCCCAGATGGACGCGCTCGCCCAGACGGTCGAGGAGCTGAACAAGAAGAAGAAGTTCGGACTGTTCAAAGTCTTCGACGCGATCAATGCCAACTTCAAGGGCATCTACGCGGAACTGTCGCAAGGCGGCTCGGCCGAACTCATCCTCGAGAACCCCGAGGAGCCGTTCCAAGGCGGCCTCGCGGTGCGCGCGCAGCCCAGGGGCAAGAAGGTGCTGCGCATCGAATCGCTCTCGGGCGGGGAAAAGTCCCTCACGGCACTCTCGCTGATCTTCTCGATCCAGCAGTTCCAGCCGTCGCCGTTTTACCTGCTTGACGAGGTCGACATGTTCCTCGACGCGGTGAACGCCGAGAGCGTGGCTCGTATGGTCAAGAAGAACTCCGCCACGGCGCAGTTCGTCATGATCTCGCTGCGCAAGGTGACGCTCGGCCACGCCGACCACTTGTATGGCGTGACGATGATGGGCAAGGGCGTCTCCGAGGTCATCGGGAACGTCTCGATCGGCGCGCTGCGCGAGGACGCCAAGGCCGGAATGGTGCTGCAGGCGGCGGCGCACTAGGGCCGCCTGGGCGCATTTCGCGGGAGGGAAACACGATGGCGGCACGCAAGAACAAGGCCGGCGCGCGGCCCAAGGCCGTGTCCAGGGCAAAGCCCTCCGCAGGCGCAGGGGAGCATGTCGGCGAGCTCAAGGTGGCTGCCGCGGCCCGCGCGCCTTCGGCACCGGAGGTGCGCCTGGTTGAAACCGAACCCGTCCACGCCCCTGCCGAGGTCCTCCAGGAGGAAGACCTGACGCTCGGCGAGGCCCAGGCCGACGAGCAGGCCGCACGCGACGAGTCCGAGGACGAAGCGCCGAGCGCCTTCATCGGCACCCCGGCCCCCGACGCGCAACTCGCGGAGGTGATGGCGCACCTCGTCTTCCACAAGTCCCTGATCCGCGAGGCGGACAAAGGCGCGAACGTCGAACGCTACCTCGAGCTTGCCCGCGGCATCCGCGAAGGCGTCCACCTGGCGATCGACGACCCCAACGACAAGTGCATGGCGCTCGTGTTCGAGCTCGTCATCAGCGAGAAAATGAATCCATGGGACATCGACCTGCGCCAATTCTCAAAACTCTACATGGCGCGCGTGAAGGGCGTCGACGACATTGACTTCATCACCGCCGGCAAGCTCATGCTGATGGCGTGGTCGGTGCTGAAGGCACAGACGGAGGAAGTGCTCGGGGCCATTGCAAGGATCGAGGCCCAGCGCAAGGCGGAGCAAGATGCCTCGCAGGGCGTTGACCCCAACGCGATGGAGTTCCTGGAAAACCAACCGTGGCTCTCAGCCGACGAGACCACGTACAACTTCACCAAGGCGGTCATCGAGGCCGACCCGCTTCACCTCGACGAGGCGGTGCACCCCCCCGGCGAGCGGCCGGTCACTCTCTACGACCTGATCTCGGCCTTCGAAGAGGCCAAGGAGGAGAGCGCAACGCGCGCGGTTCTCGAAGAGGAACGCGCCAAGGCCCGGGCCGAACTCGAACGCGCACGCAAGGCGAAGGTCTCCGGGATGATGCACAATGAGAACCTCGAAGAGGAGATCGCGCAGACTTGGATGAAGATCCTCGAGCGCGTGCACCACGAAGAAAGCCCCGCTGCCAAGATCCCCATGGGGGCGCTCCACGACGGGACGAAGGGCGACTTCCTCTCGGTTTTCGTCTCGACGCTTTTCCTCGCCTTCAACCAACGCGTGACCATCGAGCAGACCCCTTTCCCCACCGGGGAGGTGCTCCTGCAGCTGACGCCGGAAGCCCAAAAGGGCAACCTGCCGGCGATGCCCGCGCCGCCCGTCTTCGGGCCGTCGGCCGCCCCGGCGGCGGCGAAAAAGGCGCGAAAAGGCACGGGCCAACCGGCCGCGCCCGCGGCCTGAGCGAGGCCCTCATGGATTTCGCGGTGCCTTCACCTTGACGCGCACCCGCACCGGCGGCCGAGGCTCCTCGGTTGGGGCAGCTTCCTGCGGCGGCGCGCCGCTCCCCGGGCCCGAGTCCTCGGGGGCGCCTGCATCGCCGGAATTTTCGAAACCTCCATCGTAGGCTTCCTCGCCGCCAAGTCCGCCCTCGCGCCGCTGCCGCAGCACTTTCTGCAACTGCCGGCGCGCCTCGGCTGCCGCGCGCCTGCGCTTGAGCACGCGGCGCGCGAAGAGCGTGCCCACGAGCCCCGCCACGGCGAGCAGGATCAGAATCAGGCTGCTTGAACTCGGGATCAGCGACCCGAGGATGGAGGGCTTGACGACCACGATGAAACTAAGGCTGGCCGACGCGGTCTGGGGCGAAAGCACAGATCGCAAGGTGACATTGAAGGGCCAATTCCCCGGCTGGGCCGAATCGGTCGCGTTGATCGAGAACGTGATGTTTGTCTGGGCGCCCGCCTCGACCGTCACCCGCAGCGGCAGGTTCGAGTAGAGGCCTTCGTCCTGGAGGAGCAGCTTGTCAGCCTCGGAAATGTCGAGGCTGAACGTGTCCTTTCCATTACCCAAGTTTTGGGCGATCACCGACGCCACTTGCCCCGTGGGGCCGGCGGAGACATTCACGCGCAGCTGTTGCGAGTCGGCGAGAACGGCGTAGTACTGCGCGACGTTGATCTGCGCGGTGCCCGCGCAGGTGACCAGCGAGCCTTTGAACCCCGGCACAGCTTCGAACCCGCCGCCAATGGTGAACGTTGCACGAGCGGAGGCGGCGGCGCCCACGGGCACGGCAACCGAAGCGTTGAACCGCACCATCGCTCCGTCGGAGATGTTCGCATTCGACGGGTTGATGGTGGAGGCCCAATCGTTCGACATGTTCGCCACGATGTTGAGGCTCCTCGGACTCGACGACCCTGTGGTGACATTGATCGCCCCCGAAAAGTCGAGCGTGTCGCCAAGCGTGTTGCTCACATGGGCAGTCTTCGCGATCGAGTCCACCGTTACGACACAGTTGGGCGGGGTGGGCAACGCGGAGGCGGCTGGCGCGAAGAAGAGAGGCGCAAGCGTCACGATGAGCAGGACGGCGGCCCCAGCGGCCCCCCGGGGCCGGCCCGTGTTTGAGATCGTGCGTTGGCCGGGCCGCAAGGCACCGACACCCCCTACTTGGGCGGAACATTCGGCGGAGTCGGCGAGGGCGGGCGCCCCTGCACGGCGGCGCGGCGCATGGGCTTCACCGCTCCCGCGGGCCGAGCGCCTGGAACGGGCGTCCCCCGAGGCAGGCCCGCGCCCGAGGGTGGCGGACCCTGGCCCGGCGGACCCGGCGGCAGCCCGCCTGGACCCTGCCTGCGTTGGCGTGCTTTCGCAAGGGCGTCCATCCGCGCGCGCTTCGCCTTGGTGTGGCGGCGCCAGACGAAACCCACGGCAAGCAGCGCGGCCACCAGCAGGCCCGTGGCGATCATCCCTGGCGGCGTCGAAATTGCGCCGATGAGGGATGCAATCATGTCGGGATTGCTCGGGGGGGGCGGGGGCGTCGTTGTCGTGTTGTTGTGCGACGGGGGCGGCGGTTGCGTCGTGTTATTCGTGGGGGGCGGCTGCGTTGCGCTCTGGAGGACCAAAAGTTGGGCCGTGAGGTCGGCTATCGCGCCGGCCGGCGGCGGTGTGCCAGCTCCCGTGGCCGCCACACGGATTTGAAGTTGATAGGTACCCACGATTGCCTGCGGGTTTGCGTGGATGACCATGCGGACGATTCCCGTGCCGTTCAGCGCGATCGTCGCCGGGGTCGTGCCCTGCAGGACGATGTCGCTCGGGCGCAAGTCCCCGGCATTGCGCAGCTCCGCGTCATAGCTCGCGTCCCCGTTGCCCCGGTTCGAAACCCGGATCGACACGTTGGCGTTGCCCCCCTGACGCAGGCTGAGCTGCGCGGTCCCATTCTCGAACTCCGCGCCGGTGGAGAAGGTCTGGCTGATGTGGATCTGCGCCGTCGCATTTCCCGATTGCCCTTGGGAGAAGCGGATGTCGTTCTGCTGGTGGAAGGACGCCGAGAATACCGAAGCGTTGTTCGCCGATACTTTGGGCGGCACGGTCACGGTCACCGCGACGTTTTTCGTGACCGAGGTGCGGCTGTCCACCGACATGGTCAGGTTCGCAAACGTCGGGTTCACCTTCCAGCCGGTGTCCGTCGAGAAGGAGACATTGATCCACATCATGTGCAGTTGCGGCAGGAAGCTTGTCCCGGTAAAGTTGACGAGGAACGAGGTGTCGACCGGGTTGACTCCGCTCGCATCGACCGTGGAGTTGTTGGGCGTGACCGTGGCGGACACCGACGGCTCCCCGAGGATGGCCTCGGCCGGGCCGGCCGCCAAGGCCGCCGCAACGCCCACGAGCGCGAAGGCGGCCCACACGGGCATCGCCTTTCGGAGCATGTCCAGACGGCGGCTTTTCGCAAGAACCATGGGTAGCCAGCCTGGCAAGTCGAAGCTACCTCCTGTGGATATAAGAGAATTGTGGAGATGGTTAGTCGATCGTGGTGGTCGCAGCCCTCATCAGGCGAGCGCGCGGGCCACGGCGGAAGCCTGGAAGATCCCGTACCCGTAGTGCGCGTCGTGCGGCGTCGCTTGGCCCGCCACCTTGAGCGAGGTGTCCTTGATCGCCACCTTGACGGCGTTGACCCCCGCGGAACCGGCCCGCACATACGCGGGCTTCTCCTGTAGCACAAGGGCGAGCCCCGCGCTCACGAAGACGGCGGCAGGAGAGGTGCCCGACACCAGCACCGTCTCGCCGTTCGTCCAGGCGACGCTGATGTTGACGCCGGGTGCAACAGTCTCCGGCTTGAGGTCGGGGTCCTTGTTGATGAAATTGGTCTTGCGGCCCGCCGACGAGAAGGGCGCGATGTCCTTGTTTTCGTCCACGGCCCCCACGCTTATCGCGGAGGTCGCCACGCTCGGAGAGGCGACCTGGCCGTCGTCGTTCTCGCCGTCGTTGCCGGCCGAGCCTACCACCAGAATCCCAAGCGATGCCGCCGATTGGGCGGCGTTGACGGAAGCCGACCCCAAGATCAGCCGCGCGCTCTGTCCGCCAAGCGAGAGGGAGATGATGTCGGCCCCGTGGGCGGCGGCGTCGTTGATGGCGGTGGCAATCACACTGTCGGACCCCGACCCGTCGCCCGCGATCGCCTTGATTACCATGAGCTTCACGCCCGGCGCTCCGCCCGCGAGCGCGCCGCGGCCGACGAGGATCGAGGCCATCGCCGTGCCGTGGCCGTTGTCGTCGTAGGGCGCGTCCTGGTGGTTCACGAGGTCTTCCCAGAAGCTCACGAGCTTTCCCTTGAGCGCTGGGTGCTCGATGTCGATGCCCGTGTCGATGATCGCGACGGTGACCCCGGTCCCATCGACCCCTCCGTTTGCAAGGTCGGTGATTTGGACCATCTGGAAGGCCCACGCGCTGCGGCTCGCCCCCGGGCCCGTGCAGCCCGAGGCGACAACCACCAGTGCCACGAGGGCCGTCAGCCCGCCAAGCAGAGGCCGCTCCATCGGAGCCCAATTGCCTCAAGGCTCCATTTGAGGGTTTGCGCACCGAGCACGAGGCACGATAGCACCCACCGCCCGGCAAGGTTGATATCGAGAACCCTCGCTTGCACGGGCGCTGGCACCCAAGCGGGCGGCGCGATTTCACGATGACGAGAAGCAAAGCCTCGGCCAAGGTGCTCGAACGGCGCCCCGCAAACGCCAAGGCCAGCCTTCAGCGGGGAAGCGAAGTGGCGCTCCTTTCCTCCCGTGACATCATCAAGGCGCTCGGCCCCGAGAGATGCATCGTGATGGCGTGCAATACGCGCCTCCACGAAGTGGTTCCAGGAATCATGCGCGCGGCGGAGGAGCTCGATGCGCCGGTCGCCTTCGAACTTGCCAAGTCCGAGCACGGCCTTGACGGGGGGTACACCGGCCACACGCCCGACTCGTTTTTCAAGACGGTAGTGGGCTACGCCGAATCGACGGGCTTCTCGCGGCCATTCTTCATCCACGGCGACCATGTGACCGTGAAGGACGAGTCGCAGAAGGAAGTCGAAGGGTCGCGCAGGCTCATCGAGGCGGAGATCAAGGCGGGCTACACGTCGTTCTGCATTGACCCGTCGTTCAACCCCGTGCCGGTCAATGTCAAGCTCATGAAGTACCTGGCGCCGCCATTGCTCGAGCTCGGCATCGGGCTGGAGGTCGAGCTTGGCGAGATCAAGCACACCACGGGGAAAGAGGAAGGCCGCATCACCACGGTCGATGAGGCGGTGGAATACATGACAGGCCTCGACCGCGAGGGGATCCGCCCGACGCTGCTTGCGATCAACAACGGCTCGAAGCACGGGAACTACAGGCCCGGCGAGGAGGTCCACATCGACCTCAAGCGCACCGGCGAGATCTTCGCGGCGGTCTCCAAGTGGGGCGTGTACCTTGCCCAGCACGGCATCACGGGGACCCCTCCGCACCTCATCGGACAGTTCGCCGAGCACGGAATCCGCAAGGGCAACGTCGGCACTCAGTGGCAGAATCTCACGCACGCGAATTTGCCGCCCGAACTCTTTGCACGGATGCAGCAGTGGGCCAAGGAAAACGACAAGGACATCAAGTTCGCGACCAAGCCCTTCCGCCCGGAGCTGGACAAGATGGCGCAGGAGTACAAGGACCGCATCGCGAAGGCCGCCTACGAGGAGGCCAAGGTGATGTTGGGCCAATTCCGCGCGGCGGGAAAGGGGTCGGCCGTTTTCCGCGCGCTGGGCGCCTGAGCCGAACGCTTCCGGCATCAGGACCGCAGCGCTCGTAATCCTCGCCGAATCGAGGCGCGAGGAACACGTCGGACATGCGGCGACGCTTCATGGCCGCGCATGTCCTTGCCGAGGTCCCGAACAACGAAGCGGCCCTCGCCTTGGGGGCCCGGCTCAACCCTTAAGTGGGCCGCGGTGCGTGGATCGGCCGTGAAAACCGAGGGGCCAAGGGTTTCCTCCGAAGGCCCACCCCAGGTAGCGGCGCAGGCCGCCATCCTCGAGAAGGCCTGCTCGGACCTTACCGCCGTGCGGGAGCGCCACGCCGGCGCCCTCATCAAGCGCCGTTACAGCGAAAAGGACCGCGCCGAGTTCGTGAGCGCCGTGGCGCCCGCCCTCCCCGTGATCGATGCGCGCTTCGGAAAGGTCCTCGACAAGTCGCGCCGGGTGCGCACCCAGCCCGAAGAGGAACGCCTCATGCGCACGGCCTCCGCCCTGCTCTTTGACCTCGAAGGGGCCGGCCAGACGGCGGGCCTTTTCGCCGAGCCCGCGGCGCTCGGGGTCCTCACGTTCTTCATCGGCGACTGCAAGGACGCGCTCTACTGGGTGAACCTGGCCGCCAAGACCGACCCCGAAGAGACCCACAACAAACTGAACGGCGCAATCCTGGCCACCGAGTTCTTCGACTTCGAACTCTCGTTGCGCCTGGTTGACGAGGTGCTCCTTGCCTGCGCCGACCTCAAGCCTGCCTGGGCCCTCAAGGCACGCGCGCTGATTGGGCTGAAGCTCGCCGAGGAGGCGCGGGCCGCGCAGGTGGAAAAGAAGGGCGACCTCCAGAAGGCGCGCACCCTGCGCAAGCGGGCGCAAGAGCGCGTCGACGACGCCGCTTCGGCGCTGCGCGAGGTCGTCCGCATCGACTCCGAGGATGCGCGGGGGTGGTACGAGTACGGCAAATTCCTGTTCACGCACAGCCGCCTCAAGGACGCGGCGCAGGCCTACGGCCGCGCCGTCGAAATCGACCCTTCAATGAAGCTCGCGTGGTATCAGAAAGGACAGGCTCACCAGATGCTGGAGGAGCCGGAGCGCGCGGTCGGAGCATTCGAAAAGGGGCTCGCGCTCGACCGGCGCGACGCCGGCGGCATGTACTTCCGGATGGCCACGATGCAATCGCTGCTCGGCCGGGCCGACGATGCCTTTGAATCCATTCGGACGGGCCTTGCGATCAACAAGCCCAACTTCTACTCCGAGATCTACCGGATCGAGTTCGGCCCGCTCTGGGGCGACCCGCGGTGGGAGGCGCTCCTCACGGAATTCTTCGCCGACACGGGGTTCCAGCACACCAAGGCGACGCAGGCCGAGCTCGGGTTCTCGTGGGGGCTTTTCGAGTATGGCTCCGTCCTGTTCTATGATTCGCTTGCCGACGCCTTCGGGGCCGCCGAAGCCTACCGGCGGGAGGGGAACGCGGTCAAGGCGCGCGAATTCTACGACAAGCTCGTCGGACTCCTCGAGCGCGACCACCACCCACTCAAGGCCGCCATCGTGAGGGGGCGGCTACAGAGCCTTGCGGGCCACTGACTTCTTCGAAGCCCCGCCCGCCCACCCTAGCCTCGCGCGTCTAATAAAGGGTAAAGGGGGGTAGAGCGAAAGCCCGTTTCATCTCCCGGCGGCGTGGAACCTTCAAATTGCGCGCGGGCCATCGCACGGCTGCCCCGAGGCGCGACCATGCGGATTGGAGTCCTCACCGGCGGCGGCGATTCCCCCGGCCTCAACGCGGCCATCCGCGCAATCGTCGTGCGCGCATCGCAGCTCGGCGACGAGGTCGTCGGCTTCGAAGAAGGGTGGAAGGGCCCGCTCGAAGGCCTGATGCGGCCCCTTTCGCGCTCGGACGTGGAAGGCATCCTCGACGAGGGCGGCACCGTGCTCCTTACCTCCCGTACGAACCCTTTCAAAGTCGAGCGGGGACCCGAAAAGATCGCGGAGAACCTCGCCAAAACGCGCATCGACTGCTTGATCGGCATCGGCGGCGAGGACACGCTGGGGGTCCTTGCAAAACTTTCAGCGCTCGGCATTCGGGCGATCGGAATCCCCAAGACTATTGACGCCGACCTCAACGCGACCGAGTACACCATCGGCTTCAACACGGCCATCACCGTGGCCACCGACGCACTCGACCGGCTCCACACCACCGCGCGCTCGCACAAGCGCGCGCTGGTGTGCGAGATCATGGGGCGGCACGCCGGTTGGATGGCCTGGGCCGCGGGCATCGCCGGCGGCGCCCACGCCATCCTTTTGCCCGAAGAGCCCTTCGACCCCGAGGAGGTCGCCCAAATGGTGCGCGGGCGGTTTGCGGCCGGCAAACGTTGGGCGGTGATCGCCGTCGCCGAGGGGGCCGTGCCTAAGGGCGGCGCCGAGATGCTGAAAGCCGGCGGGACGGACGCCTTCGGCCATGCGGCGCTCGGCGGCGTGGGCGAGTGGCTCGCTCGAGACCTCGAGAAGCGCACAGGCGTGGCCGCGCGCCACGTGGTGCTCGGCCACCTGCAGCGCGGCGGGCCGCCCACCGTCGTCGACCGGCTCATGGCCACCCGGCTCGGGCTTGCGGCCGTCGAGGCGGCCCACGCGGGCGCCTTCGGGACGATGGTCGCGATGCGCGGGGACGAGCCGACGCGCGTCCCGCTCTCCGACGCCGTCGGCAGGCTGCGCACGGTCGACGCCAAGCGCCGCGCGGAGGCCCGCGCCTTCTGGGGCCTCGACTAGATGCCCGTCATCTCCGCGCACTCGCGCGCGAGAAGGTGCATCTCGCGTTCTCCCACGGCCTGGGGGTCGACTGCAAGGATCAGCACGCCCTGCGTCACCATCACTCGGTCGTGCACGCTGTGCACGAACCGCAGGAAGGTCTCGAAGGTGTTGTTGGTGATGAGGTACTCCGAGCCGTCGAGCGCGACGATCCCATTCGGGTGCCGTTTGAAGTAGTCCACCACTTTCATGTGGACGAGCGATATCGCCGTGGGCGCGGCACACACGATCCCGTCGACGCTGTTCGTGGTGAGCCACACATACTCGCCGTCGGCCGTTTGAAAGCGCTCCTTGAGCCGGTCGGGGTGGCTACGGCTCACCACGAGCCCCTTTTCGGCAAAGGCTCCGGACCGGCGCAGCCGGTTGAAAAGCTCAAACAGCTTGGCCGCCTCGTGCGTGCGTAGCAGGTACACCGTCCCCCGGTCCACTTCCGCGTCCATACTCCGGGGGCCCGCCTTCCGATCCGGGTTTCCCCTTAAAGCGATTCGCCTCCCAACGCCGTCGAGCGAGGCAGGCGCGCGGCCCTCAGGCGCGGCGCGAGCGCCGCTCCGGGTGCAGGTGCAGCTTCGTCCCGAGGAGGCGCTCATCGCTTTCGCCTTCAATCCAGGTCAGCTCTTCGGCAAGGGTATCGGGGTCAGCAGCGGTGATCTCCACCTCGAGCGCCCCGAGGACATGGCTCCCCGTCTGGAAATTCACGCGCGCGGCGGTTGCCGCCTGTTTGTTGAGGCGCAGCCGGATAACGCCGTCCCGGCCAACCGCGTCTTTCAACACCTGGCGCGCCGTGTCGCGGATCCGGCTGTGCCGCAGGATCTCGGCCATCCTCCTCAAGTCGCGTGCCCGCGCCGCTACAGCGCCCTCCGGCCCTTCGGAGTCGAAGTGGGCATCCGGGAAAAGCGCGGCCACAGCGGCCCTGACGCGCGCGCGGTCTTCCGTGGGGAAGACTGGCGCGTTGATCACCACCGCGGCCTCCAAGGCCACGTGGACGAAGGGTTTGGCAGGCGGCGCTGCCTTCGCGTGCAACATCCGCTTCTGATGGCGCGTCTTGACCTTCGACCGCGTCGGCGTTTCGCCGATGAAGTCGGCGTCGAAAGCGGGCGGTTCGGTGGCCACCGTTGGCGCACCCCACGGTCGGGCCAGGGCGCAAGGCGCGCCTCAAAGGTCCATTTCCATCGGCTCGATTTCGATCTCTTCGGCGATCGTGGGCTCGAGCCCGAGCGGCTTGATCGAGGCGAACTCGTCCTCGTCGATGTGGATGAAGCCTTCTTCCTCGGCGAGGGCAAACTCGATCGGCCCCAGGCGCGGACGGGCCGGCGGCACCGGCTTGAACTCAGCCTCGTAGTCGATGACGATGAACCGCTCCTCGGAGGGCCCCATCTCCAGGGCCTCGGCGACGCGCAGCACCTCGAGCGGGTACTCGGACGGCCCGAATTCGACAAGGTCCTCCATCATGGTCTCGGAGGCGCCGGCCTCCTTCATCGTCTGGAGTTCATCGAGCCAATGCACGACTTCGGCGATCTCCGCCTCGGAGTGCTCGCGCGGGAAGCGCCGGTCGGAGATCTTCGGCGGCTCTTCAGGGCTCGCGACCGCCTCGTGCAACCGCTCCTCGTGGCGCGCCTTGCGGTCGACTTCCTCCTGCGAAATCAGTTCGAACGCGAAGACCTGCTTCTCGCCGGCTCCAAGGGCGTCGGCCACCCGCTCATGCTCGAGGGGCAGGACGCCGTACGGGAGCTTCGGCTCAATGCGCGCGCGCCGGATCGTCCACTCGTGCAAGTTCTCCAGCGTCACATCGTACTTGGCCTTCCCTTTGCGGACGCGCAGCGAGGTCTGCACCGCAAAGTCGAGCCCCGGCAGCGGGCGGCCCTTGATCCCCACGGTGCGCGCATCTTCGGACACGGACAGCTTGAACTTCAGCGTCGCCGACTCGCCGGGCGGGATGGTCCCAATGCGCTTGGACGGCTCGTCGGCAAGCTTCAGGTCCTCGGGCAGCGCCGGCGTCACCACGAGGTGCTCGATCGGCTTCTTGTCGCGGTTCGATATCGTGATGTGGTATTCGAGAAGGCCCTTCACTTCGCGGACGGCCGTCGACAGGTCGAAGTCCATCCCCAAAATCGGGAAGGGGCGGTACGCGCCCGCCGCATCGCGGGTGGCCAGCACCCCGAACTGTTCGGGCGCTTGGCCGTCTTTGCCCACCGGGCGGGACCCCGACCGACGGCCTTCCGCTTCGCCCACGGGGAGACCTGCCAAAGCGTGCGCCACGCAAACGGGAGCGCTCTCCCATTCCGCGGCAGCCAGATCGCTTGGGCCGCTCGATGAAGGGTGGCCGTATTAACCCTTCGCAAAGTGGTTCGCAGCGCATCCGATCGCGCGCCGCAAGACCTCGGGCGCCACCGAGCGCCGCGCGCGTTCTTGCCCTCTCCAGCATCGCGCGCAGCGACCCCCCAACCTTTTTCTATTGAAGGCGGCATTTCCGCGTGCATCAAACGCGGGAGTTCTGATACCTATGGTGCAGATGATCAAAACCCACATCCTCGGCTTCGACGAACAGCTTGGCGGCGGCATCCCCGAAGGGTCGGTCGTCCTTCTCGTCGGCGAGCCAGGCACCATGAAGTCCTCGGTCGCTTTCAACGTCCTCTACCACAATGCGCTCTCCGACGACCGCAAGGGCCTCTACATCTCGCTCGAACAGGGCCGCGACTCCCTGCTCAACCACATGAGCGGCCTTGGCATGGACCAGACCGTCGTCGAGGACAAAGTCACCGTCCTTGACCTCGCACTCATCCGCAAGAACCTCACCATGCTCGGCGACCACTCGTGGCTCCACGTCTTCAAGATGTACGCGGACAACCTGAAGAAATCCCAGGACTACAGCGTACTTGTCCTTGACTCGCTGCCGGTGCTCGAGCTGCTCGCCAACTTCGAAAAGCCGCGGATCGAGCTCTTCCACTTCTTCGAGTGGCTGCGCGACCACGACACCACCACGTTCCTCATCCAGGAGCAGGAGCGCGGGTCCCAGGCCTTTGGCAAGTACGACGAAGACTTCCTTTCCGACGCCATCCTGCACCTTCGCATGGCCGTGCTCGACGACATCAACGTCCAACGCCGGATCCGCGCCGTCAAAGTGCGCAACTCGAACCACTCGCCAAATTACTTCCAACTCCTCATTCAGGACGGCCGGTTCCAGGTCACCAAAGTCATCGACGACAAGAAATTCTGAGGCGCAAGGCCCGACGGTTTCGCATTCTGCGACCAATCCCTTGGCACCGAATCGGCGACCGCTTCTTGGAACGGAATCGCCAAGGTCAGCCGCGTGGGCCAGGCTGGCCCATTCGCGCGATTCGAGCCCGGAGAAACCTTGATAAAGAGGAAGGTGATGCCCGCGCAAATCCGAGGTCTGGCCAGCCCACCCAAGCCACCTAACGGAATATGCCAAGACGCCCAAGCCTTGATTTTGAACTTCGGAATAATCGCAGCCCCGATGTAACCGACCTGAGGTGTGCGTGGATGGCCCTTTTTAGGCGTTCTTCCGCCCCCAGCGAGGCTCCCTCCGACGAGGGCGAGCCGGACACGGACGATGTTGGCGATGGCGAGGACGCCGCGCAAGCCGCACAAACCACGGGAGACGATCCCGCGGAGCCGACCGAGTCCGACGAGGGTGCGGCCGGCGAGGAAGACGACGAAGCGGCGGCCGAGGACGAGGAAGAGCAGGAAGCACACGAGGAACCTTCGACACCGCGGCCCCCCATCTTGCCGCGCCTTGCCGCCGTCGGCGGCCGCGTCCGCAAATGGCGCGGGTGGGTGCCCACGCTGCTGATCCTGATTTTCCTGCTCGCCATCTTACTGCGCTCCGTGTTCTATTGGCCGTCGGCCACCCCGGATTACCTGCCCCCCGGCACCTACCTCCTCTCCGGCAACGACCCCGACTACCACAAGCGGGCCATCGACCACCTTGACCAAACCCACCAGTGGCTCTCCTGGGACCCGCTCCAGAACTACCCCCAGGGCGGCCCGAACCCCAACCCGCCCGCTTTCGAAACGTCCGGCTTACTGTTAGGTTACGCCGTATCGCCGCTTACCGGCAACACGACCTCCGGCGTTTGGTGGGGGGCCGAGCAGATCGGCGCCATCTGGTCGTCCGCCCTCGTCTTCCCTGTCTTCTTCGTCGCCCGCGAGATGTTCGGCCGCAAGGCCGGCCTGCTCGGCGCTTTCTTCATCGCCATCATGGCGGGCAACATCGAGCGCAACGTCGTTGGCTTCTCCGACCACGACGGCTACCTGATGTTCTTCATCGCCGTCGGGTTTTACTTTTACATCCGCGCGATGTCCTATACGAAGAACAAGGTCTATGTCGAGCACTACCGCGACCTTGACTCGGTCACGCGCGGGTTCCTCCACTTCTTCCGCGAACAGCGCATCGCCGTCCTCTATACGCTGATGGCGTCGGTCATGTGGGGCGCTTGCGCGCTCGCCTGGAAAGGGTTCCCTTACGTGTTTGCCATCGTCCTGATTTACTATTTCTTTTCGATCATCGTCATGCGCTGGTTCCGGCACGAGGACCCCTTTTCGCTTGCGATCCTCACCATGATCGCCTTCTCCGTCGTCTTTGCGATGACGCTCCCGTACTATTACGGAATGCACTTCATGCACTGGTACGAAATCTTCTACCTGCTCTGGGCCGGCGCGGCGCTCATCACCCTGTTCTTCGTGCCCACGCGCAACCTCCCGTGGGTCCTCATCGTCCTCACCCTCGCGGTGCTTGTGGGCACGGTGTACATCGGCCTCAACGCATTTGCCCCCGACATCGCCGACACCATCTTCTCGGGCGCCGGCTACTTCTCGCGCAATAAGCTGTACAACACGATCGCCGAGGCCCAGCCCCCCGATGTTTCGAGGCTCGTGTCGTCCTATGGGTACGCCACGTCACTGCTCGCGCTTGGCGGCATCGGGCTCATGGCCTTCCGCCTGCCCCGGCGGTACTCGAACGCGTACGTGCTCATGCTGGCGTGGGCGGCGGCCGCGATCTACATGGCCCTTACCGCCGTGCGCTTCATGTACAACGCGACGCCGCTGTTCGCGATCCTCGCCGGATGGATCCTCTGGGGCATCATCGACAGGACGCACTTTTCGCTGAAGACCTACCGCGACCGCTGGGCCAAGCAGGTGGGTTGGCGGAAGATCCGCAGTGTGCCCATCGCCCACTGGGCGGTCGCGTACTTCCTCGTGTTCATGGTCTTTTTCCCCAACTTCATGCAGGGGCTCGACGCGGGCATCCCCTTCGAAACGAAGAAGCAGTGGGACACGGCGATCTACAATATCATGCCCGACCTCACCGACCCGTTCACCATCGGCGGCTTCCACCCGCTCAACGACCTCCACATCTTCCGGCCCGCCCCCGATGCGTTCGACGTCAACAGCAACCGCCTGTGGTACCTCGGCGCGTTCGGCACTTCTTTCATGAACGATTATTGGGCCGTCGCCATGACGTGGCTCGCCACGCAGGACCGCCAACTGCCAGAAGACAAACGTCCGGGCTTCATCTCTTGGTGGGACTACGGCCACTGGGCGATGCACGTCGGTGAGCACCCGACAGCGGCCGACAACTTCCAGAACGGGTTCGAGTTCGCGGGCAACTTCATCGGGGCTTCCGGCGAGGACGCCGGAAACTCGCTCATCCTCGCGCGCTACCTCGAGACCGTGCGCGACAACCCGGTGATCGTGAAACTCGCACGCCAGTACCTTGGCGAAGACGGCTGGGCCCAGGTCTTGGCCTACGCCAACGACCCGACTTCCTACAATGACACGATCCTCGCCAACCCCACGAGGTACATGAAGCGTGAAGCGCCGATCTCCCCGCGCAACGCATTCTACATCATGACGAGCACGCTCATCACGGACAAGGTGACGCCCGAGGACCGCATCTGGTGGATCCGCGACATTAAGGAGCAGACCGGGTTTGAGCTGCGCTACTTCGCGGTCGATGTTCGTATGATGCCCTTCTCCGCCTCGCAGACGGGGATCTTCTACGCGCCGATCATCCTGGCCGACTACGACAAGAACGACTTCGTCCAGATCCTGTGCCACCTCACCAACGGGCGCGTCATCCCGTGCGACGCGATGACTTCTCGCGAGTACCGGCTCCTTCAGACCACCGAGATCCAATACAAGCCCAACTTCTACCACTCGATGTTCACCCGCGCGTACCTCGGGTACACCTCGAATGACATCCCGGGCGGCACCTACAACGGCTTCCCCGGAATCCGCGCGTCGTGCACGACCGGCCAGACGCAGACTTGCCTTGCCGGCCAGCCGCCCATGCAGGGCTTCAACATGTCGCACTGGCGCCTCGTGCAGCGCACCGTGTACTTCAACCCGAACGCGACGGACCTTGCCAACCACACGAAGGACTGGAAGATCATCACGGACCAGGAAGCCGACCAATACACGGGCAACACGAACGTGACCATCGACCGCCAGTTCCTCGGCCTTGGCGAAAGCTCGGGCACGGGCGTGATGTACCTGAAGTACTACGCCGGCGCGTGGGTCAACGGCACGGTGCGCACGGCAGAGGGCGTCCCGGTCCCCGGGGCGCGCGTCACGGTCTACGACGACGTGAAGCTCCAGAACCCGCAGTGGGTCGGCGTGCCGCACGGCTTCGTTTTCGCGGACAAGAACGGCAGCTTCTCGGCGCTCGTGCCGTTCGGAAACGTGACGCTCATCGCCTCGACGGGCGGAAACGCCGACCCCTTCCAGCTTCGCGAGCAGGTCGAAATCGGCCGAATTACGATCCCCGTCTCGGACAACCAAGCCATGCGCATTGAGGAGGACGCCAACCACGACGGCGTGTTCGACTTCAACATCAGGCAGGACATCACCTCGGTCCCCGGCTCCCTCAAGGGGCTCGCGTACCTCGACAAGGACAGCACGAGCACGTTCTCGGGGGCGAACGACCAGGCGCTTGCCGGCGCGCAACTGCAAATCAACTCGACCACCGCGAACCTGTCGGTCGCCGCCACGACCGCGGCCGACGGCTCCTTCGAGGTCCTCGGGATGGCGGCCGGCCTCTACAGCGTGAATGTGACCTGGAGCGGCCACAACTGGACGGCGCTGCCCTCCGTGCGCATCAACGCCAACGCCTCGACACCAAGCGACGTCGTGCTTAAGGGGGCCAAGGTCACCGGGAACGCCACGGACGAACTTGCCCGGGCTCGCGCCAACGCGACCGTCACCCTCACCGACAAACAGACGGGGGCCGTCTTTTCCAACCTTACCGACACGCTTGGCAAGTTCGCCTTCACGAACCTCCTGCCCGGCGACTACACCTTAGCTTCCGCCCTTGCTAACGCCACGCCCTTCGAACAGGAACTCCACCTGGCCCCCGGCGGACAGGCGTCCTACAACTTCACTGCGGCCGACACGGTCGGCGTGCAGCTGCACGTCTTCCTCGACCGCGACCTCAACGGGAATTTCACGGCTGGTGAGGAGGCTGCCAACGCCTCGGTCGAGGTCGCGTCGGTTACGGGCACCTACTTCAACCTCACGGGCCTGGACAGCGCCGGTTTCGCCTCCACGCGTTACCCGGCGGGCAACTACACGCTAAGCGCCGACTACCACGACCCCGGCGGCGGCCTCTTTGCTGGCTACGAGGAGGTCGCGGCGGCCGAAGGCGCGAATTGGACGCTCCGGCTCCTGCCGGCCGCGCACTTCAACGGCACGGTGTTCCGCGACGCCGACAACGACACGTTGCGCAGCAACAACACCACTGCCGAACCCTCTTTGCCATCGGCCGCCGTCAACTTCCACAGCGCCGCCACCGGACAAGAGCTGAAGCTCGTCGCCCGCACCGATGGCGTGTTCGACGCCGTCCTGCCCTACGGGACCTATTACGTCAGTATCGTCCTCGAGCGGACGGGGTTCGACCGCGCGCAGGTCGCCTACCGCACGGTCACCGTCGACGCCTCGACCACCACGGTTGACATTGGGCTCAACAACGGCACACGGATCACCGGTTCCGTCGGCTTCGACGCCGACCGCAGCGGCACCCTCGCCCTCGTCGAACTCATCAAAGGCGCCAACCTCACCTTCACGCAGGGCCCCTATGTGCAAACGGCGACCACGACCGCGGACGGCAGCTTCACCGCTTGGCTCACGGACGGGAATTGGACCGTGGCCGCCCACGCGGGTGGGTACCTCGACAACGCGACGGCCAAATTGCTCGACGCGACGGTCCCCCAGAACAACTCCGTAGACCTCTTTGTCGAGGCCGCGCCCCTGCAGGTCAAGGGTCGCGTCGGGTTCGACCGCAACGGCGACGGCAACCTAACCGACGACGAGGGCTTTGCCGGAGTCGTCGTCCAATTCATTGCCGAGTCGGGCGTCGGCGCGTACTTCAACGGGACCAATGCGACGGCCACGACCAACGCCAACGGCGACTACGCGCTCACCCTCCCAGTCGGACATTACGCCTTCAACCTCACCGTCGACCGCGGCACCGGCGCGCAGTCCCACCGCTACGAAGCGTTCGACGTGACGAGCGGCGACGCCATCCTGCACCCGCTCTTGCTGCCGAGCGGCACGCCCACCGTGATGAACTTCTCGCTGCGCGAACTCACGCACCTCCAGGGGATCCTGTGGTTCGACGCGGACGGCGACGGCGTGGCCTCGATCGACGAGCGGCCCGCGGGCGGGCTCGTGACGCTGCGCGGCGGCCCTGGCCCGACCACGCTCACCTCGCTTGCCAACGGCTCCTTTGAAGGGTACATCCGTTCGGGGACGTACACGATCGAGGCCTCCGCGGACATCGGCGGCTCGAGTTCACGCTCATTCCTCAGCGTCAACCTCTCGCAGGTGCAGAACCTCGGCCTCGTGCGCCTCCAGCGCGAGACGGCCCTCACCGTGCACGCGTGGAACGATGAGAACGGCAACGGCATCGAGGACGCCGGCGAGGAGGCCCTCACTGGCCCGCGGATCACCTTCACCAACGTCACCCAGGCGGCCGGCGACTTCCAGCTCGGCGACGCGGTTGTTCAGCTCCTTAGCGGACGGACATACGCGTACCTCATCGACCAGCGCCGGTCGGAGAGCCTCGCGCCCAATGAAACGCAGGTCACCGTCCTCTACCACGCTGAGGGCAACTACACCTTCGTGCCGGGCACGACGGTGTTCCGCCTGCCCCTCATTAGGATGGTGCAGGTCACCGGCGCGTTCTACTACGACCGCAACGGCGACGGAGTCTACACGGCGGGCAACCGCGAGGAGCCGCTCGGCGCGTTCATCGAGTTCCGCAACGCGTCCCAGCCAACCCAGGTCGTCCTGCGCCAGCTGGTCCAACCCACCGGCGCCTACGAAGCCTTCTTGCCGGTAGGCAACTACACCGTGACCGTCGACCACGCCGGGTTCGACACCTCGAACGCCAGCTGGCTCATCAACATCACGAAGGTGCCCGCTCCCGCTAACGGCTTTGTCCTCAACCTTAAACTCACGGCGCACGACGTCGAACTCACCGGTTACACATTCCTCGACCTCAACCGCAACGGGCGCCTCAACGCGTTCGAGACCGGGATGCAGGTGCCCACGCTGACGCTGTACAACGCCACCAACAGTTCCGACGCGCGCAGCCTCTCCGTCGCGGCCAACGGCAGCTTCAACGTCACGCTGAAGCCGGGTACGTACAACCTGTACGCGGTGGGAACCGTCAACGGCACCCCGGTGGCCGGGATCGCGCAGGCCACGGTCGACCCCGTGGGCGGCACGGTGTGGACGAATGTGTCGCTGCGCCAGGCGTTCTTCGTGTCGGGCAGCACCACCTTCAACAACACGACCGGCCAGATTCTGCAGGTGCCGCCGACCAACTACACGGTGATCTACGGCCCGATCACGATTGCCCTTCCACAGCCTGCAGGCACCTACAACATCACGCTGCCCGACGGCTCCTTTGCGGTCAACGCGACGATCGCGACGACCGAGTTCAACACCTCGATGAACTACAGCGCGCTCACGACATTCTCCCTCGACCTCGACAACATCACGCGCGCCCTTGAGTTTGGCAAGCAGCGCCACTTCACGGTCTCGTTCAACTACACGGAGGACACGACGCCCAAGGCGCAGGGCGCGTCGGTGAACTATACCGCCGTCATCCGCAACACGGGCAACGAGAACGCCACCTTCGACCTCGCGCCGCCCGCTGCCCAGGTGCCGGGCGGCTGGACCTACCAGATCGGCGTCGACCATGTGATGGTCGACATCGGCGCGGCTGGATCGCCGGAATTCATCTCCGTCCCGCAAATCATGGGCATCGACAACGTGACGCTCCAGATTGGCGAGAGCCGCGAATTCTGGATCCTCATCAACACGTCGAACCAGACGCGCTCGGGGCCGAACAAGCTCCAGCTGCGCGCCACGCCGCGCAACGCCAGCGGCGGCGAAGGCGGCACGGTCGACTTCACGATTACCACAAGGCAGGACTTCGGCATCGACATCCACCCCAACGTCGATGCGCCCACCGATGTCGGCTTGCAGACGAACTACTTCGTCTCCGTGGAGAACAAGGGCAACGGCGTCGACCGCGTGCGCGTGACGGTCCCCTCCCTGCCTCAGGGGTACAGCGCGACGGTCGACCAAGGCGCCCCCGGCAGCGAGATGGAGCTCCAGCCATTCCTCTCGCAGCGCGTCACGGTAACCTTGAAGCGCGACCCGTCCGCCGCGCCTGCGCCCCAAGGCTCCACTTTTGTGGTCAATGCCGTCTCGGTCACCGAGCCCAACGCGACGGCGAAAAGCGCGGCGGTCTCCATCGTTTACGGCGACCTGCGCCTCGGAGGCGCGACCAATGCCACGCGCGCGACCGAGCCGGGCAAGGGCGACCTCCTCGACAACGCTCCGCTCACCACCCCGGGCTTTGAAAGCGCCCTTTCCGCAGTGGCCCTCGTCGGGGCCGCGGCGGTCGTACGGCGCCGCAGGGGGAGGACCGAATGAGCGGGAAGGCCCCTGTGCGCGCGGCGCTTTGCCTGCTCGTCCTGCTCGCCGAGCTTGGCCTCGCCTTGGCCGCCGCCCCGTTTGGCTCCGCTTTCGACCCCGGCCAGATTGCCAACACCGCGAACGACCCCGCGTTCAACGTGTCGATCGCAAGCGAGTTCCGCCTCAACCTCCAGAACCTAACGCCCTGCGCCTGGAAGGACTGCGCCGTCACGCCCTCGCCAGACGTCACGGTCTCCATCGACGGCCCCGACCGCCTGGGCGGGACGACCCCGGGCCTCTACCACATCGCTGTGGCCGGAGTCGCGGGCTTCTCCTCCAATTACACGACCATCGCGATGGTGCTCACGGGCAACTCCTCGGACGTCGTCATCCAGCCGGACGCGGGCGCCGAGCGCGCCGGCGCCCAAGCTTACACCAAGGACCTCAATGGCAGCGCCACCATGAACGTCACGCTCTCGCCCTCCAACCACACCAGCAAGGTAGTCATGAACGTCATCGGGTACGTCGGCGAAGGCAACCGGTCCACGCACGGCTCCCACGAAGTCTACGCAATCGTGAAGAAGGAAATCGAGATGCGCGCCATGCGCCTCATCCCCATCAATGTCACCGTCTCCAACGACGCCAACGTTTCAATCACCGGCGTGAATGTGAGCTTCTACGCGCGGGGGCCAAACGACGCGGACTACATCTCCATTGGCAACAGCACGATCACCGCCGTCAATGCCAAGGGCAGCGCCGACACCGGCGTCCAGTGGGACGCAACCTGGGCCGACCGCGCCGTCTACACCATCAAGGCTGTCGTCGACCCCACGCACCAGCATGCGGATTCTTTCGAGGAGAACAACGTCCTCTTCTTCCGCGTGAACCTCGGCGACCCCGAGCCCAACGTCCAGCAAGGCCACATCGGGCAGGCGTTCCTCATCGGCACGCTCGCCGTCATCGCCATCATTGGCGTTGGGCTTTGGTGGTACAACCGGGTCTACGAGTAGCCCCCGCCTCAGCCAACTTGCCGCAGGCGATTTCGCGACTCGCCAAGCAAATTTGCCGCCCCCTCGTGGCCCTCGGCGGTGCGGTCGATGACCCCTACGAGCACGGTGTCTGCGTCGATGTCCAGGATCACGATGTGCGTCTCGCCGGCCACGATGTCCGAGCGGTCGGGGCCGTTCTCTTCGAATTCCTGCAGCAACTTCTCCCCAATCCCGTAAAGCGTCGCAATGCGCCCGGCGAAGAGCGCGCTGTCGCCGACGAGCCCCTGGCCCACACCCTCGTCCTCCTCCCGCCCGAAGGACTTCTTCACGATGCCCGCAGCCTTGGCCCACGGGTGGCGGATGATCTCGTCGAGGATTTGGCGGACGGCCTCCTTGACCCCTTCGCCTGCCTCCGATGGTGCCTCGGTCGCTTGAACCCCCCCGCTTTTCCCACGCCCGGCGCAAGCCCCCCTTCTGCCGGACGCGGGCGACCTGCACCCTCACCCTTTGCGCCGCAGGATGTACTCGCACTGCTCCGCGCCGTTCGAATAGCACCGCGTCTCCTCGCAGACGAAGTCGTGGCCCGTGAGCGACGATGCGGTCCCGGCCAGGTACCCTGTCGTAATGTCGCACACCTTCTTGCCCGACCGGCCGACCGCGCGCGCCTCGGTCGATTCGTCCGACACGATTCGCAGCGCACCCTCGTCGGTCGCTTGGATCGAGGAGATGCGCCCCAGGCCGATCTCGATCCAGAGGTTCGTGAGCGCGTCGCCAAGCAGCGAGTCGTCGTCCAGCTGGAAATTCATCTTGGCTGTGACGGTCTGGCCGCACCGGTAGCCCGTCCGGTAGAGGATCCCCGAGGCGGAGCGCTCGCCGGCGAGCGCCGAGAACTCCTCGTGGAGCGATTCGAGGATGTCCGTCGGCACGATGAAGAACGACGCCCGGACGTCGGGCACCGTGGGGTCGCCCTTCAGGCCGTCAGGCGTCACCGTGTCCTTCTTCAAAGCGAACGTGCCTCCCTTCACCGTTTCACACCCACGGCCACGCCCTTCACTTCTCCACCTTGATCGTCTCGAACTCGCGTTCGATCAGCTTGAGGTCCTTGTCGGCGAGCGTCTCCGGCACGATGGGGACGAGCAGCGTCGCTCCGTAGATGGAAATCTGGTCCTTGATGAGTTGCAGGAACTTGAGCGCGGAGGAGTAGTTGTTCTGCGTGATCAGGTACTCGATGCCCACGAGGATGATGAGCCCCTTCTCCGTCTTCTTCAAAAAGTCCTCGATCTTGTGGTAGAGCTTGCCAAGCTGCACCGGCTCGACGGCGTACTCCAGGTCCGCGTTCGAGAGCCAGATAATCGGGCTCTTCTTGATGTTGAACTTGGAGCGCACGCGGTCGGGGAAGTCGCGTGTGATGCACAGCCCCTGGGCGCCGGCCATCGTGCGTTCGAGGAAGGCCTCGTAGCAGCGGCCGAGGTCGTCCGTCTCCATAAGATAGGAGACGCCGGGCTCAAGCTTGATCGACGATTCGCCGATGTAGTCCTTCCGGGGCGCGCCCTCGGTGCCCTCGGCGGCCGGCTCGAAGTACTCCGTCGACGGGAGCAGCTTGATCGTGCAGACCTCGTCGCCGCGCGAAAGGCAGGCGGTCTCGAGCGCCTTGAAGGGTCGGTCGGAGATCTGCTGGGTGATCCCCACGAGGTAGCCGCGGGTGAAGTGGCAGGAGGCCTCGTTGGTCTTGCCCACCGCGCGCGCTTCGATCGATTCCTGGAAGTTGAAGGTGAGTTCGTCGGCGGTGTAGGGGCCGGCCGAGACGCGCCCCAGCCCCACGCCCGCCCAGAGGTTTGGCACCATCTTGGAGATGTCCTCGGTGGAGCTCGCCTTGATCGACATGCGCTCGATCATGCCCTCCCCGCAGCGCACTCCGTAGCGGTAGAGCATCTCGTTGGTGAGCTTCTCCCCCTCGGAGATCGCAAGCTCGTCGCGCAACGACTTGAGCGCGTTCGACGGCATGATGAAGAAGGGCGTCTCGGCGGTTTCTGTGTCGAGCGAGTCGAACTCGACGCCAGCGGGCATACGGTTGTCCCTCCGGTGTAAGCGCCCGAGCGGGCGCTCAGGCGGCCTTAGTCTTCTCGAGGTAGCGGGTGCACAGGTCGTCGCCAAGCTCGTGGAACGACTTGTCGACGTTCAGCCCGTCCTTGGCGGAGGTGAACATCCACCGCGCCTTGTACTGGGCGCACAGCGCATTGATGGGGGCGGCGTTGAACGTCTTCTGGTCGACCAAGTCCGCTTTGTTGATGAGGAAAATGAGCGGCACGGGCCCCACGACCTCCTGGAACGTCTTCGCCCACTCGTCGATGGACTGGATGGTCTCGGGCCTCGACCCGTCGCAGACGACGAGCGCGCCCTCGGCCCCCTGATAGTAGACGGGGTGCAGGCGGGAGTACTGCTTCTGGCCGAGGATGTCCCAGATGAGCAGCGTGAGGCGGATTTCGGTCGCTTGGCCGTTCCACGGCTTCGTGTAGGTGATGGATTTCTTCGTGACCTTGGTGCCGATCGTGGTGATGTACTTGTCATCGAACATCGAGTAAACGTACCGCTTGATGAGCGAAGTCTTCCCGACCGCGGCGTCGCCAAGAAGGCATATTTTCTTGATGATTTCCCTGTTCGTCGTCATCGGGCCCTACACCCTTTTGGGGAAGGTGGGCAGGGGTGTTAAAGGTTGTGGGGGGCCAGCGGTCGCCTGGCCGGATGAAATTTCGCGTGTTCGAAAACCGATCGGCTCGCCCGATCAGGCCA
>JBGQKI010000025.1:0-40383 GCA_041499475.1 Thermoplasmata archaeon
CTGGCGGTTCGAGAGGGGCAAGAGCGAGGTGGAGAGGTTCATCCGGCCAAAGCCCTGGTCGGGCCCAAGCACGGGGTAGTTGGCCATCTCGTCGACGCCGTTGATGAGGATCGCCTTGACCATGTCAGGGGTGGGCTCCGACCCGATGTGGTCGCGGTAGTACTGCCACGCGACGGCGGCAGCGCCGGCAGCCCCCGGGCAAGACATAGAGGTACCGGACTGTTCCCCGTAGCTCGTGCCCTGCTGGCTGCCAACGGGCATCGAGCAGGTGGGGCAGTAGGTGCTCATCACGTCGACGCCGGGCGTGACGAGGTCCGGCTTGATTCGGTTGTCGTCGGCCGGCCCCCGCGAGGAGAAACTCGCCATCGTGTCCCACGAGGTGCCTTTGTTGTCGCCCGTCGCGCCGACTGCGATGACGTTCTTGCCCTCGGCCGGGTTGCCGATCGTGCTGCTGCCGCCGGCGTTGCCCGCCGAGAAGAAGTAGAGGACGCCTTGCTCGCCCACCGAGCTTGCGTTTGACCCGTCGGGCCAGGAGTCGCGCGCAAAGCCGTCGTACTGCCGCGCGTCGGAGCCGTAGCCGCCGCCGTTTGCCCAGGAGCCGCTTGAGATGACCGCGCCGGTCTGGCCGTTGTCGAGCGCCGCTCTTGCGTTCGACGAGCCTGACGCGAAGATATTCTCGTGGACGAGTTTGGCCCCCGGCGCGATGCCTGCAAAGCGCCCCGGGACCGCAATCCCGGCGTCGCTCGCGCGCCAGGCGCCGCTCCCCAGCACCGTGCCCGAGGTGTGCGTGCCGTGGCCGAAGGTATCGATGGCGGGGTCGCCCATCGGGTCGAAGAGGACGACCTTCCCGTTGAAAGCGGGGTGCGTCGTGTCAAGCCCGGTGTCGGAGACCGCGACAATTACGCCCGCGCCCGTGGTGCCCTCGTACTGGCCGGTGGCCGGGTTGAAGCTCCACAGGCGCATCGAGGCCGGGTTGTAGGCGCCGTCGGGGACTTGGCGCGCGCCTTGGATGACCGAAGACAGGTAATTGTCGAGCTGGCGCGGCTCCCAAGCCGTGATGAACGCGACCGTCGGCAGGGAGGCGATGGCGGTGAGCATGGAGCGCGGGATGATGAGCGTGGTCACTACCCCGTCCTGGATCACGAAGGTCGCGCCGCGCGACGTCGCAAAAGCGATGAGGCGCGAGGGGTCGCCGAAGTTCTCGACCTTGATGGTGGCGGGCCCCGCCTGCGCGCGCCACGCCGACGTCTTCAGGTCTTCGGCGATTCGGAAGTACGGCTCCCAAGGCACGACGGCGCGCACGAAAGACAGCGCCTTGATTCCGGCGACCACTTGCGAGGTGGCCGCGATGAGGAACGCGTTGTCGGGCAGGTAGGAGTGGTACGCGGCGCCAAGGGAGAGCATCTGCTCGCGCTGACCGGCCTGCACCTTGTCGGTAAATTGGACGACAAAGAGGTCGCCGTAGGGGTCGATCGCGGCCAGGCGGTACCCGCTGGGGACCCAGTCGACTCCGTCCGTGAGCGGGTCGAAAACGGCGGACTTGAGGCGCAGGAACATCTCCGGGGTCCCACCCGTGCCCGCCTGGCTTGTTGCGGCAAACGCCGAAGGGAGCGAAGAACTGCCAAGAAGCATGACGAGCGCAAGGCCTGCGGCAAGCAGCGCGGGTGCGGCCCGGGGCCGGTTGGTCATTTGGACTCACCTGAAGAGTGGGAAGCTCGCGCGAGACGTTCTCCGCAGTCAGAGCACCTGGGGTTCATGAAGGTGTCGAATCGAGGTGCCTTTCTGCCGCAGGCTGGACACGCCCGGAGAAGGCCCATGGAGGGGGCAAGGGAAAGGGCCGCCACGAGCACCGCGATGGAACCGGCCGCCACAGCCCACAGGGCGCCCGGATTGGAGGGCCAAAAGGTTTGCGCGGGCGGCGCCGCCGCGGGGGAGGCCCGTGTGAGCTGTATCACTTGGATGAAAGCCGAGTCGGAGCTTCGGCTCCCGTGCGGGAAAAAGGCGATTTCGATGGCCGCCTCGCGGGCGTCCGCTTGACCCCCGGAGTCGACAGCGAAGGTAAGCACGAATTCGCTGCCGTTCTCTACGAAGAACGGAGAGGCCCGACCCATGACGCCGACGGTCCACCCGGGCGGCGCACCGCTGATCGTGGGCAGTTCGATCATGCCGCCTTCGTTGAGGTTGCGGATGCGGACCTCGACTTTGCTAAGGCCGGGCGGGACGTTGGACACGAGTGGGCCCACGACGCCGAGGCGCACGCCCGTGTCATGGCTCACGACCGCCGAGAAAAGCGCCGAAAGTCCCTGCGAGGCGTCGGCCCGCACGACGATCGAAGAGACCGCGTCGAGCGTGTCTCGCGCCCCCACGACGGAGACCCCGATCGACTGCACCTGCCCGGGGCCGGCCGCGAAGTTGGTGGGGGCGGTTACCGCGTGGCCGGAGGGCGGCGCGACGGTGAGCGCCCCGGAAAGCGCGACGTTCCCGCAATTCGAAAGGACCATGTCGAATGGGGCCGGCTGGGTGGAATAGGTCTGCAATTGAGCGGGCCCTCCGAGCGTGAGGCACGCGTGGGCCTCAACGAACACGGGCACCAGAGTGTCGATGACCTGACCGGTCGAAGTCACCACGGCGCGGACCCGGAGCAGCCCGCGGTACCCGGCCGCCGCGTGGTCGGTGTTGGTGAGGTTCAGCAGCAGGTCGGCCGATTCGCCAAGTCCAAGGGTCCGCGCCGCCGAGGAGCCCGTCCAATCAGCCGAGTCCGGCCAAAGCGGCGTGATCGTCACGATGACGTCCTCGGGCGAGTTGCCTGCATTCGTGATGCGGATGGGCACCTCCTCGAAGGCGAGGGCGGCAACCGACAGCGCGGGCTGGAGCGAGGCGAGTTGCACGGCGTGGACGCTGCCGGCGCGCGCGGTGATCGAAAGGAAGTCCATGCGGCTGCGGTTTGCGACCGACACGAGTCGGACCTCGGCCCCTGTGAAGTCGCCCTCGACGGCAGAGGAGGGCACATCGATCATCGCGTTGAAGCCGGCGCTCTGGCCGGGCGAGAGCGAGAAATTTGACTGCGAGAACGAGAGCGTCCAATTCGGGTCGCGCGTGCCGGGGTTTTCGCCGACTTGGAGGAGGTCGGGGACGTTCCCCCGGTTCGTTGCCGTCA
Source organism: Thermoplasmata archaeon (assembly GCA_041499475.1). Taxonomy (GTDB): domain Archaea; phylum Thermoplasmatota; class DTKX01; order DTKX01; family DATEUP01; genus DATEUP01. Next base: position 3,158 of record JBGQKI010000025.1, read on the forward strand.
GGGCGAAGAGCGCGCCGCGCCCGGGTAACGCCGTGGCATCGGTGGTCCCCGTGAGCTGCGGCTGGCGGCGCACGACGAAGAACGCGAGCGTGGCAAAGTTGTTCGACGGGTCGGCCTCTGCGCTTGTCGAGGACGCACGCACGACGATCGAATTGGAGCCGTCGGGCGGCAGGAAGCCCAGGGTGAAGTTCGCGCGCTCGGAGGGGGCAAGCGTCGGGAAGGAGGCGGTGGCGTACGGCGGCGCCAGCATGTCATCCGCATTGAGGGCCGCCACGGTGACCGCGCTTGCGGTGGCCCCGCCGAGGTTCACGACCTCGCCTTGCAGCGCGACGGCCTCGCCCGACTCGATCTCTCCCGCCGGCGCGGCGATCGACACCGACGGGACGGAGAGGTCAGGCTCAATGTGCCGAAGCGCACCGGAGTAGGCGAGCGCAAACATCTGGGGGCCCCTGCTCGCGTTCGTGTAGCTGTAGGAACGGACGAAGACCTTCCAGGTGCCCGCCGACGCCGCGGGGATTGACACGACTTCGACATTGTTGGTCGAATCGAAGTGCGCGCTTGCGCCCGCCGTGGAGTAGCCGGTCGTTGAATTGATGCGGTTGCCCTCGAAAATCACGGTGTCGTTCTGGTCGCGCACTTCGAGGTCGAGGTCGTTTTGCAAGGAAGGCGCCGCGGCACTCCCGGGCGGGTCGCTCCACGCGAGCGTCACGCGCAGGTCCTGCCCGGCGTCGACCGTCACGTCGAACTGCACCACGTCCGACGGGAGGCTCGAATAGAATGGCCAGAACCCTTCGGGCACGAAATCGACGCGCCGGGCCGAGGAGTTGAGGAGCGAGGCGGCAAGGTCAAGGCGCCCCCACCCTTGCTCCGGTCCCGGCCACGCATAGGTGGGGAGCCTCTGCGCGCCGTTGATGAGCAGCGCCTTGAGCAGCGCGGGGGTCGGAAGCGTCGAGCGGGTGTCGCGCAGGTACTGTGCGGCGACGGCCGCCGCGCCTGCAACCTGGGGAGCGGCCTGCGATGTCCCCGAGAGGTACGTGTAGGAAGTGCCTCCAAAGGGCGGCACCGGGCCTGCGATCGGGCCCCGCCCGGAGGAGTTTGCCGACGCGACCATCTCGCCGGGGGCGACGAGGTCGGGCTTGACCCGACCTTCGTCCGTTGGGCCGAAGGAGGAGTAGCGGTAGACCCGGTCGGAGGGCAGCGCAACGTCGTTGCCGGTGGCCCCGACGGTGAGCACGTTCTTCGCGGTGCCCGGCGGCGTGATGGACTGCGGCGTGGACTCGACATTCCCTGCGGCGAACACGAAGAGGAGCGGCTGCTGGCCCGGCGTGGTCGGCGACCCGTCGAAGGTGCGGCTGTCGTACTCCCCGGATACCGCCGTATAGCACCCGAGCGCGCTCGGGCTCTGGTCGCCCCACGAGTTGACCGAAACCGTCGCCCCCGAGGAGGCCGCGAAGTCGGCCATGCCGGTGTAGTTCATGTTGAGCGCGTCATAGGTCTGCGTGACGAGGGTGGCGCCCGGGGCTGCGCCCGCATACAGGCCGCGCGGGAGCCCAAGATCCAGCGGTGAGGTGGAATAGTTCCCGTCCCCGATGGCGGTCCCGGCCACATGCGTCCCGTGGCCGGTCGAATCGAGGTCGACGGGCGCGCCCGACCAGGACATGCCGGCGCCGAGCCGCCCGTTGAACCCCGGGTGGTTGCGGTCCACACCTGTGTCGGTGACATCGACGGTGATTCCGCTGCCGGTGTAGCCGAGGAAGCGCGGGTCGGCCGGGTCGGCGTTGAACGTCCACAGGGCGCCCGACGCGCTCGAGTACGAAGATGCGTTGGACGGCTGGCGGATGCCGTCGGTGATGACTGCGTGGTAATTCTCCGCGGTTGGGACCGCGTAAGGCTCGACCCAAAGGAGGTGGGGCAGGGCGGCGAGGGCGCGGGCGCCGCCGGGGCCGGCGGCGACGGTGGCGACGCGGTCGCCGACCATCAAGAGCGTGGCGCGCACGCTTGCGACTTCGCGCGAGAGCGCGTCTACGCCTCCGGCGTATTCCACCGTGAGCGTTTGCGCCGAGGCGGCGTCAGGACGCATGCGCAGGTCGGGCGGCACCAGCCCGACCCAACGCGCCCCCGGGACGTCCCGCAGTTCGCGAGCAAGCCCCGGAGCGCCCACGACGATGAATCCGCCGAAGGCGACATAAGCGGCGACTTCTCCGCCCGCGTGCGCCACGGCGGGAGCCTCTCGGCCCGAAAGCGGGTACTCGAATTGGATGAGGAAGGGGCCCGGGGCGCGCAGGTCAACGAGCGCCACGCCCGGCGGGAGTGGGTCGTGGAGCGGGTCGAACGCGCCAAGAGCAAAGCGCAGGGGCTGCGCGGTCGGCGCGCCAAGGGCTGGCAGCGCCGCGGCCCAGGGCAGGAAAAGGCTCGCCAAAATCAGGCAGACAATCCGGACACGCCAGAAGGGAGGAAAAAACGCCATCCAGACCTGTTGGAGCCACCCCCGCGGGCGCCTAAAAAGCCTTTCGAGGTTTGTCGCCGGGGCGCTCCTTTTGGGGGCCCCCGCCTTGCGAGCCCTCCGCAGCCGCTTCGCGCTCCGCGGCTACCCGCTGCCTCGTGAGCTTGGCGCGGAGCGCCCGCGACTCGTCGTCCTCCGCCGCCATCCGCAGCAGGATCTCGCGTTCCGCGGGCGGGCGCCAAATTCGCCGGTAGAGCAGTGCGCCGCCCACGCCAATGGCAAGCACGAGCACGGTCACGAGGCTCCAAGCGGAGGCGGTGCGGCCCCAACTGTCGAGGACGCCGAATGCGGCGAAAACCGCAGCGAGCATGAATCCAAACACAAACCACCCGCGCAGCGCGGGGTCGAACATGCCGAACCGGTCCTTCTCCGGGAACCCCTCAAAGGCGAACCTTCGCGCTCGCGCCTTGAGGGGCGGCTGGGTGCCCTCTCGCACGCGAACGGTACGGCTCGGCTGGCCCACTGCCCACCCCCGGCCTTAGGACGGCACGCTGGCTGGCGGCGCAAGCGGCGCCCGCGCGGCGGCGATCACGGAGCCCACCGGTTTGCCCTCAGCCGACGCCTGGCGCTGCGCCTCCACGACTTCCTTCCAGAAGTGGCACGCCACGCGGTGCCCCGCATCGGCCTCGGAGAGCAGCGGCTCGGTGGTGGCGCACGCTTCGCGGAAGCGGCGGTAGCGCACCCGCGCCGCTTGGCCCCGCTCCAACTTCGACCGCACGCGGATGTCGAGCCCCTCGCCCTCGACCTCGGTAACTTCGAAGGCGACGGTCCCGAGGGCCGCAAGCGGGTCGATGACCTCGCCGCCGGCCACGAGCCGGACCGTCCGTGGCGCCGCCAGCGGGTCGCGCAGCTCGATGAGCGCGGCTTCGCCCTCGGCCCACGCCGCCTCGACCTCGCGCGTCTCGCGCTCGAGGGCGAAGTTGCAGCGCGTGTGGAAGCGGCACCCGGGAGGGGGGTTCGCCGGCGAGGGAATCTCGCCCTCGAGGACAATGCGCTCGCGGCGGGTCTCGGGGTCGACCGAGGGGATCGCCGAAAGCAGGGCGAGCGTGTAGGGGTGCATCGGCGACTCGAAAAGAGCCTGGTTGCCGGCCTGCTCCACAATCTTTCCAAGGTACATCACGGCGATGTCGTCGCACATGTGGCGGATCACCGCGAGGTGGTGCGAGATGAACAGGTAGGTGAGGCCCCGCTCGCGCTGGAGCTCCTTGAGGAGGTTGAGGATCTGCGCCTGCACCGACACATCGAGCGCGGAGGTCGGCTCGTCGAGCACGATGAATGATGGCTTCAGCGCCAAGGCGCGCGCAACGCAGATCCGCTGCCGCTGGCCCCCCGAGAACTCGTGGGGGAAGCGGTTGAGGTGCTCCGGGTTCAGCCCCACCCGCGCGATGAGGTCGGAGGTGATCTTCGCCATCGCAGGCTCCGTGAGCTTCCCGTTGGGCGTGCGCGCCGCATCCGGGTAGCGGTCGGCCACTTCGCGGCGGAACGCGCGCAGGGGCTCGCTCACGACCCGCGACACCAGCATCCGTGGGTTCAGCGAGCCGAACGGGTCCTGGAACACAATCTGCATGTCCTTGCGCAGCGCACGCACACTGCCCTGCCCAAAGCGCTCCCGCCCCACCGCAAGCAGGGCGAGGGCGGCGGCCCCGAGGATGATATTGATCGGCACCCCGTAGCCGCAGGCGACCACCAGGGCGGCACCCACCATGGCCGTGCGCCACTCTCCGCCTTCGAGGGTCGCCGAGGCGGCCTCGCGCCCCGCCAGCAGGCCGACGAGTGCGAGAACAGGCGCGAGCACAGTCCCGGAGGTGACACCCGCGGGGTCCGCGAGCGGGTGGAACCCGTCGAGGCCGGCGAGCACGTGGATCTTGAAGAATCCGAAGACGAAATCCAAGGCGAAGAGGCTCGTGGCAAGGACGAGCGCCCAACCAGCCGCGGCGAGCATTGGCGGATTTTTCTCCTCGGCGATCTCCTTATTGTTGATGCGGACCGAGCCCTCCGTGGGCACGAGCAGGCGCAGGATGCTGCGCCCCACGGTCGTCTTGCCGCACCCGCTCTCGCCGATCAGGCCGAGCGTTTTGCCCCGGGCGATGCGCAGGTCAACCCCGTCCACCGCGCGGACAAACCCGACCGTGCGCCCCGTGACCCCGCCGCGGATCGCGAAATACTTCTTGAGGCCCACGACCGTGATGAGGTCTGCCTCCTCGGTCGACGCACTCATTGCGCCACCGCCTTTTCCCACGCCGCATCAAGGCCGCTGTCGCGGCTGGCGAGCACATCCTTCGGGAAGAATTCCGGGTGGTCGTAAAGGTGGCAGGAAACGAAGTGGCCCGGCCCGACCGGACTAAGCTGCGGGACGACCTCCTTGCACGAGGGCGACGCGAATGGGCAGCGCGGGTGGAACCGGCAGCCCGCGGGGGGCTTCAACAGGGAGGGCACGCTGCCGGGGATGATCGACAGCTTGCCGGTGCGCGCGTAAGCCTCGGGAATCGAGCGCAGGAGGCCGACGGTGTAGGGGTGGCGCGGCCTGCTGAAGACATCGCCCACCGGCGCAATCTCGGCCATGACGCCGGCGTACATGACGCCCACGCGCTCGCAGGTCTCGGCGACGACCCCGAGGTCGTGGGTGATGAGGATGACCGACGACCCGAACTGGTCACGCAGGTTCCGAATCAGCGTTAGGATCTGTGCCTGGATCGTCACGTCAAGGGCCGTGGTCGGCTCGTCTGCAAGCAGGAGGTGCGGGCGGCAGGCGAGCGCCATCGCGATCATCGCGCGCTGCTGCATCCCACCCGAGAGCTCGAACGGGTAGCTCAACGACTTCTTCTCGGGGTCGGGGATGTTCACCTGTTTCAGCATCTCGACGACGCGTCGGTGGACTTCTTCTTGGATCGGCCCCATCAAGTGGCCGCGGCCGAGCACCGGGACCTTGCGCCACGCGCCGATCCGCCATTCAAGCACGCGGAGGCCGAGCGTGCGGCTAAGCGCCCCGCGCTCGAGGTCGCCGATTTCGGCGACGGTTGATGCCTCAACGGCCGTATCGCCAGCTTCGCGCGCAGCCCTCTGGATCGACCGCTTGATGGAGAGCGCGCGGAACGTCTCCTCGAGGTCCGCCTTGAGCTTCTCTCGCTTGCGGAGCAGGCCGAAGAAACGGTGCTGCAGGAACGAGGTGGCGCGGGTCTGCTCGACGTGCAAGCAAAGGTCGGCTACCTGGTGCGTGAGGAAGGTCTCCCCAATCTGTTCGCCGATCGTGGCCACCGGGTTTAGCGCCGCCGTGGGCTCCTGGAAGATCATCGAGATTTCGTTGCCCCGCACGGTGCGCATCAGCGCCTCCATCCGGCGCGCGATCCGGCGGTTGCGCTTGATCTTCGCGCGCCCTCTCGCGCTGATTTTGATGCGGGCCTCCGACTCGATGGAGTCGAGCAGGTTGATCCCCTCGAAGAGCACCTCGCCGCCGGTGATGCGCCCCGGCGGGTCCGGGATGAGCCGCAAGATCGCTTTGGCGGTCACGCTCTTCCCGCAGCCCGTCTCGCCCACGATTCCAAGGATCTCCCGTTCGCGGACGTCGAATGTCACGCCGTCGAGGGCCTTCAACACGCCATCGAAGGTGTAGAACCGGACGGTCAGGTCGCGCACGGCAAGCAGGACGCGCGGCGCGCCGCCACCTTCGGAGGGGCCCTGCGCGGGCGGCACCACGACGGGGCGGGCGCCCGACTGCGCTGCCTGCCCCGCAACCCTGCCGACCCTCAAAAGGGAAGCTGCGCGGCTAAACGGCACGAGGTAAAGGACCGCGGCGCCCACGCCGATGATGAACCCGGCGCCAAGCGTGAGCGTGACCGGGTGGAGCCTGGCCGACCCCACGGCGCTCAGCGGGCCGTGGACCGCCCCGAAGAACCCCACTGCGCCGACGAGGAAAACGAAGGCCCCCCAACGCCTGAAGAACATCAGCGCCGCCCCGGCGAGGAGCGTGATCATCAGTGTGAGCACAACGCCCGAGGAAACGGCGGCGCTGAATGCCGGCCCCAAGGCGGCAAGTCCTCCCGCCATCCCAATCAACGACGAGCCACCTTGGGCGATGATCGGGTTGGCGACGCACTCCGGGACGGTGGGGTCGCAGTAAAGGTACGAGAAGCCCTCCCACGGCAGGAACACCGAGAAGAGCGCAAGGAGCGCGAGCAGTTTGCCGGTCCGGCCCGGGCCCAGCTTGAGGAACCGCCGGAAGGCGGGCAGCGGCCCCGGGCCGCCGCCTGCTGCCGGTTTCGCCTCCATCAGGTTTCCTCCCCCGCTCACCTTCGAAGCCGCGGGTCGAGCACGTCGCGCAGGCCATCACCAAGCATGTTGAAGCCGAGAACGAAAAGGAAAATGCACATCCCAGGGTAGAACACCGGCCACCAGACGGCGAACGACGACGCGCCAAACTGGCTCTGGCCGTCGCTCACCATGCGCCCCCACTCGGCGGTCTGCGGGGTGGCGAAGCTGAGCCCGATAAACGAGAGACCGGCCGCAACGAGCACGACCGAGCCGATGTCGAGGCTCGCCTGCACCATCACGCTCGAGACGGTGTTGGGGAAGATGTGCCGGCGCAGGATCGTGCCGGCGCGCGCTCCCGACGCCCGGGAGGCCTCGACGTACAGGTTCGTCTTGACCGAAAGCGTCACGCCACGGATCAGGCGCGCGTAGCCGGGCCACGACACCGCCACGAGCGCAAGGACAAGGTTTTCGAGGGTCGGCTGGATCGCGACGATGACGGCCATCGCCAGGATGAGCGACGGGATTCCAAAGAAGATGTCCGTCACGCGCATCAGCATCTCGTCGATCCACCCGCCGTAGTAGCCCGCAAAGAGTCCGAGCAGCATCCCGATGACGAGCGAAAAAAACACGACTTCGAGACCGATTCGTATCGACACCTGCGACCCCCACACGATGCCGTAGTAGATGTCCATCCCAAGGACGGTGGTCCCCAGCGTCGAGGCCGGGCGCGTGTAGCGCGCCTCCATCGGCACGCCGATGACAACCGCGGCGTCGTCGAAGGGGAGCACGCGGTCGTAGGGCAGGGGGTGGCCCCCGCCGAACCACTGGACCCCCACCGGCGCGCCGAGGTACGACTCGATCGGAGTCCCTGCGCAGTCGGTCGCGGAGTTGACTTGGAGGGAGAGGGAGGCGCCCGATGGCCGCATCACAAACTTCGTGAGGGGGATGCGCACGAGCGCCACGCGCTGGGTCTCGGAGGGGACGATGACATGGAAGATCACCTGGACGCGGTAATCGCCGCGCGTGGTGTCGGCCATCACCGTCCAGTTGCCAGGGGCGTCGGTCTGCAGCGCCAGGCGGTCCGCCTGGTTCGGGATCGAGGCAGTCGACTGGCGGAAGGTCTCGTTCACGTACCAGTCCACGGGCACCGGCAGGCCCAAGGTGGCCGCGCCGCGCGCAGGCAGGCGCATGACCTTGTCGGTAGAGTTGAGCAGCACGACCTCGAACGACGCGTCGCGCGGCCGGTACCCTTCGGCGAGCGGGGGCAGGACGATCGTCATCTCAAACAGATGCGCGGTCGGGCTTGCCCCGACCACCGCCCACGACCAGGTCTCGTTGTATCCGCCGAACGCCGGACACCACGATTCCTCGAGGTTTGTGTTCATGATCAGCGGGTCGCGCGACCCCGCGGGGGGCGGGGCAAGCAGCGGGGCGCCGACCGCAATCAAGGTGAACGCGAGGATGAGCACAAGCCCGACGACCGCCACGAGCGACTTGCGGAACGCGTGCGCGCCGCGCTTGAATTCGCGAAGGCGCGGGCGCAGCTCATCCACAAGACGCGTGCGCAAGGCGGCCAGGTCAAGTGCGCGTGCGGGGGACGGAGCCAAACGTTCGACCTCCCTACTCAAGTCGGATCCGCGGGTCCAGGTAGGCGTAGAGCACGTCCACGATGAGGTTCGCAAAGACGTACACAAGCGAAATCACCGTGGCAAAGGCCATGATAATCGCGGTGTCGCCGCTCAAGATTGCCTGGGTCGACCACTTGCCCACGCCCGGCCATGCAAACACGGTTTCGGTGAGCACCGCCCCCGCGAGGAGGGCCCCGAAACTCAATCCTATCACCGTCACGGTCGGGATCATGGCATTTCGGCGCGCGTGCTTCTTGATGACCGTGCTCTCCGAAAGGCCCTTCGACCTTGCGGTGAGCACGAAGTCCTGGCGCATCACCTCGAGCATGGAGGAGCGCATCATCCGCGTGATGATCGCCATCGAGAGGTAGGCAAGCGCTATGGCGGGCAAGATGATGTGGGCGAGCAGATCCCAAAAGACGGTGTAGTCGCCAAGCAGCAGGCTGTCGAGGATGAGCAGACCCGTGGGCTGGAGGCTGCGGTTCTCGAGGAAGGGGTGCGTGATCGGCAGCGTTGCATCGAAGCGCCCCGAGATGGGGAGCGCGGGCAAGCCCGAGCGGGCAAGGACGAACATCAGCATCTGGAGCAAGAGGGCGAACCAGAAGATCGGGATCGAAACGCCCGAGAGTGCGAACGTGCGGCTTAAGTGGTCGGCCGCCGTGTCCTTGCGGGTAGCTGATATCACCCCTAAAGGAATGGCGGCAAGGATGGCAAACACCATCGCGAACATTGCGAGTTCGATCGTCGCCGGGAAGAACACCGACAGTTCGTCGCCGACCGGATTTTGCAGCGCCGTGACCCCGAAGTCGCCCTTGAACAGGTTCTCCATGTAGAGCGCGTAGCGGATGTGAACGGGCTCATTGCAACCGTGGCGAGCGCGCGCCTCGTCGACCTGCTGCTGCGTCATCTTCTCGCTGCGGACATACGCGCGGCAGGGGTCGCCGCTCGCGTTGATCAGCGCAAACGTGATCAGCGTGACGCCGAGCAGCACGGGGACGAGCAGGAGGAGCCGCCGCACCACGAACTGCCAGAGCTTCATCCGGCACGCTCCGAGACCAGCCACTTTGTGCCTGGGCTAATCACTCCATGGTTGATGTGTTGGCAAAAAAGGAAGCGGGGGCCCCCGAAGGGGCCCCCGGAATCCGCTCGCGGGTCTGGGGACCTGGCCGGCATCAACTCTTGACGATGTTGGCCATGTTGCTGCCAAGGTCGCTGCCCGACAGCATCGGGTTGTAGTACCAGCCGTGCACCCAGGTCTTCGCCACATGGAAGTTCTTGGCTTCCGTGATGAGCAGGTACACGTTGTCGTTGATCACCGAGGTCTGGATCTGGTTGTACAGGTCCAGCCGGGTCGCGCTGTTCGGCATCCCGCCCGCGGAGGTGATCAGGGCGTCCAGCGTCGTGTTCGAGAACCCGGTGAACTGCGGGTAGGTCCCGCCCGTCTGGGCGAAGGGCACGACGTAGTCGTCAGGGTCGGCGTAGTCCGGGCCCCATCCGATGAAGAACACGCCCACCGGCCCGGGCACGCCCGAGGCGGTGTGCAGGGTGAGGCCGAGGTAGGTCGACCACTCCCAGTCCTTCACGTTGATGTGGATGTTCGGCCCGAGCGCCTCGACGCCGCGCTGCAGGATGAGCGACGCCTGCTGGCGGTTCGTGTTGCCCGAGTTGTACCCGACCGTCAGGTTGAACCCGGTCGCGTAGTTCCCGCCCGTCACCCACGCGGACATGTTGTACTCGGCACGCGCCGCGTTGAGGTCGAAGTTGGGGACCCCCAGCGCGTCGTTGTAGCCGTACATGCCCTTGGGGATGATCCCGGCCAGGCGGAACGCGAGCCCCTTGGCGACGTTGGTGATGTAGTCGCTGTAGTCGAAGGCTAGCGCGAATGCCTTGCGCATGTGCGCGTCCTGGAAGAAGTCGGTCGGCACGTTGTCGGGGTTCGGCAGCGATCCCATCGCCGAGCGCTGCGTCGTGTTGATGTTGAAGTTGAACGCGCCGGTGAGGATCGACCAGGTCGAGGCCCCGAGGTTCACGTCGATTTTCTCCGTCGGGTTTGCCGCAACCGCCTGGACCTCGGGCCGGTTAACGCCGGGCACCGTGATGATGTCCGCGTTTCCAGAGCGCAGGTCAAGCAGCCGCGTCGAGAACGCCGTGACGTACTTGATGATCACGTGGTCGAGCTTGGCCGCCCCCGTCGTGTTCCAGTAGTTCGGGTTCCGGTCGAGCACGATCTGCTGCGCGGGCACCCAGCTCTTGAAGATCCAGGGGCCCGTCCCGTCCATGTTCTTGTTCATGTAAGTGTTCTGCGCGCCCGGTGTGACTCCGCCGTGGGCCGCCAGCGTCGCGTTGGAGACGACCGCCGCCACCGTGTAGGCGAGCATCGACACGAAAGCGCCGTACGCCCGCGTGAGGTGGAAGGTGACTTGGTAGTCGTTGTCCTTCACGATGCTGTTCACGTTCATCACCTGCGTGAGGATCCACGCGGCGCTGCCGGGGTCGTTGATCTGGATGACCCGCTGGAACGAGACAACCACGTCATCCGCGTTGAAGTCGTCGCCGCTCGAGAACTTGATCCCGTGGCGCAGCATGAAAGTGTAGTTCATGCCGTCCGCGGAAATTCCGTTGCCCGTCGTCGGGATCGACTCGGCAAGCAGGGGGACGAACTGGTCCACGTGCGCGCCGTCGTAGGTGACGAGCGTCTCGTAAACGGCCTGGATGATCTGGCCGGAGGCGTCATCGTAGGCAATGGCTGGGTCGAGGAACTCCGGCTGGCCGAAGGTCTCGATGATGAGCGTCTTGGGGTTCTTGATGTTGGCCACGGGCACCGTCGCCGCCACAAGGACCGTCCAGTAGGTCATGTCGGTCTTGGTGGTGTTCGACGTCACCGTAAGGTGCGCCGCGAACGACCCCGAGGCCGTGTAAGTGTGCGTGAAGTTGCCGTCCCACGTGCCTGGGATTTCAGTGGCCGCGTGGTGCGATGTCGAAGAGCCGTCGCCGTAGTCCATGGTGTAGTCCGTGATCGTCCCGGGCGCTGCCGCCTCGGCGTTCCAAGAACCTGCGGAACTGAGCGCGCTCCAGCTCAATTGGGTGTTCGGCTGGATGACCGCAGATGGAGACCATAGCGACAGCTCGGCAAGGGGCGTGTCCTCCGGCGTGGTGCTTGCGAACTTGGGCAGGATGTCGATTCGAAGCTGCGATAGCGCAGTCTGCGAGATCGAGTCGTAGGTAAGCCCGCCGTTGTCCGTGACATTGAGGGTCACGTAATAGACGCCCTGGTGCTGGTAGACGTGGTCAGGGTTTTGGACTGTAGCGTTGGTCCCGTCGCCGAAGTTCCATGTCCACTTGACGATCGAGCCGCCGAAGTCGGTGCCGGTTGCCGTGAACGGGATGACATCGCCAACCGAGGCGAGGCTCACATCCGTGCTCGGGAACGCCGTCGGAGGCGTATTGGGCGGGGGCGGGGGAGGCGTGGTGCCAAAGCACCCAGCAAACGCCGATGCCCCTACGATCACGACTAGGCTTATCACAAACATCTTGCGTCGGTCATTTGTCCACATTGGCAGCGAAACCCCTGTGCGTAGGTTCGGGCGACAGCCCGATTCGCACAACATTTTGAAGAGGCCAGAATCTCATTTATAGGTTCCGGTGCCTCGCATGCGCCGACATATACGGAAGAGTCGAACGGGTCGGCGCGTAACGACGTGCGGTTCGGCGGCCATCGTCAACCTTTAATGGACGCGCCCCGCTCGCGCAGGAGGGTTGTGAAATGACACTCAAAGACCGCAGTGTCGTTTCGATCAACGACCTTTCCGACGACGAAATCCGCCTAATCCTGGACACCGCCGACCGTATTGGGGAGCTTGCCGCGCGCGACGAGCACCCCGACCTCCTGGGCGGCTGGGTGCTTGCGACCCTCTTCTTCGAGCCCTCCACGCGCACGAGGCTCTCGTTTGAGTCGGCGATGAACCGGCTGGGCGGCGATGTGATTGGCTTCGCTGAAGGCGGCTCGACCTCGTCGACCAAGGGCGAGACCCTGGCCGACACGATCCGTATGGTTTCCGGCTACAGCGACGTCGCCGTGCTGCGCCACTCCCGCGAAGGTGCGGCGCGCATGTGCACCCAGTTTGCCACGATCCCCGTGATCAACGGGGGGGACGGGTCGGGCCAGCACCCCACCCAGACCCTGCTCGACCTCTACACACTGCGGCGCCACTTCGGCAAGATCGAGGGCGTCAAGGTCGCGCTGGTGGGCGACCTCAAGTATGGGAGGACCGTCCATTCGCTCGCCTACGCGCTCGCGCGGTTCAAGGCGCACATCACGCTCGTGGCGCCTCGGACGCTCCAGATGCCGCCTGAGATTGTGCGCGCCCTCGAGGAGCGCGGCGTGTCGCCGCGCGTCGAGGCGTCGCTCGAAGCCGTGATCCCTGACGTCGACGCACTATACATGACACGCATCCAAAAGGAGCGCTTCCCCGACCCGGAGGAATATGCGAAGGTCGCGGGCACCTACCGGCTCACGGTGCCGGCCCTCAAGACGGCCAAGTCCAACGCAATCGTGATGCACCCGCTCCCGCGCGTCGACGAGATCGACCCCGCCGTGGACTTTACTCCCCATGCCAAGTACTTCGAGCAGGCGCAGCACGGCGTCCATGTCCGGATGGCGCTGCTCGCGCTCATCCTGCGCGGCGAGGAAGTCCTCAAGGAACTCTATGGGGGGAGCCCCGCTTGAAAGAGCTCAAGGTTACGCCGATCCGCAACGGCACGGTCATCGACCACATCACCGTGGGGATGGCGCTTCAGGTGGTGCACATCCTCGGAATCGCCGACCGGCGCACCTCCTCGACGGTGTCGGTGCTGATGCATGTCCCCTCTGCGGCCCAAGGGTGGAAGGACGTAGTCAAGATTGAAGACCGGGAGCTTGAGCCCAAGGAAGTCGACAAGATCTCGCTCATCGCGCCCCGCGCGACGATCAACATCATCCGCAACTTCAACGTGGAGGCCAAGCACCGCGTCTCGCTGCCCGAAGAAGTCGTGGGCATCCTGCGGTGCGAGAACCTCAACTGCATCTCCAACAGCAGCGAGCCCATCGAGAGCCGGTTCCGCGTGATCCGGCGCGACCCGCTGCTGCTGCGGTGCGGCTACTGCGAGCGCGAGGTGTCGAACGTGCTTGCCAACATGCGGTAAAGGGCGCTGTCGGAGACCCGGGGGCGGAACACTGGCGCGAAGAGGGGAGAAGGGCCCGAAGGCGCGGGGGCTGCGCAAGAGCCGCGAGGGCGACCCCGTCCAAGGCATCCTCTCGGGCGACCTCAAGATGCACGACCTCGACGCCTCGTTTGGCCCCGAGATCGGGACGCAGCTACGCCGCGCGGCCGTGGAGCGGGCGACAGGCACGCGCCTGCGCGCGGTCGCGTCGAGCCTGATCAAGGCGGAGGACGCGCGCAAGAACATCGAGAACTTCGTGGGGGCGGCGCAAGTCCCGCTTGGAATTGCCGGGCCGGTCAAGGTGAACGGCGAGTACGCGAAGGGCTCCTTCTACGTCCCGATGGCAACGACCGAAGGCGCGCTCGTGGCTTCGACCAACCGCGGCTGCACGATCATTAATGCGGGGGGCGGAGCCACCGTGCGGATCCTCGCCGACGCCATGACGCGGGCGCCCGCCTTCGCGTGCCGGGACGTCGCGCACCTGCTTGCCACGCGCAAGTGGGTCCAGGAGCACCTGGAGGAGATCCGCAAGGCGGCCGAGGGGACGACCTCCCACGGGAAACTGCTTGGAATCTCGCCCTACGCCGTGGGCCGCACGCTCTTCCTGCGCTTCCACTTCCAGACCGGCGATGCCATGGGGATGAACATGGCGACGCTTGCCACCGAGGCGGCCGCCAACGCGATCGAGAAGGGGACGGGCGCGCGGCTAGCCGCGCTCAGCGGGAACCTGTGCACCGACAAGAAGGCGGCGGCCATCAACCTCATCGAGGGCCGCGGCAAGTCGGTCATCGCCGAGACAACCCTTAGCGCGAAAGTGGTGAAGGAAAAGCTCCACACCACGCCCGAGGCCGTGGCCGATGTCAACACGCGCAAGAACCTCGTGGGTTCGGCCAAGGCCGGCGCGCTCGGCTACAACGCGCATTTTGCGAACATCCTTGCCGCGGTGTTCATCGCGACGGGCCAAGACGCAGCGCAGGTCGTCGACGGTTCGCTTGGCTTTACGACCGCCGAGGCGGACAAAAACGGGCTCTACTTCGCCGTGAGCCTGCCCGCACTCGAGGTGGGGACCATCGGCGGCGGCACGCGCTTCCCGACGCAGCAGGAGTGCCTCCAAGTGATGGGCTGCGCGGGGGAGGGCAAGGCGCGCAAGTTCGCCGAGGTCGTTGCCGCCGCCGTGCTGGCAGGCGAACTTTCGTTGATGGGCGCGATGGCCGCCGGGCACCTGGGCAAAGCGCATGGGCGGCTCGGGCGATAGTCCCACACCGCACCGTTTAAGAGCGCACGGGGAGGCTCACGGCTCGTGCGGTCAGGTTTCACCGCGCCCTGCGTGGCGCTGCTTGTTGCCGGCGCTTTGCTCATTCCGGCATTTCCCGCAAGCGCCGACAGTGCCCCGACGATTGTCGCGGGGACCTCCGCGAACTCTGAGCGCAAGACCGCCGTCGCCCCCAACGGGACGATCTACGCGGCATACACCGAGCCTTTCGGCAACACGACCGCCGTCATCGTGGAGCGCTCCGCCGACGGGGGGAGCACTTGGACTGCCCTGCCCCGCATAGGCGCGGCGGAAGCGTTTCGATCGTGCGTCGCGGTCGATTCGCAGGGCGTGCTGCATATTGCTTGGACGGAATTTGTGGGCCCCAACCGCCAGGTCTTCTACGGGCGCTGGGAAAGCGGGCCCAATTGGACGGGTGCCCAGCGCATCTCCGACACGCCGGGGTACTCCGGGTTCCCGTCGCTTGCCCTCGACAGCGCCGACCGCGTGCACCTCGCGTGGTACGGCTTCGACGGCTCGACCTACCAGGTATACTACCGGTACCTCGACGCGTCGGGATGGCACGCAACGGTGCAAGCCACCCACGGCGTGCAGGACGCGAACAATCCCTCGCTTGCCGTGGGCAGCGACGGCAAGGTGCACATCGCGTTCTTCACGTATTTCCGCGGCGCGACGGACGTATGGTACCTGCAAGGCGGCCCCACCGGGTGGAACATCGTTGAGCATGTGAACCCGGACGGCGTGCCCTCCGCGCGCCCCTCGATCGCTGTGCTTTCCAACGGCACGCCCGTCATTGCGTATTCGTCCGGCGCAAACGCCACACTCGAAGTGCGCCTTGCCATGCGCGAACCCGGGGGCGGCTGGTCGTCGAATGTTGCGCTGAGCGGGCTTGGCGAAGGCGGCGACAACCCGTCGGTGGTCGCCGACGACTACGCCGCGAACTTCGCCGTGTTTTACGAGAATTCAGTGGGCGCGATCCGCTACCGGACGTTCCGCGATGGCGCCTGGCTCCCCGCACAAAGCGTCCCGTCGAGCGGCGACTCGCACTGGGTGAGCGCTTCGTGGGCGCCCTTCGGGCGAGGCGCGGTCGGCGGGAACGCAACCGTCCTGTGGACCGAAAGCGCCCCCGTCGGGTACCGCGTCAACTTCACCAGCGTCCCTCTCTTCGGGCCCCCCGCTTGCAAGTGTCCCTCCGGGACCCCCTGGTGGCAGGGGCTTACGCTCCCCCTCGCGCTCATTGCACTTTCGGGCATCTCCATGGCCGCCCTCTGGGTCGCCTCCCTCCGTACCAAAGGCGGCGGGCGCGGGTAGGGGGGCCGCGTGCGCCCCGGCGGCAACCACCCCAGTTCCTGGGGGCGCAACCCTTTTTGCGGCGCCAAAAGTGACGGTGTAACAAAGGGCGCGTTGCTTCTTTCACGGCGTCTCCTCGTCCGTTCCCCTTCCCCGTCGCGAGGCGGGCTTCCCCGGGCCTTCGGGCCCGGGTTCCAATTCAACAAATGGCCCCCCGCCCCGGGGGGTGGCGTTTTTCGTGGGGAGTTGGGGAGTTAGCCCGTTTTTGGCCTTAGCCAAGGGGTCGAAACCGGACATTCCCAAGCGTTGGGGGAGCTTGGGGTGTGTTGGGGAGTGACCGCCCCACACGTGCCCGGAAAACGGCCATCTCCCCCTCCCCTGCCCACGGACGGTTCGGGGGGATGGGCCGTGCGCGAATACAAGGATGGAATGATTCGCGCGTTCTCAAAGGTGCAAGGCGCACTTCCGCGCGGTGGTCGTTGCGTGGTGGTGGCGGCTGACAAAGCCCATCTTTACGACTCAATTCGTGATGGGGCCGGATTCGAAGAGGAGCTTCGCCTATCGCGCGATGTAAACAGACGAACGGGCCGACGATCATCTCGCTTCTCGGAAAACGTTTTCGTCTGGCGAAAGGCACAGGCTGGAGCGATTCGTAGCCGTCGAAGTCGTTACGGAAGGCTTCCTTGCAGACCGTGCTCGACCAGGAACTTCGCGAGTTCCCTCGACTCATACTTGCGCACGCTCCCGGTGAAGGGCTTTCCGAATAGCACCCGCTGGGCTTGCGATGTCATCCCCTTGGCCAGGAAGATCAGAACGCCGTCGAGTCGTTTGGGGTGGTTATCTGCATCGTCAAAGAAGCTCACGGTGAGGGCCGCTTCAATTTGTGAACGTAACTGCGGGACATCCGATTGATTGACCCGTTTCGCCTTGGCTTGAGCTCCATAGTAGTAGAGCTTGCCGCTGAGTAGCTTACGAAAGACAGATGTATCATTCCCAAATTCCTCGGGCCCGTCGAATCGAATGGCCCTCGCTCCTTCGTATCCCTCCGCCTCAAGAAACGGGATTACCGCCTTTTTGACGAACGCCTTCTCTGCCATCGAGCCCATTTGTTTGTCGACGAACTCGATAGCCTCAGGGCTCGCCCTCCTGGAGAAATCATAGATCGAGTTGAGGATTTGGACGCGGCGCGCCAAATCTTCTCGTGCAAACGAATGAAAATCCCAAGTCTCTGCTTCTTCCGGCTTGTCGAAATGCCACATCTGGGCAAGATCGATCGTGACGGGATCATCCTCCTTGGCACCCCGCAAGGCCCGCCACAACATGAGGAGATCGTGTAACTCGAGATAGCCGCTGTAATCCAAAGTTTCGACAATGGGGATTTTTTCGACGCGGAACTCGCGCAGTGGATCATTATTCTGCGCGCTGGAGAATTGCTGTACGTCCCCAGCCATTTCGTTTTCCAGGTTTCCCGGAGTAGTCCGCATGGCTTGTGCCGCCATCCTCAAGACCCTTGAGTAAGTGAGCCCCTTTGCGGCAAGTCGCGTCTTCGCTGACCGCACGTTGGTGGTGAAGCGAAGTAGTGCCAAATCCTCGGGTATTTCGTCATCATCCTCCGTCCCGGCGAGGTTTGGCGGTTCTCTCTCCACCACCTGGTCGCCCGGCTCCATTATGAACAGGAGCAGGACGGGCAGGTCGTTGTACTTCCAACGAAGGATGGTACGCCCGTTAACCTCCAACTCTGCGAAATCGCCCACGGGAGCCGTCTCGCGATCTCGTTTAATGTGTCTTTCCGTCACCCAGCATCGCCGAACCAGCGAGGCCCATCGGCCTCGGAGCAGGGAAACCCACTTATGGATTGACAAACGATTGACGGGTCGTGCGTGAAAGTTACAGAGCTTACACTGGTTTTCCAAAAGCCCACTACGAGGCCCTTTGGCGAGATGCAACAATCGTTCCAGACACGAACGTTTTGCTGGACCTTTACAGGCTCTCCGAGCAATCTCGGGACGAACTCTTGGAACTCTTCAAGAAGCTCTCGAAGCGGCTCTGGATGCCGTACCAAGTAGGGGCCGAGTTCCACGACAACAGGATTGGCATCATAGAAGAGCAGATCAAACACTATGATGCCCTCCAAAAGCGGATCGGCGACGCTGAACGGGTGCTCAATACCGCTTTCGAATCGCACAGGCATCCGTTCGTTCGGGACGGCGACCTGATCAAGAAAAGCCAGGAACTATTTCGAGAAATGCGAAAGGCGGCGGACACCTCGAAGGAAAAGACCCTCGGGTGGTACCAATCCGAAAGGGAATTCGTTGACCCCGTGCTCGCAGCCCTTGAAGGGTTGTTCGCGGGAAAAGTTGGTATTACGCCAGACCGGAAAGGGCTCGACGAAATGTACCGCAAGGCCGACGAGCGATTCCCCCGCAAGATTCCCCCCGGGTTTCGAGATGGCGACAAGGACGGCAATCGAAAGTACGGGGATTTCGTTATTTGGCAACAATTGATTGCCTATTCGTTTGGGACGAAGAAGCCCGTAATATTCGTCACGAACGATCGGAAGGAGGACTGGTGGCAGAAGGCCGGGGATCGAATCCTTGGGCCCAATCCGGAATTGGTGAACGAGTTTGCCAACGAGACCCATCAAGCATTCCACGCGGTCACGGCTGACAGGTTTGCTAAGCAGGCTAGGGAATACCTAAAGGAAACCCCCGACACCACCCTTGTTGAGGAACTGAAAAGCGTTAGTGTCCAGCGCGTACCGGCCTACGATTTCGCCTCGCTCATCATCGAGCAACCAAAACTGATGGAGATGGCTCCGTTTTATGGATGGCCACGGCTTGACGACCGCACAATGAAGATGTTCGAACTAATGGAGGCGTTCAAGGACAAACCCGAGGAGCTGTGGCCCTTTGCAAAGCTCCTTGGCTTGCCGCTCTGGAGCAAACCCCCCTCCTCGGAGGAACTCAAGAAGGATGGCGAAAAGTCGAGGGGCGAAGGTTTCTGACCGAAGAGGAGTGGAAGACATTCTTGCGCCGGCCGCCCGTGAGATACCCACGTCATGGACGGCGGCCGCCGGGGAGATGTCAAGAATGTGGAAAGCCTCCCGCGGATTCGAATGTACTCCAACTCGCACATCGGGTACCCGCGGTTAACGGGGTTCGTTTCCTTGGGCTGACTCTAGAATTCCTTGACAACGATGCCAACCTCGCTTGGGTGCACAAGAACCGCTGCAACCGAAAGGTGGAACTCGACTTCGCCCAATCTATTGAATTCCTTCGCGCGGCGGGCGTGAAGGATCTACCAAAGTATCTTCCTGGCGAGATCTTGCGTGCGTGGAATCCGCGCTGAAAGAAGTGAGCGTTCCAATTGAGTCATTGGCCGACGTCAGAACGGGCCCCTCGCGGATGAGCTGATGGCCGACCCCGGGCTCGCAGTTCTTCGAAGTCTCGTCAGACAATTCCGCGGCCCGATGATTGTGGGTTGCCTGCCCTTCTCGACCCGTCTGATGATGACACTCGGCCTCGCAGACTTCGAACGCTTGCTCGAAAAATTCTGGAGGGGGAGTGCGCCCCGGCCATTTGTCGCTGCGGAAGCCGAGGCTTTCGCTAAGTTCGTGACGCATAAAGAAGGCACCATCGAGGGTCTTAAACAACTTCTTGCCTTCGAATTGGCAACCGCCGAGGTCAAAAGAACGGGGAAAGCGAGGAGGGTTCGTTTTGAATTGGATCCTTGCCCCATGTTGGAGGCCCTCGCCGAGTTCCGGCGTCCTGCACCCAGCGAACGGGGGCCTTCGTGGTCGTGTTAGTGCCGTCGGGGAATGAATCCAACTTCGGTCCAAAATTCTCGCTTGCGAAAAGCAATGGAGCCACGGTAGGCATGCTCTCCTCGAAATCCCAAATCCAGCACTAGGTGGGGCGGCTGGCTGAGGCCCACGAATCTGGGCCAATGCGCTTGAGGCCTGAAACGACGTCCGTGCGGCGAATTGGATAGGCCGCCAAATGCCGGTTGGTAGAAAGGGATACGAAGTGGAAAAGCCCGGCCCCAGGCGGGGCGGGCGAATGGGGACGTAGGAGAGCTGCGGCCTCGAGCGCCAATCAGAATTCCTCACGGGCCCCACCCATCCTGCGAAGAGGAAAGCAAGAGCCTCGGCGTCCCGGTGGCTGCCGACGCCCTCGCAGGCGTCCGGTCAAGGCAAGACTCACCCCTATTTGGCCTTCCACTCAGCAAGGGGGTCGACCTAGGCTTTGGTCACCGTGTCCGTTGCGTTGACGATCACGTCCGCGGGGTCCCGAGGGCACCATGCCACCTCCATTGATGGCGTTAAGGTGTGCTCAAGCGGAGGTAAAGGTCGATTCCGCCCAGGGCAACGGGAATGGTGATTCCGACGACTAAAACCAGCCTCCGAACGCGTCGGGGACTCGGCGCCTCGATCACCTTCCACGCGAGTTGGCCCGCCCAGTACCCAGCAGGGAGCGTTATCGTGGCAATCAAAGAGAGGAGGGCGCGGTCTGCGGTGAGGCCAAAGCACGCGGCGGTGAGTGCCCCAAGAACGGCGCCCGACACGGCCAGACCCACCCATTCGCGAACCCCTTTCGCCTCGAGGAGGACTAGCGAAACCGCCGCCGCGAACGCCATTGGAGGAAGCCACGTGCCCGGCGATGACAGGGTGCCAACGTACGCCGCGATCAGGATCCCGAGGGTCAAGAGCATCGCCGTCCCCACGGCGATAGATTGAAGGAACGGATCCGGCCGCGGCTCAAGGCGCCTGCTAAGCCCCACGAACGCCCCCGTCCAAACGCCCACGAGGGCCGGGAAAAGCGGGTTTGTCCGATGCAGATCCCATTGAGCCACTATGCGGAAGTAATGCTGTGTCCCCGCAGTCTGAAATCCCGGCATCGCTGCGACATTCTGCATCGATTCGGGGGTTGTACTCAGGAAAAGGGGTCCAAGGAAAACCACGAATGAGTAGGCGAACAGGAGCGAACAGAGCGCGCCCGAAGTCGCGGTGGAAATTGGCCGGCGAGCCCGGAGCGCGATGCGGCACGACAAAAAACCGAGGAGAACGAGGTACACCGCCCACGCCACCATTGCGTGCGGTAGGGACCAGCGCGTTTCATCCAAGCCGTACATCGAGTGCCACCAATCGTCAAGGACCGCGCCGGCTAAGGCAAGCATCGCGCCGATCCCGATCAACAGCACAGGGCCGGGCACACCAACCGAGAGCAGCGGAAGCCGAAGGGTCGGACCGAAGCACCGCCGCATTGGAGGATGAAAGGTCGCCGCCACCGCGAAGAGTCCCGCGGCCGAAACGCCGACATACATCACGAGATGGGGAGGGGTCAAGAAACTCTCGAACGAGTTATGAGTGTGCCAATAAACGTCCCAGCCCGTTCCAATCAAGAGTCCTGAGCAGAAGGCACCGAGGGACAGGTAAAGGAGGAACGCCGCGCGAGACGCCTCGCCGGACCCGTCGGCCGGCAACGGGGGCTTGCCCTGAACCTGGAGACCTCCGACGCCTGATGCCATTGCGCCCCCCTTGAAGCCCCTGGGGGTCTGATAGAGTTTGGCAACCCTCGACATTCTCAACGGATGGGCAAAGTTCAACGACGGCATGGGAGCCGCCAACGGCTCCGTTCACCCGCGGTTAACCCCGATGGGCATCTCTCCATCAAGCGTGCTTTTATGAGACCGCATCACTGTCGAGAGCGGGGGAGCCTTGACCGCCGCCGGCACCGAGGTGAGTGTACCTCTGGTGGTTCTCTCTAATGTCGTCTGTACGGAGTGCCCGTGGCGCCTCAGGCATGAACTGCCCCAGCCGCTGGGGCTGGTGTGTCGCTATCATATTGCGCGTTTCGATGGCGCCCCCGCCGCCGACATTATTGCTTCGTGGATGAAACGGCACGGCTTTCGCGACGACTCGTTGGATTGGTTCCCCTCGCGGACGGCGCTCCGCGTCGTCCGACGCCTAAGAGCGAAAATGCGATAAGCCAAACGTTGGGAAGGTCGCCAACGGAAGAGCCCGCCCCCTTTCGGGGGCGGGAGAATGGGGACGGACGAGAGCGGCGCCCTCAAGCGCCTCACGGCTTCTTTACGACCCTCAAACGAGCCCCCGAAGGGGGCTTGCGAGCCTCACCCGGCCTACCCAAAGAATAGCCAAGGCTCTGGAGTTCAAGTGGCCTGCTCGGGAGCGGAAACCAAGGCCCGCCTCGGCGGCAGTCATGCGCTTATTCGCTCCGTCGGTCGCGCCTCAGCGCGACGAGCATCGTTGCCGCGGTGAGCCCCACAGCGAGGAGCACCAGCCCCACAAGCGTCCCAGTATCAACGCCGACTACCTGCGTCGGCGGGGCAGGAGCCGGCGGCAGAGCGGCCGCCAGCGAGGTGCCATTGGCAAACTGCGGCACCGAGAAAGCGCGCGCCGTCCCGACGACCACGAGTTCGAACGTGTAATTAGTTGCCGCCTGGAGTCCCGGGACGTTGAGATGGGTGTCGCCGCGTCCAGCCACGCGGATTGGTGCCATCGCCTGTGCGTTCGAGCCCAAGAAGTGGATTCGGATCTCGTACCCAGCGAAGTCCTCTTCGTCGGTTGCGTTCCACTCCAGATCGATTGAAGTCACGTTTGCAGCCACGACACGCAGCTCGCCAGCGGGCCGAACAACCTCCAGGATCTCAAGGTTCCACGTGACCTGCGTTTCCGCCCCGTCCTTGTCGCGGATTGCCACTTGGACAGTCGCACTTCCGTTTCCCATTGCCAGGATCGCGCACCCAGTCGACGAGCAGGCCCCGAGCGAGGCGTTCCCGACAACGGACCAATTCACCACGAGCGCGGCTTCGTCAACGGGAGACGGGTCGCTGGCAAGAAGCGCGATCTCGACGGTTTGACCCTCAAGGGCCGACGATGGGCCCGAGAGTTTGCCGGAGGGCGCCAGGTTGGCCACTTTGAACGAGAGGTTTGCCCCGCCGGACGCCCCGTTGACCGCGAAGGCGGTCACCGCCACCTGGGCGTCCCCCGAATCCTTCGGACGATAGCGCACCGAGCCGCCTACAAGTGAAGAGCCATCGGAAAACCGCCAGACCAAAGTGATGTTGGCTTCGAAGGCCGCGGCGTCGTCCCACCGAAACGCGTACGCGCCCCATGTAACGTTTGCGGCCAGCCAAACGTCGTGACCTTCGTCGGGGGCGGCGGTCAGCAGCACCGGCGCCACCACGAGTTGGTCCGCCGCGAGAATAATCCATGTCGAGTCACTGCTGCAGTGGCCGATCTCGTCGCACACCGTGAGGCGGACTGGGATCGAGGCGCCGGGCCCGTAGCGGGCCGAGAGGTCTGCCCACGGAACCGTGTGGATTGCATTCGATGCCGTGAAGTTCGACCGGGACAGATCGCCCACTTCCCAAAGGTAGCTTGCGATTAGAATATTGTCGTACGATGCGGATCCGTTGAGCACGGCGTCTAGGCCGGTGGCGACGGAGTAGGGTCCGCCAGCGCGCGCCGTGGGAGGCGTCGTGTCGATCGTAAAATTCCAAACGGAAAGGCTGGGGACCGTGTCAATGCCATCGGAGACGGTAAGCGTCCATCGGTAGCTTCCGTCCGGCAGGAGGAGCGAGAAGGAACCGTTTGTTCCCGACGAGGTCGCCACGAGGGTGCCGGCCGGCGTCCTCACGGTGTGAATGATCGTCAACACATCGCCGTCGGGATCCGGGTCGGCAATCCCCGAAAGCGCGACGGAAGATGCGTTCAACTGCGACCCATCCGCCGGAGTGACCAACCGCGGGGGCCGGGGCGGGTGATTCAGTCGAAAGAAACGCAAGCCCGACGGGTCGCCCACGAAGAGGCCCGGGTCGCCCCCCCATTCGACGACGGCCGAAACAAATGTTCCTACAGCGGGCCCGTTCGGAATCACACCCGTCATGTTTGCGCCGTCCACCGCCCAGACCGATTCCGAAGATACATTGAATGTGTCGAGTTCGTAGATCGCCGCCTCCGACTGCAGGAAGAATGTGAGGACGCACTGAAAGCAACTGGTGGACCGGACAAGCACAAAGCCGTCCCCGTACCGGGCCAAGCTGTGACCAAGCAGGATGTTCGACCCCCACGGGTATTCGCGCTTCAGCTCTGAACCCGAAAAGGTCAGCGCACCTTGGTCAAATTGAACCAGGTAGAGCCGCTCCCAAAGGGAAACCTGGCGCACCAACAGCGCGAAAGATACGGCCGAGCCAGACGCGTTGATCAACAGCAGGTCGCCCGTCACCGACGTCGCTATCGTATCGTGGCCCTCGCCGGTGGTGAGAGGGAGGTAGAACTTATCAAACGACCCGTTGGGGAGGAAATGCGTCACTTGGAACTCGAGCCGTACCGTGTTGTTCGGAAGCCACCGGAGAACCGGCATCGCCGCAAACAGGTCGCTGCCGTATGTCCAAAATCGAACCGGATTTTTCTCGACACCCGTCGTGTAGGCGTCGTACTGAAGTGGGAGGTCCCCGACCTCCGAAAAGTTCCACAGGGCGACCGTCGAACCGGCTGCAACAAACGACCTGAGGGTTCGATAAGAGGCGTTCCCCGCATCGATCTCGAACACGCCGTGGTGGTCGAAAAGCAGTGGGAACGGCGCGGCGGGCTCCAGCAGCCACCAGATGCTCTGCCTCACTGGGGAATCCGTTGTGTTCGAGAGACAGGCAACGCCTGAAGTTGCTCCCGACCCGTTTGCGGCAAAGAAACAGAATTGGGAGGACCATTGGTAAATGACTTGGACCGCAACCAGCGCCTGGTCGCCCCACGCCACGATTTGCGCTTGCGAGGGCAAGGCGGGCAGATTCACTGGAGCGCTCAACGTGAAATTCGCGGAACCGGAGGGCGACCAAAAGATCCTCAGCCGCGCGGTGCCGTTCTCCGCGGCCACTACCGCCCCGATCTGGCCTCCGAGGCCGAGGTTCGCGGTTGAGATCGAAGTCGCCGCAGAGCCTTCGAGCGACGGGGCATATGCAATGGATGCAAGGGCTGCTACGCCAGCGGAAAAGCGAACGAGCTTTGGGGAGATTGGCCCATAGGAGGCGTTTTCGAGCGGCGACATGTCCGCGCCGGGGAAGAGGGGCACGATGTCGCCGTATTGATGGGCAATCAGGGCGATCGAAGGCCCCCCCTGGACCTGCGCCAGGCCGGCCACCGGCGAAGCCCCGCTCCACGCCGACGATGAGGCCCCCGTCCCGGGCCATCCAGTGATCGCCTCGATGCGGGACGCCGGGGTGCCGTTTGCAAGGGCCGCGAGGAACCCCCTCACGCCTGTGTCACTAGCGGCCAAGGCGAACCCCGTAATGGGGCCCGCGAAGTTCGCCGACCAGCCGGCCGTCGCAACACCGCTTGCGGCCTGCGCCCAGGCGACCATCGCGGCGGTGCCGTTGGAGGCGGCCACGCCTGCGGCGACCGCGCCTCCGGGCGCGAGCGTTGCAGAAACGAACACCGCTTCGGCCTGGCCAAACGAGCCCAGGTCGGTGACGTTCATTGAGGGGAGTACGGCGTACCAATGGCCCTCGGTCTGGTTCCAGAAGGCCGCGAAGAAAGTCCACAGACCGTCCGCCCCCTTCACTGAAGCCATTCGCGTGTCGAGGCGGCGGCCGCCATCATTCCACCCCGCGAAATTGCCATAATAATCCAACGCGGTGGTCGAGGGCCTCACCGCCGCGAGCATGCGCAGTGCGCCCGCTGTGCCTTTGGCCAGGTCTATCTGAGCGCTTCCAACCTCGGTCACGACGTCGGTTGGGCCATTCCCATAATTCCCCCGCATCCAAATCAGGATCGGGTCCCCAGTCCCATTGTCCGCGAGAGACAGGCTCGCGGGGCGGGGGCTGCTGTACGTTGCGTTCCGGATGGGCACAAGCAACACGTACGACGCGGAGGGTTGGGTCGCGTTCTCGTCGAAGAACAAGATCGTTACCAAGGTGCCACCGGAGGACGCTGCAACAACGACCTCGCCGCCCCGCGACCAGATCGCCACGCAAGATCCCGAGCAGCGATTGATGTACGGGTTCGCGAGGCTAAGCGGAAAGGAATGCACGAGAGAACCGTCGGTGATGTTGACGCGGGCGTAGACGAGCTGCGAATTGCTGTTCCAGCTCAGTGCCTGTGATTCGAGGACCACCAAGTGGGCGGTGTCGTTGGCCCCTGGGGCGGAGGCAATCACTTGCGCGTATGGATCAGAGACGGAACCCGGCAAATCAAACGGGAGTGGCCGCTCCGAAAGCGTCTCGCCGGCAACGGGGGTCGCGGCGCCCAACAAAATGGCCGCGAATGCGCCCGCGCCGACCGCGAACAGCAAAGCTTTCGTACCACCGGGGTCGCCCCTTTTGCAGTTGGACTGTTGAGCTTCGGACAATGCGAGTCCTCTCGGGCCTAGGGGTAGGGCCCCACAACACTTGGCTGGCACCCGCATAATAGTTTCTGGAGACCGCCTTCAACGTGCGGCGCGGCCACCCGGGTCGCCTCCTCGGGCGCCCGGCCCCGCGAGTGCTATAATAGCATCATGCGCGCTGAGGGATTCCGCGCCTCGACCACGCCGGCCGAGTTGGGTCATGGTCCCGACGCCGATCCCCACCAGACCAAGATGTCCCCGCTGATCACACCATGCCCGAAGTGAGGCTGAGGCCCAAAAATCGCGTATTGCATCGGCGATGCCGTTTCGTTGTAAGCGGGATGGAGCTGTACCAGATCGCCAACCGGACCGGGCCCCGCATCGAAGAAGTCGGCTTCGAAGGGAACTGTTGCGTCCTCAAAGTTGGTTCCGACCCTGGTGATCGATCGAATAGTCCCGTTAATCTCGGCCCAGGTAGCATTTTTCATGCGGACCGAACTGACCGACACGGAGTCCATCGCCATGTATAGCGCATTTTTGGGGATCGTCGCATTGCCCATGTTGAAGGTCGGCATGATGAACTCATAGTCGTTCGTGGCGATCACACAATGGAATATCGTGTCATTGATGGCGAAGAACGAGGTCAGGTTGAACTTAACGCCGGTCGTCGATAGCGGGGTGTCAATGATCTCGAACCCCATGCCCCGGATGTGCTGCGAAAGTTGCACCGCCGGGCCCGCGGGCGGCGGAGCCGGGCCAGAGCAGCCCGCGAGCGCGACCGATAGCATTGAGCAAAAGGCAACGATTCGGATTACGGGGCGTGCGCTCATGTGCGGTCTCATTCCCCCGACCCCCAGATAAAACGTTTGCCCTTTTGAGGGCCTTGCATTGCAAGGGGGCCGAAATCCATCGCCCCGGCTTAAGGACCGTTGATCCTGGTTGCGATCATCGAAAGGCTCCATCAGGTCGGCCACTCGCTTGTCCGGTAGCCCCCGGCAGACGGGTCTGGTGGCGGCGGAAGACCTGTCTTCTCTGCCGCTCGCCTTCTCGAGGATTGCCGGACCCACCCAGAAGCGCGGCCCGACGGGGGAATCGCAACAGGCGCAGCGATCGGCAATGCGGCCGCGGCCCGGCGCCCGTGTAGCAGGGCGCCTTTGAATCGAACGATTTATCTCCCTGGCAGAAAACTCCGCCTGCATATGTCGAGCGCGCCCGGATCCCGGCAACCTATTCCCAAGTAAGTGGCAGACCACAGGCATCACAGCGGGGGGCCAGGGCAGCAACGGGCTTTGAGCACCGGGGGCACAGGATGGGGGAACCTACCCCCGCCTCTTCTGAAGTTCCAGGAGTGGAAGCCATCCGGTCGGAAGCCGCCGCCTGCGGCTGGGCCCCGCCTGTGGCGGGGACGAGTGGCGCTGACTGCGAGGTTGGGCCGGAAATTGCCGGCGCCCCACCCGCGCGCCTTCGCTTTGCTACGACCGCCACAATCACGGCCGCCGCGCCGCCAGCCGCGACCAGCAAGAGGATGAGGGGGAGGGGCGAGCTGCCTTGCGGCTCAGGAACTCGGCTCCACTGAGCCACGAGGTGCCGAGGGCTGGTCATCACGAAGGTGGCGTTGGGGCTGTTGCCAGAGGCGGCTCCCAGCCAGCCTTCGAATTGGAATGTTCCATTAGAAGAGGTCGCATTCGTCTGATCCACGCGGAGAGTTGCCAAGGTTCTCGCATCGTACCAGCCTGCTCCCGTCACAGCGCCGAATTCCGAGTCGGCGGTCAGCTCGAATTGCGTTATCCAAAGGGCCGTGGCCATGACTGGGCCGTCCACTTGAAGGGACTGGTTGGGGCTGCTCCCGTTGATGTCGCCATTCCACCCCGAAAACCGGTAGCGCGTCCCCGCGCTTCCTGGCGTCAAGCCATCTATCGATACATTGGCCGAAGCGCCCGCGGCATACCAGCAGTCAGCGGCATCGCATTCGCCCGATGCGCGGTCGCTGACGAGCATTACAAGATACTCGGTTCGGTAATGTGCGGTAAGGTTGAGTGGCCCTTCTGCTAGAACTGTGATTTCGCTTTGCGAGGACGAGCCCCAACCGATCAGGGCATAGCGGGTCTGCGTCGAGCCCGTTCCGTTCAGCGAGGCAGAGACCATGTGTTGGGATCCGTTTGCCCACCACCGTTCGGCCGGGGCCGCGACCCGGGATCCGTCAACGACGATGGATAACGCGAGCGGTTCCGAAGTGAGGGTAACGTGCCACTCGGTGAAATACGAAGCCACCAACGAGGCGGCACCCCTGACCACCAGCGGGTGGCTCGCGGCGCCGCTATCGCTCCATTGGTCGAACAGGAATCGCACCCCAGTTCCCGCCTGGATTTGGGCGACCTCCACGGCGTGAGTGGTTCCGTTTTGGAGCCATTCTGAAACGCTGGCGGTGGAGTTGAGGCCGTCCAGCGAGAACGCTAGGCCCGGCGGATCCGTTGCGACGCTTACGAGGAATTCCCTCAAAAAATTTGCTTCGAAGGTAGCGGGCCCCGAGGCGTTCACGGTGCGGTTCGCCGGTCCGCCGTCAGTCCAGCCCCCGAAAACATAGCGCGAATCGAGCCCGACATTCTGGGGCGTGGGGGCCGCAATTTGATGGGAGGAGCCCGCGGCCCACCATTGCTCGCTGGCGTCGGCCTGGGCAACCCTATCGACCTCGATCACGTTCGCCGCGGGGCCTACACTGAAAATCTGGCGAAATTCCTGTTGTAGCTCGACAGTCAGGTTAGCGGGTGCGTCCGCCACACGTGAATGGGCGGCTGCCCCGCCGTCGGACCATGCCGAGAAAACGTAGCGCCGATCCGCGGAGGCGTACTGAGGGCCCACGAAGGAGAGGTTGTGGAGGGTGCCCGCCGGCCACCACTTGGCGATTGGCGCGGCTTGGGATAGCCCGTCCATCGTTACGTTGAAGCCTTGCGGGCTCGACTCGATGATCGTCTCGTACTGGAGTTCGAAGGTGGCCACCAGCACTGCCCCGGCGGTACAGGTCACGTTGTGCGTGCGGGGAAGGCCATCCGACCAGGCGCCGAAAACGTACCGCTGGGAGGCGGACGCCGGGGGGTCGTTGGTGCTAACGTTCAAAATAGACGTCGCCGCGCAAGGGACGGCCGCAGGGGCCACAATGGGGAGGCCGTCGATGAGCAGGGTGAAACCGGGCGGGTTCGTTTGGAGCGATGCAGTGAATACGCGCATGTCGACCAAGACGAAGAACCCGTCATTGATACCGTTAAACGTTGAATCGAATGCGCCGGAGGTCGTCGGGAAGTCGGCTGCCCCCGTGTACCCGAAAACGAGCGCCGTGTCGTTTGCGACGACCAGCAGGCCGTAACCGAAGTCGACGGCCGAACTGCCCAAGAACGTCGAATAGAGGAGCGCGGAGCCGTTGCTCGCTAGTTTGCACAAGAACGCATCCCCATACGTGCCCCCGGGTCCGTTGAACGATTCGTCGAACGCAGCGCGAGTCGTTGGGAAATCGCCTGCCGCTGTGGTTCCCGCCACGTAGATGTCGCCCGCCGCGTCCACGCCGATGCCGCCAGGCTCGTCGCGCCCCGAACCTCCCAGGAACGTCGAAAACAACAGGTTCGACCCGTTTGCGTCAAGCCTGGCCACGAAAACATCGAGGGCGCCCCCATTGTACGAGCGGTCAGAGGCTCCCATCGTCGTAGGGAAGCTCGGAGAGTCGGTTTGGCCCGCGATCAGCGCGTCGCCGTTCGTGATGGACGCCACGGAGATGGCATTGTCGAGTTGCGTGGTGCCACCCAAGTAGGTGGAAAAGAGGAGCGCGCTGCCGTTCGAGGAAAGCTTCGCTACGAAGGCGTCGCCGGTTCCGCTAATCGTCGGTTGATAGGCGCCGCCCGAGACGGGCAGGTCCGGGGAACCCGTCTGGCCCGTGATGAGGACATTCCCCGCGGCGTCCAGCGCGATCCCATGGACGTCGTCGCCGCCGCTTCCTCCGAAAAACGTGGATGCCGTGATGTTAGCGCCATCGGCCGAAAGCCAGCTTACGAACCCATCGGCCGCGCCGTTGAAAGTCGGGTCGTACGCGCCTGTTGTATTCGGGTAGTCTGAGGATTGGGTGAAACCGGCGACGACGATCGAGCCCCCCGGGTCGACGGCGATACCTCGGATCGCGTCCCCGCTTGAGCCTCCGAGGTACGTGGAGAAGACGACCTGGCCCGTGCTGCCGTTGATCTTGAAAAGAAATCCATCCGACGATCCATTAAGGGAAGCGTCCAAGGCACCGGGCGTCACGGGAAAATTGGCTGAGGAACTGACCCCGGCGACGAGCACATTGCCGTCGGCATCAAGCGCGATGGAGCGCCCTTGGTCGATGTCGGCTCCGCCGACGAAGGTCGCGTACACGAGTGCCCCGGTACTGTTTATCCGGGCCACAAACACGTCCACAAGCCCGCCGAAGCTCGAAGTGTTCGCAAGCGGGAAGTCGTTGGATTGTGTGTCGCCCGTGATGTAGTATCCGCCGGATAAGTCTTCAACAGCGGCCCGAACCGAGTCTTGGCTGCTGCCCCCCACAAAAGTCGAATCGAGGAGCGGGTCGATCGTGAGGGCGCGCGACCGATCCCAAAGGGGACAAGCGAACCCCACGGACGTAGCTCCTCGAAGCGCGAATCGGCACTCGACCTGCGTCCCCATCCCGTCGGTAGCCACCGGCGGCTCGTCCGTGAGCGCCAGCGACGCGGCTCCGATTTCGAGTGAACCCCCGCCAGTGATCGACAGATCCGAAGCGCCTTGAAAGAGGAAGGCCATCGAATCCAGATCCGCCCCGGCCGCCAACTCCAGGTCGTACTTTATTCCCGAACCCGACGCCGAGAAGACGAGGTCGATGCCTGGCCGAACCGCCGGGTAGCGGACTTCGGCCACGGCCTTCCAGCCGCCGTTGCTCGTTTCGGCCGCCCCAGCCCCGAACCACTGGTAGCGCCCATGGCTACCATCCACAACAGTTGGCGACAGGCGCTCAGCACCGGCAAGTCGAACGGTTACCTGCGACCCTTGGGCGGATGCTTGGGATAGGACGATACCCCCGGTACGGAACTCCGCCCGCCAGCTACCATCGCTCCAAACCGCCAATGGCTCGCCCGCTGTCGATGGCTCGACGGGATGAAGGATTGGATGGCGACCCGCAAGGAAGGAATGGAGCTCCCCTGCAACGGGCGGGGAGGCGCGCTCGGAACTCCCGATCGCCGACGCGGGCTGGAGAGAAGCCAATTCGTCGGACAATGCTGCGGGGGCCGCTTGACCTTCGGGCCCCTCGCGCGCGCCGGGGGCCACCGCCAGTACCGGCAAGATTAGCGAACTTGCAACCGCGAGGGCCCCAATCACGAAGTTGAGAGAAGATTTGGTCATTCGTGGCGCCAACCCTATCGCCTGCTGGCGTCCAATTAATGGTTTCTCTCAATTGCGCAAGCGTGGCTCAAGAACCCGGGCCAGTGTCGCGGCTTCCCGCATGATTCCTCTTCAGGGGAATTCCTCCGGGCACCACCCGTCCTTCGATGCGCTTGCCCCGCAGCGTCGTCAAACCTTCGCCATTGTGTTCCCGCGCGTGCGCTCAAACGCTTCCGTCCTGCGGCTTTCCGGTCGACAACCCATGCATGTCAAATTAGGGACCGGGGTCTCGCCTCGTTGGCCAATCGGAGGTACCGTCGCCGCCTTTGGCGCGACGATTCCGCCACGTTTTCGCGCCCACCACAACCCCAGCAACGGAAACGATCCCGACCGCGGCGTAGCTTGGCCATGGGGAGGGGCCTCGCACGTTGACGACAATCGTGGCCGAGTTTGCTCCCGGAATCGCCGATCCGTTTCCGTCAACCGGGATAAGGCGGATATCGTGCGTGCCCGTCGCCAAGCCGGAAATCTCTATTTGGGTCCCGCCAGCGACGCCGCGCGAAGCGTTGTCCACGAACACCAGAAACTGGGCGGTGTCGAGGGTGAGCCCCGATCGAGGATCAACGAAGTTCGTGCCATCGACCCGTAGGCTGATTTCGACCGCTGATCCCTCAACTGTGGTTCCAGTCGGCGGATTCACAATGGCAACGGTTGGCGGCGGTACGACGATGACTTCCACCGAGGGCTCAACGATGGGGTACCGGTAGTGGCCCGGCGGCGATAGCCCCACAGAAAGGGTATGAATACCGGCCGCAAGGGGCGCAGTCGTGTAGTGGTCAGCGGGGATCATGGCCTCTAGGAGGCCATCCACGTAGTAATCCACATGACCATCGGCGAGCTCGGACAGCGTGAAATTCGCGACCGCCACTGAAACGTTGACTAGGTCGCCCCAATGCACGCTTCCGTTCAACGGGGAAACAATGGAAATCGTGGGCTCAAGCCCGAGCCCCTCGATTGCCACCTCGTCCCAAACGCGGGGGACAAGCGTGGCGCCAGCCATGTCAGTGAGCTCGACGGTGATCCGATGGGGCCCGGCGTTCAGGCCGGTCGCTATCCCGAGGGCATCGGTTCCAATCCCCGTCTGGGCGCCGTCGACGAGTATCCTGTACTGGCCCTTCCCCGGCCCGGGATCGCCCCGCGCCGAGAGGGAGAAATTGCGCGTTTCAACGAAGAGCACGGCCCAAACGAACCGGATTGTTTCGCCCGGCGCAGGCAAAGTGATATGCACAAATGGCGATCCGGCCGAAAGGTCGAACACGACCTCGTCCCAAACGCCTGGAGAAAGAGATGATTGATTGCCCCCCACCAGCTCCGCCCTCAGGTTGTGCGATCCCGCCGAAAGGGCAGTCACGGATAACGCGCTCGAATTGTAGATGCCCAGCGTGCGGCCGTCGATTGACCAACGAACCCCAGGCGACGTCTCGGGCACTCCCCCAATCTCAACGTACACGCGCGCCTCGAGACTACTGGCATTGGTCACTGACGCTGAGGATGGCTCCACAACCTTCAATCTCGGCGCCGCTGCGGCCACCGAAAAATTGGCCGTCGCCGCCGCCCCAACGGGGGTTCCGTTGGCCATGACAAGCTGCACAACCAGAATGTGAGCGCCGGCGGATACGTTTGAGAACCAAGTTGCGGGCGTAGTCGCGTTCTTTGAAACGGCCCCGTCGAGCGTGACTAACGCGAAACCACCCGGTTCGGGGCCGCCCGCATCCTGACCTGAGAAGGAGAAATCCGCGACATCGAGCGCCACGGCTATGGTTGCTGACGCGGCTACCGAGCCCTCAGCGGGCTCTCGAAACGAGACAACGGCACCCGAGGCCGATCCCAACACGAAGACCGCGCACAACACAAAAAGTGGGCCCAGGAGGGCACAAGAAACGCGGTAGCCGTGCACGATGTGCAGTCCCTGCCCGGCACTTGGAACGGTTAGTTGCAAGGGTCTCCCCGAACGGTCGTTTCGGCGGGACGCAGCCCAACCGAGGCTCAATTCACGAATTGAAGGTGAACAGTTCACCTTCCTTCGTCCAGACTCCATGGTATTGAACGCCGTTGATGGTAAAATCGATCGTTTGGGCGTACATGTATGCACCCAACACAACGTAACTCTTACTGAGCGCCTCGTTCTCGCTCACAAGGGCGGGGGAAGAATACAGGATCCAATCGGTGAAGCCGCCCTCGCCATCGTGGTATTGCGCCGTGAACGACGGCGCAAGCGTGAAGCCCTTTTGGCCGGGAGCGCCGTTGTTGAGCCACGCCCAGTCGATCCACAGCAACCCCACATGCGGGCCGCCGTTGTCGCGGTCCCGGACGCCGATGTAATAGTGCTGTTGTCCTTGTTCACCTGTATTGTCGAATACCCCCGAAGCGGTTACCAAATCACGGCCGCGCGGATTGCCATTCGCGTCCATCACGTTGCGGTCGAGTTCGTAGGGCTTGTTGTTAGTGCCAAGGAAATTCAGGGGCTGTGCAAATTTCTTGGCAGGGGCTCCGACCTGGGCACCCAGGTCAACGAGATCAATCTCCAATTCATTGTGTACCCGGGCGCCGAGGGGCGGCCTCTGGTCGGACCATGGAACGATGACATGGCCGTTGGCAAACGAGGGCGTTGACCGAAGCGCCGACGGCGTGTTGGTCTCGATTGCCACATAGTCGATGTGGGGGTTGGCCGTCATGATGTCGGAAACGACAGCCAGCTTCCCATTCTCCAGCCCGAAGCTCGCAATCCTGTCAACGCTCAGCACTGCGGTGCCGGGGTGCCAGAAAAGCGCGTTATCCGAAGCGGCGACGGCGGTGTTGGAAACGGCGTCCAGGGCCACCTCCCAAACCTTCGGATATTGGCCGTTCGCGTTCAGATTGTTCGGGTTAATGTCGAAAGCGGCCAACCTGGGATTGGCGTTGTTGGTGTCGGTCGTAATCAGAAGCAGATACGCTTTCTGGCCCTGTGCGACGAGGTTGAACACGACCCCAGCGGGCCATTGGGGCTGGGGGTTAATCCACCCCGGTCCCGCGAAAACGGGGGGGGCCACGCCTGGGTTGAAGGGATCCGGCTTCCACGGGTTTGATGCGATGACGGCGTCCCATGCGCCGGCCAGGATTCCCCACGCGTACTGCTGCGTAACGATGGCCGGCGTCGACATCGTCAACTTCCGGTCATTGAGGGGCTCGGTGCTGTAGCGAGGCACGTTGCCTTGCCCCGAGTCGTAGAGGTCGTAGCTGTGCACGGTTATCTGGTGCTCAAACCGGTTGTCGGCTGGCACCCACACGACATGGTCATGTGGAACGAAAGCGTAACTGTCCGGGTTGATTCCCGCATCAGGGCCGTCCCCCCAGAAAGGATCCCTGTAAACGACCGGCGAGATGATGGGATAGGTGGTCGGGAAATCGAAGACGCTGTTGTCGAAGTATTCCAGATTGTTCTGCGGTTGGGCACCCACCATTTTTAGGCTGTCAAGGCGAAGGCCACCCTGCTCCGAGAGCGTCACGATCCGGGTGGTGTCGATCTTGTTGTCGTCAAGCGAGAACACGGCCGGCGTGCTGCTCATGTCATCCGTGATGGCCCCCCACATCCACCGGTTTTGCCAAGTGAACCTCATGGCGTTCCAAGGCGAATCGGCGTTGGGCAGGGTGGAAAACTTTCCATAGTTCAACTCGATTCGACCGTTGGTTCCGGCGATGCACTTGCTCTGCCCCCACACAATGAACTGCATCTGACCGCCGTTATTCGGCAAGCTCTCCGACCACGCCACGGGCGACCCGTACGCCTCGCAGTTGATGCCGCAGCGGTTCCCGCCTTTGGTCGCCACGGTGGCCCCGTTGAGGGTGTAGGTGCCGCCCATATGGTCTTGATCGGCCTGGAATTGGTACCAGTTTTGGAATACCGCGCCGACCGTGGGGGAGAACGCAAGCGCGGCGATTACAGCAATTGCGGTGCATGAACGGATGTATCTCAAAAACCCCACCGTCCTCTTTGATTGTCATGCCTTGTATATGAAGTTGATTCCCCAGCCGAGACGATTCCTTCGGGTGATTCTGAGGACGTATGAAGCTTCCTCCGGGTGATTCTGAGGACGTATGAGGGTGATTCTGAGGACGTATGAAGCTTCCTCCTTCACTCGATTGTCCACCACTTGACGAACCACATCGCAAGATTCGAATCCGAAAAAGGTGTCGAACCCCCCTGGGCCGGCTAGAGCCCCGGGGATGATTTGAGCATGGATTCGACAAGCACGAAACACACTGGGCAGGAAATCAATCTTGGGGATGCGGACGACCTCGAGGGCCTTCTGGAGACCGTTGAGAGCGTTCTCGGTGCGGGACCCGGCGAGCCTGTTGACCTCGCTGAGTTCCTCGCGCTGCTCGACGCCGACGCGCTCGTCGACGTGATGCACGCGTTCTACCGGAAGCCTTGGAAGTGCCCGTTCCCGATGGACGCCCTTTGCCGGCTCCTCGTTTGGGTCGGCGTAAAGCGCCACCGCTTTCTCACCAACGCCCGCCGCGAGTTCGTTTGCCGCGCCGGGCTCGCCGAGCTCCTTGGATTCGACAGAGCTTGGCTTCCGCAGTACAAGACCCTGTGGGAACTCGTGCACCGACGCCTCGGCGCGCCCGGCCTCGACGCGCTCGCGCGGGCCGGACTGCGCGCTGTCGTCAAAGTCGCGCGCACCCTCGGAGTTCGAGTCGGCGAGACCGCGCTGCACGACTCGACCCTGCTAGAGGGCTCGCCCAAGGACGAGGAGGCCACCTACAACGACTACTACGAGGCCACCGGGTACAAGTGGCACAACACGCGCTGCGCGCAGACCGGCCTCCCGGTGGCGTGGACCGTGACGCCCGCGACCACGCACGACCAGAAACAGTTCGCCCCCAACCTCGAGCGCGC
The DNA here is from genome assembly GCA_041499475.1 of Thermoplasmata archaeon. GTDB lineage: Archaea > Thermoplasmatota > DTKX01 > DTKX01 > DATEUP01 > DATEUP01. The sequence goes on from JBGQKI010000025.1 coordinate 39,951, forward strand.
GCGTGAGGACGGCGTCCGCTTCAACCGCGTGATCGCCGACGGCGCCTACGACGCGCGGGAAAACTTTGCGCTCGTCGCGTTCGGCTACCACGCGGAGTTCCTCACGGACATCCGCGTGAACGCGGTCGAGGACGCGATGTGGACCGCGAAGCGCCTGCGCGCCTTCTACCACAAGCACTGGAAGCAGCCGTGGTTCGAACGGCGCGCGACCTTCCACCGGATGCTCGAACTGCTCGTCGAGCAGAAGGGCGCGTTCAACCAGGTCGGCGGCTACCTGCGGACGGTCGCGCTTCGGCGCGCCGCCCGAGACCCGGGGGTCGCGAAGGCGTACCACGTGAGAAGCCGAATCGAAGGGAATCACGGCGTCGAGAAGCGGCTCGGCGAGATCCGGTGGGCCGAATCCAAGGGCCTATCGAAGCGGAAGGTTCAGGTC
>JBGQKI010000026.1:0-37314 GCA_041499475.1 Thermoplasmata archaeon
AGCCCATCCCCGTCCGTGTCGGGGTTGGTGGGGTTTGTCCTGGTCGAATTGTCTGCGTCACCCCACCCGCCAACCTCGACCGAGTCCGGGAGGCCATCGCCGTCGGTGTCGTTGCTCAGGGGGTTCGTGATCCAACCGTCGTTGCCAGGGAAGATTTCCTCCCAGTCGCCGAGGTGGTCATAGTCGGAATCGGGGTTTAGGGGGAATGTGCCTAACGCGACCTCCAAACCATCGAGGACGCCGTCGCCCTCATAGTCCGCGTTCATCGGGTCCAGTGCTCGTTTCTGGACATAAACGTGGTTCACGTAGACCGTGAACGCCGCAAGGTTGGCAGCAGCGCTCGCGTTGACGCGAAGCTTAAGATGGTACGTCCCGGCAGTCAAATTGCGGTAGACCCAAGAGTACCATCCTTGCAGCTGGGTCAAGCCCCCTTGGGTCGGCGGACTTGAGGAGCCGAGGTAGAAGAACGAGAAATTCACATCTGGCACGATGTCCCGGTTCAAGCCATCGGACAGGTTCACGAGCACCAGGTCTTTCGTAGCGTTCCGCTTCGCGTCCAACATTCCGTCCGCGACATAAATTTCGGGCGCAATGTAGAACCGCGCATCCCCCGGGTAGCGCACCGCGACACTCAAATTGACCCAGTCATTGACATCGTCAAAGACAACGCGGGGGCCAGATAATGCGGTCGAGGCCCCACGGACGCCCTCCGAAGCGTTGACAAAGTCTGCGGTGAAGAACCCGGAGATTTCAGAGCCGTCATTGAGTCCGTCGAAATCGGTGTCACCGGCCAAGGGATTTGACCACAACCCGAATTCGTTGCTCGCGTTTAGGTCAAGTAATGCAATTTCGTCAAGCCGGACGAAGTTCGTGCCATCGGACACATTCATGTCGTCGACATCGGCCGCGCGAACCGAAGACGTCCCAGCGGTGGTCGCGGTGCAGGTGGGCCCGAGAATCCAGGAGTACTCCTCGCCGAGTAGCACGGTCGTTGCGTTGTCGGTGGCTCCGCATGTAAACCCGAGTAACATGTGGGCACCAGCCCCAGCGATCGTCGCCCGCGCCCTCGCCCTTAGCTGGTAGGTGTGATTAACTGCAAGGCCGTCGTAGCCGCCTGAAAGGATCGTCGCGTTTCCCGTCGGGTGCTCGGCCGCCGCGCCAGAGCTTGCATTGCCCTCCGCGACGCGGAAAAACGATGGTTGGGCAATCAGTTCCGCCTCCTGCCAGAACGACGTGTTCCGCCGCTCTGCCCCGTCCGGAGCACCGTCGGAATCGGTGTCGGGCACGACGGGATTCGTAACCTGCCCTGGCCGCGCGGTCGTATTCACGCCGGCAGCGTCCGCTACGCGCAGAATGGCTATCGTCGAAACTGCTTCCGCTCCCACCGGTCCGAGGTTCGGATCTGTGATTTGCGGCGAAAGCCGCCCAGCCGTGGACAAAGTGAAATTTGGTGTGAAGTACCAAGCCACTGAATCGTTCATCGAGAAGGTCGTGTTAGCAAGTAGTAGAGCCCCCGCACCATTTGCGACTTGCACAACCAAGGGGAGCCCGGTCGCGTTCGCCCATGCCTCTATTGCGATCCGGTAAACTCCGGCGGGCATGTCCGGAAAAGTGCCGTTCGCAATGAACTGCCCAGACAAGTCCCGCACCACGGTGGGCCGGTTCGAGAAGGTGCTGAGGTTGAGCTGCGCCTGCGAAATAACATGGTTCGCGGCGTCGAACCAGTAGGCGTTGGGATCGGCCTCGACCGAGTCTGGGATCGTGTCGTTGTCCATGTCACCAGTCGCGTAAAGCGTGCGGTCCCAGTCAGAGTCGATGACCGTCGTTACGGCGTATTGGTACCCAAGGTGGATGTTGTGCGGAGTGTAAAATGTGACTGAGTTGTCCGGCTGGATGCGCCGATCAGAAACGAACAAATCAACTTGCCCGGTGGCGTTCGTGTAGCTCTCGGGAGCAGCGGGGTCCCCGTAGCGGTCCTCCACGTAAACGCGGTACTGGGGTAGCGGTGCGGCGGTCGCACCCACGATTGTTAGTTTTAGTTCGTGCCGGTAGGTAAGGTTTGAATTTAGCGCGAGCGTGACCCACTGTGGGTTGTTTCCACCGTTGATCGCGCAATTTGAGGCGGCGACGCAATACAAATCCCAAGTAGATGAGTTCGTGAGCGTGTCTGTCGTGAGAGTCAAGTGCCCTCCGACGGCGTAGGCGGCCACCGAGTTGCCTTCCCCGGTGCACGTAGTCACCGTTAGTTGCGCGGCGTTCACGCTCGCCCACCCGCGAGCATTCCGGACGGCATTGCAGTTCGACACGGTGGCCACGGCGTTGTCCGCTTCGAGACCCGCGATGCGAGAGTGCTCGAACGTGTCCTGGCTGATCGTGGCGCCCGCGTAACTGCCGTTCAAGAAGTACAACCCGTACAGGGAGTCGTTGAAGCGCGTGTTTGAGATAGTCCAGGTGCCGGGGAACGGCGTGCCACCCGAAAGCACCAGGCCAGCGTTGCCGCAACCGTAGAAGGTCGAGCCCGTGACAGTCAACGGAGTGGCAAGTCCTGAAAGGAAAATGCAATTGCCTGCGCCCCCGGTAACGTTCGTATTGATCACCGAGAAAGCCGCAGACGCTGGGGGATTGACGGTCCAACCGCCGAGCCGGCCTCGAATCGCCGCGTTGACCAGCTGTAATCCCCCCTGGACATTGAGATTGTAGGCGGCGACCCAAGGTTCGGATGTCATCGAGGTATTGTCGAGGAGCAATGACCCCCCGGGTTGCACGTTTAGGTTGTAATTTCCCTCCCACGTAAGGGACGAATTTCGAAGAATGAGGTTTCCGCCGGGGAGTATCGTGAGGTCACTGGTCTGCTGGAATTGCTGGAAATCGTGCTCCTCTGGGCTGGCGACATAAGGCCCAAGCGACGGATCAATCTCCACCGGGTAGGTCGTCGCAGCGTCGAACAAGAATGATGACGGGACGATCGCATCAAGGTACGTTACCGATCCCGAGCGCTTCACGTTGTAGGTGATTTCGCTCCATCTCCCCGCTTGAACTGAGCCGGCGAGCCCAGGGTCGGTGGGCACATCAACCGCGCTCCAGTCGCGCGCCCACCCCTTGGGGATGATGAGAATCGTTTCGCCCGTAGCGTTCCGGAACTCGAGCGAACCGTTGGTCGACGCGGTCGAGGTGACGTTTCCCTGATTCGCGTAGAGCGTTAACGCCGATGTGTTGTAAAAGAGAGTTCCGTGAATAGTGAGGTTACCCTTCGTTGCAGGCCTTTTCTCCAGCCTCAGGACCTCCTTGAGTCCGTTCCAGGCGACCTGGTATTCCACGTTCAAACCGTCCCCAAGCGCCGCAGGGTAGGTAATTTTGGACCCCTCAACCGTTCCGGATACGTTAGAGAGGGAATCTGTGCTTGAAACGGACTGATCCGAAAGCGTTTTCGTGGTGGGAGCATACCCGAGGGTGTAATTGCCGCTCACCACCATTGCGACCGGCCCCGATCCATTACCAGAGGTTTTTCTCAAAAAAGCGCCGAAATGAGAACCGGCACCCCTGAAATCGAACCCCGACGAGGTGTCGTTGAGGGCGTAGAGATTGAAATCCCAACTCGACTTCGAAAGGGATTGATTGGCTACTCCCGATCCGGACGAAGAAGCAATCGTAGCCGCGGTTCCAGCCGTGGCCAAAAGCGCCCCGCCAAGTGACGAGGCGAATAGGATCGCGATCGCGAAGATAGAAACGGGTTTCGATAGGTTTGGAAACACGCCAAAATGTTTTCGTTCCGACAAGTGAATCACCGAACTCAAAACGGGTGGCAGCTTAGATGCGGGACCATGAAGTTATAGGTTGCGTCTCGACGAGGGCCGTTTCAAAGATGATCTGCAACCGGCGCCACCGGCGGCGGCAGTCCCGCGAGAAACGGGCAGCCCCTCCTTGGGCTTTCAGTCGCAGCACCGGGGCGCCTCTTGGTTGGGAATTCACCAGCCGATGGGGGCGCCGGAGGCGCCGTCGATCGGCGCACCTACAGCGAAATCGAATCATCATCCGGGGCCGGACGACCGCCAAGGGCCAAGGGCGCCAGGTCCGGCTGGGGACTTCGTGGGGTCGGTTTTTGGTTAGACCGTGGATTCGGAAGTACGGTACGGTTTCTGTCGACGCCGCGACATCCGTTCGAGGCAGGTAGCTGGCGTCAAGGGTTCCGCAAGTAAACGGGTTTGAGACTTGCGGAAATTCAGCAACAAAGCGCCTCCTTGTCTGGCGAAGGCCTGCGGCCGTCTCATCGGCTTCCCGATCGGCGAAGAATCAAGTAGTTGTCTTGCCGATCGACGTTTGCGCCAGGGTTGCCAGGGGCGAGATTTGAACTCGCGATCCGAAGTGGCCTCCGGAACCTGATCCACTGTCAGGCGTCGTGCCTGGGTAGACCACCCTGGCGTGCTGTTTTCCAAGCGCGCGTGCCGCGACCTCCAGGTGCGCGCCACGCTATTTGAGTTCGAATGAGGCGTGAGTGAATGGCCTCAACACGCAGCGCCCGCGCACCCTCCCGTCGCGATACATAGGCGTTCGAGTCGAGGGAGATGCGTGCTCTTCTTCGAAGCGGCCCGGGTTGACCCGCTCGCCGCGCATGCCGTTTCGCCGCGCTCCCTCGACCCCCTCGCGCCCCGGCCTAGGCGGACGCTTTCGTTGCCGCAACCGGCGATTGCCGCGCAGGTGGGACCCGTGTGCGCCGGCGAGACGGTGCTCCTTGAGGGCGAGCGAGAGTTCCTCAACCTCTGCGCTCACGGCCTGCTCGTCGAGGCAGTACGGGAGCGCATCGGAGCCGACGAATGGGAACCGCGGGACGGCGGCGACCCGCGAGCGGTCGTCGTGGATGGGGGCAACTGCATTTCGCCCTACCTCTTCGCGTCGGCGGCGCGCGCGCGGCGGCAGGACCCGGAACTTCTGATCCCCCGCGTGCGCCTCGCGCGCGCTTTCACGGCTTATCAGATGGTGGCGCTGCTCACCGAATCGCTCGAGGTGGAACTTTCGGCGGGGCCATGCGACCTCCTCGCGGTGTTCGGCGTCCGCGAGATGTTTGAGGACGAGGACTTGGGCGCCTCGGAGGCCCGGCAGCTCGCTCGCTGCGGCTGTGACGGCCTCGCCGCCGCTGCCCGGCGGCACGGCGCCGCATGCGTGGTGACCTCGCCCTCGCCGGCCGCGAAGCCGCTGCCCATGGCGCTCGAGCGAATCGCCCGCAGCAGGGCCACTCGGGTGGTGAGCGACCTCTCGTTTGCCTCGGTGCCAGGCGGGGCCGCCGCGGCCGGGCAGCGGCCGCTCGATGCGTGGGCGCAAATGCCAGCCCGGAGGGCGCTTAAGGGAAACCCCGCTGGCCGCGAGGCGGGAGGGGCGCTGATCCGCGCGCATTGGCGGCCGAAAATGTCCATTTCGCCGGTTCGGCGGGACGCCAACGGACAGGCGGGCGATTCGAGCGCAGGTTAGGAAAACGTGGACAGTTGGCGAGGTATGCCCCCGGGGGCGCAGGCAAGGGGGGCCCACGGTAGGATCGTGGATCGGTTGGTCACCTGCACGATAAAGTATATCGGCATCGCAAAACTGCAGACTAGGATTCGTGCGGTGGAGTTGCTCCGGTCGATCAGTCCTCCTCAAGGGAGGGGCAGGCGCCTTCGGTGTGGCCGCGTTTGCGCTCGCGGTTTTCTCCGCCTGCGCCCCGAGCGCCGCGATCAGCATCCAGGCCCACACGCAGATGTCGGACGCCGACTTCGTGATCGGTGGGGGCCCCCAGGACCTTGCGCCCACCTCGATGGCAGCTGGATTTTACAACGGCGACAACCGGAGCGACCTCGTCGTGTGTTCCAACGCGAACGACACCTGTTGGCTGTTCTACGGGACCAATAACATCGGCAAGGCTCACCTGTTCCTGCAGCCCGACATCACGTTCCTGGGCCCGAACGGCGCCTTCGGGTCGTCGGCGAGCTTCCTCGGCGACGTCAACGGCGACGGATTCGAAGACCTCGCGATCGGCTCGCCCAATGCGACGGGTGTGGGGGGCGTGCTGACGGGGGGAAGCCTGTGGATCTTCTTCGGGCGAAACGACTCGTTCACAGGCACGATCGGTTACTACGACGCGAACACCACCGTGTTCGGGCTCTCGGCGGCTGACAACCTGGGCTTTTCCGCCTCGGCTGCCGGCGACGTGAACGGCGACGGGTTCGGGGACTTCTGGGTAAGCGCGCCGAACCGTTCGGATGGGCCGGGGCGCGTGGGCGCAGTCTTCCTCTTCCTCGGGCGCGCCTCTTGGCCGACCGAGCTTAACGAGAGCAGCGCCGCGCTGCGCATCACCGGGGCGTCTCCAGGCGGCCGGTTCGGGAGTGTGCTGCTCGGGGCCGTAGACCTCAACAACGACTCGCGGGTCGACCTGCTCACCAGCTCTTCGAAGTACCGCGACCTGTCGGGGACGGAGGTCGGCGCCGCGTTTGCATTTATCGGGCCTCTGCCGACCGACGGGCGAAGCATGAACGCGACGCGCGCAAACATGACCTACTGGGGCAACTCGCTCGTACCCACCCTTGGAGCATCGCTCGGGTTCTCGCCTCAATTCATGAAAGAGCCGGGCCGCGTCGTGCTCATCGGCGCTCCCGTGTACGCCAATAACAGCTCGTCGGGCGGCGGCGTGTACCTTTTCCGCGTCGGGGCGGTGGCCTGCTGCTCGAGCTACAACACGTGGGACGCGGTGGGCTTCATCTACACCCGCGAAGCGAACGACCAGGCGGGAACCGCGATCTCCGCCGGGCGCGACATCGACCACGACGGGCTCCCGGACTTGCTCATCGGTGCGCCGAACGCGGACGTCGGCAACCGGGTCGATGCAGGCCGCGTTTTCATCGTGTACGGGAACGACACGAGCCGGCAGCCTTGGCTCCTCGACGGCAAGGTCGAAGGCCTCGAAGGCAGGGCCAACCGGTCGCTCCTCGGTAACCTCGTGCTGCTTGCCGACTTCAACGGCGACGGCTGGTGCGACATCATCGTTGGCTCGCCCGGCGACTCGCAACGTTCGCCCCAAGGAGGCGCCGTGTACGGGTTCGTGGGCCGGCCGCGCAACCGGCCGCCGGAGGTCAACCTCACGGTGAGCGGAAACCTCACGGAGGGGTCGGCCATCATGGTGAACGCCAACATTACCGACCCCGACGACGACGTGCTCACATGGACATGGTCGGGCGGGGCAAACAGCGGGTCGTTCAGCTCCGCTGCCGTGTTCAACGTGACTTTTCCAGACGAAGGCACCTACACGATCAGCGTGAATGTTTTCGACGGGACGCTGCACACCGAAAAGGGCGTGGTCATCACCATCGCGAACCTGCCCCCCATTTGCAATTTCACGATCGCGCAGGGTTTCAGGGAGGGCGATGTCGGCGAGATCAAGCTGCATGTTTCCGACCCGGGCGCCCTCGACGAGTGGAGGGTCGACTGGATGGGGCCGCCGGGGATGTCCACGACGGGCGACAGCGCCGTGTACCAGCCCAAGCGCGGCCACGCTTTCCAAGTGAATGTCACCGCCACCGATAACGACGGGGGGGTGGGGGGCTGCGGGATGCTCGTGGATGTGGAGAATGTGCCGCCCGCGGTGAGCATTGTCGGCCCGAGCCTTCTCACCGAGGGCGACCAAACGCTCTTCACGGCGATGGTGAGCGACCGCGGAGCGGAGGACGCCTTCTTCTACAACTGGTCGGGCCCGGCGGGCGAGGGCAACGGTACAGGGCTTTCCTTCAGCCCGGTCAAGCCAGGGCGGTTCCTGCTCCAAGTGCGCGTTACCGACCTCGACGGCGGCAGCGGGTATGCCAACCTCTCGGTGACGGTACTCAACCTCGGCCCCGACGTGTCGCTCCTCATGCCGGGAGCCGCGGTGGAAGGCGAGAAGATCGAATTCCAGGTCAAGCAGTACAGCGGCGCGGAGTACGACCCGCTCACCGTGTCGTGGGGGGTCGGCGCCGGCGGGCAGGCCGACGGGCTCGCCTACCACATCGCGGGGGCTCGGCCGGGCACCTACAACATCACGGTCTCCGTCTTTGACGACGACCTGAGCTCGGTCAACTTCGCCGCGACCTTCGTCGTGTCGAACCGCGCACCGCTGTCGAACGTGAAGGTGGCGCCGGTGGGTCCCTACCACGAGGGCCAAGCCATCACCTTCGAGCCCATCCTCGGGCCGTGGGAAAGTTCGCCGCCAAGCGCCATCAAGTACAGCTGGTACCTTGACGGGGACTTCGCGAGCGAGGAACGGGTCTTCACGATGAACGCGAAGACCGGACCGCACAAGGTGGGCGTCCGCGCGACCGACCTGGACGGGGGCGTTTCCTGGGTAAACCGCAGCGTGAACGCCGAAAACGAGCCGCCCGTCGTGCGGATTACGGGCGACAGCTCGCTGACTCCCGGAGAGCTTGGAATTTGGCATGCCAACGCCACGGATTCTTCCGGGAGCGCAGTCACGATCACCTGGACGGTCGACGGCGAAGAGCTTGGGGTCGGCCCGGAGCTCAAGTGGAGCTCGAAGGCGCCCGGGACGCATGTGATCCGGGTGAAGGCCGACGACGGGAGCGGCGGGGTCGCGGGCGCCGACAAGACGGTCACCGTGAGCCCGCCGCCGTCGACGAGCGCCGGCATCGACTTGAAGTGGATCGCAATCCCGATCGGCGCGGCCGCGGCATTCGCCGCGGGGATCTTGCTCGGCGCGTACGTAGTCGGGCGCATCCGCGAGCGCCGTGAGCGGGAGTGAACTCCAAACGGCCGGGCGGGAGTGTCTCAGGAACCCCTCGCGCTATTTTCAAGACCGCCCAGTCTATCGCGCTGTCCAGGTGTTGCCTTGGGACGGACCGTGCCAACCTACCGGATGACGCTGGAGGGAGCGGCGACGCGATTTGGCGAATTCCGCCGCGCGCTGCGCGAGCGGGACCGCAAGGCGTTCGACCGCGTCATCGACCGTGCCCGCGCGCACTCCTCGGCGGCCTCGTACGAGGCGGCGCTCGACCCCGACGAAGTGTTGTTCCTCTCCATCCTGCTCGACCAGGAGCTCGCAATCATGAAGCTGGAGGGCGCGCTCGACGCGCTCGCGTGGGCGGTGCTGGGCCGCCCGGCAGGCGCGGCGGAATCGCTCGACGCCTTCTCGCCGCGGCCAAGCGCCGGCGCCTCAGATCCGGTCTAGCACCGGGCGCGTGCGCTCGTTGCGGATATCACCGGTGTTCAGCGTTGAGGTCGGCTCGATAAGCACGACCTCCACTTCGGCTGCCGCATCGGGCTTGTGCTCCATCCCCTTGGGGATCACCACGAACTCGCCCGGCCCAATGGCAAGGCGGTGTTCCTTGCCGCCGTCGCGGACATGGATCACGAGGCGCCCTTTCACCACGAGGAACAGCTCGTCCTCCTTCTCGTGCTGGTGCCACACGAATTCGCCCTTGAGCTTCACGAGCTTGATGTGGGTGTCATTCACCTGGGCGGCGATCTTGGGCGACCAGTGTTCAGAGAACCGACTGAATTTCTGCGCGAGGTTGACGACGGGGGGCGTCATGGGCCGTGAATGGCGAGGCGAGATAAAGCGCGCTGCGCCACACCGTCTCGCCACCCCCGCAGGGCGGCCTTTAGGAGGCGGGGCCCAACGGCCTGCCGCCCCTGGGAGCCCGACGTTTGCCGCTCGACGGATTCTTGCTCGATGTGCAGCCCGATTTCGACCGCAACCGAATGACCTCGTGGGTCTTGGGAGTGGGCGGCCCGCGTGTGCGCGTGCGCGACCGGTTCGCACCCACGTTTTACGTGCACGGCGCACGCGACGACGTGAACCACCTCGCGCGGACCTTGAAGACATTCCGTTCGGTGGAGTCGCTCGAGTTCGAGAACCGCCGCCTGGAGCTTGGGCGCGCCCCGCTGCGCGAGGTGCTCGCGGTCACGGTGGGCCGCCTCGAAGAGTTTTCGCGCCTGCCCAAGATGATCGACGCCGCGGGAGGCTACCGCCGCTTCACGCTCTACAATGTCGAGCTGTCGCTCGCGCAGCGTTACATGTTTGAGCGCGGCCTCTTCCCGACGGCACATTTGCGCCTGCACCCGGGGCCCGCCTTCGAGGTGGACGACTCGCGGCTCTCGACCGACTACCCAATGCCGCCCTTCCGGCAGGCGCTCCTTAGCGCGGTGCCGCGCGCCGCACGCAAGATCCCCAACCTGCAGGACCCTGTGGGATCGGCCACGCTCGTCACCGAGGCGACCGGCGGGGGCGAACCGCAGGTCGACACCGTCGAGGGCGAGGAGGAGACGGTGCTCCGCGGGCTCTTCGCCTCGATGGTGCGCCGCGACCCGGACATCGTCATCACGCACGGCGGCGACTCCTTCCTCCTGCCCTACCTCTACGCGCGCGCCCGCGCGGCGGGCCTCGACGAGGACACCTTCTTCCTTGGCCGCGAACCCCAGGCCTTCAAGGCGGCGCGCCGCCAGCGCTCGTACTTCTCGTACGGGAAAGTCGTTTACAAGCCGGCCGCGCACACCCTGCGCGGGCGCGTTCATTTCGACCGCGGGTCGTCGTTCTCGTTTGGCCAATCCGGCCTGTGGGGGACGGTCGAGCTCTCGCGGCTTTCCGGCCTGCCGCTGCAAACAACGGCCCGTCAGTCTCCGGGCACTGCCATCTCGTCGATGGAGGTGCACCGCGCCATGGAGGACGGCGCGCTCGTTTGCTGGAAGAAGAATGTCCCCGAGGAGTTCAAGGGGCTCGACCAGCTCTTCCTCGCAGACCGCGGGGGGTTCATCTTCGAGCCGCGCGTGGGCGCGCACTCGGGAATCCTGGAGCTCGACTTCACTTCGCTTTACCCGAATATCATGGTGAAGCACAACCTGTCGCTCGAGACCCTGAACTGCAAATGCTGCCGCGGCGGGGCGCGGCGCGTGCCGGTGCTGGACTACCACATCTGCGAGCGTGAGTTTGGGCTGATCCCGCGGGTGCTCGGGCCGCTTGTTGAGCGCCGGACGCGGTACAAGCGGCTGAAAAAAGAACTCAAGGTGAGCGACCCGGCCGCGGCCCGGGTCTTCGAAGAGCGCTGCACGATGCTGAAGTGGGTGCTCGTCACCTCGTTCGGGTACACCGGCTACAAGAACGCCCGCTTCGGCAAGATCGAGTGCCACGAGGCGATCAACGCGTTTGCCCGAGAGATCATGCTTAAGACCATGCGCGTCGCTGAAATCTCCGGCTTCGAGGTCTTGCACGGGATCATCGACTCCCTCTGGCTGAAGCCAAGGCGCGGCGCGTGCGGCCCCGAGGAACTCGTGCGCCGCATCGAAGATGCCATCGGGATCCAGATCTCGCTCGAGGGAACCTACCGGTGGATCGTGTTCCTGCCGAACAAGGAGAGCAAGGTCGGTGCCCTGAACCGCTACTACGGGCTCTTCGAAGACGGCGAATTCAAGGTCCGTGGGATCGAGCTGCGCAAACACGACACCCCACCGTTCTTCCGCGAGGTCCAAACGGAGATCCTGAGGTTGCTTTCGGCCGCGAGGGACGGCGAGGCCTTCCTGCGAATGATGCCGGAGGTGGATGCCCTCGCCGAACGGCACAAGGCGCGCCTCAAGGCCGGGCAAGTCGCGCCAGCCGATCTTGTCTACGCGCGCAGCGTCTCGAAGTCCATCGAGGAGTACCGCCAATTCAACCACCAGCTCGCGTGCCTCAAGCAATTGAGGGAGCACGGCGTCGAGGCGGCGGCGGGCGAGACGGTCCGCTTTGTGGTGACGAATGCGGCGTCGAGGGACTGGAAGACGCGCGTGCGGGCAGCCGAGCTAATGGACAAGGACACGCCCTATGATGGCGGATTCTACTGCCGGGAGATCGACCGGATGGTGTCGACGATGTTCGACTTCGCGCGGGTCGCGCCAGAATCCTGTCGATGATTCCAAGAAAGGTAGATGACGCGGTCAGGAGATGGGCACGAGATGACGAGTGCGCGCGTGGGCTCGGTCAAGATCGGCTGCAGCGGCTGGTCGTACGACGACTGGAAAGGAATCTTCTACACGGCCTCCGCGCGCTCGATGCTCCAGGAATACGTGAAAATCTTTTCGACAGCAGAGATCAACGCATCGTTCTACCGCGTGCCCGACCAAGGCACCGTGCACGGGTGGGCGCGCTACACGCCGCCGGGCTTCGAGTTCGCGGCCAAGGTCCCGCAGACCGTCACGCACGACCGGAAACTCGTTGGCGCAGAAAAGGACCTCAAGGAATTCCTCGCGGTGATGCAGCCGCTCAAGGACGCGGGCAAGCTCGGGCCGCTGCTGATCCAACTGCCCCCATCATTGCGTTTCGAAAAGGCGCGGGTCAAGGAATTCCTCTCGATCTTGCCCAAGGGCTACAAGTTCGCGCTTGAGCCGCGGGAAGGGTCGTGGTTGGCAAAGGAGGCGGTGGAAGTCCTTCGCGACGCGAATGTCTGCCTCGTCTGCGTCGACGAGCCGCTGCTCCCGCCGGAAGTCCACATCACCGCGGACTTCGCGTACTTCCGCTGGCACGGACACGGGGAAAAGCCCTGGTACAACTACGAATACGCCAAGGACGAGCTCGAGCCGTGGGTGCCACGGATCAAGAAGGCGCTCGAGGAGGTGCCCCGCGCGTACGGGTACTTCAACAACCACTACCACGGCTTCGGGCCGAAGAATGCGCTCGAGCTCACCGAGATGCTCGACAAACTCGCGCCGGAGCAGCGCGAGAAGCTCGCCGTGCTCGCTCGAGGGGGCGAGGGAGGCAAGCGCTCGGCAAACCTCGACACCTATGTCCCCAAAGAGGGCGCGGTGGCCAAGGAAGTGGAAGTGATGATGACGAGGGTCACCGACCAGGGCCGCATCGACCGCGCCAAGGAGATCCCGCCGCGCGACCTCGCGCTGTCAAAGGTGGACGCAAACTTCGTGCGCGCCGACGTGCACGGCACGCGCGTGGTGCTCGACCTCACCGAGCAGGAATTGCGGCACAACTGCCCCGATTACCTGCGGGGGATCAAGGAGAAGCGAGTCTGCAAGCACATTGTGCGATTGCTGCTCGCGCTTCCGCCCGAGATTGCCCGGGAGTTTGTGGATGACCTGGCCAAGTCGAAGGCGGACTGGAAGTTCCTCGAGTATTGGCGGGGGGAGAGGCCGCAAGCCTGAGCGGACCCGCCCTACTTCTTCTTCACGAGGCTGTGGTCGTACACAAACGCCACCATCACATGCGCGCGGTACCCGACGATCTGGTCGTTCTTGACCACCGCCGAGAAACCTTCGACATGCACGCCCGTAATGTTGTGCACCGTCTTCTTGGCCTCGTCGACGGCGCTCTTGACGGCGTCCTCGAAGCCGACCTTGGACTCGCCGATGAGTTCGATAACGTCAACCGTGGACATGGCTGCAGCCCCCTACTTCCGGCGCACGAGGAAGGCGATCTTCACGTTGGCCCGGTACGCGGCGATGCGGTCATTCTTGATGACCGCGTTGAAGCCCTTCACATCGATCCCGCGGATGTCGCGGACGGTCTTCTTCGCTTCGTCGAGCGCGTTTTTCACGGCGTCCTCGAAGCCCTTTTCCGATTCTCCAACCAACTCGATCACCTTGACGACCGGCATCGCAACCAACGTTGCGGCGGATGGCCAACGCGGGTCAAGAATGTTTGCCCCTCGCGGGGCTGGCAGGGATTGGGGCAAGGGCGCGCTGGCCTACATGCTCGGGCGCGAGACCGCCTTCAGCAAGTCGGCCTTGGTGATGATCCCGAGGGGGCGCCCGTTCTTGGTGACGAGCACAGCCGACTCGGTCTGGAGCAGGGCCGCGGCCGCATGGAGCGGAGTCCGTTCATCGAGCTGCGGGAAAGGCTCGGCAAGGATGTCGCCGACACGCAGCTTCGAGAGCGCCTCGGGCGTGCGCTCGACGGCAAGCTCGTGGCTGATCGTCCGTTCGGTGAGCGAGCCGACCTGCACTTCGCCCTCGAAGATCGGCAGCTGCGAGATTTGGTGGCGGCGCATGATGGCGACGGCGTCGTAGATGCGCTCGTTCTTGGTCGACGTCACCAGCCTCTTGGAACAGACCTCGCCGAGGGTAAGCTCGGGGCGCACTTTGCGCGATTCGCGCTCGAGCGCCTCGAAGATCCGCTTCACATGGAGGTAAGAAGGTTCGGTCCGCCCGTTCTCGATCTTGGCAATGAGCGATTGGCTCACTCCGGCGAGGCGGGCGACCTGCGCCTGCGTGAGCCCGAGCTGGCGGCGCGTCTTCTTGACCTCTTCGAGCGACGGCAAGTCCATAAGGACACCATTACGATGGGAATTGACAAGACCGCCGACGGGCTGGACATATTTAGAACCAGCGGAGTTGTTGAACAAAGCGTGAGGGAAATTACCTAAAAAGGTCGCGCGGGTGGTCATTCCCTATGGAATACGCTGGCTCGCCGGTTACCTTTTTCGCCGACGTGCGGGCGGCAGGGCCCCCCACACGATTTCGCCCGTCTTGGGCTCGGCCTGCAACCCCGGCACGCGTTTGGGGAGTTCGCGGGCAAACTCCGGGGAACGCAGGGTGTCGAGGAATGCCTTGACCGGCGCGGTCTCGAAGGCGGCGGTTCGGACGGCGAAGTCGAACGATTCCTTGGCGACCGGGATCCGCGAAAGGCCCGCGCGCACCGCCGCCGTTTCCACGCAAACCCCCGCGTCGGCGCGCCCGGCGGCAACCGCGGTGGCCACGGCCGAGTGCGACTTGGCCTCGATGTCCCAACCCGGGATCTTGGCGACGGCCTCGTCAAAGGACAAGCCGCGGTCGCGGGCGGCCTCCCTGAGCTGAGCCTCGACGAGAGCGCGCGTCCCGGACCCCGGGTTGCGGTTCATGAACGAGACCTTCCCCTCGAGCAAGTCGGCAAGCCCGGCCAGGCGCCTCGGCGCGCCCGCGCGCTGGACGAGCACCTGGGCGCGCGAGTACCCGCGCACGAGCACGACCTTGCCCTTGAGTTTGCGCGCCTCCAGTGCCCACGCATTGTACGCTCCGGTGGAAGGGTCGATGAGGTGGGTCCCTGCGATGTCGGCTTGGCCGCGCCCGACGGCGGAAATCCCGCCTGTAGAGCCGATGGCGATGACTTTCGCCCGCAGCCCCGGGACGCGCCCGACGGCACCTTCGAGGATGAAGTCGATGCCGAGGCAATGGCTGCCGGCAATCACCAGGTCGGCAGGCCGTAGGGACTCACCGAAGAGTTCCACCTCGACGCGCGAGCCGGCGCGCACCATCTTCGTGCCCTCCTTGACTTCGAAGAACCCGTCGGCTTCAGCAAGCGTGGTGATCGCGCCCGACTCGGCGGGAAGCGCAAAAGCGGTGAACCCACCCTTGGAGCCGGGCACGAGCCCGACCGGCTGGAATTCGCGCCGCCCGCCGCTTGCGTGCACCGTCTCGGCGAGCGTCGCGGAAACGGTGGAGCCATGGGCCGTGTGCGGCAAGCGGCCCGAAAGCGCCTGGAGGAGCGGCGCCCCGAAGAGCCGGAATATCATGAGCGCCGAGGTCGGGTAGCCGGGCAGGCCAAGGATCGGCCGGCCGTGGGCGACGGCGAGCACCGTGGGCTTTCCCGGCTTGACCGCGACGCCGTGGACGACGACGCCGGGGGGCCCGACGCCGCCGAGCACACGGTAGATGAGGTCGCCTGCCCCGGCCGATGTGCCGCCGGAGATGACCGTGAGGTCGGCGTCCTTGTGCGCGTCTCGAAGCGCCTCGACAAGCGCCTCGGCATGGTCGGCCACAATTCCCTTCATCAAGGGCTCTCCGCCGGCCTCGCGCACCGCGGCTGCGACGGCGCTTGCGTTGATGTCGTAGATCTTGCCGGGGTGAAGCCGTTCGCCGGGCTCGGCGAGCTCGTTTCCCGAAGAGAGGATCGCCACGCGCGGGCGACGGTGAACCGGAACGGTCCGTCGCCCGACTGCCGCAAGGACTCCGATTTCGCGCGGGGTGATGAGCGTGCCCCGCCGCAGGACGGTCTCGCCTGCCATCACATCGGCCCCGGCCGGGAACACGTTTTCGCCGGGCGAGACGGGGCGGAACAGGTCGACGAGCGAGCCCTGGAGGCGGCTGTACTCCACCATCGCCACCGCATTGGCGCCCCTCGGCACGACCGCGCCCGTCGCGATCTCAGCGGCGCGCCCGGGGCCCACCGTGAGCTCGCTCGGGTCGCCTGCGCGCAGGCTGCCGACCACGCGCAGGCGCACGGGTTTGGTCTCCTCGGCGCGGAACGTGTCCGAGGCAAGGACGGCAAAGCCGTCCATCACGGCCCGGTCGAAGGGGGGGACATCGACGGAGGAAACGACGTCGGCGCCGGCGACCAGCCCGAGCGTGAGCTCCACGGGTGTTTCTTGCGGCGGGAGCGGCCGGGGGTGGAAGGCCGCGTACCAGCGCGCACGCGCCTCTTCGACGGGCAGCAGTTCGCGGAACACCACGCGCCCCTCGTCGCTGCCGTGGCCGAGGTGGTCGCCCTTCATCGTCAGGGTTAGCACGCCCGGATAAAAGAGATGGTTGGCGCGCCGGCTTGATGTTCAGCCGCGCTTCGGGCCGCTCCAGACTTTCTTCGGGTAGCCCGCCGCGTTGAGCGCGGCATTGGCGAGCCCGTCGGCGCGCTGCGACCCTGCATCCTCGCGGGGCACCCACCTGTAGTGCACGAGCGAAAAGGGCGTTTCGGCCGCCCGCACGGAGCGCTGGAGCTCAACCAGCCGCGGCTCCTTGGTCTCGTAGCTTCCGTTGAGTTGGTTGACGATGACCTTGCTGTCGCTGCGGACCTCTACCGCGCCCCGCGTGTGCGCGGCCGCGAGTCCCAACCCGCGGATGACCGCCGTGTATTCGGCCTCGTTGTTCGTGGCTTCGCCGGTCAGGGTCCCCAGCGAATCGATTTCCGGGCCGTCGGGGGACCGCACGGAAACGCCAATGGCGGCCGGCCCCGGATTGCTGCGCGATGCGCCGTCGACGAAGACCACGAGGTCGGGGCTGGAAGCAATCGTCCCCGCCAATCGAGACCGACTCCCAAAAGTCCAGTTGCCTCACCGCTCGTCGGACCGCAGGGGGCGCAGGAGGCGGACTTCGACCTCTTCGCCCTCCTCGACTCCTTCCTTGGCAGGCGGCACGATCACCAGGCCGGAGCCCCGCACGAGCGACGACAAAATCCCTGAGCCGGAAATCCGAAGCGGCTCGGCGCGCAACTCGCCGCCCTGAGCCCGCACGACCACGCGCGCGTAGGTCGTGAGGCCGGGGGCGCCGGGGATTCGCCGCGTGGCTCGCGCGCGCACCACCGCTCCGCGCACGAACCGCGACTCGGGTTCGCCGAGCATCCGATGGACGGCGGGGACCACGAATTCCTGCACGTTCAGCGCGGCGGCAACCGGGGACCCGGGGAGAAGCACGACGGGCTTGCGGCCGATGGCGCCAAGGCCGACCGGGTAGCCCGGGCGCATCGCGACCCCGTGGACCACAAGACCGGGACGGCCGAGGCTCTCGACGACATCAGGCACGAGGTCGCGCGCCCCGACGGAGGTGCCGCCGGAGACCACGAGCATGTCGCACCGGCGAAGCCCGAATGCAACCTTGGACCGCACGCCTGCGAATGTGTCGCGGGCGATCCCGAGGTCGACGCCCACGGCCCCCGCCTCGCGCACCGCCGCAAGTGCGCCGGGCCGGTTCGCATCGAAGATCTGGCCCGCTTTCAGCTTGGCGCCCGCCGGGCGCAGCTCATCTCCCGTCGAGAGGACGCCGACGCGCGGCGGCCGCGCGAGCGCCACCGACGCGAAGCCGAGCGCGGCCGCGAGCGCGGTGGCTTCGGGCGATAGGCGCTCCCCCGCGAGCAAGACCCGTTCGCCCTTGCGCACGTCTTCGCCTCGAAGCGAAACGTTGTCGCCCGGCGTGGCCGAGAGTTCGACGTCGACCAACCCGCTCTTGTGTTCGCGGCAGAACTCGAACATCACGACCGCGTCGGCGCCGACGGGCAGCGGCGCCCCGGTCGCGATGCGGTAGCAGTTGCCCGGCGCCACGCGGCCGAGCGGTGGTGTGCCGATGCGCGATTCGCCGGATAGCTTGAGGGATAGCGGATTCGTCGCCGCGGCCCCGAAGGTGTCGCGCGCCCGGAGGGCGAAACCGTCCATCGCCGAGCGCGAAAACGGGGGCACGGGCGCCGGCGCGCGCAGGTCGCAGGCAAGCACTCCTCCGGCGGCTTCAGCGAGAGCTCGGCGCTCGGATGCAAGCGGCCCGCGAGGCACGAGGCGCAGGAACCGGGCGCGCGCCTCGGCAACAGGCGCAAGGGTGGCAAAGCCGCGGCCCTTCACCGACCGAGCCATCGGCCGACCAATGCCAAACCGGGTAAAAGAGCGTGCTTTCCCCCCCGCCAAACAAAATGTCAATACCCCGCCCCGGGCATCGCCGCCCCGCGGCAGGCGGCAAATTGAGTGCGACCCCGATCCCCCAGATCTCGCGCGGGCCTCCGCCGCGCGCCGCTTATGTGCCTTCGCGCGAGACCCTCGATCGTTCGAATGTGACGGCGTTCATGCGCAAGCACTCGATTCCAACCTACGAAGCGCTCGTGGAGCGGTCCGTGACCGACCTCGAGTGGTTCTGGAGCGCCGTCGAGCAAGAGTTGGGGGTCGAGTGGTTTTCGCCCTACTCGAACGTGCTCGATGAGTCGAAGGGGCCGCAGTGGCCGCGCTGGTTCGTCGGCGGCCAGTTGAACCTCGGCCACAACCTCCTCGACCGTTGGTTGAAAGCGGGGCGGGGCAGCAACCCTGCGGTCATCTTCGAACGCGAAGATGGAAGGGCCGGCCGGTGGAGCTACCGGGACCTCGGCGACGAAACCAACCGGCTCTGCCGCCTTCTGCGGGGACTCGGGGTAAAGAAAGGCGATGCCGTCGCGGTTTACATGCCGATGGTGCCCGAAACCGTGGCCGCCGTAATTGCGCTCGCCAAGATGGGCGCCGTCTTCATCCCGCTTTTCTCAGGTTACGGCGCCGACGCGGTCGCCAAGCGGCTGAACGACTGCAAGGCCAAGGTGCTGCTCACGGCCGACGGGTTCCGAAGGCGCGGGGCGCTCGTCGAGATGAAACGGGCCGCCGACGCCGCCGTCGAATCATCGCCCACGGTCAAGCATGTCGTGATGCTCCGCCTCGAACACTGCGAGGTGCCATGGAACAAGTCGCGCGATGTGGACTGGAAAATCGGGCTGTGTCCTTTCGAGGCGACTTTCGATGCGCTGCCCGTCGACTCCGAGCACCCGTTCATGATCATCTACACCTCGGGGACCACGGGCAAGCCCAAAGGGGCCGTGCACGTCCACGGCGGTTTCCTCGTGAAGATCGCGCAAGAGGTGCTCCACCAGGGCGACTACCACGACGGCGACGTGCTGCACTGGGTCACCGACATGGGCTGGATCATGGGGCCGTGGGAAGTGGTGGGGACCCTTGCCCTTGGCGGCACCATCTTGCTCTACGACGGGGCGGTCGACTACCCGGGCCCCGACCGGCTCTGGTCGCTCGTCGAGCGCCACAAGGTCACGTTCCTCGGCGTCTCCCCCACCCTAATCCGCGCCCTCCAGAAATCCGGCGACGAGCCGGTCCTAAAGCACGACCTGCGGTCGCTGCGCGCGATCGGCTCGACGGGCGAGACCTGGAACCCCGTCCCCTGGATGTGGTGCTTCGAGAAGGTTGGCGGCGGCCGCTGCCCGATCATCAACCTCTCCGGCGGCACCGAAGTCGGGGCGTGCTTCCTCTCGGCGCTCACGATCATGCCGCTCGAACCCTGCACGCTCGGCGGCCCCGCGCTCGGGATGGCCGTCGATGTGGTCGACGAGGCGGGCAAGCCGGTGCGCGAACAGGTGGGAGAGCTCGTCTGCAGGCGGCCGTGGCCCTCGCAGACGCGCGGGCTCTTCGAAGCGCCGGAGCGCTACCTCGAAGCTTATTGGTCGCGCTTCCCCGGCGTGTGGTTCCACGGCGACTTCGCAAGCGTCGACCGCAACGGCTACTGGTTCCTCCACGGCCGCAGCGACGACACGATCAAAATTGCCGGCAAGCGTCTGGGGCCCACCGAAGTTGAGTCCATCGTCACCTCGCACCCGGCCGTCTCCGAGTGCGCCGCGGTGGGCATCCCCGACGAAGCGAAGGGCGAGGTGCTCTGGGTTTTCGCGATCCTGCGCCCGGGCCATCCGGGCACGGACGCGGTGCGCGCCGAAATTGTCTTGCGCGTCGAACGAGACCTTGGTAAGGCGTTCCGCCCGGCCCAGGTCAAGTTCGTCAAGGAGCTTCCCAAAACCCGCAATGCAAAGATCCTGCGCCGCGCAATCCGGGCGGCCGTCTCCGGCGGGGAGCCGGGCGACCTCTCGGGCCTTGAGAACCCGCGCTCGCTCGACGAGATTCGCGGCGCGACCTGAACCGTCGGCGGAGCGAACCTCGCCCTTCGCGCCCTCCGCAAGCCTTAAGCCATTTTGTCCGCCTGCTCCCTTGATCCTACCGATGCCGTCGCAGAAGGAGATTCCACGAGCCGCCATGGAAGCGGCACTTGCCGGCGGGTTTCGCACCACGCCCCAGCTTTCCGCCGCGCGCGTTTTCGTCGAAGAGCTCTGCAAGCAGGACGACAGCGTCGTGGGCGCGTTCGTGCACGGCTCGGCTGCCCGAGGCGACTCGCTCGACGATTCGGATGTCGACCTCCATATCGTCGTGGAGGGCGACCCCCCGGGGCCCGCGGCGTTCTGGCGCGACGGTGTCGTGCTGGATGTGATGTACCTCTCGACCGACCTGATGACCGTCGACCCGCGCGACTTCCTCGACTCCGAGGCAGGCCGCGAGGAGCTGGCGCGCGGCCACCTCCTGTGGGACATCGTCGATGCGATCGTGATCTTCGACCCCGACGGGCTCGTGAGGGGCTACAAGCGCGTGGCCGCCACCCTCTCGCGCGACCCTGAACTCGTGAAGCTGCGCGCCGGCTTCATCCTCGAGGATTCGGTGGGGACCCTAACGGAGGCGCGCGACGCGTTTGCCGAGGACACCCTCAAGGGCTTCACCTTGCTCTACCGCGCGCCCTCGCCCACGATCCGCGGCGGTGCGGCACCCGTGGCGATGACCGCGCTGCTCGCCATGGGCTCAAGGCCCATGGGATTCCGTTCCATGTTTCCGCAGTTCCGCATGGCGGCCGAGGACTTCGGCTACCTCGAGCTCATCGGCTACGCGGAGGCGGCTTGGGGCCTTGCAAGCGTGAGCGTCGCGCAGGCGGACAACGCGTTCGAATGGATGACGCGCCTCTACGACTCGGCGCTCAAGGCGGTGGAGGCCGCGCGCGCCGAAGGGGTAGAGGGTGTGGAAGGGGCTGACCCGCTGCTGTCGATCAACGAACGCAACCGGGCCCTCGCCCTTGCCAAGTCGCTCGTCGACGCCGGCGAGGTGCACGGCGCCATCGCGTTTGCCACGGGCAAATCCATCCAATTGCTCTCGATGGCGGACTTCCCGAACCCGTGGCTCAAGGCCGACCGCGGCACGCCCGAAGCGGTGATCCGCAAGGGCCTCGAGAAGCTCATCGGCTCGCCCGACACCGAGGACACGGCCAACCGCCTCGACGCCCTCGACACGATCCAGTGGACGCTTGCCGAGCTGCTCTCGGGTTGAAAAAAAGAAAGTGAGCCCGCGTCCCCGCGGGCGAAAAATGAAAATCAGGCGCGCAGCGAAGCGCGCCCGATCGGAGGGGTGCCGACGATCTATTCCTCGTCGGAGCTGCCTTCCGCTGCCGGGGCGGCGTCGCCTGCGACCTCGCCGAAGGCGACCTTTCGGGCCACCTTCGTGATGCGCACGTTAACCGTCTGCCCCTGCTTCGTGCCCGGCACGATGACGACGAAGCCGTTGACACGGCCAATCCCGTCGCCTTCCTTGCCAAGCCCCTCGATCTTGATCGAGTAGGTCTTGCCTTCCTCTACCGGCACGTTCTGTGGCCGTTCGCGTCCAAAGTCGCGGCCGCCGCCACGGTCACCGCCGCCGCCGCCGCCGCCGCCGTAGCCGCCGCCGCCGCCGCTGCGCTGTCCATATCCGCCGCCGCCTCCGCCTGATCCTCGGTTGCGGTCGCCTCCACGGCCACCGCCTCCGCCATACTCTCTTCGGTCCATGTTCTTATGTCCTGGTGCAGGCGCGCCGTTAGTTCTTTTCACAGAAGAAAACGCGGGCTCAAGCCCGCACCTTACTCGTAAAGAGGCCTTACTTGGCGCCTACAGCCAACGCAACCAAGGGGCCGAATATATACTTGCCCCCGGAGCCCCGGAGGGCCTGGCTTCGTGGCCTTTATCTGCGTGAGGCGCCAAAACGGCGCCGTGGCGTGGATCGCGTCCATCCTCGGCTTCGGGGTGAGCGTGGCGGCGGCCGTGGTGATCTACAGCTACGCCTTCGACAGCACGGTTTGGATGATTGAGCAGTTCACGGGGCCGACCGACGCCACGACCAAGTGGATTATTGCGTTCATCATGATTTTCATCTTCGTTTCGATCGCGACGAGGTTCGGACGCTTCGCGCGCGATTGGATCGAGGCGGGCCCGCGCGGCGGGCGCCAGTCGGCGAGGTGACGCGGGCCTTCGGGCGTTTGGCCGAGGGTCTGCGAGGCGTGATCCGCCAAACTAGCCTCTCCGCGTTGGCCAGCGAAACCGTCGCACGTTTTCCCGAGGATCGCCGCACGACGAGCGCCCCGCCGCGCTCGACGCTGAGCGGTTTTAGCTCCTCACCCACCTTGGCCACGCGTGCGCGCATCGGCGCGTGCGCGACCTCGCGGGCAAACTCGGCCCGGACCGAGGCGGGGTCCGCGCGTGCCTCTTGGAGGAGCGTGCCGAACCAGCCCACCACGTATTCGAGGACCTTCGCGCGCGGGGTTGCCCAGGGCTGTCCGGCACCCTCCGCAAGTCCCTCGAGGCTCACTGCAGAAACGCCGCGCGTCAGGAGCGGCGCCTTCTCGACGGGGTTGCGCACATTGATGCCGATCCCGACGGCGGCCCGGTCGATCGTTTCCCCGCTGCCTTCTGTCCGGACAATGACCCCCGCGAGCTTGCCGATGGAGCGCGCGCGCCCCCAAGTCACCACATCGTTCGGCCACTTCAGGAAAAGGTCCCCGTGCTTGACCAGCTCGCGCGCCGAGCGCACCACCGCGAGCGCCGCCGCTTCTCCAAGGACATCGGCGTCGGCGGCCGCAAGCCCCTTGCCCACGAGCAGCGAGAGGTAAACGCCGCCCTCAGGCGAGAGCCACGGCCTGCCCGACCGGCCGACCCCCGCGCGCTGCGATGAGGCCGCAAGGCCCGCGCCATCCTGCAGCCAGGTGCGCTTCACCCACAGTTCCTCTTGCGTGGAGCGCACCTCGCCCACAAGGCGCACGTTGAGCGCTCCCATAGAGACCACGCTGTCCACGGGCCAAGAATCGTCCACCTTAACCGCCGCAGCGCGGCCGATTGCGCCGCGAAACTAAATGCATTCCCGCGGCGCACTGGTGGCACTTGCCCGCATGCCTTAAAAAAAACGAAAGCCACTCTTCCGAAGCGCACGACGCTGGCACCCAAAGCGTTATAACCAGTTTTTCCCCTGTTCCGAATACTCTCGCCCCTCGGCCAGCATCCCGATAAACAAAGCGTGAGGAGGGTGGATTTCGATGGTCCTGTGCACCAAGTGCAAGACCCCGTCGAAGCCCGGCGAGCGGCTCTGCTCCAAATGCGGAACCGTCCTGCCCTCGGGCGGCCTCATCGGGGGCGATTCGCTCGTGGGCGGGGGGGCGGCCCTCAAGCGCACGAAGAAGGCGAGTTCGGACCAGCTCATCGGCGTGGGGCCGGTGGCCTACGGCGACGAGGTCTCCTTCGTCGGCGGCTCCGACGCGCTGCAGCAGATCGATTCCATCAACGTCGCCGACCTCGACGAGGCCCAATTCAAGTCGATCACGAGCCAGATGAACACCATCCTCACGCAGATGAACGTCCCCACGCTCGTCGACAAGGAGTCGCGGTTCAAGCTGACCGGCGGCGACCGCAAGCTCGTCGACCTCATCGGCAGGAAAGTCAACGAGGCGGAGAAGCACTTCGGAAAGCTCCTCGGCGAGCCGGAAGTCTACAACCGGCTGGGCAATGTCTACTATATCCTCAAGCGGACGCGTGACGCCGAGACGACCGGCGACGGCGGCCCCACCACGATCATTGCCAAGGGCGAAACGGTCCTCATCGAGCAGGCGATCGGGTTCTACGACAAGTCGGTGACGCTGCGCCCCGACTACGACGAGGCCTGGAACAACAAGGGCAACGCGCTTGAAGCGATCGGCCGGTTCGAAGAGGCGGTCCAGGCCTTCGACAAGGCCATCGAGATCAAGCCCTACGGCGAGGAGTACTGGAACAACAAGGGCAACGCGCTCGACGAGCTGCGCAAGTACGAGGAGGCGATCAAGTGCTATGAGAAGGTCATCGGCATCAAGCCGGACTACGAGCAGGCCTGGAACAACAAGGGGTTCGCGCTCGGGTCGCTCTTGCGCTACGAAGAGGCGATCAAGTGCTACGACGAAGCGATCCGGATCAACCCCCAGTACGAGGTGGCGTGGAACAACAAGGGGTTTGCGCTCGGGTCGCTCGGCCGCATGGACGAGGCGCTCGAGTGCTACGACAAGGCGATTGCGATCAAGGAGAACTACGCTGAGGCGTGGAACAACAAGGGCAACGCGCTCTACAACATGCAGCGCATCGACGAGGCGATCTCGTGCTTCGACCGCGCGATCGCGATCAACCCGCAGTACGACAAGGCCTGGTACAACAAGGGGTCGGCGCTCGGTTCGTTGAAGCGCTTCCAGGAGGCGCTCGAGTGCTATGACCGCGCCATCGAGATCAACCCGCAGTACGAGAAGGCCTGGAACAACAAGGGCAACGCGCTCTACAGCCTCCAGAAGGTGGAGGACGCCATCGCCTGCTACGAGAAGGCGGTCAAACTCGACCCGGGGTTCAAGCAGGCGTGGAACAACAAGGGCAACGCGCTCTACGCGCTTGGCAACTCGCTCTTCGGCGAGGCCAAGGGCGACGAAGGCAAGGCGCGCATCCAGGACGCGGTCGACTGCTACAAGGCCGCGATCAAGATCGACCCCGGGTACGTCCGCGCGATCTACAACAAGGGCAACGCGCTGTTCAACCTGAACCAGGTGGAGGAGGCGATCCAGGCCTATGACGACGTCCTCGAGCTCGACGAAGGGAATGTGAAGGCGTGGAACAACAAGGGCTACGCGCTCGCGTACCGCGACAAGCACGCGGAGGCGCTGCAGTGCTTTGACACGGCGCTGCGCCTCGACGCGCAGTTCGAGCAGGCCTGGAACTACAAGGGGGAGTCGCTGGCGGCGCTCTCGCGCAACGCGGAGGCGCTCGGCTGCTTCGACAAGGCGCTGCAGCTCTCGCCTGAGTACGACGACGCGTGGAACAACAAGGGCGCGGCGCTCAACGCGCTGGGCCGCCACGACGAGGCGCTGCTGTGCCTCGAGCGGGCGATCTCGTTTGCCCCGGACAACCCGGAGGCCCACTTCAACAAGGGCATCGCGCTGAAGAACCTGAAGCGGCTCGAGGAGGCGGCGGCCGCCTTCGACAAGGTGATCACCCTCGACGGGACCTTCGAGCGCGCGCACTTCGAAAAGGGGAATGTGCTCGTCGCGCAGAACCGCCTTGAGGCTTCGATCGCATGCTATGACGCCGCGATCAAGCTCAAGGACAACTTCGCGCAGGCCTTCCTCGGCAAGGGCAAGGCACTGCAGGCGATGGGCAGGCTCGACAAGGCCGTCGAGTCGTTCAACAAGGTCATCGAGCTCAACGACGCCTCGGAGGACGGCCACTTCTCGAAAGGGGTGGTGCTTGCACAGCTTGGCCGGCTGAAGCAGGCGGGCGCGTCGTTCGACAAGGTCATTTCGCTCAACCCGCAGAACGCGCAAGCGCACTTCGAGAAGGGCCGCACCCTGCACGCGACCGGCGACCCGACCGCAGCGATCGCCTCGTACGACGCGGCGATCAAGATCGACCAGGCCCACGCGCGGGCCTGGAAGTGGAAGGGCCGCGCCCTTGCCGAGCTCAAGCGCGTCGATGAGGCCGTGGCGTGCTACGACCAGGCGCTCACGCGGGAAGCGGGCGACAACGAACTGTGGACCTTCAAAGGGCAGGCCCTCGTCGACCGGGGGGACACCGACTGGGCGCTCTCATGTTTTGACCGCGCGATCGCCATCGAGCGCAAGAACCCGGTCGCGTGGCTTGCCAAGGGGCGCGTGCTCGCTTCGCGGGGGTCGAACGAGGAAGCTGCCTCTTGCTTCGATGCCGCCGTGGAGGCCGGGGACGCAACGGCAGCGCCCTTTGTGCTCAAGGCGCGCTCGCTGCGCGCGCTTAACCGCAATGGCGACGCGGTCGAGGCGATGAACCGCGCGATCAAGGTCGCGGGCAACGACGCCAAGCTGTTCTTCGAGCTGGGCGAGATACACAAGTCGATGAATTCGTTCAAGGACGCCGAGCGGGCGTTTGGCCGGGCCGTGGAGATCGACAAGGCGTTTGCCGACGCGTGGCGCGCGAAAGGCGAGGCCCTGCTTGCGCAGAACCGCCACAAGGAAGCGCTCGCCGACTTCGACCAGGCGCTTGCGCTTAACGCACAGTCGCCCGAAGGATGGTACTTCAAGGGCCTTTGCACGGCGAGCCTCGGCAAGCCCAGGGAGGCGGTGGGCGCCTTCGAGAAGGCCATCGAGCTCAAGGCCGACTTCGCCGAAGCCTGGTCGGCCAAGGCCGACGCGCTCAACAAGGCCGGGCGAAAGGCGGAGGCCCGCGAAGCCTACGCCCGGGCCTCGAGCCTTGCGCCGGCGCGCGGCGACGTGTGGGTCTCGAAGGGAGACCTCGCGCTCGAAGAGGGCAACTACGACGAGGCGATCGCGGCCTTCGACGAGGCGTTGAAGGCGACGCCCGAGAGTGCGGACCTCCTTTCCAAGAAAGCGGACGCCCTGCTGAAGCTCAAGCGCTACGAGGAGGCGGTCGCTGTGCTCGACCGGATCGTGGCGGTTGACAGCAAGGCCGAATTGGCGTGGGTCCGCCGCGGCGCGGCGCTCGTGGCGCTGCGCAAACTCGAACCTGCAGCCGACTCGTTCCGCAAGGCGCTCGAGGTGAACCCGCGGTCGATCTCGACGTGGCTCCAGATCGGCCAGGTGAACCTCGACCTCAGGCGCCCGCAGGACGCGCTTGCGGCCTTCGACGAGTCCCTGAAGATCGACAAGGTCTCCGCGGTCGGGCTGCTCGGCCGGGGGCGCGCGCTTGCGGCCCTCGGGCGCGCCGACGACGCTCTCAGGTCGCTCGACGCAGCGATCAAATCGAAGGGCGACTTGGACGCGGCCCACCTCGAGCGCGGCCGGGTGCTTTACGCGAAGGGCGACCGCAGGGGCGCGATCGCCGCGTTCGACCAGGCCCTGCGAATTTCCCCGCAGATGGCCGACGCCCTCGTCGGCCGCGCGATGGCGCTTGCCGACGACCCCAAGTCGCTCCGCGAAGCACTCGGCAGCTTGGAGAGCGCTTTGAAAATCAACGGCTCGCTCTACGATGCCTGGCGGCTCAAGGGCCAGCTCGAGGCCCGGAGCGACGCGCTCGAGGCGGCCGAGCTCTCGTTCACGCAGGCGCTCTCGATCAACCCGCAGGACGCAGACGCCTTCGTCGACCGCGGCAACGTCCGCCTGCGGCGCGACCAGCCGGCCGAGGCCCTCAACGACTTCGAGAAGGCGCTCGCCTTCGACGCGGGCCACGGCACTGCGTGGCTCGGCCGCGGGCTCGCGCAGTACGAACTCGGGCGCGTGAAGGAAGCCACCGAGGCGTTTCGCAAGGCGATCGACACGGACGGCAAGCTCCTCGAGGCCCACCGCGCGCTCGGGCGCGCGCTGTTCGACCTCAAGGACTACCCAGCCGCCGCGCAAGCCTATGACCGCGCCTCGGAGCTCGACAAGAAAGACGTCGAGTCGATCATCCAAGCGGCCCGCGCACGCATCGAGACGGGGGACCGCGACGCGGCGTTGAAGACGCTCGACCGCGCCCTTGCCCTCGAAAAGCGCGCCGACGCATTCGCGCTCAAGGCACGGCTGCACCTCGAAGCCAAGGCGTGGGAGGGGGCGAGGGACGCGGCGCGCTCGGCGCGCAACGCCGACCCCAAGCTCTTCGATGCGTGGCTCACGGAGGGCCTCGCGCTGCGGGAGCTTGGCGCTTGGAAGGAAGCGGCCGAGGCGGCCTCGCATGCGCTCGAGCTCAAGGGCGACAGCGCCGACGCGATGCGCGTCCGGGCCGGTGCGCTCACGAGCCTGGAGCGGTGGGACGAAGCCGTGCCGGCCTGGAGTGCGCTCACCAAGGTCGCACCGCAGGACGCGGCCGCCTACTTCGAGCTCGGCCGCGCCCACTTCAACAAGAACGCGTACGCCGAAAGCATCCAGTCGCTTGGCGAGGCGATCCGCCTCGACGGCCGGTTTGCAAACGCCTGGTACTGGCTCGGGCTCGCGTTGAAGGCGCAGGGGGAGAAGGCGCACGCGCTCGACGCATTCACGAAGGCCACCGAATTCAACCCGAGGCACGCGGAAGCCTTCCGCGCCAAGGGGCAGCTGCTCGCCGAACTCGACCAATATGATGAGGCGGTGACCGCCTTCGACCAGGCCCTTTCCATCGAGCCCAAGGACTCGGAGGCTTGGTACCGGCGCGGCACCGCGCTCGACGTCCTCGGGCGCGCCGACGACGCGATCGCCTCGCTCGACAAGGCGCTGGGCTTGAAGCAGAACTTCGCCGAGGCGTGGGCGGCCAAGGGCCTGTCGCTGCGCAACGCCCAGCGTTTCGAGGAGTCATCCGCCGCCTACTCCAAGTCGCTCGAGATCAAGCCGGACCAGGCCGCGGCCTGGTCGCAGAAGGGCTTCGCCCTCTACCAGCTCGGCCAGTTCGAGGAGTCCGTCGACTGCTACGACCACGTCACCCAGATCGACCCGAACGACTTCGAAGCCTGGAGCAACAAGGGCATCCTGCTCCACGACCTTGGCCGGTTCGACGAGGCGCTGACCTCGCTATCCAAAGCGGTGGCCATCCGCTCCGACCTGGAGAACGCCTGGAACTACCGCGGCAACGCGCTCTTCAACCTCGGCCGGGTCGACGAGGCGCTGCAGTCGTACGACAAGGCGCTCACCGTCAACCCCGACTTCCTCGGCGCGTGGCGCAACAAGGAGACGGTGCTGTTCTCGGCGAACCGCTACCAGGATTGCCTCGTCTGCTACGACGCGATGGTACGCATCGAACCCGACAATGGCGCGAACTATTACTCGAAGGGAGTGGCGCTGGCGGCGCTTGGCCGAAAGCCCGACGCGGCCGACTGGTACCAGAAAGCGCTCGACAAGGACCCGACGCTCGTCGAGGCGTGGGCCGACCTCGGCTCGCTGCGCTACGCGAAGGGCGATGTGAAGGGCGCGCTGGCCTGCTTCGACAAGGCGGTCGAGATCTCGCCGGAGTCGGATGTTGCGTGGAACAACCGCGGCGCGGCGTACCACGGGTTGAAGGACTTTTCAAAGGCGATCGAGTCGTTCGACCGAGCCATCAAGGTCAACGCCGAAAACGCGGGGGCGTGGAACAACAAGGCGTCATCGCTGAACGCCCTCACGAAATTCAAGGACGCGAGGGAGGCCGCCGAGAAGGCGACCAAGCTGAACCCCGAATTCGCCGACGCCTGGAACAACCTCGGAGCGGCGCTGCGCGGCCTCAACAAGCCGAACGAGGCGGAGAAGGCGTTCGACAAGGCGATCGCGCTCAACCCCAACGCGGTGGAGGCCGTGCAGTCGAAGGCCAACGCGCTGCTCGCGGCTGGCAAATTCGAGGCGGCCATCAAGGTCTACGACGACCTCATCAAGCGCGACCCCAACAGCCGCGACGCCTACTACTACCGGGGCGCGGCGTTTGCGCGCGGGGGCAAGTTCAAGGAGGCCATCGGCTCGTTCGACCAGGCCGTCCGGATCGACCCGAAGCACGAGAGCTCTTGGAACCACCGCGGGTTCGCGATGCAGGCGCTCGGGCGGCTCGGCGAGGCCCTCGAGTCCTTCGACAAGGCGCTTGCGCTCAAGCCCGACTTTGCAGACGCGTGGGTCAACAAGGGCAACGCGTTCACGGCGCTCCGCAAGTTCGAGGACGCGCTCGACTGCTACGAGAAGGCGATCGAGGCCAAGCAGGACTACGCGGAGGCGTGGAACTACTACGGCGCGGCGCTCAAGCAGACGGGGCGCACGGAGGAGGCGCTCCAGGCCTTCGAGAAGGCGGTCAAGCTGAACGAAAAATACCCCGAGGCGCAGTTCAACCTCGGCAATGTGCTCGCGGAGTTGCAGCGGTTCGACGAGGCCGTGAAGGCGTACAAGGATTCGCTTGCCGTGAAGGGCGACAACGAGTTTGCGTGGCTCAACATGGGCATCACCCTGAAGTCGATGGGGAAGAACGACGAGGCGAAGAAGGCGCTTGGAGAGGCGAAGAAGCTCAACCCCGGGAACGGGGAGATCGACAAGGCGCTGAAGGGGCTTTAGCGCAATCGCGTCCCGTGGGATAGATTACGGCCTTCGCCACCTCCAGAGGGCCAAGACCGCGACGAACGTGATGATCCCCGCCGCTACGATTCCGGTCGGAAAGGGCGGCGCGCATTGGCATTCGGTGGGCCCGGCCGTTGCCTGGATCACTTTGCCGCAGGCGAGGACCTGGAAGTCGGGAGCCGAGGGGTTTACAGGGACCCAGGCCGAGCCGTTGACGACGGGGTAGAGGGCGCTGCTAGGGACGCGCACTTTGAGCTGGGCGTCACCCGGAACGAATGATCCCATCCGCGCGCGGTCGAGGAGAATCCTCGCGGTCGCATTCTCGGCGATGGTGGGAAAAGAATACCAAACCTGGAAGTCGTCGTACCACTGCCGTGGTCTCTCCACCAGCCGGATCCCCTCCCGCGCGTCCCCGCGCGGCGCGCCTGAGACCTGGGGCGGGGTCATCATCCAGTGCGCGTACAGGTGACCGCCGACTTGGACGAAGTGCGGCGAGGCGTCCGATTGATTCACGGCGGGGTCCGAGAGCACGACGAGCGGGCCGAACGCCGTGCCGTCGAACGGGCGGTACACCGCATCCGGGTCGGAGCCGGCGGCGTAGTAGAAGTCCTCCGTTGTGGTCCAGCCCACGAGGAGTTTGCCGTCCACCACCGCAAGCGTGGGGCCTGAGTCATCGCCGTTCGAGGGCTCGGGGTTCACCGTTTGGGCCGGAGCGTAGGTCCCCGTGACAGGGCTGAAGACGACCCATCGCACTTCGGAGTCCGTCCCGTTGAGGTCGGGGAAGTAGTCGGTCGAGTAGGCGATGAAGACGCGGTCGAGGAACGCGGCCACGGCCGGCGGGCTCGATGGCGAGTGGCCAAGCTCGGCGAGCGCAGTGGCGTTGCTCCAGAGGCCATCGTGCCGCCATGCCGCCAAAACGCGCGAGGACAGGCCCGTCTGGCTAACCGCGGTCCAGGCCGCGTAGAGGTTGCCCTGCGCGTCGGCAGCGATCGCGGGCAGCGCGTCGGCCCAACTGTCCGAAACGTTCGAAACGGCCTGCGTTGGGCCAAAGCCGGTCCCGTTGAACGAACGCTCAACGATGTGCGTGTCGCCTGCCGCCACGTCCCCGTCGGAAGTGGAGTAGGCGATCTCGATCGCCTGCGGTGTCGCGATCAACACGGGGTGTTCGTTCGTCCGGTTCGGATCGGTAGCCGAGGCGACGCGCGTGGCGTCAGCGACCCCGTCGGGGCCGATCGAACGGAGCAACATCAGCCGGTCGGTCGGGCCGCCAAGGGTCGAACCCTGAGCGTCCCAAATGACCCACAGCCGGTCGTTCCACACCGCGGCGGACGGCCGGACATGCACGCCAACGGGGTAGTCCTGCGTGGTGTCAACGCTCGAAAGCCAAATCGGCGTCACGTTCCACCCGGTCACGTTGGAGTGGATCCTGGCGAAAATCGCCCAGGTAAAGTTGCTGAACTGGTCGACCTTCACCTCGGCGATGAGCACGAGCTTGCCCCACGCGCTCACGATGACTTCTGGCGAGCGCTGCGCGCCGGGCATCCGCAGGGTGTCGATGAGGTCGTACTCGGGGTCGGCGGCGTGCGCCAAAACGAGATTCGCGCCTGTTTCGGCTTCGGTCCCAAGCGGGGACCCGCAAGAGGCATCGAAGTCCGGCGTTGCGGCCGCGCCGGGCACCGGCAAGGGAACGGCAAGGCACAGGGCAAGCACAAGGACAAACGCCCGTTGCCGGCGCACGCGACCACGGACGGTGACCCCCGCAATCCATTTTCCGGGACGGTCAGGTTGACCGGGCAACAACCCGCAATCAAGCCTCCGCGCCGAAAGCCTTTATGGGCGCAACGCGACCCCCCTCGCATGGGCAGGCGCAAGCCCCCCTCCGCCTCCTTCCGCCGATCGCGTGCCCTCATCGTATTCGGGCTGATCGCGTTCGTCCTGCCAAATCCCGGCGCGCAGGCCGTCGCGGCACCCGGCCAAATCGACCACGCCGATCTTTCGACCTCCGTGCGCTACCAGGGGCTCGGCGGCCCCGTGGTAGTCACGGCCACGCTGTACGCCGGCTCCGACCCACACCGCACGCTGTTCGTCACCGACCTGAACGTGAATCTTGATTTTGGGTCGGGCTTCGCGCTCCTCGCGGGCGAAAACCCGATTGTGGTCCCTTCGTTGCCCATCCAGCCCTCGGCGGGCCTCTTTGCAAAATCGTTCAGCTGGACGCTGAACGCGACGAGTTCGGGTGATTGGCCGTTCCACCTCAATGTCTCGAGCGCCTCGTCGGGGAGTGCCAAAGCCGAGGCGGTCGTGCAGGTGCGCGCGGGTGTGGTTCTTGGCAAGACGACGCTGCAGCCCGGTGCCCCGACGACCGGCGACCCGGTCCGGTTCTCCGTGACGGCGTCCTCGGGTTTCGACGACTCGAACCTCACCCTCAATGTGAGCCTCTGCTTCTATGAGACCGGCGCGACGGTGAAGCCGCTGTCGGCCACCGGCCGAGTGCTCCGCCTGTGGACGCCCGACAACGTGCCGTGGACTGTTGCCGGCTCCTGCTTGCCCATGTCGGGCGGGAACGGCAGCTTCGTCTACGTGGCCCCCCCGCGGCCGCGCGAGTCGATGGTCTACTGGATTTTCGCCGAAACGGCGATCAACAATGTCACGAGCGCGCCCGTCCGCGTGTTCGTCGAGGACCCGGGCACGACTGCGGCGGTGTTGTGGGGCGCGCTTGGCTCTGTGGCGACCATTACGGCCGGCGCGCTCTACGCTGTCATGTATGACCCGTTCGGCCGCAAACCGGCGAAGGGCTCTCTGCACAACTCGCCCGACCGGACCCGAGTTTCGTTTGCGCTCCTCACCGTGGGCATCGCAATCCTTACGGCCGCCGTCGTGTCGGGGGCCGCCGTCGGCCTGTGGAGGTGGTTCGGGTACCTCTGATCGAGAAGCTCAAGGCCGCCTTCCCGCTCACGCGCGCGTTGGGCGGGCGCACGCGCCGCTCCGACGAGTTGCTCTTCCTGCCCCTCGTGAACAACCCGCCGCCCGTCGACAAAGCGCCCACGCACAAGCGCGTGCAGCGGCTGCGCACGGGAATCCAGACGGCGGCGCTCCTCTTCATGACCTTCACCGTTGCCGGCCACATGATCCAGCCGCTCCTGCCGATCTTGCCGCTGGTCATCCCCGACCCGCACCAGTGGTTCTTCGGCGCAGACCGGCCCGTCGTCACGCAGTACTCGCTTGCCGCGCGCGCCCTCGACGGGATCTTCCCCATCCACTGGGCCCTGCTCTCGGTGGGAGCGGTCCTTCTCTTCGGGTCCATGTTTGGCAGAGTCATGTGCGGTTGGGCATGCCCGATCGGTTTCTTTCAAGACATCATCACGGGCATCCGGCGCAAGCTCCACATCAAGGACCGCGAACCCTCGGCAAACATGCACTCGCGGTTGCTCCTTTTGAAGTACATCACCCTCGGAATGACCCTCACGCTTGCCGCCACGATCGGCATAACCGCGGCCATCGACCCCGCCGGTGGCGCCGCCTACTCGCAAGCGCTTGGCCCGGCCGGCGGCGAAGTGCCGCTGAAGTTCATGGCCTTCGAGGGGAACCTGTACAGCTTCCTTGCGCTCTTTGCCGTGGGCGCGCCCGCCTTCAACCTGCTTTTCGGACTCCAGATGGTGATGTTCTTCTTCGTGCTGGGCGGCATCATCACGACCCCGCGGTTCTACTGCAGGTACTTCTGCCGGACGGGCGCCTTGATCTCGCTCACCTCGAAGTATTCGCTCCTGCAGGTGCGCAAACGCCAGTCCACCTGCGACCATACGCGGGCCTGCCTCAACACTTGCCCGATGGGCAAAGGCCAGGACACCTACATCCCCGGCACCAACGATGAGGTCAACGAGCGGCTGCGCGACACCGCCAACTGCGTCCACTGCTACCGGTGCGTGACCGCGTGCCCCACGCCCACGCTGCAGGTGCGGTTCGGTGAACTGCCCGTGCTTGTGCCGAAGCCTTGGCGCAAGGAGCTTGCGGCGAATGCGGCGAAGGCAGCCGCGAAGCCCACGCCCGAGGATTGAGCCCGCACCCTACCGGTCGATGACCGCGGCGGCAAGCAGCGGCAAGAGGACGGTCGCGTCCCCGTCAACGGTCGTGAACCGCGCCTTGGGCTTCACCTTGCCCCAGGAGATCGCTTCTTCCAGGCGCGCCCCCGAGAGCGAGCCGTCGTACTGCGACGCCGTCGTAATGAAGACGCCGTAGTCGAGGCCGCCCTTGAACTGGTTCCACCACAGCGTGTGGTGCTTCGAGATGCCGCCCCCGACCATGAGCGCGCCCGAGCGCTTGGCGGCGAAGATGATGTCGGAGAGCTCGTGCTCTTCGCGGATCGGGTCCCACTTGAATGCCTTGTGGTCCTGCCAGAAGAGCCACAGCTGGCACCCCACCGCGCCGTCCGTGAGGCCCGGCACGAACACGGGCACGCCCCGGCGCGCCGCCGTCGAGAGCAGCGAGGACGAGGGCAGCTTCAGCCCGATCGCGCGCAGCAGTTCGGGCGAGGTGTAGTCGCGCAGGCCCTTGGCGTAGAGCTCCTCGAGCCACGGCCGCAGGCGCGCCTCCAGCAGCGCGCCGTAGCTCTCCTTGGGCAGGAGCACATTGCCGAGCCGGTGGACGCCGGCCTTGAATAGCGCGCGGTCGTCCAAGTTGAACGCGCCATGGTGGTAGGGCGCATACGAGCGCGCGATGTCGTGGTCGAGCGTGCCGCAGGTGGTTACGATGGCGTGGAAAAACCCAGTGTCGACGAGCGCGCGCACCACGCCGCGGCAGCCGGTCGCCATGATGTCGGCGGGGAAGGAGAGGAAGTTCACGCTCTTGGCGTCGCTGCGCATCCGACGGAGGATATCGGCCGCGTCGGCGAGGTGCTTGGCCGAAAAGCCGCCGCCAAGGCCCATCTGTTCGACGAGGTCGGAAGCCAAGGCGCCCCTTTCGATGACGATGTCCTCGACGACCGGGGACGCGCGTTTCCGCGCGGCTTTCGAACGCCGCGGACTTGACGCGGGCATCGCGCGGCGGATCGGCCGGCCAAGCATAAGGATTGGCGCAGGACAATAAGCCACGCGCGGCGCGTCGAACCGCATGTGAAAGGCGATCGCGAGAGTATAAATATCGTCCGTCCGGGCTTCCGGAAGCAATTGGGGGATGCGCTGTGGCTCGGGCGGTTACTGCAAAGAAGGTGGACAAAGCCATAAAGAGGTCCAAGGCGGCGACCGGGCGGCGCGAGACCGACGCGGCCTCGCGCAAGCGCGCAGCACTGCTGGAGGTCAGCCTGGGGCGCCAGTGCGCCAACTCGTGCGCGGTCGCCTGGCTCTGGCTCGCCGTGCTCGCCCTCGGGTTCTATTGGAAAGCGCGCGTGATCAACGACGCGGTCGGCTTCTTCTCGCTCTTCGCCTTCCTGCTCCCCCTTGGCCCCGCGCTCGCCGGGCTTGCCGTGGGCGGAACCGCGCTCATGACGAAGCGCGGGCAGCTCCTCAGGGGCCACCTCCTCGAACCGCACAATGTTGCCACGCT
Organism: Thermoplasmata archaeon; assembly: GCA_041499475.1. Taxonomy (GTDB): domain Archaea; phylum Thermoplasmatota; class DTKX01; order DTKX01; family DATEUP01; genus DATEUP01. The sequence continues at coordinate 36,061 of JBGQKI010000026.1, forward strand.
CCTTGGAATCACGGTATCGGTCCTCGTCCTTTCCATCGCGATCGGCGTGCAGTTTGGGTCGCTCGTCGACACGGTCGGGGTCTACACGGCGCCGCTCGGGGTCGCCGGGATTTCCTTCGGACTGCTCGGCTACCTGCTCACGTGGGGTGGGTGGAGCTACCGCAAGGTGCTCGCTGTGGCCTGCGCGGTGGTGCCCGCGGTCATCTCGGGTTTCCACATCGTCCGGGGCACGGACCAGCAGCTCACCATCGAATACGCAGCGCTCGAGTACCTCCTGAGCGGCGGCCTTTTCATGGTCGCGGGCGTGGTCTTCGTCGTCTCGATGTCTTCAACAAGTGCGGCGGAGCGGGAGATCGTGCGCGGCGCCGACGAGCGGATCGCGGCGGAATATGCAAGGCTCAAGTCGCTGAAGAAAGAACTCGACGTCGCCGTCGCGCAGACCTCCGACCGAGCCGCAGAGCTTGCCGAAGACACCTCGGCCGTGGAGGCGCGCCGCCGTGAGGCCGACGACTATGCGCTGCAGGCGACGCGGCTGAAGGACGAGGCGGCCGCGCTTTTCGACAGAGCCTCCCACGCCGAAGCGGCGGCCGCCACGAAGATCGCGCAGGCCGAGGGGCGAATTGCCGCGATCGACACGAAGGAGAAGGAGCTCGCGGCGCAGATGCAGCGGCGCAAGCAGGAGGACGGCGCGGTGGTGGAGCTGCGCCAAACGGCGATCCAACAGAAGGCCGAGGCGGAGGCCGTCCGGCGCAAGATCGACGCCGAGCGGCAGGCCGTGGCCGAGCAGATGGCCCACGCCAAGCGCGAGCGGGAGGCCGCGCGCGCGACGCTGCAAGCGGCCGAAGAGAAGGGCCGCCAGTCGGAAGCCGCAAAGCAGCAGGTCGCTGAGCTGCGCCGCCAACTTGACGACCAGAAGCAGGTCATCGACGCCCGCACGAGCGCCGTGGACACCGAGCGCGTGATCGCGCTCGAAGCCGTGCAAGCCAAGCTCGCCGCGGAGCGCGACTCTTTGGAGAAGGAACGCGTGGGGCTCGCTGGCGAGCGCGCCAAAGTTGCGCGTGAGGCCCAGGTCTTTGCGGAGCGCGAAGCCGCGCTTTCCTTGCGCGCCAAGGAAGTCGAAACCGTCGAGGCGAGCCTTGGCGACGCCTTCTCGAAGCTCGCGAAGGAAAAGGCGGCCGCCGAGGCGCTCGACCGCCAGGCCAAATCGCAGCTCGCCGAGCTTGGCGACCGCTCCAAGGCGACCTCTGAGTCGGC
>JBGQKI010000027.1:0-37101 GCA_041499475.1 Thermoplasmata archaeon
AAGCCTTTAACCGCGCGCCATGTTCGATCCAGAGGCCGGCCTCGCGCTGGCGGGCGGGAGCGTGAGCGTGGCCGAAGAGGAGCGCGTCCGCACCGGCATCTTCGGCCTGGACGCCATCATCGAGGGCGGGTTCCGCCCGCATAGCGCGGTGGTGCTTGCAGGTTCATCGGGCACGGGCAAGACGACCTTCGCGATCCAGTTCATCCTCGCGGGCCTGGAGCAAGGCGAGCAGGCTCTGTACATTTCCATGGAAGAGACGCCCGAGCAGATCGTGAACGAGTCGAAACTGATGGGGCTCGACCTCACGCCCTACATCGACAAGACGCTTTTCTTCGTCCACCTGCGGGGCGAGAACTTCAAGCGGATGATCCGAGAACAGCTGCCGAAGATGGTGCGCGAGCGGTCGGACGAAGAGGTTGACACGCGAATCGCGATCGACCCGATGACGCCGCTCCTATGGGCAAGCCCTGAGAAGCTCGACCAGCGAGAGCTTGTCAGCGAGCTCTTCACGACGCTGAAGCAGCTCGGCGTCGTCCTTGCCACCGTCGAGGAGCACACGCAGCCGGGAGCCGCGCTTGGCCACGAGGTGCTGCTGCCCATCTACCTCGCCGACGGCGTGATCCACCTCGAGTATTACCCGATCGGCGGGGCGTTCAACCGGACGCTGAAGATCCTGAAGATGCGGGGCACGGCGCACGGGGAGGAGCTGTACCCGTACACATTCGTGCGCGGCGCGGGCGCGGTCATCCGAACGAGCACCGTCGAAATTGCCAGGGAGGACCAGGCGAGTTGGGACAGGGTCTTCGAGCGGGCGCTTGCGACCGCCAAGGACAAGAAGTACCCGCCTGCGCTCCTGCGGCGCATTGAGGGGCTGCGCGTCCATTGGGCGCACCCCTACTCGCCTGAGGAGACCCTGCACATCCTTTTCGAAGCCTACAAGCGGGGGTGAGGGGCAATGCCGGAGCCCAATGCGCCGCGCACCGGGCTCCAGGTGAGCGGCGGCCGCGCGGTGAAGTCGCTTGACGCGGCGAATGTCACGCTGCTCAAGCAGGTGCTCCAGATCGAACTCGACGCGCTTCGCGCCGACGCGGGCGTCGACCTCGTCTTCCTGATGGGCGTGGACGGCCGCATCTTCGCGTCCTCGATCCCGCGGAAGCTCGCGCAGAACCAGTACCGGCTGATGGAGCGCGTGAAGCAGCAGGTGCCGCTTTTGTCGGCCGCGCTCCGGCGCACACGGCTGAAACTGCAGGTGCAGTCGTACGAAGAAGGAGCCGTCCTGATCATGGAGGTCGGGGACGGGGCGTTCCTCGCGGCGGTCAAGGTGGACCACGGGTCGATGAAGGGGATGGACCCCGTGATCCGGCGGGCGGATGTGGCCTGCCAAGCGATCGCGCACATCCTGAAGGAGAAGGGCTTCGCCGACGAGGAGATGCGCGGCTACTCGGAGGAGGTCCGGTCGGAGCTGAAGACGCTCTCCTACCGGCTCTTCCGCGAGGCTTACGACACGACGAAGGGTGCCCGAAAGAACCGGGAGATCGCCGAGTTCCTGCGGCGCAAGATCAAGGACCGGCTGGGCCCAGGCCTCGTGGACGAAGTGGTGAACCTCACCTACAACGAGTTGGGGACGACGGAGCGCTTCATGAACGACAAGCTGTGGCAGCGGTTCGTGGAGATCGTGGTGGAAAAGCATGTGAGGCGCCTGACCGGGGACATCGTGGCCGACGTTTGCCGGCGCACATGGTCCAAGGACGTGGCGCGGATGATCGAGAGCTTCGTGTAAGTCCGCGGAGGGTTGACCATGGCCAGGGGCACGCGGCCATCGGTCCGCAAGGAAGTGGCCCACCAGCACGGCGGGGCGCCCTTCGACGGCGCGACGCTGAAGCGCCTGGTGCAGGAAGCGGTGGACGAGGCCCTCAAGCAGATCGCGAGGGAGGAAAGCCGGGTCGAGGCGGTCGCCTCGCGAGTTGCGCTGCGGGAGGGAGAGCGCGCGGCCCCGCCACCGGGCGAGCTCCGCGACCTCGAAGCGCGGCTACTCCACGTCGAAGGGCGGCTCAAGAACATCGACGACCGGCACGGGCGTGTGGAGGCGCGCGTGGAGGACCTCACGCTGCACGTCGGCCACCGCGAGCCGCTCGACCTTTCGAAGGTGCCGCCCGACATCCTGGAGCGCTCTTTCCAAGCGGCCCTCGACGAACTGACGGCGGAGATATCGAAAGTGCGGGGCTCCGACGAGGTCGAGCGCATCCTCAACGAGGCGCTCGAGGATGTCCGCGGCCAGTCGAAGGGATCCGAACTTTTCGAACGCGCGCAGGGCCGGATTGTGGTGCGGGGCTTGAGCGCGGCAGTTTCGAAGAAGCTGCTCTCCCACAAGGCCGCGCTTGCGACCTTCGACGAGGTCATCAAGGACCTACGCCAGCACGTGCCGACCTACAAGCCGCGGAGCCTTGCTGCCCTGATCCGAGCGAGGTCGGCCGACTTTGCCGTCGAGGCCGCGCTCGCCCACCACCACCGGCTCACGCAAGCGGAGCGGTCGCTGGAGGCGCTCCTCCTGGATACGCGCCGCATCGAAGCCGAGGCGAAAGCCGCCGACGCGCAGGCGGCGCGGGGCGTGTCGGGTTCGCTTGCGCAGGCCACTTCCGAGCGCCTTCAAATCTCGGAGGATTTCGAGGTCCGGATCAAGGCGCTTGAGAAGCGCGCCGGGCAGGCGCAGGAAACCATCGAGCGCTCGCTCGCGCGGCTCGAGGCGGTTGAGCGGTACGCCCAGCGGGTAGAGGCGGCGATCATCCGGCGCGCGAAGGACGGGACGTTCAAGGGCGACTTCACCCCGGTGATCGAGGCGGTGCACGACGCGCTGAAAGACGGCAAGCCCCGGAGCCTGAAGGAAGTGGCCAAGCGCGTGAAGGGCGTCGACTTCGAGGTCGTCGAAGCGGTGTTGCGCGAGGGGATTCGTGAGGGCGATTTCGAAGAGGCCGAGGGCGGAAAGGTGGCCAAGCGCCGCTGACCGGGCCTTGCCAGCGCGCATCCGAACCCTTATTAGGAAACGTGCCCCCTTTCAGCCAGGGGATGGGGGCCGCAAAGCTCTCGACCCCACCGATAGCTTGCGCTTTCCTGAGGAGCGGTTGCGATGCTCGACGTCGCGCTGGTGGCGCTCATCTCAGACATGGCCGAGCAGGCCGGCGTCCAGGGCATCATCCAGTACTGGGAGCGCGTGGGCGCGCAGCTTGCCAAGCGCATGGGCAAAGAGGCCTACATGGGCTGGCCGTCGTACAATGTGGCGCTGCGCGAGAGGCGCACGGCGTTTTCGATCGACGGCGATGTGACGGCGCTCACGGACCTTGCCATCACGGACGAAGACGGGGACGTGGTGGGCTACATCTACGCGCTCAAAGACTGCGTGTTCACCAACACCACGCTGCGCATCCGGAACACGGTGGGCTCCCTGCCCTCGGCGGACCAAGAGGTGGCCAACGAGTACTCCACGACGGTGCGCAACACCGCGGTGTGCAACTTCTGCGTGATCCACCAGAAATTTTGGGAGGAGGCGGCGAAGAACATCACGGTGGCCGACCGCCAGCTCGAAGCGATTCCGGTCGCGCAGCGCGGCTTCCAAGGCCAGACGAAAATCGCCGAGGAGCCGCTGAAGCGGATTGGCGTGAACCCGGAGTACATCCGGTCGCTGCTGCGCAATTATGCGTGCGTGTACGCGCTCGTGATGAAGGGGTCGAAGGGCGACGAGGCCGCACCCGAGAAGCCGAAGGCGGCCAAACGCGGGGGCTGAAGCGCGATGGCCGACGGACCGCACGAGCAGCCGGTTGGGCAGATCGTTGAGAACCCGCTCGTCGATGTGGCGGCGTACCTCTTCCTCGAAGACATCGCCGACACGCAGGGCGCGGCGGGGATGAACAACTACCTCGTGTCGCTTGCAAACTCGCTTGCCCGGTCGATGCCCGAGGAAGAGTACCCCGACTGGGAGTCGTTTGTCAAGTCGCTCGAGTCGGGCAATTCGATCCTGTCGGCCTTCGAGCGCGTGAAGACGGCGGGCCGCTTCGCGGCGGTCACCGAAGTGTGCCCATTCCGGCGCGGGTACCGCGAGTACATCCAGCGCGTGGGCGAGTTCTCGAAGATCCACTACGAGGTCGCGGAGTACTACAACGCGCAGGTGCAGCCGTCGGCGATCGACACGCAGTGCATCATCCACCAGACCTTCAGGCAGGCGGCCGTGTCGCGGATCAAGGTCGCCGGAAAGCCGCTGCGGTTCGCGCACCTCGCGTGCGTGAGCTACGAGGGCAGCGTCAAGCAGCCGCCGGACCAGTGGCTCCCGATACTCTTGGAGAAGGCCGGCATTTCGCTCACCGAGATGAACATGCTCCTGCGCAGCAACAGCGCGATTTGGATCCTCTATCCCGCGGACAGCTCGCCCTCGGCCCGCGCAGCCCCCTAAGCGGGGCCCCGCGCGGCGCGAGCGCGCCGCGAGGGCCCGGGCCTTCTCCCCTACGGCTCCTGGGGTTCCTGCGGCTCCCCTGAATCCACGGGCTGGCGGCCGCGCCTGCGCATCGCCATCACGGCCAGGCCGCCCGCCAAGGCGACAAGGCCCACGGCGAGGGCCCCCCGCGCGAGGGTATCGGGGCCCTGGGCCACAGCGCCGACCTGAGCCACATGGAACACCTCGCTCACGCTGTTGCCGGCCCGGTCGGTCGTCTTTACCGTAAACCAGGTGGTGCTCCCGGGGGCAAGCGGCACGCTGGTGCGGAAGGAGCCGTCCTCGGCGACCGCCACGGCAGTAGTGTCGGCCACCCCGCCCCCATACTCGATCGACAGCTCGACGAGCGTGCCGGTCTCGACACGCCCGACGATGTCCACCGCCGAGGCCGAGGTCGTGGGCACGCCATCGACGAGGGGCGCGCCCTCGAGGCGAAGCAGCGCGGCGGGCGCCTTCGTGTCGCGCACGATGTCCTGGGTGAACAGGCGCTGGTTCCCCGCCGCATCGGTGGCGAGAATTTCGATCACGTTGGCGCCCTCCGCGAGCGGGACGACGGCCCAGAAGGTGCCGTCGCCGGCGACGGGCCGCATCACGCCATTCACGCTGAGGGTGACGCCGCTTGCGTCCGAAACCCGGCCCTCGACGCGCACCGATGTCTGGTGCGTGAGCGCGCCGTCGGCGGGCGTGGTGACGCTGACGACGGGAGCCAGGCTGTCGACGCGCAGGGCGAGCGTCTGGGTCACGGTGTTGCCGGCCGCGTCCTTCACCTGGAAGGTGACGACGTTGGCTCCCTCGACGAGGGTGACCCGCTCGGCAAAGGAGCCGAGGTTGTCGACGGTCACGCCGTTGATCGAGAGCAGCGCGCCCGGCTCGAAGTGGCCGGTCACGACCGCCTCGCGCGTGTTCAGCAAGGTCCCGTCGCCGGGCGAGAACACGGTGAGCCAAGGCGCCGTGGTGTCCTTCACCACGAGGTCGTGGGTCTGCGTGTAGGCGTTGCCGGCGGCGTCGACGACCGACAGGCTGATCGTGTAGGTGCCCGGGGTCGCGAAGATTTGTGAGACGCTGCTGCCGCGCAGCTCGACGTACACGCCGTGCTCGTCAAAGGTCCAGAGGTCCAAGCGCGTATCGGCGAACGTCGGGTCGTTGTCGGTGAAGCCGGCCGACGAGAAGGTCGCGCGGGCACCCTCGTTGATGGGGCCGCTCCACTGCGCAGTCCCGGTGGGCGCCGTCGTGTCGCGCACGCGGACACTCCAGGTCGCCCGGCTCGTGAGCCCCGCCGCGTCCTGCACGGAGAGGGTGACGAGGTACACCCCGGGCGTGCTCCAAGTGTGTGAGGCGGCAGCTCCAGTGTGGGTGGCCGCCCCGCCCACATCTTGGACCGTCCACTCCCAAGACGTGACGCCTACATTGTCCGTGGAGAGCGTGCCGTCCAGGGCAAGCGCGGTGTCCTCATTCACGGTGGCGGCGACGGTGCCACCCGCAACGGGCGCGGTGGTGTCGAGGATGGTCAGCTGCATCGTGAAGGTGCCGGCGTTGCCGGCCAGGTCGCGGGCCGTGAGTTGCACCGGGTAGACTCCGGGCGTTGCGAAGAAGTGGGTCACGACCCGGCCGGAGAGCGTGGCGTCCTCGGCGCCGAGGATATCCCACTCGAACACCGCGGAGGCGGCAAAGCTCGGGTCGTTGTCGGAGGAGGGGGTCGCGTCCAGGGTCACCGGTGTGTCCTCGGGGAACGACTGGCTCGCGCCGCCCAACACGGCGGCGGTCGGGGCGGTCGTGTCGCGCACGGTGACCACGACCATGTCCATGGCGAAGTTTCCCGACCCGTCGACGACGAGCAAGGTGACGGGGTAAACACCCGGCACGGCAAAGGCATAGCGCGCGGTGCCGCCCGAGAGTGTCCGCGCGGTGCCGCGGTCGTTGAAGAACCAGGTGTAAAAGCCCGTGGTTGCGAAGTCGGGGCTGTTGTCGGTCGAGGCGGAAGCGTCGAGGGTCGCCGACTGGCGCTCGTCGACCGCGATGTCGGCGCCTGCATTGGCATGGGGCGCCGTGATGTCGAGGACGAGCATGCTCACCGTCTTGGAGGCGCTATGGCCCGCCGCGTCGCGCACGAGGAGGGTCACCGTGTAGACCCCGGGGGTCTCAAAGGTGTACTGCACCGAGGCGCCCGAGAGGGTGGTCTTGAAGCCGGTCGCTTCGAGGGTCCACGCCCACTCGGTGACGGCGACGTTGTCAACGGACGCGCTCCCGTCGAGCGTCTGCAATGTGCCCTCCACGATCGTGTAGGGCAGCGAGAAGGCGGCGGTGGGCGGGGTGGTGTCGACCACGGTCACATTGAGGGACGAGCGGCCGGTGTTGCCGGCCGCATCGGCCACGGCAAGGCTCACCTGGAAAATTCCGGGGTTCTGGAAGAAATAATTGGCAAGCGCTCCCGTGAGGGTGCGCAGGCCGCCGTCGGTGAACGTCCAGGTGAAGGTGGTGCCTGTGGGGAACGCGGGGTCGTTGTCGTAGGTCGAGGTCCCGTCGAAGGAGACCGTGGTGCCTTGGTTGACGGTCTTGTCGGAGCCGGCCGCCACGACAGGCGCCGTCGTGTCCACGACATGCAGGCGGGCGAGCTTCGTGTGGGTGTTGCCGGCGGCGTCGGCGACGGTGAGGGACACGGCAAAGGTGCCCGGGGCGCTCCACGTGTAGGTGGTGGAGCTTCCCGTGCGCGTGAGTGTGGTGCCCACGTCTTCTAGCGTCCAGGTCCACGACGCAATGCCGACGTTGTCGCTCGAGTAGCTGCCGTCGAGCGAGAGCCCCACGTTGCCCACCGACGACGGCAGGCTGAACGAGGCCACTGGCGGAGTGACGTCAAGGACGGTCACGGTGGTCGACGCCGAGCCTGTGTTGCCGGCCGCGTCGGCGACGGTGAGCGTCACGGTGTAGGTGCCGGGCGTGGTCCATGTCTTCGAGACCGACGCACCGTCAAGGGTTACGGTCCCAAGGGCGTCTTGGAGCGTCCAGCTCCACGACACGACCCCGACGTTGTCGGTCGAACCGGTGCCGTCGATGGTTTGGAGCGTGTCCTCATTGAAGGAGGAGGCCATGTCGATCACCGCAACGGGCGGGACGTTCTCGAGGGCCGTAACGATGAGGAAGGCCGTGTTCGTGAGGCCGACCTCGTCGGTAACCGTGAGGGTCACGGTGTAGAGGCCGGGGACGGTCCAGGTGTAGGACGGTGCCGCGCCGGCGAGCACGACGGTGGTGGTCCCGTCCGTGAGGGTCCACTCGTAGTCGTCGATCGCGACGTTGTCGCTGGACCCCGAGCCGTCGAGGGTCTGGGCGTTCTCGACCTTGAAGCGGTCGGAGGCGGCGACCACGGCGGTGGGCGGGGTGATGTCAGCCACCGACACGATGGCAACCGCGCTGTTTTGGTTGCCCGCGGCGTCGGAGACCGTGAGGGTCGCTTCGTAGGTGCCGGGGGTCGTCCACATGTAGGTGACGACCTCGCCGGAGAGCGTGTCGGTCCCCCCGGCGCGCCCGACGGTCCAGTCCCACGAGGTGATGGCGACGTTGTCCCAGGAAGCGCTCGCGTCGAGGGTCTGGAACGTGTCCTCGTTGAAGGAGGAGGGGACGGTGAGGATCGGTGCCGGCGGGGTCGTGTCGAGGACGGTGACGGTGACGGTCTTGGTGCCCTCGTTTCCGGCTGCGTCGGCGGCGGTGAGGGTGACGTCGTAGGTGCCGGGCATCCACCACGTGTAAGTGACCACGTTTCCGGTTAGGGTGACGGGGCCGCTGAAGTCCACGACCGTCCAGGTCCACGCGACGACACCGACGTTGTCCGTCGATTCCGTGCCGTCGAGGGTCTGGGCCGTGTCTTCGCCGAAGGGCGATTCGACGGTGAACACGGCCGTTGGGGCCGTGATGTCCAGGACGGTCACGTAGGCCTCGCCCGAGGCCGTGTTGCCTGCGTCGTCGGTGGCCGAGAGCGTAACCCTGTAGGCGCCCGGTTGCGCCCATGTGTACGAGAAGGCGGAGGTGTCGAAGTTTTGGGTGGTGTCGACGTCGTGCACGGTCCAATAGTACTGCGTGATGCCCACGAAGTCGTACGAAGCGCTGCCGTCGACCGTGAAGGCGGTGTCTTCAGCCGTGACGAGCGAGGAACTGTCGGTGATCACGACGGTGGGGGCGGTGGTGTCGAGCACGTCAACCGAGATCGTGTCCGACTCGTTGTTGGTGCCGTCGTTCGCCCAAAGGGTCACCTCGAAGGTGCCAGGGTCGGCGAACGTGTAGTCGACGGAGGCGCCGTCGAAAACTTGGCCGCCGGGGAACTCCCAGGAAAGGGAGATCGTGTCCGATTCGGGGTCGGTCGCCGTGCCGGTGAAGGTGGTCACGGTATCTTCGTTCACGGTGCGGTCGCCGCCGGCGTTGGGGACGGGCGGTTGGCCGCTCGCAAGGGCCCCGTGGCCGAGGGCCAGGGAAAGGGCCACGAACAGCGCGGCGGTGGTCAACAGGCGGACACGTTGGGACGGAGAATGGATGGTGGACACGACAACCCCTCGTTTGATGGACGGGGGCGAGTTGTGGGAGCAAGAACCTCCCGTGCGCTTGCGTCTGGAAGTATATACTGCCCGATGGTCCGCCGCCACCCGAGTGACCCCCGGGAGGCAGGTCCGTTCCTCCAGGCAGCGCGGGGCCCCCCCCCCGAAGGCGCGCGCGGCGCTTTTGCGGGACGCCCGGGGAGGCGTTGTCGGCCCCCGCCCATACGTGCGGCCCCGGTAAATGCGCGCGGGTTATTGGGTCCGCGGGCCAGTGAAGGCCGGTGATCTCGTGTCAGAGTCGTCGTGGGTGAAGCGGCCGATTGAGCTCTTGATTACAGTTGCAATTGCGGTCGTGGTCATTGGCATTGCTGTTGGAGTCATGCGCTGGGCCTTCGGGATGAACGGCGCGCCCTTTGACGGCACGATGATGGGCTGGGGCCTCTCTGCCCTCATGATGTTCATGTGGGTCGTGTTTGCCCTTGCCATTGCCGGGGTCGTGATCTGGGCGCTTTTGATGTTCGCGCCCGCGGTGGCCGGCCGCGCCAATGGAGCGCCGTTTGGGACGCCGCGTGACTGGAGTACGATGGGCGCGGTCGCCGAGCTGAAGAAGAACTACGCCCGCGGGATGGTCTCGAGGGAGGAGTACCTGCGGCGGCTCGAGGACATCGAAGGGCCCTCGCCGGCGCCATCGCCCCCGCCCGTACAGAAGTAGGGGAGGGGGGACCCCCTCACTCTCCGTCGGGCGAACCCCTACGCTTGCGTTTGCCAAACGATAGGCGCGCGGTGAGCACCTTCTCCGTCGAGAACATCCGTGCGGCCAGGTAGAGCACCACAATCATGAAAGCGACCTGGTAGACCGCGCCGAGGTAAATCGCCCCATACTCGTGCGTGTACAGCGCCTTTCCGGCAAGTGACGGGTACGAAAACGGGATGCCGTAGATGACCGCCTGGAACGCGGGCGGAAGGATCTCGACGGGCGTGAAGCTCATGAGGATCGACGGGAGGAAAACGGGCAGGTACACGACGCTCATGAGCGACTGGGCGCCGTAGATGTCCTTGGCGTAGGAGGCCACAAGGACGGCGAGCGAGAGGGACGAGACGAAGGAAAGCAGGAGCGTGACGACCAGGAGGGCGTAGCCTTGGGCGTCGGGGGCAAGTCCGGAGGCAGTGGGGTCGGCGGTAGGCAGCGAGGCCGTGATGTTTCCGGAGTAGGAGGAGAAGCTGATGAGGACGGCCACGGTCCCGATGAGCGAGACGACGAAGACGCCGCCGAGTTTGCCAAGGAGGATGTTCTCCCGGCGCGTAGGCAGGGTGAGGAGGACTTCGAGGGTCTTCTCCTCCTTCTCGGCCGCGACCGAGGTGGCGGCAAGCTGGGCGGAGATGAGTATCATGATAGAGATGACGATGGGAAGCGACACGGAGCTGCCAAGGATGGTGTTGATGACGGTATCGGGCGGCACGTTTCGCACCTGGCCGTGGATGACGGCCGAACTGTTTGCCCGCGCCGGGTAGAGGAGCTCGTCGGGCCTTGAGCCCGGGAAGGCGCTCGACGCGCGCTGCGCCGCGATGCCGGCGTTGAGACCGTTGAGGACTCCGTACACCGATTGCTCGCCGCCGAGTTCGGCGGGGCCGAAGTTGTGGAGCACCTGGTAGATGCGCACGGTGGCCGCGTGGCCCGCGCTGATGGCGTCGGTGAAGTTGGCGGGGACTACAACGACGGTGTCGACGCCGTTGGCAAGCGCCCACTGCACGGCCTCTGCGTCCGAGGCGCCGGTCGCGTTCTTCACCGTGAGGTCTGACGCCAGAAGCGCCGCGCGGAACGCGGCGGCGTAGGACACGTTCGACAAGGTGTTGTCCAAGGAGAGGAACCCGATCTGCACGTGCGCGAGCTGCTCTTGGGTCGCTTGCTGACCGACTGAAATTGCCCCGCCCATCACCGGGAACAAGAACACGGGGATGAGGATCGTCCCAACAAGGACGGTGGGGTCGCGGAAAATGACCTTGAGCTCTTTCTTGAAGAGCGCGGCGAGGTGGCTAGCCATGGTGTCCCATCCTGAGGAAAACGTCCTCGAGGTTGTCGGCGGAGTACTGCGCCTTGAGGTCCTTGGGGGTCCCGACGCCGAGGATGCGCCCTTTGTCGATGAACCCGACGCGGTCGCATAGGAATTCGATCTCGAGCATGTTGTGGCTGGAGACGATGGCGGTGGTCTGGCCGTCCTTGACCATGTCGCGGATTTGCCGGCGGACATGGTGCGCGTTGATGACGTCGAGGGCGGAGGTGGGCTCGTCGAGGATGGCGAGCTTGGGCGAGGTCATAAGCGTCCGCGCGAGCAGGAGCCGCCGCTTCATGCCGCCGGAGTATTCAGCCACCCGGTCGTCAAGCCGCGGGCCGAGGTCGGCGACCTTCGCGCCGCGCTCGACGATAGCGGCGCGCTCGCCTCCGTAGAAGGTCGCGACAAACTCGAGGTACTCGCGCCCCGAGAGGCGCTCGTAGGCGCCGGCGTCTTCGGGCAGGTACGCGATGATGCGGCGCACGTCCATGGAGTCATTGACGACGTCCTTGCCGAGGACCGACGCCGTGCCCTCGGTGGGCTTGAGGAGCGTCGCCAGGATCCGGATCGTCGTGCTCTTGCCCGCGCCGTTGGGGCCAATGAGGCCGAAGATTTCCCCTTGGGGGATTTCGAGGTCGATGCCGTCGAGGGCGCGCTTCCCGCGTTTGTAGACCTTGGTGAGGCCGCGGATGGACACGGCGGGGTCGGGCATGGCGGGTGCGCGGGTGATCGACCGCGCACATAAAGGGGTTCTGGGGTTGTGAACCGAGGCGAGTCACGAAGGCCTAGGGCGAGGATGCCGAACGGGGGCGAAGCCGCCCCACACGCCCCAAGCCTGAGGGCACCGGGGAAACACTCGCGAGAAAACGATCGTTTCCGTGGAAGGGCGGCCGCCGAGGATTGCGTCCAACTCGTTCAGCGTGGGGGCGTGGGCGACGATTCCGTCATGCCCGATGGCAATCCATTCCAGCTCGGGAAGGTCGTTGTAGCGGATCGGGCGGGCCTTCTTTGTCGAGTGGCGCGAGTTCTTGCGGGCGCCCTTTTTCTTGGGAGTCATCTGCATGGTTTCAGAGGGGTCGGTGGATTTAATGTTCGTCCCGTCGGTGCCCCTGCCGAAACCATGGGTGCAGGGCGCGCGCGGCCGGGTCGCGTTCGCAATTGCGATGTCGCGAGTGAGGTGATGGTATGGCTGCTAGGGTGAACGAAGCGTGGCACCGTCGCCATCCCATGCCAAAGCAAGCGCCTCTTGAGCAGCGCCTGGCCTGGCACCAAGCCCACGCGAAGGCCTGCGCCTGCCGCGAGATCCCGCGCAGCCTCCGCGCGGAGTTGGCGAGGCGTATGCGGGCGAAATGAGCGCCCGCGTTCGCATCGCACAATGCCGATTTTCAGGTTCGCGCGCCAACACCCCCAGCGCCCCGGAAGGGGCTCTAAAGGAATTCTGCGAATCCTTATACGCGGGGCCTCTCCTTGCGCGGCCCGACGGGCAAGAACTGTGATGAAGACGACCCGCCACGCCACTGTTCGGAAAACCAGGTTGGAATACCGTATGGGAATTGGTGGTTTCAATGCCCGACCTGCTCCCGACCCGTACGTCTCTACTCCCCGCGGCACGTGCTGAACTTCCGGAGCTTTACCGCGAAATGGGTTCGGGGCCAGAAGGGCTTCGCGTTGAAGTCGCCAAGTCGAGGCTCGCCCTCGTCGGGCCGAACGAACTTCCGGAGCCGCGCAAGCCCGGCGTGGCCTACAGCATCTATCTGCAGGTTACGAACCTCTTCAATGTCTTGCTCATTGTCGCGGCCGCGCTATCGTTCCTCCTCGGCGTCGCGCTGAAGGACCCGAGTTCGCTGCAGATGGGCTTCGTCATCCTTGGGGTCGTCGCCTTCAACATCGCTTTCAGCGTCGCCCAGGAGCGACGCGCGGAGAAGGTCGTCGAGGCCCTGCGGCGCCTGATCCCGGCGAACGCGAAAGTGACGCGGGGTGGCCACTCGCTCCTGGTTCCGGTCCGCGAGCTTGTCCCGGGCGACATGATTTCGCTCGAGGACGGCGACCGAGTGCCGGCCGATGCCCGGGTCCTTTCCGCCTTCGGGCTCTCCGTGGATGAGTCCATTCTGAGCGGGGAGACCTCGCCGCGGGAATGCTCGGCTGAAGCGGGGCCCGGCCCCGACCCGCGCGAGCCCACGGAGTGCCCAAATCTTGTGCTTGCGGGCACGACGGTGGCCTCGGGCGCGGGCAGCGCGCTCGTCCTTGCCACGGGCCCGGAAACGGTGTTCGGTCGAATCGTGACGACCACGCGCGAAATTGCGCCCGAGCCGAGCCCGTTGCAGCGAGAGCTGAGCCGCACGGGCAAGATCAACATGGCCGCGGCGGTCGTCGTCGGTGTCGTGCTGCTGTTCACGGCTTTCGCTCTACGCAACTTGCCGACGGTCGACGGGCTGTTTTTCATGATCGCGGTCATTATCGACTTGGTCCCCGAGGGCCTCCAGATTACAGTCACGCTTGCCCTTGCCATCGCGAGCCTGCAGATGGCGCGCCGCAACGTCGTCGTCAAGCGGTTGGCATCGGTCGAAACGCTCGGATCGGCCACCGTGATCTGTTCGGACAAGACGGGCACGATCACGACGGGCCAGATGACCGTGCGCAAGGTGTGGCTCGACGGAGTGTTCTTGGACGTCACGGGGACGGGCTTCGACCCGGAGGGCCGCATCCTCTTGGGGAGCCACCGCGTGACGGGGGGCGACCGCGAAGACCTGAAGATTCTCTGCGAGATTGCGGCGCTCGACAACGCCGCGACGCTGACTCCGCCGGTCGACCGGAAGGGGCAACGGTGGACGGCGATCGGTGACACGACCGACGCGGCCCTGCTCGCCTTCGCGCTCAAGGGCGGGGTCTCGCGAAAAGAAGCGCTCGCGGCAAGCCCGCGCGTGGGCTTCGTCCCGTTCGACTCCTCGCGCAAGATGATGTCGAGTGTGCACCGTGACGCCCAAGGCGCGGCCGTCGCGTACGTGAAGGGCGCGGCTCAGTCCATCCTCGAGCGGTCGACCAAGCAGATGGCCGGGGGCCACACGCGCGCCATGGACGACGCGCGCCGCGCAGAGGTCTCCGGGGAAGTCGACAGGCTCGCCGCCGACGCATTCCGCGTGCTCGCGCTTGCCTACCGCCGGTTGGAGGCGGAGCCCTCGGCCTATACCTCCGCGACCATTGAGCGCGACCTCACCTTCGTCGGCCTCGTGGCGATTTACGACCCGCCGCGCCCCGACGTCACGGAGGCGGTCCTCGCGGCCCGGGGCGCCGGCATCAAGGTCATCATGATTACGGGCGACCACGAGCTCACCGCCGCCGCCATTGCAAAGCGCGTTGGGATTGTGACGGAGCCAAACCCGACGGTCATCGAGGGCGCGCGTTTGGCCGCGATGTCGGACGACCAGCTGGCCGAGGCACTCGGGCACAAAGAAGTGGTGTTCGCGAGGACCAACCCCGAGCAGAAGCACCGCATCGTAAAGGCGCTGCGAGCGCGGGGCGAAATCGTGGCAGTGACCGGCGACGGCGTCAACGACGTTCCGGCGCTCACCGAGGCGGACATTGGAATCGCGATGGGAATCACGGGCACCGATGTGGCGCGAGAGGCCGCGGACATGGTCCTGCTGGACGACAACTTCGCGACCTTGGTAAAGGGCGTCGAGCTTGGCCGTGGAGTCTTCGACAACCTGAAGGCCTTCCTCACTTACGTCTTCACGCACAATTGGGCGGAACTCATGAGTTTCCTTGCTTTCGTGTTCATGGGAGTCCCGGCGGCGATCGGCGTCGTGCAGGTGCTCGCCATTGACCTTGTCATGGAAATCCCGATGTCGCTAGCGCTCACCTCGGAGCCGCCGGATCCCGCCGCCATGTCGAGGCCGCCACGCGACCGCGCCGTCCGCTTGTTCGACCTGCGGGCACTGCTCACCTCCGCGTACGTCGGAGTCCCGGCAGGCCTTGCCGGGATGCTCATCGGCTTCGCGATCTGGGCGAGGGCGGGCTGGACGATCGGCGCGCCTGCCGTTTCGGACCCCGTGGTTTATGCTGAGGGCGTGGCCGCTGTGGTGGCCGGCATCATGCTCGGGCAGGTCGGGAACCTCTTCGCCCGCCGAAGTCACAGGGCGCCGTTCTGGTCGCTTGAAGTCCGGCGGAACCGGTGGCTTCTGCCAGGGCTCGCGGGGACCGTTGCGATCTTGCTCGCCATCGTCTACGTCCCGTTCCTCGGCGGCGTGGTCTCGACGGGACCGCTTTCCCTCGCTGATTGGGCACTTGTTATCCTCGTCGCTCCGATGGTGCTCGCCCTGGAGGAGGTCCGGAAGGCTTTCGCGCGGCGCTTCTTGCCCATTCCTGTGATCGAGGTGCCCACGATCGCGCCCTCGGCTGCCATGGAAATCGGTTTGTTGCCGGAAGTGCCAGGCGCCACGCGGCGCAAGGCGGCGAGCCAGGCGCCCGGCGCCGGCGCGCCGGTCATGCTGATCCTGCAGCCGGGGGCCCCGCTTTCGCCGGCACTGCCGCTCGCCTTGAACGCGGCCTCGTACCTCGGTTCTCGGTTGATTGCGGTTCGGGTGCTTTCGCCGATGGGGGACGATGCCTCCGAGGCGCAAGGCGAAGAGATCGACCGCCTCGCGGCCGAAGCCGCGGTGCCCCAGGAGCTTGCTGATCTCCGGATCCCGAAGGGTCCGACCTACGAGAGCGAGCTCGGGGACGCGCTGCGAAGAATCGCCGAGCGGGCGAGCGCCGCCTATGTCGTTGCCGCGGTCGAGAGGGCGGCGTTTTCGCGAAAGCTCCCTCGGTGGGTTGAATCCTTGGTGGGCCTGCGCGTGATGCTGGTGAGCCCGCCGCCGGACAACGTGCCCTCCGCGCCGTGGCCGCGCCGGATTCTGGTGCCGGTGTTGCGCAGGTTCAGCACGGAGCCTTTCGACTTGGCGACGGCCCTCACGGCTGGCCAGGTCGTGCCCGAGGTCGATGTCGTAGCAGCGCGCGTCATCCGCATCCCGGCAAATGTGCCGATGTACTCGACGTACCGTGCCGAGTCGCTTGTGGACGAAAAGGAGGAACTGTCGTTCCTCAGCGTCCTTGGCCGGCGCCCATTTTTCCGGGCAATCACACCGCGCTTGTTGTTGGTCCGCGACGTCGCGAAGGACATCGTAGACTTCGCCGCCGAGCGCGGGACCGAAGTCATCATTGTGCACGCCGGCCCGCGGTCGCGTGCAGGCCGCGCCCTTGCCAAGGACGAGCGCGAAATGGCCCAGGGTGCACGGTGCGCGGTCGTGGTGTTGCTTACGCCCGACTAGCTGGAGGGTCCGTCGGCCGCCACGGCGGGCCGCGCCACCCGGCGATGTCCCGAGGCCAAACGCTTGAGAACCCCCACGGCGCACGGGTAGCGGCGGGCGGGCAAGGCGTGCCATCAAAGCAAGGAATCGAGGCGTCTCGCCCGGCGCGCGCGCGGCTATCGGCCGCGCTCGCCCTCTTTGCAGGCGGCGCGCTGATCGGCGGCCCTTGGGACATGCTGTGGCACATGTCCGTGCCGTTCGAGTCGTTCTTCTCGCCGCCGCACCTCTTCATCTACGGCATGACCGGGGCGGCGATGATGGTCGTCCTTTCCATCGCGTTGAAGCCCGAACTGCGCGCGGCCTTCGGGCGCTCCTCGAAGGTGCCGGGGCTGCCCGTCGAGGTGCCGCCCTGCCTCGTGATCCTCGGCGGCGGCCTGCTCGTCCTGCTCCTCTCCGGCGTGATCGACGAGATGTGGCACGCGGCGTTCGGCATCGACGAGACGCGGTTCTCGGCGCCCCACGCCATGTTTGGGTGGGGGCTCTTCGTGACGGCGCTCGGATTTGCAAGCGCTCGGCTCGCCCTCAAAGAAGGCGCGCCGATCGGGGCCCCGGAGGCGGCGCTCTACGGCTTCTTGCTCCTCGCGTTTTCGCTCTACGCCTTCCTCCTCCCGTTCCTGGTTTACGCGACCGAGGGGACCTTGCAGGCGATCTCCGCGCTCCCTGTAATCCAAGCGCAGCCGAGTGCCGCGCACACCTTCCGGATTTACGAAGCTTGGAGCGTGCACCGCGGGAGCGCCGCGTTCGCCCCGCTCGCCTGCCTATGGGGAGGCGTCGCGTTGGGACTCGTGCGGGCGGTCGACCGAAGGCCGCGCACCGCGCTCGTTACGGCGGCCGCCGCCAATGCGCTCTACGCGGCGCTTTGGTACGGCTTCTCCGCGCGCCTCGGGACGCAAGGTGACCTGCGCACATGGCTCCCGTTGCCGGTTTTCCCCGCGCTTGTCGCGTTGATCTTGGCCGAGCGCGCGAGTTGGGAGCCGCTGCGGGCCCAAGCCCTTTCTGGCGTCGTCTTTGCCTCGCTCAGTCTGCTCGTGTGGTCGCAGGGCTTTGTCGAATCGGGCGGAATTGTGTTCGGCGGGGCGCTTGCCGCCTGCGTCGCGGTGTTTGTGTTGGGGGCGCGGGCGGGGGGGTCCCTGACCGAGGGAATCCGTTCGCCCCGTGCGTCCCGCGCGATGCTCATAGTGTTTGCGTTGGGGATGCTCGTGCCCCTCGCGTTTGGGGCGCTGGATCTCCAGCTGCGGCTCGCGACGCCGTAGGGGCCCCCCACGTTTCTCGACATGAAAACGTGTAAAGCCGGTGGGCATCCTTGCCGCCGCCTGCAATGGACGCCTCGGCACCTCCCTCTCAGCAGGCCCGCTACATCCGGCGGCTCGAGATTTTCCGCGACCGTCTCCTGCAGGTGGACTGGCGCAACCGGTCGATCCTGTTGAAGCGGCTCGCGGCGCGTTGGTCGTTCGACGTGGTTGCTTCGGCCCCGGACGGTGCGAAGGCGGCGGAGGGCGCCGTGGAGCAGGCGCTTGCCGCGACCGGCCAGGTTAGGCTCGTGGGCGATGCGGACGCGACCCCCAAGGCAGAGGCGGCCCGAAGGGCGCTAACCCAACAGGAACGGGTCGCGCGGCTCGTGTACGAAGAAACCGGCCTCGAGCACACGTACCTCGGGTTCCCGTTCCTTTCGGGCCACATCGACAACGAGCACTATGTGCGGGCGCCGCTCGCGCTCTTCCCGGTGAGGCTCGAGCGCAAGCGAGGCGCGCGCGGCTTTGGTTGGTACCTCACGCTGCAAGAGGACGCCGCCCCGGTCCTCAACAAGGCGCTGATTGCGGCGGTGAAGCTCACGAGCGGCCTGTCGCTGCCGCCCGATTTCCAGGACACCTTGGAGGCAATCGCAGAATCCGCGGCAGGCGCGCCCGAGAACCGCGCGCTAGCCTTCCTGCGCCTGCTCGAACAGGGGCTTGTTTCGGCCGAGTTCCCGCTGGAGCGGCGCGTCGACGCCCCCCTGCCCTTCGTCCCGATCGCCGAGCTGACGGCCCCCCAGGTCGCCGCGCTCCCGAAGAGCCCGCTGCGGCTCGAGGCGCAGGCGGTCGTGGGCAGCTTCCCGCAGGGTTCGACCGCGATCTACCGCGACTACGAAGAGATGATCAAGCGCGTTTTCGCCGGCGAGGCCGACCAAGGAATTGTCGACGACCTGCTCGAAGCGCCGGCCCAGCCCACGCAGGCGGAAGGCCCCGCCGAACGCCCGCTCGACTTGATCCCCGACCGCGAGCTGAATTTCGCGCTTGAATCGGACGGGAGCCAGGACGCCGTGATCGTCGAAGCGCAGAGCGCGCCGTGCGTCGTCGTGCGCGGGCCCCCGGGCACGGGCAAGTCGCAGGTGATCGTGAACCTCATCTCGAACGCGCTTGCCAAGAACGAACGTGTGCTGCTCGTCTGCCAAAAGCGCGCGGCGCTCGACGTCGTGTTCCAGCGCCTGCAGCGCGTAGGCCTTGACGACTGGGTCGTGGTCCTCCACGACTCGCACGCCGACCGGAAGGATGCCTACCAGCGGCTTGCAAAGCTGATGGCGCGCAAGCCCCCCGGCGCCGACGCGGCCGTCGACGCGCGGTTCGATGCGGCGAGCAAGTCGGTCGATTCAGCCGTCGCCGAGCTCAATGACATCGTGCACCCGTTATGGGAGAGCTTCTTCGGCGGCGTGCGGCTCCAGGAACTGTACCTCACCGCGGAGCCGGGGTATCGCGCGCGCCTCGAAATGCCGCTCTCCGCGCAGGACTTCGATGTGAACACCGTCGAGGCGTTCCTGACCGCGCTTCCGAGCTTGGAGGCGGGCTGGAGGCGATTTGGCGCGCCGGGTGCGCCTCTTGCCGGCCGCAAGTCGTTTGCAGGGATGCGCGCGGCCGATCAGCCCGGTCTCGAGAAAGTCCTTATCGACTTTACGAAGGCGGCCGATGACGGGGCGCTCGTTTTGCCAAGTCAGGAGGAGCACCTCGCGCTGCTGAACGACACGCGCCGCTTCCTGTCGAAAAAGGCGAGATTCATGCGCTTTTTTGACTTCAAGTTCCCTTCCGCGCGCCGCAAGGTGCAGGCATTCAACGCCGGCCACGCGACTGACCCGCGCGCCAAGGACCCCACTTCGCTGAAGGCCGCGCTCGAGGCCGGCGTGTGGCTCCTCGAAGGGTGGGAAAACCTTTCGCCCCTGCTCACGCAACAGGGCAAGGACGGGATCCGCGGCTCGCTCGCGCTCCCCGCCGAGGCGCGCGAGACGGCGGCGCGGATGCAGCGGGAGCTTGCCAACTTCGACGCCATTCAAGAGCACGACAAGGCGAAGGAGGGGCTGCCGCCCCCTGCGCTCGCCCTCTTCGAGGCGTGCGCGCGGGGCCTTGGCGCCTCGAGCGGGCCTTGGGCGCCTACCGCGCGCCAGGAAGTGGTGGCGCGATGGATCGCGGCCGTGGAGGCGGCAAAGCCGCAGCTTGCGGGCGACCCGTACCGCCGGTACAGCGACACGCGCGCCCGCCTGCAGGCGGCCTTCGATGAGCGCCGCAAGCTCCTCATCGAAAAGCTGAACCGCGAGCTTTCGCAGAAGGCCCTCACGCCCGTGGGCCGGCCGGGCGAGAGCCACCCGAACAAGCGGCCCGACACGGAGTGGAATAAGCTCGCCTACGAGTTTGGCAAGCAGCGGCGGGTCAAACCCGTGCGCAAGCTCCTCGAAGAGTTCCCGAACGAATTCCTGCAAGTGGCGCCTTGCTGGCTCACCTCGCCCGAGGCCGCCTCCGACATTTTTCCCCTCGCGCGCGGCCTCTTCGACCTGGTGGTCTTCGACGAGTCGAGCCAGCTTGCAGTCGAACGTGCGGCGCCTTCGGTTTACCGCGGCAAGCGCGTGGTGATCGCCGGCGACGAGAAGCAGCTGCGCCCGTTCGACCTGTTCCAGCTCACTTCCGACGAGGGCGACGAGGACGAGGAGACGGAAGGAGACGAGACCGTGAACGCCGAGAGCCTGCTCATGCTCTCGATGCGCACCTTCCACCCGAGGTACCTGAGCTGGCACTACCGCTCGCGCTACCAGGAGCTCATCGACTTCTCGAACCACGCGTTTTACGAAGGCAATCTGCAGGTGATGGCGAATGTCGAGCGCAAGCCGAAGGTGCCCCCGATCGAGTTTGTGCGCGGCGAGGGCACGTGGGTAGACCGGAAGAACCTCCCCGAGGCCGTCCAAGTCGTCGACATCGCGGCGCAGCTGCTTTGGGACGGGCAGAAGCAGGGCTTGCTGCCCTCGCTTGGCGTCATCACCTTCAACGACGCGCAGCGCGACGCAATCCTCGACGAGATCGACCGGCGGCGCAAAGCCGACGGCGCATTCGACGCGCTGCTTTCGAAGGCGGATTCGCCAGACCGGCAGATGGACGAGCGCCCCTTCGTGAAGAACATCGAGAATGTGCAGGGCGACGAGCGCGACATCATCCTCTTTTCCGTGGGGTACGCGCCGGACGAGAAGGGCAAGGTGCGCGTGCAGTTTGGCTCGCTCAATGCCGAGGGCGGCGAGAACCGCCTGAATGTGGCGATCACGCGCGCGCGCCAGCGCGTGGTGCTCGTCGCATCGTTTGACCCGGAGAGCCTGCTTGTCGATGACACGAAAAACCCGGGGCCCAAGCTCCTCAAGGCGTACCTGCTTTACGCCAAGGCAATCTCCGCGCGAAAGCGCGAGGACGTTGAGGCCGTCCTCAAGGCGCTCGACCCCAGCCTTGCCTCGGTGCGCCCGCCGCCGCCGACGCTCCCGGGTACGCGTCCCCTCGAAGATCAGCTACGCGAGGCGCTTGGCGCGGCGGGCTTGAGCGCCGACGAGCACGTCGGGTTCAGCGGTTACCGGCTCGACCTGGCGGTCATCGACCCCGGAAACCCCGACCGGTTTGCCCTTGGCGTGGAGTGCGACGGGGCCGCGTTCCACAACGCGGTGTCTTCGCGCGAGCGCGATGTAGCAAGGCCTCGGATGTTGCAGAACCGAGGCTGGACGCTCGAGGGCGTGTGGAGCCGCAACTGGTGGCGGGACCGCCAGGGCGAGGTCGCGCGCATCAAGGCGCGTGCGGCGGAAGCGTCAGCGGCAAGTGCGAGCCGCGCGCCTTGAATACGCCGCGTGTCGTGGTGGCGGCTCGATGCCGGGGCGGAAGGGCTCAAGCTTGACGGCCGCCGACTTTTGGCGCGCCTCGAGGGGATTCACGCTCGTATGGCTCGCGCACCTGGGGCGCCGCCAAGGACTTCTCCTTGAGCTTGCCAAGGCGCGCGGGGCGATGACGGCGACCTCGCTCGCGGAGCGTGCGGGCCGCCACCCTGCGGCCGTAAAGCTTTGGTGCGAAGCGTCGGCGGCGGTGGGACTTCTCGAAGAACACGCGGGGAAGTTTGCCCTGCGGCGGGCGCTCGTGCCCTTGTTGGTCGACGTGTCGGCCCCCGAGTACCTCGGCGGCCACCTCGACTACCTCGCGCTGCGGTCGCTCGACTACGACGCGTTCGATGAGCTCTTCCGCGACGGGCGGCCCTCCGCGCGGCCCCAACGGCACCTGGTCGAGGCGTTTGCCCATGCGACTGCCTGGGACCATACGGCGTTCCTCGAGGTTTTCCTCGCCAAGGCGCCAGCACTCCGGCGCACCCTGCAGCGGGGCGCGGATGTCCTCGACGTTGGCGCGGGGACGGGCGCGTGGAGTTTCCGCGTCGCATCTGTGTTCCCCCGTTCGCGTGTCACCGGGATCGAGCCCGACCAGACGGCGCTCCGCCTCGCGCGGGCGGGGGCCTCACGGCTAGGCTTGGAAAACCGCGTCCAATTCGAGCTTGGAAACGCGGAGACGATGAAGTTCGATTCGCGCTTCGACCTCGTCTTCCTCGGCGAGGTCCTCTGCGCGGCGCCGCAAGACGCGCGGATCTTGCGCGGTTGCGCAAGGGCCCTTCGCCCGCGCGGTACCCTCGTGGTCGCGGAGGGGCTCGTCGATGAACGCGCTAGTCCGCGCGACCCCGGCAACGCGCTCGTGATCGCGATGCGCCTTGAGTTCGCGCTACAAGGCGCGCGGTTCTACACCCGCCGCGAGATCCTGGGGGCGCTCGCGCGGACCGGCCTTGGAAGGCCCCGCTTGGTGGCGGCGGGCGGCGGGTTCTTCTTCGCGGCCGCAACGAAGGGCGATCTCAGGGCAGGCTGCCAACCGACCACTGGAACAGGTAGACGAGCGCGCCGATCGCTACCGCCTCCCCGAGCACGCCAAGGACGAGCGCGATGACGGCGCGGCGCTTGGGCACCTCGAAGACATAGGCCACGAGGCCGCCTGTCCATGCGCCGGTTCCGGGCCCGGGGAGTGCGATCAACAGCGCGAGCAGCACGGTCGCCCGCCGGTCGCGCTTCTTGCGGTCCTCCTCGGTTGCGCCCTTCTTGCGCGTCCATGCAAAGGCCCGGTTGAGCGTCCGGTCGAAGAGCTTGACCTTGCGCAGGGTGGGTTCGAGCCGGTCGAGGTAGAACACGATGAGGAAACCCGGGACGATGCTCACGACGCCGCAATAGGCAAGCGCGAGGCCGAGGTCCCAATGGAAGATCAGGACCGCGATCGGGACGGCCCCGCGCATCTCGATGAAGGGCATCAGCGAGACGAGGGTGATGACGGCCCAGGGCGGCAGGTGGAGCGCCGCCAGCGCGGCGCTGATGCTCTCCGCAAATCCCATCTGCTGCCTCGCTGCTGCCTCGCGCGAGGCGCGCACGCGCGCTGTGCGGGTTAAAGGTTGCGCGGGCGCGCGCAGACGGGGGGAGGCGGCGGGTTGGCGTTCGGGGCCGAGGAATTCTGGGCGGCGATCTTCATCGCAGCCGGCGCTGTCGGCGTGGCGTACTACGGGTACTCGAGCCACAAGATCGGGAAATTTTTCGGGATGGTGTCGGTGCCCTATGCCGCCCTCTACTGCGCGCTCATTGTTACGACCCTCTCGCCCGCGGCGCAGACGGTCGACCGGCAGGCGGCCGTCATCATGTCGCTCGTGTCGTGGGGCCTCTACTCGAGGACGCTCTTTGGGTCGATGGTCGTCAAGCACGTCCCCGTGGTGCACGCAGCGGCTGTCGCGATCGGGTTCGTGGCGCTCGTGCTAATCCCGCTCTTTGCGGTGCGCGAGCTCTCCGTGACGCTCAACATCCTGTACCGACTCGCGGCCGTAGCGGGCTGGACGGTGGGGGCGCGGCCGGGCTTCGGCCCGAAAAAGGGCCGGTAGGTCAGGCGGCCGGCGGAGCGGGGAAGAAAGGGAGTGCCCGAGCCGGAATTCGAATCCGGGTCTGTAGCTCCGCAGGCTACTAGGATGTCCAAACTACCCCACTCGGGCATTGCTGGCTTGAGGCGGATTTCGAGCAACCCACCGCTTCGTATTAAAGATGCGGGGGCGCCTGATTACTTGCGGCGCTTGAAGAAGCCACGGGGCTTGGGAGGTTCGTCCTTTGCCGCTGGCGGCGGGGCCTGCAGTGGCCGGCGCGGGGTCGGATCGTAGATGTCATTGGGCCGGTCGAATTCGCCGGGGGCAGCGGCGTTTTGGGGGCGCGGGCTTGGGTCATAGGGTTCGGGAGCGGGCGACGTGGGCTCGGTTTGGGACCCGAGGACCTCGGCGAGGAACGCCGATTCGGTCGGTGCGTCGGCGGCGGGAGGAAGCTCGTCGACTTGCGGCGTTGCGGGCATGTCTGCATCGCTCGAGCCGATCGTCAAGCCGTCGGATGGCGGCGAGGGGAAATCCGCGGGGGCCGGTGGACCGGTATCAGAGGGAGTTGCCTCGAAGGGAGACGCCTCCGGCGTGACCGGTGGGGTCGCCGGTTCTTCGGGGGGCGGCTGAGCCGGCGGCTGTTCGTACGGCGTTGGGAACGGGCCGGGCGGGAGGCTCCTCGGTTCGGGATCCGGCGGCCTCT
Organism: Thermoplasmata archaeon; assembly: GCA_041499475.1. Lineage (GTDB taxonomy): Archaea > Thermoplasmatota > DTKX01 > DTKX01 > DATEUP01 > DATEUP01. The sequence goes on from JBGQKI010000027.1 coordinate 24,297, forward strand.
GGGAGCGCTGACCCGGAGGTGGTCGCCAGCCCGGCGGCGGCAGACCTCGGCTGCCCGGCGGTGGGGGCCCGCGCCAACCCGGGGGCGGCGGCCCACGTTGGCCCGGCGGCGGAGGAGGACGAGCACCCGGGGGCGGCGGAGGGCGCGCGCCCGGTGGAGGCCGCCATCCGGGAGGCGGCGGCCCGCGAGATCCCGGCGGGGGCGGAGGCCGGGCGCCGGGTCGAGGCGGGGGCGGGCGCGCGCCGGCGGGCGGAGGTGGGCGTGCTCCCGGCGGCGGTCGCCACCCGGGAGGCGGTGGGCCGCGCGGCGGCGCTGCGGGCGGCGGCGGAGGCGCGGGCGCTGGAGCGGCGGGCGTTTCGATTTCGTCGGAAAGAGCCGCGACTTCTGCGGGCGGGATCGGATCCGCCGGTCGCGCGGGCAGCACGGGAGGCGGAGGTGGCGCTGTCGACCGCTTTCCGGAGGCCTTGGCTTTCATCCGCTTCTTGGGCGAGGCCGGCTCCGTCGTTTGCGCGAATTCAATGATCGGCCCTTCGGCAAGTACGGCCTGCGGGACATCGGACGGCGCGGCCTCCGCGGCGAGGTCCTCCCCTCGCGTCTCGCTGTAGCCCGGGGGCGCGTACATGTCAATGCTCGGCATCGGCGCGGTCGGCCCGGGGACATAGCCCAAGGAACCCATCGCCGCGTCCTGAACATCACGCCATGGGCAGTCGGAGGCAACTTGCGGGTTGATCCGAAGGCAGACGGTGCAGAACGAGTGCTTCGGCTTGACCGCGCAGTGGTACCGCGGGAGGTCGTTAAGAAAATCCTGAATCTCGTTCCAGCGGGGTTCGGCCAGGCGTGTGCCTCCCGAGACCGCACGATCGGACGCGGCCAAGATAAAGGCTTGGTGGGGGGCCGGCTGGGGCGGGATACTCGAAGTGAGGCGGCGGGCCGGCGCGGCCCCCCGGCCGGGCCTGCCTTGACTATTACCGCCGCGGGGCCGTGGCGAGGGCCAGAGGGTCAAGGTGTGTAAGAGGCCAAAGATTCCAACGAGGCGCTGAAGGGGCCCTGCGCGGAGCTCAACCTCGAGGCCTCGACCGCCCCGGCGACGGGGTCACGCGACGTTGCAAGGCGTTCGTCATGGCGCCGAAAATAATCCCCGCTCCGTACGGCTACCCGTCGCCGCACGGGAACCCGGCGCCATCCGGGGCTCCGCGGGACTTGGGGCCGGCCCCCGCCCCGCCGTCCAAGCCCCTCGCGTCTGCCCCGCATGCGGCGCCCGAACCGGCCGAACGGGGGGCAGTGCGTGACCTGCTTTGCGTGGATGGGCCCGTGAGTTCCAGGCGGCTTTTCCCGGGCGGCGCGCCGGTCCGCCGCGGCGGTTCGCGCCTCAAGCGAGCAGCCGCTTCCAGCGCAGGTCCTCGTCCTCTTCGGCGGCGGGGGGCCGGCGGGCCTTCGGTTGCGCGACGCCCGTCAACACCGACCAAACTGCGCCGCGCCCCATCAGGACTAGCTCTGGTAAGCGCTTGGCGAAAAAGGCCTCCACGGTGAAGACCACGATCGAGGGCGTCGCGACGGCAAGGCCGATGCACGTGGCCGCGGCCCACACGCCGGTCGCGCGGCTGACCTCTCCAAGGATGGGAACCCACGCGGTCGCGCCCTCTTCGCCAAGGATCGCTTCGAGGCGGTCGGCAAGCGCGCCCGCCGCCACGAAGCAGATTACCGTGTAGCCGACGGGCGCCACGGCGAGCACCTTGTCAAGGGCCGTGAGGGGCAGCCGAGCCGCAAGTGCGCTGCGGCGCAGCTCGAGGAGCCACCGGACGGCGAGCGCGACAAAGACCGCCGCGGCGGCTTCCCCAAAGAAGAGGAAAGCCCCCACGGCGGCCACGCACCCTCCCGCGCGAGTCGGGCGCGCCGCCCTACACGCGCCCCTTGGCGGGCGGCGCCTGCGGCGCGCTTCCGAACCTCCAGCGGACGAACTGGACGGCGAGCACCGCCGTTGCGGCAAGGGCCGCCACCGGCAACAGCGTGGCGCCAAGACCGCCGCCGGCCGCGGTCGCCGGGGCCGTAGGCAGCGGGGCGCCCGCGTCGATGACAAACCACAGGTGTGCGGGCGGCCGATTCTGGAACGGCGATTCCCACAGGTTCAGGTAGGGGAACCCGACGGCGCCTTCGCCGACATCAATGAAGTGCTGCCCGGGTTCGCCCACGGCGTAGAGCGTGAAGCTCACGTTGCCGTGCGCTTCCATCCCCGACACCCACCCCGTGAGCCGGTTGTCGTAGGCCACATTCCAGCCTGCGCTGTACTTCTCGTAGCCGAGCCCGTAGCCGCGGACGGTGACCTGCTGGCCCGCCCGCACATGCGTGGGCCCCACGATCTCGAAGCGCGGGACGACAATGAGCCCCGAGGAGGCGAGCGTCGCGCCGGAGGAAACCACGCTGACTTGGTGCGGCCCGCTGTAGTCGAAGGGCGCTGCAATCGTCCGGGTAAAGGCGCCGGAGGCGTCGGTGGAGGCCGTGCCGAGCACCCATTCCCCGGGCGTCACATTCCAGCCGAGGAATTTCTCGCCGTCGGCCTTGGCCTTGACCGTCGCCGTGCTCCAACGCAGTTCGACGTCCGTGTGGGCGGGCAGGCCCGCGCCCGTGAGTGTGACCGCAGCCCCGGGCTCGGCGGTGCCCGCGCTCAGCGCCACGACGGGCCCTGCGGTGGAGAGCAGGACGATCGGCGGGTCGCCGGTGGAGGCGCCCTCCGCCTGCGCGGGCGCGCCAAGGCTTGCAAAGACGGCAATCGCTACGAGCGACACCACGGCGGCGGCGGCCGGCCACCGCGGGCGGCCTCTCGCGCGGCGGATGGGCACTTCGAAGGCGACCGCCCCCGCGCCGGCGGCCGCAAGCACGGCAAAGGAGGCCGCGAGCAGACCGCCTGCGCCGTCTTGCGCGGCCGCGGCGGGAGGCTCGCCGGCCGCTTGGGGCACGCTGCCGTTCATGTCCGTGACGGTGAACTCAAAGTGGAACACCGGCGGCTGCCAAGGCTGGTCCCCCTGCGAGAGGTGCGGGAGCTTCCACGGCATCGCCCCGTCGCTCGGGCCCGTGTACAGGGCCGGGTAGACGTCCACGGAGTGGAGGCCGACCCCGCCCGAGGCCGGGAACCACGTCGTCATGTTGCCCTGCGTGTTGAAGCTGCACATGTAGCCGATGTAAGCGTTGTCGTAGGTCACCGTGACGATGTTGTCGTACTGCGTCCAGCCCCCGCCCGTCATGTGGAGCTCGATCGTCGTGCCGAGCGGTCCCGAGGTGGGGGAGATATTCGCCGTCCGCAGGATCGTGAACGACGCGGTGGCGAGGGTCGAATTGCCCTGCACCACCGCAACCGCGTGCGGCGGGCCGCCGAGGTCGGAGGGCGCCTTGAATTCGAAGTGCAAGTTGCCGGCGCCGTCGGCCGTCGCCGACCCGATCGTCTGGGTCACGGCGGCAAAGCCCGACCCGCTCACGCGGTTGCCGACCATCGTCTGCCACGCGATGTCCAGGCTAACCCCCGGTTCGAACCCCGAGCCGGTCAGCACGACCGGAGTCTGGATCGGCCCCTGCTCCGGCGAGACGGAGAGGGCCGGGGCCGCAAGGGCCCCGCCCGACAGCGCGACGGTCAGGGCAACCGTTGCAGCAAGCCACATTCCAGCTCGTTTGTCCATGTTGTGCGACCTCCCTGTCAGGGTAGAGGGTGGGGAGCCTTCAGCTCCAGCCCTCATCCTCCTTCTTTTTCTCGGGCGCATCGGCTGCCTTCTCCGACGACGCGGAGGCGGGCGTTGCCTGCGCCGCCTTCCCCCCTCCTTCGCCCTTGCGCCGGCGCGCGGCGAGCACGAAGCCGAGCCCGGCGCCCGCGGCAAGCGCAATGCCTGCAAGCCCGTAGGCAACAGCGCCATTGACCGAGCCGGCCGGCGGCACTTCCACGGTCTGGTTCTGGTAGAGCGTGTTGTTGTGGTAGACCGTGTTCGTGACGACTTCAGGCTCCGGCCGCGGCATCGTGGTGAAGGTCGCCGAAGCCTTGCCGGCGTTGGGGGTGGGCGCCCCGTCGGTCGCAAACGCCCAGACCGTCACGTTGCCGGCAAAGGCGCCCGAGGCGGGCACGACCCAGTTGCCCATCCAGTTGCCCGAAGCCGCGTCGAAAGCGAGCGGCACATTGGCAAGCGGCGTGGCGAAGGTCTGCGCCGTCGAATTGAACGGCCCGATTCCAAGCACCGCGTTCACGGTGCCGCCGCGGTCAGGCCCGAGCGGGTAGGTGTTGGCCTTGAGGGCCGCCGTCGTGTTCGTGTAGGCGTAGTTGTGGTTGAAGTGGCCGTCGTAGAGCGAGCGCACCACGACCTGCACGGTCTCGCCCGGGAAGAAGGCGGAGACCGGCGCGCCGGAGGTCGCGTTCTGGGTCCAGGCGGTCGTCGTGAACACCGACGGCGTGATCTTCAGCGAGCCGTAGTACCCGGCCGCCGGCGAGATCGCCGACCCGCTGTTGCCAAGCCCGTCCGAGGCGCTCACGACGAACTGGAACACCCCAATCGGGGTGTCCCACGGCAACTGCCACGCCGCGCGCCAGAAGAAGAACTTCGCGTTGTAGTTGAGCGTCTTTTGCGACCCGAGCAGCGTCCCGGTGACGTTGCCGGCGCCGGTGGGCACGAGGGTGCCGTTCATGATCTCGCCCGTCGAGGCGTAGCGCACGTAGCCGCGCGCGATGATGCCGTCGCCCCGCTGGAATTCTTCGGCGACCTGGCAGTTGTGGACGTCGAGCCAGTCGTCCGAACCTGCGGCGAACTCCGTCGTGACGATGAGCAGGTCCGTCACCTGGAGGTACATCGTCGCTGCGCGCTCGTAGCGCGAGCCGGTCGAGTTCCACCACTCGGCGGCAATGGTGTAGGCACCCACGCGCGTGATGGCAAGTTGGAAGTCCGCCGATGCGTTGCCAAGCACCTTGGTCAAACTGCCCAGGGCACTGAAGTTGTACCAGAGGGTGGCCACCTGGACGAGGTCGGGGTCGGCGACGGTCACGAGGTAGTTGTCATCGCCGACACCGGCGCTCGCTCCGATCTCGAGGGTCACCGACGAGGTCCGGTTCACGTTGATGAGCCCCGGCGAAAGCTCGAAGGCAACGACGTTGGGGCTCGTCACCGCCGCAAGGGCGGGAGCGGCCGGCACCAAGAGCACGGCGACGAGGGCGATCACAAGGCTGCACGCGGTACGTTTCATGGCGGTTTCTCTTGAGCTCATGGTTTCTTCCTCCCGAATCGGCCAAACTTTGGAACAACGATTCGCATGAGGTCGCGCAGGCCGTCGTTCGACGGGCTGCCCTGCTTGCGCACGCGCAGGACCTGGCGGCCGGCAAGGGCGAAGGTGACCCACACGCCGCCCACGATGAGGGCGAGGGGCACGCGCACGGGGTCGAAGACGCCGCTCTTGCGGACGGAGGGCGTGCCGTAGTCGTCCTTGAACACGCCGTTGGGGTCGGTCGCGCCAACGGTGGCGTTGGCATCGGCCGAGAGGTTCTTCGACGAGCCGTCGTAATGCGCGAGGAAGAGGAAGTCGCCGGCGGCGACGACGCTCCAATTGATCCGCGCGGTGCCGTTTCCGTCCGTGCGGTTCGCGCCGATGGGCAGGGTGCCGAAGCGCAGGCGGGCGGAGAAAGCGACGAGCGCGTTGCCGATGGGCGCTTCGGTGGAGTTCGTCAAGTGGGCGACGAGGCTGAAGTTCTGGCCCGCGATGGCCCCGGCGCCGTCGGACGCGTACATGAGGTGCAGGTTCGAGGGCCGGGGCGGCTCGGGCGCCTTCTCGGCGGCGATAAACGTCGCGTGGTTCCAGTGGTCTTCGGGCCCTTCCGACCCGTCGCCGTTCACGAGGTTGACGTAAACGGTGAGCGTCGCGTTGCCGGAGTCCTCCGTGGGCGCGAGCCACACAACGACCCATGAGCGCTGGTTCGGGTCGGTGTGCGTCGCATAGGTGCCGGCCGCGGAAACATGCGGGTCGGGGCTCGACAGGTTCCCTTTGCTCACTTGGGCGGAAAAGCCGCCTTTGAGGCCGAGCACATCGCCCTCGCCGGCCAGCGTGACCGTGTAGCGCTCGAACGGCGTGTAGACCTCGGGCCAGCCGGTGGCGGTGATGTTGACCGCGGTGGAGGGGAAGTCGCTGTGGCACGTGCAGCCGGGGCCCGGGGGCACCCCGGTGTCGCTGCCAAACGAGGGCACCGTGAGGGCGGCCGTTGCCGCGATCACGAGGCACGCCGCGACCGCGGCGTGGGGGCGCCCGAGGCGAGGCGCGAACATCTCAGGCACCCCCCTTTGCCTGGACGGGCAGCGGGCCGCTTGCAGGGACCGGAGTGGGGGCGCGCGGAGCCCCCGGGGCGCCCGCGTCGGCGGGCTCCTCGGCGCGGGCTTCCTTCCCCTCGCGGACCTCCCAGAGGGATACCATTGGGAAGAGCTTCGAGAACGCCGCGAAGATGAGGCCGAAGGCCGCAAACGAGCCCGCGGTGATCGCCCACTCGACCCAAGTGGGGGTGTAGGTGGCAACGACGTCGCCCGGCACAAGCGGCACCGCCATGCTGGGGACGACGATGATGATGCGCTTGATCCAAAGGGCCACATTGAGCAGCAGCGCGCTGAAGGTGATCCAGCGCACCGTGCGCGTCTTGGGCAGCGCCAAGAGCACCGTGACCAGGACGAGGGAGAACGCCGAGAACCAGAAGAACGGCGCCATCGAGCCCGTGACGAGGATCTTGAGCAGCTGCTGCTCGTCGGACGAAGGCTGGAAGGTGATCGTGAGGTACTCGTTCAAGGTCAGGTAGAGGTACGCTAGCGAGAACACGAGCAGGATGTTGGCCATTTTCTTGAAGTGGCTCTCCGTGATGAGGTCCTCGAGGTGGTGCTGGCGCCGGAAGACGGCCATGGCGACCACGACGATCGCGATCCCGGAGAAGAGCGCGGCGCCGACGAAGTAGGGGCCGAAGATCGAGCTGTGCCACCCGGTGCGCGTGGTCATGCCGAACATCCACGAAAGGACGGTGTGCGCCGAGACCGCGATGGGGATGATGATGATGGAGATGGCAAGCAGCGCCCGCTCGAGCGTGCGCTTCTGCTGCCGGCTGCCTTCCCAACGCATCTTGAACACGCGGTAGAGGACGCGGCGCAGGCGGATGCGCTCCGGCAGTACCTTGTCGAGGAACGCGAAGTCCGGGATGAGCGCGAGGTAGAGGAAGATCAGCGAGCCGGCAAGGTAGGTGCCGATGGAGATGAAGTCCCAAATGAGCGGCGATTCGATGCGGCCGTACTGGAGGAGCGCCGGGAGCCGTTCGGGACGCCCGAGGTCGAAGATGGGCATGATGACGGCGACCATGAGGGCGGCGGCGGTGGAGGCCTCCGCCACGCGCGTGATCGGCCGCCGCCACTCCGTGTGCGTGAGGCGCAGGATGGCCGAGACCATCGTGCCGCCGTACGAGATGCCGATGAAGTAGATGAACGAGGAAATGTAGAGGCCCCACGAGATGCGGTCGGACAGGCCGGTAACGCCGAGGCCCACGCTGAGCTGGTGGATCCAGGCGAGGTTGGCGAACACGAAGACGCCGCCCATGAACCCCACGACGACGTAGAACTGCCAGGTCGTGCGCACGAGCGGGCTCAGCACCCGTTTGGTCTGGGGGTCGAGGCCTTCGCCGGACAAGGGGCTCACCTCCTCTGGGGCAGGTAGTAGACGCTCGGGCCCGTGCCGAGGTCCTCGCGCAGCCGGTACGCGGCCTTCTCGGAGAGCGTCTTGCGGAGCGGCAGGGTCTCACCCTGCCCGTTGGTGACGCCGTCCTCGGAGGCGTCGCCGAAGTAGATCGCGCCCATGGGGCAGTGCTCGACGCAGGCGGGCAGCCTGCCCTCCATCCGGCGGTGGATGCAGAACATGCACTTCTCGGCGGTGCCCTTGCGGTGCGGCCACGGCGCCTCGGGCTCGTAGGTGTGGGCAAGTTCCTCGGGGGTGTGCGCGGGCTCGGTCCAGTTGAAGTATCGAGCGCTGTAGGGGCAGGCCGCCAGGCAGTAGCGGCAGCCGATGCAGATGTCGTGGTTGATGAGCGTGAGCCCGTCGTCATTCATGAAGGAGGCGCCGGTGGGGCACACGTTGCGGCACGGCGGGTTCTCGCACATTTGGCAGGGGCGGGGGAGGTTGTACTTGCCGCCGAAGCCATCGTCGACGGTGTAGACCTTGATCCACTCCTGCCCTTCGGGCACGAAGTGCTCGGCGCTGCAGGCCTTGGTGCACTTCTTGCAGCCGTCACACTTGGCAAGGTCAATGACCATGACGAAGCGGGCCGAGGGGTGCCCTTGAGAATCGCTTCCGAGGTGGTTGCCAAACGCCTCCAAGGCGCCTTGGCCCGCGGCGATCGCCGCGCCGCCCGCAATGGCGGCCATCGAGATGCCGCGGATGAAAGCACGGCGGTCGGACGGGGAAGGCTCGGCCGGGGTGGTGGGCTCGGCAGCGCCCGCAGGCTCCTCGCTCACGCCCCCGCCCCCTTCTTGGGGGCCGCGGGCGTCTCGGGGCCCTTGCCCGGCACGGATCGAGGCGGCGGCCAGTTGACAACATACTCGCAATAGAGGTCGCCGTGGCCCATGCACATGCGGCGTGTGGTGAGCGCGCCGCCGAGGGCTTCGTCCATGCCGTCGTGGAACCCCGAGTCGAGCGCATCGCACACGACATCGGGCATCTGCTCGGCAAGCTCGAGGAACGGGCAGCTGAACGCGCGGTACTCGATGGTGTTGGCGCTCGCCGCGAGGACCTCGGTGGACACGCCCATCTCGCGGTAGGAGCCGCGCAGCACGTGCTCGTCGAAGGCGGAGGGCGTCCACTTCTTGACGTTCTTGGTGGCGGCGATCCCCCGCACGACGCCGGCCCCGAGCGCCTTGCCTTTGTCGTAGAGCCTGTGGCGCGCGTCGCCCTCACCCAGGGCTTCGAGCAGGGCGGCGAGCGCGGCCTGGGCGATGAGCTCGAAGTGGCGCACGGGGAAGCCGGGGATGCTCGCATGGCGCGCGGTCTGGTAGAGGCTGGCGGGCCGCCCGGCCTTGCCGCGCCGCAGGACGGGGGCCTCCTCGACGAACCCCTCACGCAGGAGGAACGTCAGGTGGTAACGCACGGTGATGCGGTGAAGGCGCAGTTCCTGCGTGAGTTCCTTGATGGTCTTGGGCCGAGAGGCGAGGGCATCGAGAATCTGGTAGCGGGCGTGGCTTGCAAGGGCGGCGAAAGCGTCGTGCCGCTCGTCGGGCGTGTGAGGGCTCGGGGCCTTCGCAGAGGCGGCGGGAGGGGACCCGCCGGCGGCGATGCGCTGATTCGAATATTGCCGTACGTCGCGGTGCCCGCGCGGCCTGGCCGGCGCAAGCGCAGACATAGCGCCTGCGACTGGAGGGGGCGACCAAGAGGATTGAGTATGTACCGTTCAACAGATTATACTCCGCCGGCCCTTGCCGAGAATCGAGGCGAGGTAAAGGCCCGGACGCAGACGGGGGGCCGTTGCAATCGAGCCGGGGCCGCGCGTCGAAGCGGAATTTCGCCGACCATGGGCGGCGGCCCCTGTGCCTCTCCAAACCTTCATCAAGGCCGCCCAAGTACGTTGGCGAGCCATGGCGCCCGAGCGCATCACCATCCTGGACGGCTTCATTGACGAGCCGTCGATCTTCGGCGTGCCGCCGTACATCGCGCCGCAGATGCGGAGCACCGCGGGAGCGATCTGGGAGGCCGCCGACGACCGCGGCTTGCCCGTTGACCTGCGCTATCAGACGATCGAAGACACGCGCCGCGACGCGCGCCTGAAAGGGCGCGCGCTCGACTCGGACATGCTTGTCATGATTACAGGCGCGCTCGTCCCTGGAAAGTACCTGCGCGGCCACCCGATCTCGATGCGCGAGGTGCAGGACTTTGCGGAGCGCTGCCGGGGGACGGCGGTGCTTGGCGGGCCCGTCTCGTACGCCCTCGACAAGAGGGAGATCCGCCATGTCGATGTGTTCGCCGACGGCGATGTCGACGCGGCGATGCATTCGCTGCTCATCGGCGAGTCCGAGCACCGGCTCCGCGTCCTCCAGCACGGCGACCAGCGTTCGATCCTCGGGATGCGCTCGTTTGGGCAGTGGCAGCGGTGGCTCGTGCGGGGGGCGCCGATCATCAAGCAGCACCCGGACTTCCCCGAGCCGCTCTTCGCCGAGGTCGAGACCTACAAGGGCTGCGTCCGTTACATGAACGGGGGCTGCGCCTTCTGCAGCGATGTCCGCTACGGCGTCCCGAAGTTCCGTACGCCCGAGGCGGTCGCCGAGGAGGTCGAGGCGCTTGCCGCGCTCGGCGTCCGCCACATCCGCATCGGCGGACAAACCTGCATCTATTGCTACGGCAGCGACGAGGTCGGCAAGAGCGAGACGCCGCGCGTCAACCCCGAGGCGATCGACGAGCTGTTCCGCGCGGTGCGCGCGGCGGCGGGCCCCGGGCTCAAGGTCCTGCATGTTGACAACGCCAACCCGGCGGTGATCGCCTCGCACCCGGAGGAGTCGGACCGCGCGACCGAAGCGCTGGTGGAACTCTGCACGCCTGGCAACATCGTGGCGTTCGGCCTGGAGACGGTCGACCCTGCGGTGTTTGCCGCGAACAACCTGAACGCGTCGCCTCAGCAGGTGGTCGAGGCCGCAACCATCGTGAACCGGCGCGGGCGCACACGCGGGGCCAACGGCATGCCCAAGCTCCTGCCCGGGCTGAATTTCGTCTGCGGACTCGACGGAGAGACGGAGGGCACCTACACGCAGAACCTGGAATTCCTCCGCGAGCTCAAGCGCCGCGGGCTCCTCTTCCGGCGCATCAACATCCGGCAGGTGAACCCCGTGCGGCGGCCCTTCCGCGCGAAGGTCAAGAAAGAGGTGTTCCGCGCGTTCAAGGAGGCGGTTCGCTCCGAGATCGACAACCCGTGGCTGCAGGAGGTTGCGCCCTTGGGCACCGTGCTCAAGGACGTGTTCGTGGAGGCGCGCCAGGGGCAGCTCACCTACGCACGCCAGGTGGGCACCTATGCCCTGCTCGTTGGGATCGTCGAAGAGGTGAAGATGCGCAGTTGGCTCGATGTCGTGGTGGTCGACCACGGCTACCGCAGCGTGACTGGGCTCGTGCACCCGATCGATGTCAACAACCTGCCGATGCGCGCGCTCGAGCAGCTCCCCGGCGTGGGCCGAAGGCGCGCGGCGCGGCTCGCGGGCAAGCGTCCGTTCCGGTCCTTCGAGGAAATTGCCGCCGCGCTCGATGAGGCGAAAGCGCTTGAGCCCCTGGCCCGCGCGTTTGCTTTCAAGGAGCGTCCGGGCAAGGTGCCCGAGACGGCTGCCGTCCCCCGTGCATAGCCCAAACTCCACGCCAAACGAGGTGCCGTCATGATCATCCTCATCGGCGTCGCTCACGTTTTCTCGATCCGCGAGCGCCTCAAGGAAGAGATCCTGCGCGTCCGGCCCTCGGTCGTCTGCCTCGAGCTCGACGCCTTGCGCTTCCAATTCCTGGTGGAAGAGCGGCGACGGAAGCTCGCGAAGGAGCGCGGCGGCGGCGCGCGGTTTGACTGGCGCACGGTCGGGCGCGGCGGCCTCATCATCGCGCTGCTCGCCTGGAAGCAGGGCAGCCTCGCCAAGCAGTACGGCTCGACGGCGGGCGACGAGATGTTCGCCGCGATGGAGGCCGCCCAACTGGTGGGCGCCCCGACTCGGCTCATCGACATGGACACGCGCCAACTCATGCGCAACTGGATGGGGAAGCTGTCGAAGCGGGAACGGGCCAAGCTGTTCCTCTCGGCGTTCGCTTCGATCTTCGCAAGCCGCAAGAAGGTCGAACAGGAGATCGAGGACTATTTCGACGACGAAGACGCCTTTGCCCGCGACCTTGCGGCCGAATTCCCGCACACGAAGACAGCCCTCATCGACGACCGCAACGCGTACATGGCGCGCCGAATTGAGGCGGCCAAGCAGGTGGGACCGGTGGTGGTCGCCGTGGTAGGCGCGGGTCACGTCATTGGGATCCGCGACGAGCTGCTCAAAGGCGGGGAGCCGGCCGAGGGGATCCAGGTGATCGGCCTGCACGAGCTCCAGTCGCCCTCAAGCGTCCCTCCCGACGCTCCTGGAAACGCCGAATTCACGCTCACGTTACGCTCTCCTGGTGAGTAGGCCGGCGCAGGGGTGGGCGGGGGCGAACAAGGGGGTAGCCAGGCACCCAAGACGGGGCTTGGAAACGTTCGAGCCACGTTTGAATTGCTTTATATACTTACAAGCCGACATCAGACTAACAGGGTGGCAATAGAATGCGTAAGATCAGTTCAGTGTTGCTCGGCTTGACGCTTGTGATGTCGGCTTTGCCGGCGTTGGCAACGGCGTTTGACCCGACCGACCCGCTCGACGGAGCTCGAGACAGCGATGGCGACGGACTTTCGAACTTCCAGGAATTCCTGCACGGCACCGACCCGTCGAACCCCGACTCGGACGGCGGCGGCGCACCGGACGGCTGGGAAGTCCAATACGGGCTTGACCCGACCAGCCGGGCGGACGACTACCTTGACACCGATGGTGACGGCTGGGACAACTACCGCGAGTACATCGCGGGCACGGACCCCACGAACCCGGACACTGACGGCGACGGCATGATCGACTCCGTTGACCCGAACCCGCTCTTCCCCGACGGGCCGTGGACGAACGCGGCCGGCGGCTTTGCAAACGGCCAGGGCGGCACGCAGTCGCCCGTTGACTCTCAGTTCGGCCAGGGCATGGGCTCTGGGTCCGGCTCCGGGCAGGGCTCGGGCAGCGGTTCTGGCTCCGGC
>JBGQKI010000028.1:0-34037 GCA_041499475.1 Thermoplasmata archaeon
ACACCGCGACGTGGCGGCGCCCGCTGGCCCCGCGCAAATGGAATTCCACGCGCCCATGCCCGAGACGCACGGGCAGGGCGCCAAGTCCATTGAGTCCGAACAGGTTGAGAAGGGCAAGCTTTGCCCCGCCTGCAACTCGCCTGCCCATGCTCATGATGTGAAGTGCCCCTGGTGCGGCGCGGCCCTTGCACCTGGCTGACGCCGAACCCCAAGGCTTTAGACCCGGCCGCCGTTTGCTTCGAGGTCGACTGCTATGGACGCCTCCCTCAAGATGGCCCTCGACCGGCAGGGCTACCGCCTCATCGGCGAGGGCGGCGCCGTCAAGGTCTGCCACTGGTGCAAGGAATCCCTCAAGACCGGCCGCGGCTGCTACAAGCAGAAGTTCTACGGCATCGACAGCCACCGCTGCATCCAGATGACCCCGAACGTCCACCAGTGCAACGAGATGTGCCTCTTCTGCTGGCGCTACCAGGGCTACCAGCTCGGCAACGACAACCCCGTCGACCCCGTCGAACTCATCGAGGGCGCCATTGAGGCGCACCGCAAGCTCATCGTGGGTTGGAAAGGCGACCCGCGGGTGCCCAAAGGGAAGTTCGAGGAGGCGTGGAACCCCAACCAGGTCGCAATCTCGCTTTCCGGCGAGCCGACGATGTACAAATACCTCGCCGACCTGCTTTCCGAGTGCCACAAACGCGGAATCCGCACGTTTCTTGTGACCAACGGGACCGGCCCCACCGTGCTCGAGCGCCTCGACCCCCTCCCGTACCAGCTCTACGTGACGGTGGCAGCCCCCACCGAGGAGATCTTCAACCGGCTGTGCTCACCCCAGACCCCGCGCCTGTGGGAGAACCTCAACAAGACGCTCGAGCTGCTGCCTTCCCTCTCGTGCAGGACCGTCATCCGCCACACCCTCGTCAAAGGTTGGAACCTCGAGTTCCCCGACGGATTTGCCGCCATGGACAAGGTCGCCGACCCCGATTTCATCGAACCCAAGGGCTACGTCTGGGTCGGCGACTCAAGGAACCGCCTTGCGCCCGAGAACATGCCCTCGTTTCGCGAGATCAAGGCGTTTGGAGAACGCGTCGCCGCCCTCAACGGCCTTTCCGTACTGGATGGCGACGAAACGTCCCGCGTTTGCCTGCTCGGGGACCCTTCCACCAACCGTTGGGTGTCGGCCGACCCGATGCCAACCGTTGCCTGATTTCCACCGGAAACGCGTCAAACGCGCGATTCGCTTCGCGGGCGCAAATCATTTCTCTAAGTTCGCACCTAGTTCCTGCGACCGCTACAGGCGTCGAGGAGTCGGGGACGAGGATTTCTCACCGGCCCGTCGGGCGGTTTAGGGGCAAAGTCGCGTGGTTGAGCCAAAGAAGCGTACGCCCGGCCACCACGAGAAGTGGGGGCCTCCCGTCCGCGAGCCGCTCGTCCGCCCCGGCATGACGGTTTCGGAACTCCTCCAGTCGTTTTCGGGCTCGGCATACAACGCCCGTCGCCTCGCGCACGCCGCGGACATCTGGGCCGAGGCGGTTGAGAGCGGCGCACGCATCTACCTCACGCTGGCTGGCGCCATGACCCCCGCCGGGATGCGCCGGCTCGTCGCCCAGCTCGTCGACGAGGGCCTTGCCCACGCCATCATCTCGACGGGCGCCAACCTTGCCCACGACGCCCAGAGCGGCGCGCAGCCGGGCTCGCTCATCCAGGGCTCGGAGCTTGCCGACGACGCGATCCTGCGCGACCAGAAGGTGTTCCGCATCTACGACATCTTCGTCCGGGACGACATGTGGGACAAGTACACCTCCGACGTCGAGCGGCGGATCATCCCCGCCCTCACCAAGGCGCGCGCGGGGTCGGCGTCCATCGTGGCGCCCTCCGAGATCTTCCGCGTCATCGGGGAGGACCTCGCCGAACGAGGGGACGACGGGATCCTCGCCTCATGCGCGCGCAAAAACGTGCGGGTGTTCTGCCCGGCCATCATGGATTCCGACTGGGGAATCCGCATCCACAACGCGAACGCCAAGCACGAGGGGACCGGGTACCGGCTCGTGCCCGACCAAACGCGCGAGCTTGAACTGCTGGTCCAGGACATGTCCGACCACCCCAACCGGGCGATCATCGTCCTTGGCGGCGGCAGCCCGAAGAACTTCACCCTCCAGTCGTCCCTCATGGTCGAGGACGGCGGCTTCCGCTACGCGATCCAGTTCACGACGGACTCGCCCCAGTGGGGCGGGCTGTCGGGCGCCACGCTGGCCGAGGCCATTTCGTGGGGCAAGATCGTCCCTGAAGACGCCAAACTTGAAACCGTCTACTCGGACGCCACTATCACATTCCCCTTGGCCGCAGCCGCCGTGCTTGAGCGCGTCCGCCGGAAGGACTGACCCCGCGCCTGCCGGGGGCCTTTGCCTCACCTCACCATCTTAAGGTACCCCACGAATTCCCGCGCGATGTCCGTTGCCGAAGGCCCTTCCACGGGCCCGCTCACCGTCGCGAGGGAGGCCGGCGAAGTCAAGGAGACCGGCCGCGTCGAGGCCTTCAGCGACGGCGTCTTTGCAATTGCCATCACGCTGCTCGTCATCAACCTCCTGCCCATCGGCGGAAAGAGCGGGGACGTCTGGGGCCAGCTCGCCGCCGCCTGGCCTACTTTTTTCGCCTTCGTCACGAGCTTCTTCACCATCCTCGTCATCTGGATGAACCACCACGCGCTCTTCACCCTCATCCGGCGGATTGACCGCAACTTCCTGCTGCTTAACGGGTGCCTCCTGTTCGTCACGACCTTCATCCCGTTTCCCACCGCGCTCATCGCCCAACACCTGCTCGACCCGGAGGGCGGGGGCGCCGTTGTGGCCGCCGCGATCTACGCGTTCACGGGCCTTTGCCTTGCCGGGGCGTTCACGGGCGTCTGGCGCTACGCGTCCAAAGACGGCAGGCTGCTCGACCGAAACGCCGCGAAACAGTCGGTGGAGGAAGCGAGCAGCGGCTTTTGGCTGGGACCCGTCGGGTACGGGTCGGCCGTCGCCGTTGCCTTCGTAAGCCCGCTGCTGTCGTTTGCGATCGTTGCGGCACTCGCGGTTTTCTTTGCTGTTAACGCGTGACGCCCCCGGGCCGCGGGGCCGCTGAGGGCGCCCTCACGCCAACCTAATCGTCTCAAGGTTCTGCGGCACGAGCGCCGTGAGGCCGTACTTCTTGCGCAGGGTCGTTGCAAATTCGATGCACTTGCTCTCGTCCCCGTGCCCCACGAATACCGTTTTTGGCTTCGGGTGCAGGTTGCGGAAGTACTCGAGCAGCTGCTTGCGGTCGCTGTGCCCCGAGAAGCCCTCGCAGGTCTCCACCTGGAGCTTGATCGGGTAGGTGATCTGCTTGCCCTTGTCCGAAAGGGTGAGCTCGTTCCACCCGCGCTGGATCTTGCGCCCGATCGTGTTCTCCGCCTGGTACCCCACGAACACGATCGTGTTCTGCGGGTCCGAGCACCAGTGCTTGAAGTACTCCATCACCGGGCCGCCGTTCAGCATCCCCGAGGTTGCAAGCACGATGATCGGCCCGGGCATCGTCAGCACCTCGCGGCGCATCTCCGAGTTCTCGACCTGGTTGAAGATCGGGTTGAGGAACGGGTTCTCGCCTTTCTGGAAAATCTTGTTGCGCAGCGTCGTGTTGAGGAACTCCGGGTAGGCCGTGTGGATGGCAGTCGCTTCCATGATCATGCCGTCCATGAAGACATCCGTCTTCGGGATGTCGCCCTTTTGGACGAGGCTTTCAATCACGATCATGACCTCCTGCGACCGGCCCACCGCGAACACCGGGACGATGATCCTTCCGCCCCGCTCAATGGCTCGGACGATGATCTCCTTCAGGTTGTCGCGCGCCTCGCGCCGCGTCGGCTGGAAGTCGTGGTACCCGCCGTAGGTCGACTCGATGAGGATCGATTCGAGCCGGGGGAACCGGTCGTGCGTGCGGTTGAAAAGCCAAGTGTCTTCGTACTTCATGTCGCCCGAGAAAACGATGTTGTGGAGGCCATCGCCCACGTGGAAGTGGCAGGACGAGGACCCGAGGATGTGCCCGGCGTCCTGCAACGTGAGGCGCACGTCGGGCGCAATGTCCGTCGTCTCCCCCCACCTAAGCGGGATCGTGTGCAGCACCATCTTGCGGATGTGCGAGGTGTCGTAGGGTGCCTTGCGCGCTTCGCCAAAGGCGACCTTGAGGTAGTCGATCATCAGCATCGACATCGTGTCGCGCGTGGGGGCCGTGGTGTAGACCGCGCCTTCGAAGCCGTACTTGAACAGCAGCGGGGTAATCCCCGTGTGGTCGAGGTGCGCGTGCGTGAGCACCACAGCGTCGATCTGGTCGAGCGGCAGCGCCTCGGGCGCGTTGAGGTACGGCGTTGCGTCGTCGTGCCCCCCGAACTTGACCCCGCAGTCGATGAGGATCTTCGTGTCCTTCGTCGAGAGCAGCGCGCACGACCGGCCAACCTCGCGGAAGCCGCCGAGCGTGGTCATCCGCGCCCAATTCTCGCCCTCGCTGACCTCGCGGTTGATGCGCCTCCCGATCTTGTGCAGGATGTCCTTGCGCTCCTCGGCCGACATTCGAAGGTAGGCCCGGATCTCGCCCACGGTCTTCGAGGGGATCGACGGCGTGCGCTGGACTTCGGGCGCCCACCGGGTCTCCTTCTTGATCTTGTTAAGCACCTCGCCCTGGCGGCCGATGACGGCGCCCGGCGCCTTTGCCTCGATGGTCACCTCGCCGGTGGCGGGGTCGAACCAGACGTTGGTGACCTCCGCTTCGGCGGGCACCAGCTTGCGGATGATTTCCTCGGCCTCCGAGGGGTCGATGAGCGCCTTGGGGTCGGGACGCACGATGACCCGCCGCCGCAGGGTCTGGGCCAGCGTCCGGGTGATTTCCCCATCTTCGGCGAACATCTCGATCGTCTTCGTGTAAATCACGATGTAAGGGCCCTCAAACTCAACCGTGGTGACATCCACACCTTCAGGCACGTTCGCCTTGACGGCAGCGATCGTGTCCTTGCGGTACTTGTCGAGTGCCATGATCGGGATTCTCCTCGGTTGCCAACAGCGGTGACCCATCTCCTTCAACGGGCCCCGCGACTGAGGCAAGTACCCGGCTCAACCCAAGGGCGCGCCGCGAGGGCGCGCGCCTGTGCTTCGAGCCCGGCCGCGCCGCGGCCGGGGAAGGAGGAGAGGAAAAAGGGGCTACTGGTTCGGCAACTGGACGCCGAGTCTTGCCGCGCGCTTCTGGATGTCGTCATCCGTCAGCTCGTGGAAGCCCTGCTTGTCGATGATCGCAACCGAAAGGCCGTTGCCCGACGCCGAGTCCCGCTTCATCGCGGCGCCGATGCCGCGGATCACGAGGTTCGCGCCCTCGTCGGTCGTAAGGCCCTTCTTGTAGTGGTCTTCAAGGACACCGTAAACATAGGGCGACCCCGACCCCGTCGTGATGTACTCGTCCCCGATGCAGCCGCCGGCCGCATCGATCGAGTAGGTGTGTCCGCCGTCGTCGTCCACCCCGCCGATGATGAGTTGGACCCAATACGGGTAGTACGACCGTCCGCCGACGATGTTCGCCATCAGCGTTGCGCAGCCCTTCACGGTCATCGGCTTGCCGCGCTTGAGGCGGAAGAGTTCGGCTTCGGCTGTGATGTAGCGGGCAAGCGTTTGGGCGTCGCCCACGAGCCCCGCGACCGTAAGGCCCAGGTTCTCGTCGATCTTGAACAGCTTCTGGGTCGCCTTGTGGGCGATCAGCGTACCTGCGGTGGCGCGGTGCTCGGTAGCCATCACAACACCGTCTTTGCAGACGATGCAGACGGTTGTCGTGCCGGTCTTGAGTTCGGGTGGGGCGGTCTGCTCCATGTTAAAGGACTCCTCAAGGCGCGGCAAAGAGGCGCCGAGGTATAATGACTGGATGAGGGGACTTGCGCTCCACTATTTAACTCCTCGCGGCTCGCGAATCGGTGCTGGCCAGCCGGGCGGCGGACCCCCCTACGGTAGGACGTGAGCGGTTGCGCTCCCGCGGCAACCGGGCAGCTCGACGAACGATTCCTGGCCAGATAAGCCGGAGGGGGAGTACGCCGAAAGCGCCTCGAGCCCCGTGGACGCGGGGACAAGGGCGCGCCCTCACGCCGGAGCGCGGCCATGTTTCATACAGCTCTCACCCATGTGCAGCCCGTGGTCTTCTACAAGTACGAGTACGAGTGCGAAGTGTGCGCCCACAAGTGGCTTTCGACGCACATGATGATTGAGCCGGGCTCCTGCCCCAAATGCGGGAACAAAGACCCCGAAAAGGTCAACTGGCACGAACTCAAGCCGCATGAACGGCACCACGCGCCTACCACCGAGAAAGGGAAGCGGGGGCGGCTTTAGGCCCCCTCGGCCAAAGCGCCGATTCGGAAGCTGGCGTTACAACCCGAGGCCAAGGCTCCGTGCAATCACGATCCGTTGGACTTCGCTCGTCCCCTCGCCAATCTCCGTCAGCTTCGCATCCCGCAGGTACCGTTCGACGTTGTACTCCGTGACGTACCCGTAGCCCCCGAAGATCTGGACGGCCTTGTTCGTCACCCGCGAACTCATCTCGCTTGCGAAGAGCTTCGCCATCGACGCCTCCTTGCGGAAAGGGCGCCCCTTGTCCTTGAGCTGCGCCGCGTTGTAGACGAGCAGCCGCGCCGCTTCGATGTCCATCGTCATGTCCGCGACCATGAATTGAATCGCCTGGTGTTCGGCGAGCTTCTTGCCAAACGTCTGCCGTTGTTTGGCGTATGCGATCGAGTCCTCAAGGGCCGCCTGCGAAAGCCCCACCGCCATCGCCCCAATCCCGATGCGCCCGCTGTCGAGCACCGTGAGCGTGTCTGCAAACCCGTGGTCCACGGCGCCCAGACGCTGGCTGTCTGGCACCTTGACATGGTCAAAGACCAGCTCCGATGTCGCCGAGCCGCGCAAGCCCATCTTGTGCTCGTCCTTCGTCGCGTGGAACCCCTTCGCGGAGGTCTCGACGAAGAACGCCGTGATCCCGCGGTTGCCCTTCTCCGGGTTCGTCGAGGCGAGCACAACGACCCCCTGTGCCTTCGACCCGTTCGTGCAGAACATCTTCGAACCCGAGAGCGTCCAGCGGTCGCCCTCGCGCACCGCGCGCGTCTTCATGCCCGCCGCGTCCGACCCGGAGCCGGGCTCCGTGAGCGCCCATCCGCCAATCCACTCGCCCGAGGCGAACCGCGGCAGCCACTTCTGCTTCTGCTCGTGGGTGCCGGCCGTGTTGATGTGCCCGCAACAAAGCGAGGTGTGCCCCGCAAGCGTGAGCGTCGTCGACCCGCAGCCGCGCGCCATCTCTTCCATGATGGTCGCCCACTCAACAGCGCCCATGCCGCCGCCGCCGTATTCGGTGGGGACCGTCGCGCCCACGATCCCAAGCTTCGCGGCCTCCCGGAAATTCTCCTCGGGGAACCGGGATTCCATGTCGATGCGCTGCGCGTTGGGCTTCAGCTGCCGGTCGGCAAACTCGCGCACCATTTTCTTGACCATCATCTGTTCGTCGGTGAGCTTGAACCGCATGCGCAAACCCCCTCAGAGCGCTACCCACAGCACACCGCCGCGGGCTTCAAGCTTGACGGCCTTCCCGACGGTGAGCGCCGAGGGCGACCGGACGAGCACGCGCACCGGCGTTTTCCCGCGGGTGCCCTCGGCCACGCGCACGACGCCGAGGTAGATCGGCGGGTCAAACCCCTCGGCCGTGACCTCGAGGGTGGTGTGCGTCTCCACCATCCCCTGGCCATCGAGCTTGACGGGCGCCATCGCCCGCTGGCAGTCGGGGCAATAACGCCGAGCCGGCGCCACAACCCGGCCGCACGAGCACTTCGAGCCCTCGATCTGGCTCATCGGTTCAGGAGCGCCGCCACCGGATTTAACCTTATCACGGGAGGCGCGCGCCGCTCACGCCGTGGACACGGCGGGCGGCGCGTTTTGGCGGATGCGCGCGCGCAGTACGAGCTCGGCGGTCTGCAACTGCTTGCGGTAGGAGCGCAGGGCGAGCAGCGCAAGGAGGCGGCTCACGAGGAGCCCAACCACCACGAGCGCGGCGGCCTCATACGTCGAGAACCCGCCGTCCACCATCAAGTGCCTGTGCAGGTGGTACCCGGGCCCGAACGACGGTGACCCGAGCATCCACAACTCATCGCCGCAGTGCACGCCGTAAGCGCAGGCGTAATCGTTGTCAAGCATCACGAACGGGACTCCGGCGACCGTAAGGGCGATGGGGAGCGTCGCGGCAAGCACGAAGAGCGCCCGGAACCGGCGCCGTGCCTTCTTGCTACCGCCCGGCGAGAGGTTCCGCAAGTAGCGCGCGAAGAACGCGGCAAAATAGAAGCTCGCGAAGAAGCCTCCGACGAGCGCGATGAGCAGCGCGATCGATGTCGCGTAGGGGATGCCGGCGAGCCGCAGCGGCGTCCCTTCCTGGAGGCCTACGGCCGCGGCCCCCGTCCCGGAAATCACGAGAACGAAAACCCCGCGCCAGAAATACCGGCCAGCCGCCTCGACTTCCTTCTTCTGGAGCGGCCCCAATTCATTGCGGCCTCGGTACGAGAACCGGAACCCCTGCAGCGCGAAGAACGCTGCGCCGAGGAAGAGCGCAAACGCAAGCAACCCCACCACGAGCCCCGCGAGCGAAAGGAGTCCGACGGTGCCAAGGTCGAGCGATCCATACGAAGCCCCGGCAAGCGCTGCAATCGCGCCGAGCGCGAGGTAACTCGAGAGCGTGAGCAACAGGCTCGACCACTCGAAGGCGCGCAGGCCCGCCAAGGTGTGCTTGGCACCCCCACGGACGCTCTGCATTTCCTGAATGCCGTGCGAAGCCTGCTGTGTGGGCTTTGCCCTGCCCGCGGGCGCTTCACCGCCCTCGCGGGGCGCCTCTTCGATGCCGACCGGGATGTAGGACTCCACGCTCGGGTCGTACCGTGCCGCCAGTGTATGCCACCCCCCTACGTGCCGCGGGCCTTCAGGCTAACGTGGCGAGCCCCATCATCAAGGTTGCGCCGCGAGTACCTCGGTTGCAAGCAAGTTGCCGTGCGGCCTTCGCCAGGGGCCCGTTACATCGGGGGCGGCGCAGGTGCGGCCACCACGGCCGGCACCACGCCCCCGTCCGGGTCGTAGCGTCCCGTCGAGATCATCGTGCGCGCGCCCTGTTCGGCCGACTGGAGCTGTTTGAGGTAGAGGAACAGCGTAATGAGCGACACGGCGGCCACGAGAGATGAGATCCCTGTGAGCGAACTGAGGGAACCAACCGTGCTTAGCGACGTCAGCGAGCCAGCTACCATCAGACCGACCACGACGTTGACCACAAGCGCCGCGATGCCACCGATGACCGAGAGCATCAGGAACATGGAGCGGCGGGCACGCCCCTCGGCGGTCATCAGCCTCTCGAGGATGAGCTGCATGGTCATCCCCGCAGCGAAGATGTAAACCACCCCGATCGCCCCGGTGACGGCCCCGGAAATGATCATCGTGTTGGCCATCGACTGGAGCGAGGCCGCAACGCCGAACGCTGACCCGAAGCCGATGAAGACTCCGGCGATGATCACGCCAAGGTACGACACGCACGCGATCGCGAACCACATCGTGGAGCGCTTGACGCTCTGGACATGGGGTTCCCCAAACTCGGACCTCCCCTGGTGGACATTGTAGTAACCGACCATCCCAAGGATGAAGGCAATCAGCGCCAGGAGCCCCGCGACGAGGCCCACGGCCAGAAGCGCGATGACGGGCCCGCTGAAGGCCCCCAGGCCGCCTGTTGCCAAGCTTGACAACGCCATGGTCCCGAGGATTCCTACAAGGATTTCAAGCGCGTTGACGACGAGGGCGAGCATCGTGGCGTAGCGCAGCCACTTCAGGCCACCGAACGTGTTCTGGCCGGGCATCGCCACCATCACGGGCGCCGCGTAGACCGGCTGTGCGTAGTAGGCGGGGGCGGGGTAGGCACCCGGCGGGTAGGGCTGCGGCGGATACGGTTGTGGCGGGTACGGCTGCGGAGGGTACTGGGGCTGCGGCTGCGGGTTCGGCGGCGGCGGATTAGGTGACATCGGGTCGGATTCCTCCAGTCGCCTTGCGGCGCTTGGCGGTGTGACCCATGGCCGCACAGGCGATTAACCTTGCGACGCCGCCGTTCCGATGCCGCGGGTCGAACCGGGGCCGCCCGGAGGCCGGCCGTCGGCGCGCGTGTCAATCGGCCGACGGCCCCTGCGGCGGGGAGGCCGGCAGCGGCGCATCCGGGTCAGTGCCGTGCGTCACCCCAAGCACGCGGGCCCCTTCTTCCGCCTCCCGGATCTGGACAAGGTAAATCGCGAGCGAGACCGCACCCACCACCGACACCAGCGGCGCCAGGTCGACCGCATTGAGCACCGCCCGGCACACGAGCGCCACGCCCACGGCGGCCGCGGTGCCTCCCACGGCGAACGCGTAGAACCAGCGGCCCATCGCCCGGCCCCGCTCCCGCATGAGCTTGGCAATCACGCTCTGCATCGCCACCGCCAGCAATCCGTTGACCGCAAACCCGGTGAGCGCAAACGAGGCCGTAACGGCAAGCACGGCCGCTGGCGGCAGGCTCCCGAACGGTGTGGTGCCAAGCCCGCTGCTGAAGTAGGCCCCGAAGACCGCCAGCCCCGCAAGACCCCCGATGAACCAGGTCGCAGTCGCGAAGTACATGAAGTGGACCGCGCGGCGCGCCGACGAGCCGTGGTCGGAGTTGATCTCGCGCGCGGCGTCGGAGATCTCCTCGAAGGCGCTCCACCCGATCGCGACCGCGACAAGCTGCAGGAGGAATGCCACGAGCTGCAGCCCGAGCGCCGGAGGCAGGCTTAGGATCCCCGGCGCCACCCCCGGGTTGAGGAAGAGGTACAGCGCGAAACCGCCCACGACGGTCGAGACGCCGCAGGCCCCGAGCGCTACGAAGGTCGCCATGCGCAAACGCGACAAGCCTCGAAGCGTGTCCCGCGAAGGTTCGGCAAGGAGCGTGTAGGTCATAGGGTAGCCTCCGAAATACGGTTGGACTCCATAACCGTAAGGGATCGCGTATGGGTAACCAAAAGGCGAAGCGTCCGCGGCCGCCAGCTGTGCCGACGACTGCGCCGGTAGCGTCGGCGCGGGGTAGGGGGCCGCCACCGCCTCAGGCGGAAGTGACCACGCTGGCCTTCCCGGCTCCCCCATCAGTCCACCCCGCTTGCCGCCGACGCCAATCTCGGCGTGGCCCATCCGACCCGCCTCTTATGGTTGCTTTGGCCACTTCTCTCGGCGCGACCCGGCTCGCAACGCCACCTCAACAAGCGCGCAGCCGCCCTGCGCAATTGCTCCCTCGTACCGGATGGGTAGATGAAGGCGCAGGGATCGTGAACAGCCTGGCTCACAGCCGGCGGCGTGCGGTAGAACTTATTACGGGAAGGCGATCCTCGGCCGCAGGAAGTGACCTCCGTGGACCCGCCCCGTTTCGGCCGCGCCACGCGGAGGATTCTTTGTCGGGCCGATTGACCGTGCCCGGACACGTGTGAAGGGAAACGCTCAGAGGAGCGTTAGCGCTCGCGCGGCTCCACGGTGGCGTACCATAGTGGTAATGGGCTCGACTGCAGATCGAGATATCGCGAGTTCGATTCTCGCCGCCACCACCTCCCTGTCCCTTTTGAGGCGGGGGGTTGCGTGAATGGCGCTGCGCATCTACAACACCCGGACTTCGAAGGTGGAAGAATTCGAGCCGATGCGCAAGGGCCAGGTGGGCATCTACGTGTGCGGGCTCACGCCGCAGGATTTCACGCATGTCGGGCACGCGCGAGCCTATGTGGTCTTCGACACGGTCCGCAGGTACCTTGCGCACCGGGGCTATCGGGTTCGCTATGTTCAGAACTACACGGACATTGACGACAAGATCATCGCGAAGGCGAGGGAGGCGAACGTGGACCCCTTAGAGCTTGCGGAGCGGTTCATCGAGGAGTGCGAGTACGACTTCGGCCGGCTGAACATCCAGCCGCCGGACATCCAGCCGCGGGTGACGGACCACATTGAGGAGGTCGTTGACCTCGTCCGCAAGCTTGTGGAGGACGGCTTCGCATACGCGACGCCCGACGGCTCGGTGTATTTTCGCGTGAAGAGGGCGCGGACGTTCGGGACGCTCACGCACCAGAAGCTCGAGGAGATGCGGGTGGGGGCGCGTGTGGAGGCTGACGAGGCGAAAGAGGATGCGATGGACTTTGCGCTCTGGAAGGGGGCGAAGGAGGGGGAGCCGTCGTGGGACTCGCCGTGGGGGAAGGGGCGTCCCGGCTGGCACACCGAGTGCAGCGCGATGGCGGTGAAGTACCTGGGCGCGCAGTTCGACCTGCACGGCGGGGGGATCGACCTCGTGTTCCCGCACCACGAATGCGAGATCATGCAGAGCGAGGCGTACACGGGGAAGGTGCCGTTCGTGCGGGTATGGATGCACAACGGGCATGTGACGTTGCGGGCGGAGAAGATGAGCAAGTCGCTTGGCAATTTCAAGACGGTCCGGGAGATCTTGGGGACGTACCGCCCGGAGGAGCTGCGCTTCCACCTGCTGAATACGCAGTACCGCAAGCCGCTCGAGTGGGACCCGGCGAGTCTGGAAGGCGACGCGCAGGGGTTCCGGCGGGTGGAGAACACGGTGCTCGAAGTGCGCGACCGGATGCGGCAAGCGGCGGCGGCGCAGGACGGGCGCCAGACGCGGGTGATGAAGGGGGCCTCGGCGGCGATATCGAAGGCGAAGCAGGACTTCGGCGCAGGGATGGACAACGACTTCAACACGCGTGACGCGATCGCGGCGCTGTTCGAGTTTGTGCGGGAGACGAACAAGCTGCTGGAGGAGGCCGAGGAGCTCTCGGTGCCGACGCTGAACGAATTGAACAACGGCTTCCAGGAGATGCTGGGGATCCTCGGGGTGAAGGTGGGGGAGGAGGCGGAGGCGCCGGCGGTGGTGGCCCAGCTCGTGGAGTACTTGCTCGAGCTGCGCGAAGAGGCGCGCAAGCGGAGGGACTTCAAGACGGCCGATGCGGTGCGCGACCGGCTGAAGGGGATGGGGGTCGAGGTGCAGGACTCGCCAAAGGGACCGACCTGGAAACGGCGGGCGTGAGATTAGGGGCCGCGGAATTCGAGCCCTGGCGAGGCCTGCGGCGCAAGAGGCTATGTAGCGCCCACCGCATGGGAGCGGGGGAGGGCGGGGCGTGGCGGCGCAGTACGAGACCCCCGAGCCGGTGCCGCGCGCGGAGGTGGGTGACCGCGTGAGGCGGTTCCAGCAGGCGATGCGCGCGCAGGGCGTGGATGTGGCGCTCGTGCAGCAAAATTCGGACATGTTCTACCTGACTGGGACGGTGGCGCAGGGCGTGGTCGCGCTGCCCTCGGAGGGCGAGCCCGCGTTCTTCGTGAAGAAGCCGTTCGAGCGGGTGAAGGACGAGTCGGCGATGCAGCCGGTGCTGCCCTTCGAGAAGGACCAGGTGGCGGCGATGCGTTTCCGGGGAACGGCGCTGCCGTCGGCGCCGGTGGTGGGACTTGAGCTCGATGTGATCCCGTACGCGTGGGCGGAGCGCAGCCTGCAGGCGAACGGCGTCGAGCGCGGCCGCCTGCGCGATATCGGCGAGACCCTGAGGCGGGTGCGTGCGCTGAAGTCGGTGTGGGAGCGGCGGATGCACCGGCAGGCGGCGGACATCCTGGACAAGGCGTTTGCCGAGGTGGACGACGGGATGAAGGAGGGGATGCGGGAGATCGACCTCAAGGCGAAGATCGAACAGAAGATGCGGACGCAGGGGGCGCAGGGGCTGGTGCTGCAGCGGCGGTTCAACCAGGAGCCCTTCCAGGGCCATGTTCTGTCGGGGGATTCGGCGTGCCTGTTTTCCTACCAAGACTCGGCGATGGGTGGGCCGGGGATATCGAGGCGGTACCCGCAGGACGCGGGGATGAAGCGGATCCGCAGGGGGGAGCCGGTGGTGATCGACCTTGCAAACGCATACAATGGCTACTTGGCCGACGAGACGAGGACCTTTGCGATCGGCAGCGTGCCGCGCGAGGTCAAGGAGCGGTACGAGCTCACCGTGGGGGTGCTGGAGGGCTTGCGCAAGCGGCTGGTACCGGGGGCCGAGGGGGGGGCGCTGTTCGCGTGGGCGGAGGAGGAGTTCGGGAGGCACAACCTTACGGAGCACCTGGGGGGGCTTGGGGCCGACCGGATCTCCTTCATTGGGCACGGCATCGGGATTGAGTTGGACGAGTTGCCGGTGCTTGCAAGGGGCGTGAAGTCGAAGGTTGAGGAGGGGCACACGGTGGCGGTCGAACCGAAGCTCGTGTTCGCGGGCGTGGGGATGGTCGGTGTGGAGGATTCCCACTTCATTACGGAGGCGGGCGCGGAAGTTTTCACGAAGACGAAGTACGACACGTTGGGATAAGGAGGGAGGCAGGTGGCGAAGGCGAAACGGAAGGCGGCCAAGGGGCGGAAGCCGGGGGGGCACGACATTGAAGTCCCCACGAATTGGCATTTGGACGCGGGGGGCAAGTCGATGAGCATCGAGATCGTCACGAAGGACTTCCTGGAGGCGGTGAACCTGATCAACGCGATCGCGCCGATCGCCGAAGAGACCGAGCACCACCCGGACTTCCACTTGGAGCGGTGGAACCATCTCAGGATCACGACGTACAGCCACGATGTGGGGAAGCTGACCGGACGGGACGAGGAGCTGGCGCGGCGAATCAACAAAGTCATGGAGAAACGAGGGGCGCGTTAGCCGGGGGCGACCGCGCTCCGCCGGACGGCGGCTCCCTCTCGGCGCAGGAAGGGGAGAGCCCACGGGGAGATTCGAACTCCCGACCCGTAGTTTACAAAACTACTGCTCTAACCGGGCTGAGCCACGTGGGCATGGAGAGGCTTCCTCCGCGAAGGGCCCCGCGGGCAAGAAGCTTGGGGGCGAGCGCTAGCTGACTTGGACGGCATCGGCCTGGTAGGCGGTAACTGTTGTGGTGAGCGTCCAGATGAAGAAGAGTTCGGGGACGATGCCGCTGCCCTGGCTTGCGAGCCCGCCGACGAGGCTGACGGCGGTGATCTCGACGACCCAGACGCCGACGCCCTTGGTGCCGATGTAGGCCTCGCCAAGGACGCCGGGGACGTCGCCGGCCGTGGCCGCCCGCACTTGGACCGGGCCTGGCACTGCGTTCACGTTGAAGTCAAACGTGATGCGGCTGCCGTTGCTCTCTTGGGTCTGGGTGGGCCCGTCGGGGGAGGTCACCTTGAGGCGGATGACATCGTTCGGCGGCCCGTTGAAGGGGAGGAAGTCGCTCCAGTTGAGGTCGACGGACATCTTCGTGATGTTGGGCTCAAAGATTTCGAGGGTGACGGTCTTCGTGGAGTTGGCGAGCGTGATATTGTGCTGTTTGGTGGGGGCCCGCTGGCGCTCGGAGAAGCCGACGTCGTAGGTGTGCAGGTCGGCAAAGAGGGTCGTGCTGGCCCGGGCGCTTGCGCCGTGGTCGTCGGTGACGACCAAGTGGACCGTATAGGTGCCCGTGTCCCCAAAGGCGTGGGCGAGGGCGGGGTCGCTTGCCGTGGTGCCGTCGCCGAAGTCCCACGCGTAGGCGGCGATGGTGCCGTCCGGGTCGCGGGACGAGGTGGCGGCAAAAGAGACCGGCTGCTTGGCGAAGTAGGGGCCATCGGAGACGCCAAGGACGGCCTGGGGGGGCGCGTTCACGACGAGGTCGGCGGCGTGGGTGTTGGCGGCGCCTTGGGTGTCGGTGACGGTGAGCGTGACCGTGAATTTCCCGGCAACCAGGTACGCGTAGCTGACGGTGGGGCCGGCGCCCGTGCTGCCGTCGCCGAAGTTCCATTGGTAGATGAGGGGGTTGCCCTCGGGGTCCGAGGAGCGGTTGCCCTCTAGGGTGATGTTCTCGGCAAGCTGGACCACGTCCTTGGCAAGCGAGAAGACCGCGACGGGGGCCTGGTTGGAGGAGGAGGGGCCGGTGCAGCCGGCGCTCACCAGGGCGGCGAAGACGGCGAGTGCGGCGGCGCCGAAACGGCGCGAGGAGGCGTCCAGCGTGGTTCCCGGTCGAAAGCGAGGGGCGGCCCGGATTAATAGTTTCGGAAGGAGTTGGAGGAGTGAAGCGATGCGCGCAGACGGGGGAGGAAGCGAGGTGCCCGACGCCGAGGCGGTGTACGACGCGATCGCCGAGGCGTGGGTGAGGACGCAGGGCGGGCCGTGGAGGGCGGTGACGGGTTTCTTGGAGGGCGTGCGTCGGGGGGCGCGGCTGGTCGACGTGGGGGCGGGCAGCGGCAGGTACCTTTCGGTAGAGCAGGCGAGGGGCCTGTGCGCCGTGGGCCTCGACATCTCGCGCGGCCAACTGGCGGTGGCCAAACGGACGCTTCCGGCGGGGTCGGTGCTGGTGCGCGCAGACGCAAGGGCCCTGCCGTTGAAGGACGGCGTTGCAGGGGCCGCGCTTTGCATTGCGGTGGTGCACCACTTCTTCGAGGCGGACGAGCGCGTGCGGGCGTTGAGCGAGGTGCGACGGGTGCTGAAGGAGGGCGGGCGCGCGCTCGTCTCGGCGTGGGGCAGCGAGGCCGTGGCGTTCCAAAACGCGCGGCGGCTTGAGGGCGGCGGGCGCCACGACTTCATCGTGCCGTTCAAGGAAAAGTTGGCAAAGCCGGCCGACCGATTTTTCCACGCCTATGAGGCGGGAGAGCTTGAGCGCGAGGGCGTCCAAGCGGGGTTCGAAAGCGTCCTCGAGTGGACGGAGCGCGAGAACCGCTTCGCCGAGTGCGTGCGGTAGCTCAACTTTCCGGCGGCTTGCGGGCGCGCTTGACCCGGGGCGTGATGACCCATGCGGCCGCCGCGCAGGCCGCCACGCCGATCACGAGCCATGCAAGCGCGGGGATTCCCAACGGGGGGTTCGGGGGCGAGACCAGGACGGAAAGCACCGTGGAGCCGTTGGCCAAGTTCACCCCGTCGATCTCGACCCTCAGCAGGGCGTTGCCCGAACGGCTCAGGCGGGCGGGGAGGGAGACGACTGCGGTTGCTCCGGGCTCGATGGAGGGGACGGGGGCGCTCGAAAGGACGAGTGTGCCGTCCTTGAGGAGGAGTTGCGCCCCACGGGCGGCCGCGTTTCCGTTGTTGCGGACGCGCACTTCGACGGTGAACGGCCGGTCGGGTTCTGGGTTGGCCGGGTTTGCCGATGCGCCGAGGATCGCGAGGTTGGCCCCGGCCGCGGGAACCGTGAGGAGAAGGGACCGGCCGGCGCCGCCCGGGAACGAGTGGGCGGTGACGTTGTGGGTGCCCGCGGTGAGCGGCCATGGGTAGGAGAGCACCGCGGTGCCGCCCCCGAGGAGCGTGAGGCCGCTCGTCGAGCCGAGGACATTGCCGTCGATGGTCACGCGCCCGGTGATTCCTGAGGCGGTCTTGGGGCCGGTATTGGTGAGCTCAACGAACACCGTCGTATTTTGGCCTTCAACCCCGGCCGGGTCGGCGATGCCAAGCGCCGTAAATGCGATGGGCGGCTGGAGCGTGTAATCGTAGAAGGCAACGCGCTGCGAGATGGTGCCGGCGGGCGGGGCCGGGTTGTCCGGCACGCTGTCGGCGACCGTGAGGGGGGCGCTTGGCGACGGGCCCGATGGCGCAAGCACGGCGGCTGCGGCGGAGCCGGCCTCCAAGAAAGCGAAACCAGCGCGGGAGGCTGCAAGTTCGACGAAGCCGGCGGAGTCGTTGCGCGCGGCGCTCACGCCAAGCTCGGCAAAGGTGCGGTTCTTCCACAGGGAGCCGTCGAAGAACGAGACGTGGGACCCGGTGGGGAAGGAGGGCACGAGCTCGATGTACAGGGCGTAGCTGAGGGGTGCCCCGGGGGGCAGGGCGACCAGGTTGCCCGACGGGTCCTGCTGCGCGCCTGCGCCGCTCTCCGGCCCGAAAAGGTAGAGCGCAAGCGACGCGTTGGCGCCCGGCGAAATCCAGCGGAAGTCGAGGCGGAAGAACCAGTGCGTGGCGTTGTCGGCCGCCGAGAGGGAAGTGAGGTCGACGGTTGCATTGGCAAGGGACGGCGGGTGCGTGCTCACCCCCACGACGTCGCCCGCCGACCAGTCGTCGGCGAGCCCGTCCACGAGGTATGCGCTCTCGCCGGGCGGCAACAGCAGGGAGGCGCAAGCCAAGAGCGCAAGGGCGCAGCGGGCATTCACGGCGTGAGCCCTCCGGTGGGCAGGGGCGCGGCAATGATGAGCGCAAGCAGCCCCTCGGCGGGGATGATCGACGCCTCCGGCTCGTGGGCGAGGGCCCCCTTGAGGTCCGCGGCGGCGCGTTCGATTTCAAGGGAGCGCAGCACCGCCGCGACCTCGTCGGGGGGTCCGAGGAGCCCCTGGGCCTCACGCTGCTTGATGCGTTCTTCAAACCCCGAGGCGAGCGCGTAGCGCGCCGCGTCGCTCCATGCGTCCGCGGCGTTGGCGACCCCGGACATCGCGCGGGTCTCGCTGAGGTCACCGTCGAGCGAGACCTGCGGCCGGATGACCTTGAAGTACGAGGAGGCTGCCGCGATCGAAAGCGGCCGGCCGCCGCGCGAGGCGGCGTCGTGGAGGGCGTAGTGCTTGAGCCGCGAGATGTCCTGGCGCAGGTGCGCGAGCGGCTCGAGGGCAAGGCCCGGCGGCGGCGCGACCGGTTTGGCAAAGCGCACGCGCTCGTTGCGCGGGCCCTCAGGGTGGACATCGTCAAGGGCAAGTCCGCGGCGGATGGCGACGAGCGGCCAACCTGGGGCCTTGCCGAACCCGGCTTGGAGCGCCTCAAGGATCGCGTCCGACTCGCCACCGAAGAGGTCGAGGAGGGTCTCGCGCGCTTCTGCGGCAGCAGGCGCGCCGGAGGAGGCGCCCGAAAGGCTAGCGAGCGCGGCGATCGCCTCTTGCACGGCGCGCTCCGCGGCGGAGGCGCGCTGGCGGGCTTCGGGGGCCTGCAAAGCGCCCTGCGCGCGGCCTTGAGCGATGAGGTCCTCGGCGAGCCAAGCGCCCAGCGCGCGGGCGGCGGCCACCGCATTGTCTAAGCGGGCGGCGGCCGCGATGGTGGCCCACGGCTCGCCGCCGTCGACCCAACGCACGGCCTTCGTCAGGAACGCCGAGGCGTAGGCCTCGAGCACGCCGGCAAAAGTGTCGTTGCCCATGTCCTGGCCTCCGGGCGCGAAGGGCGCGCGGAGCGCCCTAACCCGGGGGCCAAGATGAACGTTGCCGGGCCGTCCTTTCAGTGGACGGCGTCGAGGCCGACGCGGGTCCCC
The DNA here is from genome assembly GCA_041499475.1 of Thermoplasmata archaeon. Taxonomy (GTDB): domain Archaea; phylum Thermoplasmatota; class DTKX01; order DTKX01; family DATEUP01; genus DATEUP01. The sequence continues at coordinate 19,248 of JBGQKI010000028.1, forward strand.
TCGACGGAGGCGAACTCCTCGGAGCGCGCGCCGGTGAGTTCCTCGCCGGTGACGCCGGTGAGCACGATCATGACCGAGATCTTGCCCTGGTACTCCGGCTCGACGGAGGCGCCCCAGATGATGCGCGCGCCTGGCTGCACTTTCGAGCCGATGAGCGCTGCAACTTCTTGGGCTTCCTGCAAGGTCATGTCCGGCCCGCCCGTCACCTTGACGAGCACGCCCGACGCCTGGCTCACGTCGTACTCGAGGAGCGGCGACTGGATCGCGTCTTCGACGGCTTGCTTGGCGCGCCCGTTCTTCTCGGAGCTCTCGCCGATGCCCACGACGGCGATCCCCGCGTGCTGCATGATGGTGCGCAGGTCGTTGTAGTCGAGGTTGACAAGCCCGGGCTTGGTGACCATCTCGATGAGTCCCTTGATCGAGTGGTTGAGGAGCTCGTCGACAATCTTGAACGCGGCGTTGATGGGCAGGTTGGGCACCATCTCAAGCAGTTTGTCGTTGGGGATGGTGACGACGGTGTCGGCGACCGCGCGCAGGCGGTTGAGCCCGTGCTCGGCGTTGTCTTGGCGCGCCTTGCCTTCGGCAGCGAAGGGCTTCGTGGCAAACACGATGGTGAGCGCGCCGGTCTCCTTGGCAAGCTGGGCGACCACGGGGGCCGCACCGGTGCCGGTGCCGCCGCCAAGGCCGCAAGTGATGAAGACGATGTCGGCCTTCTCGACGACTTTCTTGAGTTCGGAAGAGGCCTCGTTGGCCGACTTCTCGCCGACCTGCGGGATGGCGCCGGCGCCAAGCCCGCGGGTGAGGTTGCGCCCGAGCAGGATCTTGCGGTTGGCGTGGACCTGCCGCAGGTGAACCGCGTCGGTGTTGCATGCGATGAGCTCGGCGCCGCGCACGCCCTCTTCCATGAGGCGCGTGATGGTGTTCGAGCCGCCGCCGCCGCAGCCCACGACTTTGATCGTGAGCGTGATGGACTTGAGGAGCTCTTCGAGTTCCTGGTCTTCGCCGGTTATCGGTGCGTTCGCGTTTTGAACTTCCGCCTGGTGGCGGGCCATCCCACTCGAAATCAGTGTATCCATTCGTTCAGACCCCTGTCGATCGGCTGTGCGCTCGTTGCGCCGAGCCGGCCAGAGGTGCTGCGAGGTGCCTCAGAAGGCGTTCGCAGAACCATTGACCAGAGGCGTTAGAGGCATCCCGGCCGCCTATCTCACGTTCTCCTATATAAATCATAGGAAAGGCCAGGGAGGCGCGGGGGGTAGGGGGGTTTCGCGTGCGCGCATGCGAGGGCGGGGCCGTTCCATAAATATGGGGTCGATATGGAATCGGTCGGTGCTCGGGCTTGATTGATAATCAGTCCAGGGAGGGGGGAAAGGGGAGTTATTACGGGGTTGCACGCGCATAGAGTCAGGGAAAAGTGATGGACGCCGAACTCGTGGAAATCTTCTCGGACGAATTGAACCTGCGAATGATCGCCTCGGTGAGCGAGCGGCCGCGCAGCGCGCGGGAGCTTGCGCTGCTGCTTCGGATTCCGGTGTCGAGGACGTACCGCCGGATCAAGCGGCTCGAGAACGCCGGGATCTTGGCGGTGCGCGACCGCGTGCCGTCGGGGTTTGGCAAGCGGGAGAACCTCTACGAGTCGCGCCTGCGGACCTTCGAGATCATCTACGAGGTGGGCTCGGTGCGTGTGAACTGCATCGTGGAGGGCCGGGCGCCGATCCGGGTGGACGAGCAATTCCGCGAGGAGATCATGACGAAGCTGCAGACGCCGTGGACGGAGTCGGCGGAGGCGCCGTTGACGCAGGGGACCATGGGCGGACCCTCGCCGATGGCGTGACGATCGAAAAGCCCCCAGAATTAACCCCCCTGGGGCAGCGCGGGGCGAAAGCGGCCTTCGGGGCCGCTTCCCCCCGCGCTCCATTCTCCCCCTTACAAAAGGTGAAATGAGGGGCCGGCGCTCGCCCGCCGGGGCGCCGCGGTGGAGATTGTGGTGGTCGGCTCATCGTCTTCGGGCAACTCGATGCTGCTCTGCGCCGACGAAGGGGCGCTGCTCCTCGACGCCGGCTTCCCGATGAAGGAGGTGCGCAGCCGCCTTGCGCGGCGGGGCGAGAGCTTCGAGAAGCTGAAGGCGGTCCTCATCACGCACGAGCATTCGGACCACGCAAGGGGGCTCGGGCGGTTCCTGCGTGGCGGCGCGCCGGTGGCGGCGAGCGCGCCGACGGCATCGGCCATTCACCGGACCTTGGGCGCGGACGGCCTGACGGCACTCGAGGTCGGCACGGCGCGCAGGTTCGCCGCGTTTGCCGTGCGGCCGATCCGCGTGCCGCACGATTCGGTGGACTGCTGCGCCTACGAGGTCGAAGCGGACGGCCGAAGGCTGCTGTACGCAACGGACCTTGGGGCCGTGCCGGAGGAGCTCGTGGAGGCCGGCGCGCGCTGCGACTGCGTGGTGCTTGAATCGAACCATGACCGGTCGATGCTGTGGGCCGGCAGCTACCCGAAATTCTTGAAGGAGAGGATTGCGGGGGGCCGCGGTCACCTTTCGAACGAGCAGGCGGGCGAGGCCATTGCAAGGATGGCCGGCGGCCGGCTGAAGTTGGTCGTCCTTGCGCACCTGAGCGTGGAGAACAACCGCCCGCGGCTTGCGGTGGATGCGGTGAAGGGCGCGCTCAAGCGTCGGGCGGGGCTGAGCGGTTTTGGCGTGGAAGTCGTGGCGGCGCCGAAGGATGGGCCGCTGTCAATCCCAGTTCCTTGAGGCGGGCGTGCCCGCGCGCGCGAGAGAGGATCGCGTCTGAACGAGCGCTGGAACCCTAACCGTTAAATGCCGTCATGAGAGTCGACGTGAAGGGAAGTGGAGGCTTGGAAGTAAAGGAGCGCTGGCGCGTGAAAGCGCCGGATGTGCCGTGGTCGGTTGCGCTGGCGCGCGACGGCACGGGGCTCGCCTACGGCTCGTGGGACAAGAAGCTGCACTTCCTCGACCAAGCGGGCAAGGAGCTCTTTGCGTTCCCGACGGAAGACCTCGTGAAGGGGGTGGCGGTCGCAACCGCCGGGGCCACCGTGGTGGCCGGGTCTTACGACCGCTACCTGTACGCGCTGTCCAAGGACGGCAAGATGCTCTGGCGGTACAAGGTGGACAACTGCGTCCGCGCGGCGGATGTGTCGGCCGACGGCTCGACGATCGCCGCTGGGACGTGGAGGGGCTCGATCTACCTGCTCAACCGCCGCGGCGACTTGCTGTGGAAGGAGCGGATCGACCGGACGGCGCTCGATGTGGCGGTCTCCGATGACGGGAACCTCATTGTCGCGGGCCTGGAGGACGGCGCGGTGATCGCGTTCAACAAGAGGGGCGGCAAGTCGTGGGAGTTCCGCACGAAGGGTGCTGTGCGCGCGGTGGACATCTCGCCGGACGGGAGCCGAGTGGTGGCGGGCGGAGAGGATTCGGTGCTCTACGCGCTGTCGAGGGACGGGGACTTGCTGTTCAAGTACGAGGTGAACGAGACCGTGGTGGGGGCGAGGTTCGTGTGCATGGGGGCGGCGGTGGCGGTGGCGACGAATTACTCGTACATCCACTTCCTGAACCGCGAGGGCGATGTCGTGCTGCTGCGGCACGCGCCCGAGGACCTCTGGAGCTTCGACGCGACGCGCGAGGGGTCGCAGCTCGCCTTCGCGACGAAGGAAGGCAATGTGATTGTGGCGGACAACACCGAACTTGCAGCGCTCGTCGTGGAAGACGGCGCCAGGCGCATCGGGCAGATCGCGGCCGAGGGGGTCTCGGTCGCCCCGGCGGAGGCGCTTGCCAAGGAGGCGTTGAAGCAGATCAAGGCCGGCCAGGTCACGAAGGCGCTCGAGACCATCCAGCAGGCGGAGGGAAAGGCCGGCGAGTTGCGGACGGCCGGCTACCTTGCGCGCGCCGAGGATTCGGTGAAGAAGGCTCAAGCTGCGCTCGACAAGGCGAAGGGCTTCGACACGCGCAAGGCCGCTTACCTCCTCGGCGTGGCCCGGCGGGCAAAGGCGGGCAGGGCCTACGAGTCATCGATGAAGTTCGCGGCAAGCGCACAGGCGGACGCCGAGGAGACGCTGAAGGCGAAGCGCAAGATCGCGGAGGGCGACGAGCGCACCCTGCCTGAAGTGAAGGTGGACGAGGCTGCGCCTTTGAAGGGGAGGCCCGCGACCGAAGCGATGCCGGAGGCGCCCGCGGAGGAGCCCGAGGCGGAAGCGGCCCAGGATGAAGAGGAAGTTGCCGACGAGGTCGAGGAGCAGGGCGGGTCGGCCGAGGAGGTCGACCCGGCGGTTTCGATGGCGCGCGATGTGGTGGACGAGGAAGAGGAGGGGGCCGCGCCGGAGGCGCACGAGGCGCCCACGGAGGAGGCGGAGGGCGAGGGGGCCGCGCCGGAAATCGAAGAGCCCATGGTGAGCGAACCGTACGTGGGCGTCAAGGTCTTCGAAGGCAGGCCGCACGAGGGGGGAAGGCCGGAGTGCAAGGGGTCGACGCTGAAGGTGAACGGGGAGTGCGCCGTGTGCGTGACCTTTGACATGATGAAGCAGAGCGTGGACCTTGCCAAGCAAATCAAGCCGAGGCCCCCGGCCGAGGTGTTGAAGCTGCTCAAGGAGGCGAAGGAAGCGCGCGACGCCAGGGACTTCGCAAAGTCGTATTTCGTGGCGCAGAAGGCTCTCAACATCATCAACGAGGCGATGAGCGGAGCCGCGCCGCAGGCTGCGCCGGTCGGGCCGGCGGCACCTCCCTCGCCGCCGCCCGTTGCGCCGCGGCCGCCCCCCGCGCCGCCGCCGACTCCCTCGCCGATCGCTGAGGAAAAGAAGAAGAAGGGATTCATGCGAAGGTGAGGCGCGAAGGCACGCGCTATTTCGCTCCGGTCATTTTGGACTCCTTGATGCGCGCAAGTTCGCTCGCCTTCAGGATGCCGACCTCGGTGATGTACCCCTTGACGAGGCGCGCGGGGGTCACATCGAAGGCGGGGTTGCGCGCGCGCGAACCCTCGGGGGCGAGCCGTTCTTTCCCGATCGAGGTTACCTCCTCTTCGGAGCGCTCCTCGATGGGGATCGACGCGCCGGACTTCTTCGAAAAGTCGAAGGTCGAAATCGGGGCGGCGACGTAGAAGGGCACGCCGTGCTCCTTTGCAAGGAGGGCCTTCTCGTACGTGCCGATCTTGTTTGCAAAGTCGCCGTTGCCCACGATGCGGTCGGCGCCGGTGAGCACGAGGTCGACTTCGCCTTTCTGGAAGTAGTGGCCCGCGGCGTTGTCGGCGATCACGGCGTGGGCGATGCCCTCGTTGAGGAGTTCCCAGGCGGTGAGCTTGGAGCCCTGCAGGCGCGGCCGGGTCTCGTCGACCCACACGAAGAACAGGCGGCCCTCGTCGTGCGCGACGCGCATGGGCGCAAGGGCGGTGCCGTAGTCGACGGTGGCAAGGGCGCCGGCGTTGCAGTGGGTGAGCACTTTGGAGTTCTGCTTGATGAGCGGCGCGCCGAAGACACCGATTTTGCGGCAGCGCTCGACGATCGAGTCGACGTAGGCCTCGGCGGCCTGCCGGGGGTTGTCGCCGGCGCGGATGCGCGCGATGGTGTGGTCGACGGCAAATGCCAAGTCGTTCGCGGTCGGGCGTGCGGCTTTGAGGGCATGGGCGGCTTGGTCGAGGTCGAGGCCTTGGTCGGCGGCTTGGGCGATGCCAAGTGCGGCGGTGGCGCCGATGGCGGGCGCGCCTCGCACGGCCATGTCCTTGATGGCACGGGCGACATCGGAGATCCCCACCGCGCTCACGAACTCCAGCGCGCCGGGCAGCTTGCGCTGGTCGATCATCCGGATGATGCCGTTGGGGTCCATCCAGACGGCCCGGATATTTCGGGCCCGCCCGCCTTCGAGGACCTTCATCTCGAAGGCAAACCTCCGCGGCCGTCTTAACCGTTTGCCGAAAGGGCGGCGGCGACTTGGGCGGCGAGCGTTGCGCCGTCGGCGGCGCAGGCTACGAGGCCGACCCGCTCGATCGCCGTGATTTCGCGCCCTTTGAGCATGCGGCCAAGTTCGAGGAGCGTGTTGGTGTCGCCGAGATAGCCGCGGGGGTGCGGGTGGAGCGCCACGCCCTTGGCAAGCGCGCCTGGCGAGGGGACCACGGCGACCGTGGGCAGCGCGGGGTTCACGCGCCGCGCAATCCAGTGGATGGGGGTTTCGGGCGGGGGTTCGACGAGGCCAAGGACCATCGCTTGGTAGCGGACGGGGTCATATTCGTAGACCTCGACGATGGCGGACTCCGGGGCGCGGCCGAGGCCGTTGGGGCAGTCGGCAACTGCGAATCGGTTTTGGGCGGGGACCGAGACGCTGCCCGCGATTTTCGCATCGGGCCGGAGGCGTTCGAGTTCCACGCGAATTTGGGCGAAGGTCCGGAGGGGCTCCGTGCTGCGCACGGGCTCGCGGGAAACGAAGTAGACGCCCATTTGGGGGAAGCGGACTTCGGTCAACGCGCGGCGATGGAGGGGCCCGCATATGGAAGCGTCGAGGGTATCTTCGCGAATGCCCATTTACTCCGGGGCAGTTCGAGCGCCGTGGGCGACGCGGGCGCTGAGCGTGAAGCGGTGGAGCTGCGCCTTTGTGCGGTCGTGCCCCGAACGCGCGGCGAAGAGGCCCGGAAGTGGTTGGCGGACAAGGGGCTGCTCGACCTGCACGCGCGCGTGACGGGCGAAGGCCGGATGCTGTTCATCCCTCTTTCCGAGAAGGCCGTGGGCGGGGCCGCGACGCCGGCGGAAGCGGCCGAAGGCAGTGCGGCGGGCGACGATGGCTCGGTCGATGCAGGCGTGCTGAACCCGATGCCGCAGTCGTTCGCCACCCACTTCGGGGCGAAATTCGCGGTGCGAGAGGCGCAGGTGCGCTCCCGCGACCGGGGGTCGTACTTGGAACATGTCCGGCTTCCGTGGGAGGAGCGGGCGAAGCTCCCCCAGGGCTTCGACCAAATTGGCGATTTGGCGGTGGTGCGTTTCGATGAGGAGAATGCGAAGCACGAGAGCGAGGTGGCGCGCGCGATCCTTTCGGCGTACAAGGGGGTGCGCGCGGTTGCGGCCGACGAAGGGGTAGGGGGCGAGCTGCGCGTGCGGGCGCTGCGCAAGATTGGCGGGGAGGGGGACCTCAGAACGGTCCACAAGGAATTCGGGATTTCGATCGAGGCCGACTTGGAGCGCGTGTTCTTCACGCCGAGGCTGGCCGGCGAGCGTCGGCGCCTCGCGCTGCTCGTGGCGCCTTACGAGCATGTCCTGGATGGGTTCGCGGGCGTCGGCCCGATCGCGCTGCAGATCGCGAAAGTGCAGCCGAGCGTGCAGGTGGACGCGGTCGATGTGAATGCCGCCGCGGTGGAATTGCTCCGCAGGAACGCGCAGCGGAACAAGCTCACGAACATCAAAGCCCACGAAGCGGACTTCCGGACGTTTGCCCGCGGACAGAAGCCGAATTCGTTTTCACGCGTCGTCATGAACCTGCCGCACCGCGCGAAGGAGTTCCTGCCGGATGCGCTGCCCCTCGTGGCGCGCGGAGGGTTCGTCCACCTCTACTCGATCCTGCCGCTCGACAAGATCCTGCCTGAACAGGGGCAACTGCGCGGGCTGGCGGAGCGGGCGGGGGGACAGGCGACGATCGTGAGGGCGCGGCCGATCAAGACCTACAGCCCGCACGAGCTGTATGTCGTGTTCGATTTGCGGATCGATGATCCTCCGAAGGCCGCGGCGGGCGGCGAACGCCCGTCAAAATAGTTTGTTCTTCCCCTTCTTGACGCTGTCCTTCGAAACATCGACGGCCTTGTGCCCGATTTCCTTGCCCACTTCAACGGCCTTGGCCGCGGCCGGCTTTCCGACCTCGACGGCCTTGTGCCCGACGTCCTTGCCCACATCAACGGCCTTCCCGCCGAGGTTCTTGGTCGTGTCGATCGTCTTGGAGGCCAGCCCCTTGATTAGCCGCCCGCCGCCGATGACCGTGCCGCTTGCGCCGAGCGCGGCCCCGCAGTTCGAGCAGTTGTTGGCGCCTTCGGGCGATTCCTTGCCGCAATTCGAGCAGAACACTTGGCTCACCGCCCCCCAGAATTTCCCCGTTTCTACTTGTAGATTGGGGCCCCTTTCATTTCCAGAAAGGTTCAGATAGGCTCGCAGCGGTTGCGCCGCCGAGGCAGGCCGTGGCGCTCGAGGACACGGTCCGATGGCTCTTCGAGTGGGTCGAGGCAGAGCCCGCGCGACTTTGGATTTTCGTCGCAGTCTGCGTGATCGCGATTTTCATGTGGGCCCTTGCGAGCCTGATGGACCTCGGGTGGGAATTCGGGCTTTCGACGGTGCCCGGCCTCATCGTGGCGGCGCACTCGGGGTTTTTCCTTGGCCTTTCCACATTTACGCTTGTGTTCCTCGGGTTGTGGATCTACCTCGGGCGCTCGGCGCGGGTGCGCAAGGTGCCCGTTGAGGCGATGTCCTCGGAGTGAACGGCCCCTTAGGCTCTCTTCTTCGGCGCGCTCTTGTCCGGGACGTGCAGGCCGGGGATCGTCGCGTACCCTTCCCTCGCGAGGCGCTTGGCGATCTCCCTGTAGGGCCCGGCCTCGGTCGGCGTCCAAGCCCGCAGGCCGTCGACGTAGCGGTTGAACATGCAGAACATCGCTGCGATGAGCACGGTGTCGTGGATCTCGCGGTCGTCCGCGCCCTTCGTGCGGGCGGCGGCGATGTCCTCTTCGCTAACCGTGCGCGCGTCCTTGGCAACTTTGCCCGCGATGTTGAGCAGCGCCTTCAGTTTGGGCGAGATGGCGGCCTTGGTGAAATCGGTGGTGACCTGGACGACGAGTCCTTCGTTCCCGTCGAGCAGCTCGGAAGCTACCGCGCTGTGGCATGTGGCGCAGAAGACGCACCCGTTGGTGGCCGAAACATAGGACGCGATGAGCTCGCGTTCGCCGCGCGAGAGCGTGGACGGGCCGGCGAGGAGGACCTCGCACATCTCGCACATGGGGCGCGCGGTCTCGAGGCGGGTGAGGAAGAGCGATCGGATGCCGGGGACGCCGGGCGGTACTTGGATGTGGGCCATGCGGCGCACTTGGGCGTCCCGCGATATAGGGTTTGAGAGGCCCTAAGGCGACTTGCGGCGGGTGCGCTCTTTGACACGGCGAGCGGCGCCCTCCACTTTCTCGGCGCCTTTGGCCACGGCGGGCCCGACCGACTTGGCGGCGCGGTCGGCTGCCGCTCGAGTCTTCTTGGCGGCGCTTTCGGCTGCGGGCCTCGACCTCTTGACCACGTCGTCGGCGGCCTGCTTCGTGACGCGGACAGCCTCGTCAAACGCGGGGCGAGCCGCGCGCGCGGCCTCCCTCACCCTCGGCTCGGCCTGGGCGATCGCGCGGTCGATCGCGGCGACCGAGGAGTCGAGGGCTTGCCGCACGGCTTGGCGCGCCTGCGTGGCGGCGTGGCCGGCGGAGGGCCCATGGCGGGGACTCCCGCACGACGGGCAGAAGCGAGCAAACTCGGAAAGCGCGGACCCGCAGCTCCAACAAAACACCGGGTAGGCCTCGGCTCTGAGGCCCTCGGGAGCGTATTCAAGGTTGCGGCCCCGCGCGGCAGGCCGGCGAAGGCGCGAACCTTCAAGACGCGGGCGGAGGCTCGATTGGCGTGCAGGTTTCACACCTCAAGCTGCCGGGCCCTTACCGCCTTGAGGAGACGCTCTTCTCCGGGCAGGCGTTCCGCTGGCGACGCGCGGGAGGTGCCTTCGAGGGCTACGTCGCGAACGAACCCGTGCACTTGCGCCTGGACGGGGCTTCGCTCGAAGTGAGAAGCCCGCCGGACGGCCATGGCGCCGACGGGGTAGGGCGATATCTTCGGCTCTCCGACTCCATGGCGCGAATCTACAAGTCCATCGAAAAGGACGACCGAATCCGGGCGGCGACGGCGCGGTGGAGAGGCCTGCACCTGCTGCGGCAGGACCCGTGGGAGACGATGGTCTCGTTCATCGCGTCGAGCGCGTCAAATGTCCCGAAGATTTCGAGGTCGGTCGAAAAAATGTGCCGGGCATTTGGAGAGCCGGTGAGTTGGGGCGCAAGGACATGGCACCGCTTCCCGAGTGCGAAGCGGCTGGCACGCGCGGACCTCGCCGCGCTGCGCGCCTGCGAATTCGGGTACCGCGCGCGCTACATCAGGGATACGGCGAGGCGCGTCGCGGAGGGCGAGGTTGACCTTGACAAGGTTGCCCGGCTTCCCACGCTCGACGCCCAAGAGTCGATGGTGGAAGCCCTGGAGGGGATCGGGCCGAAGGTCGCCGCGTGCGTGCTGCTCTTCTCGATGGGGAAAGACGACGCTTTCCCGGTCGACCGGTGGGTGCAGCGCAGCGTGAGCGAGTGGTATTTCGGCGGCGCGAAGGTTACGCCGAAGGCCTGCGAGGCATGGGGGAGGCAGTACTTCGGGGCCCGCGCGGGCTACGCGCAGCAGTACTTGTTCCACGACGGGCGGAGCGCCAGCGTCAAATCCCGCCGTGGATCGCGAGGATCATGAGCACGAACACCACGAGGACTCCTCCGGCCTGGATGTGCAAGAAGGTCCCGATGGTCATCAGTTCCGCCTTGAAGTCGTCGGGCAGCGGGTCCATGGGTTTCATGGTCGACGCGCGCTTGCCGAGGGCTTCGCCGCGTTTCTTGAGGATGCCGAAGCCGAAGACCAAGAGCCCCACGACGACCCCAAGGGCAATGAGTACGGTGCGCGCCTCGGGCTTGTCCGGGAAACTGCCGATGTCCGTCCCGAACTTGACGAAGAGGAAGATGAGGCCGGTAAGGAGCGTGAGGATGCCGAGGATCCCCTGGACCTTCGAGATCAGGGGGACTTTGCGCATCAAGGGCATGTCGGCGAGCTTCTCGGCCTTGTGGAAGTCAGGGACGAGGAGGATTTCGCTTGCCATGTGCATGCCCATCCATGTGATGCCAAAGAAGGCGTGCACGAGCCCGGCGAGTGCCCACTCAGGATAGTAGATCACGGATTTCCCCCCCGCGTCGAAGGCTCGCCGATTCTATATCAGCGTTTTGCGAGTCGCGGGCTTGATAACGCCGTGTGCGGTGCGAAGCGGACGTGCGCGATGTGGACCTGTACCGCCGGCCGGCGGTGCTCACGGGCGATGAGCCAACGGTGATGCGGTACACGCGCGGGTTCCGGAGGAAACGGCGGGCCGTCCAGGTCGGCTTTGTCGGGGGAGTGGCGGCGATCGGGCTCCTCGCGGGGCTGACCACGAGCCTCAGCCCGCTCGCGGGGATCGTGGACTTTGCGGCTCTGTCGAGTGCGTTCGTGGTGCTGCACCTGGCAGCCGGGCGGCGGATTTGGATGAGACCGATGGAGGCCTACCACGACGGGCTCGCGGGTTGCGAGATCACGTTCCTGTTCTGCCGGCGGCGGTATGTCGCATGGAAGGAGTTCGAGTCGATCGACCTTGCGGAGGGCGAAACCCCGGCCGTCCTGCGGGCGCATTTCCGCGGTGGGCGAACCCTCGAATCTGCGCCGGGCGAATTTGGGGCGGAGGCGCTCGAGAAAATGCGGGCGCTCATGTCGCAGGCGAAGGAAGAAGCGGAGCGCCAGCGAGCGATCTTCGAATCGATAGGCAAGGAGTCGGCGACGCATGGCTGAAGGGACGCGGATCGTTCAAGAGAAGCCGGTCCGCTTCGACCGGCGCGCCCCGGACGGGCCTCCGCTGTTTCAAGGCGACCCGCGCGTGGTTGACGCTTGGAACCTGCGCGCGCGGCGCGAACTGAGGACGCTCCGGTTGGTGGTGGTGGGTGCGGTCGCCGCCGCCGTTGGCCTGGCGGCCGCCGATGCGGTCCCGGCCGTCTTCGCACTGGCGACATTGGGAGCGCTCGCCGTGGTTTACCCGCTCGCGCTCGTGTCTGCGGGCGGCCGCGCGGCGCAGCGGGCCTTCGAGATCCATGAATTAGGAGTGCACGCGACGGAGCGGCGCAGGCTCCTGCGCTTCCGGCGGTTCGCCCCATTCCCCGAGATCGTGCGCGGCGAAGCGCGGGAACGTGCGCCTGGGAAATTCGAAGCGGCGCTCCTCCTCTTCGACGGCACCCAAATCGCTTCGATACCGGGCGAACTCTCCCGAGAGGCGGTGGAATACCTGAACGCGCGGACAGGCGAGCAGGTTCGCATTGCCTGAGAAGGCGCGGCGCGGGGCGAGAAAGGCAGGAAAAGGGTTTCAAGGGAGTAGCGCCACCGGGCGGCGGTGAGTGGGGTGCCGGGAAAGGGTCAGGGTGCGGACCCGACGGCGCGGTTCCCTTTCGAGCACGCGTTGCTCACCGACGAGTCCGGGAGAATCGTAGCGGCCTTTGCCGGAGAATTTAGGGGCGGCGGTGCTCCCGCGCCCTCGCCGGCCGCGGTTTCCCTTGCAGGGCGGATAGCGGTCGACGGATTGCTTGCGCCGCGGTCGGCGGCGATCCACGACACGCTCGGGGGCTTCCTTCTCTCGGTCGCGGGGGACCGCTGCGAAATCCACGCCCTCTACCCCGAAAGACCGGACGCCGAGCAGGGCCTCAGCCTCTTGAGGTCCATTCTCGACCTGGAGGCGGCGCACGCCGTGCACCTCGCTTCGCCCTCCGCAAGTCCGTCGGTGTATGCTTCGGTGCCCACGCGCGTGGCGCGCGTCTTCGCGACCAGCGCACCAGCGAACGTCAAGCCGCCCGGGCCCGCCCGCGTGTTCGTGCACGCAACGATGGAGCCGCGGGGGCCGGGCGTCCTCATCCTCCTGCGCGTGCGCAACTTCACGCGCGAGCCCGTGCGGGGCATCTCGATCGCGTTTGGCTCGCCGAGGGACTTCCTGAGGCCCTCGGCGCTCTACGGGACGGGGGCGGCCGTGGACACCTCGGCCGTGCACTTGATGGAAGACCTCGAACCCGGCGAAAAGCTCCTCGAGCTCCGGCTCGAGCCGCAAGAGCCGCACACGGGCCCGTTTTCGGTCGTGCTGCGCGGCCCCGACGGCCTGGAGGTGCCCGCAAGGCCGATCGGCGTGGCGATCGCGTTCCCGAAGCTCAGCCGCCCGCAAACGGACCCCATCATGCTCGCGCGACAGGTCGTGATGCGCGAGGAGGACCCGCGCGACGTGTTCCGCCTGCGCTTCACGCGGGCGGTCTCGCCCGAGTTCGCCTTCGAGCGCGCGAAGGAAGCCGTGGCGCGGGAGCTCCCGCTCAAGATGATGGAGTATTCCTCGCGGGCGCCCGCCTATCATGAAGCGTGGTTCTTGTCGACCGTGGCGCCGTCGCGCGCGCCGCTCCTCGTCGAGGTGGCGGTGCGGGGCCCCGGTCGCCTCATCGAGATCCGGGCGGCGACGCCCTCGCTCGGGGACCTGCTGGGCGTGAAGGCGGAGTACCGGAGGCGAATCCGCGAGCTCCTGTCGGAGCGCTTCATGGGGAAGAAGGTGATGGTGCAGCGGAGCGAGGCGCTGCCGCCCTCGCTCGAAGAGGCGGCGCCGCACCTGCATTCGACGCTGCTCTTGCGGCACTTACAGGGCGAGATCGGGGCCGGCGAGCTCTGGCACGAGATCCGGCGCACGGCAACGGGCGGCTCGGGCGAGGGCTGGCAATTCGTAGCCCCCTACGCCGACGAGTTGGGGCCGCTCGAGGACAAGCACGAGGGGGGCGACCAGAGGGCCTTTCGGCCGCCGCACCTTGTGGGGATGCAGTCGGAGCGCGACCTGGCAGGCGGGATCGAAGACTCGTTCCAGCGGATCATGGCGCCGATCGTCCTTGCGCAGACCGCGCGCATGGGCAAGCCGGGCGCAAGGCTGCGCACGGGGCTTGACCGGGACAGCGAGGCCGAGGCCGAGGCGGCCGAGGATTAGCGCCCTGCGGCAGAAGGTATTTCGCCGCGCGGGCAGTTTGTGCGCCATGGCCAGGCTCCCCGTCCTCTTCGAGATCGAGCTCAAGGCGCCCGTGTCGTTCTGCTTTGCGTGGCTGACCGATTACCAGCCGACGGACAAGGACATCAACCCGGCGCTCACGGCGCGCAAAGTCGTGGAGCGGACGCGCGAATACGTGAAGATGGTCGATGAGTCGATGGGGCCGCCTTTCAACAAGAGGACCTCCACGATTTGGCTGCACGCGCCCGACGCGTGGGACGCGGAGGCGAAGGGCACGATCTATGACTACGATTTGCACTACCGGTTGACCGCCGAGGCGAAGGGGACGCGGCTGGTGATTTCGGGCGTGACCTCGACGAAGCCCTCTTGCCCGTTCAAGACGCGCGAGGAGAACCACCAGCGGTTCGTGAAGGCGTGGCCGCTCTACAAGGCCGCGCTCGAAAAGGACTTCGCGGCGGACGTCCCTTAGGGCGGTGGCGGGCTCGGCGGCGGGGGAGCCGGGGTCGTTACGGTTTCCTTGACGACGACGGGCCGCCCTCTCCGCAGCGCGAGCGCGCAGCCTGCGGCGCCAACGGCGATGCCGACGGCGGCAAGGAGCATGGCAAGGCCCGTTTGCCCGGAAGTCGCGCCGCTCTGGGTGGCGCCCCCGGCGGTTTCGAGGGCCGTGATCCGGGATTGGGCGCCTGCGAGCGCCGCCTGCGTCGAAGCCGACGACGCTTCGAGGGTCGAAACCCTCGCTTGCGACGCCGTCAGGTTAGCGCGCGCCGCATCGAGTTGCGATTGGGTCGAGTTCGCGTCGGCCTCGAGGGCCGAGACCTTGAGCTGTGCCGCGCTGAGGTTCGAGCGCGCCGACGCGAGGTCCGCCTGCGCGGTCGCGAGTTGCGCCTCGAGCAAGGGCAGCGGGTCCTCGAAAGTGACGTTCACCGTGGCGTTCGCGATGTTGTCCGAGGCGTCCCACG
>JBGQKI010000029.1:0-34003 GCA_041499475.1 Thermoplasmata archaeon
ATGCCGTCCGCAAGCCATGACTTCCCCGGGGTCGGACTCCGGGGTCCGACCTAGACGGATTTCTTCTCGATCTCGGCGAGGAAGGCTTGGGCAAGCCGCGCGAACTCGGCCTCGTTCAACTTGACCTCATCGCCCGCCTTGAGCCCCAGCACGGACTTCTCCGGCGGGAGCTTGATCCCGGCGCTTGCAAAGTTCGGCCACCCCGGGAGCCGGTCCACCTGGAGTTTGCCCCTGTTGAGGACGATCGAGTTGGCAAGGACGCGAACCTCGTTCAGGGGATTGCCGTCTTTGCCTTCGATGGGCGTCAGCCGGTGTTCAAACATGTACTCCATCTTGAGCACCAAGTTGTTGAAGAACGCGGCCTCCAATTCCTTGGAGCCGTGCCTCTTGAACGCGTTCACGTCGGCGTCGACCTTCGCGCGCCAGGCGCTCAGGTAGGCTTTTTCGTAGGTCCTCATCCCGAGCATCCCCGCCGGGCCTCTTCTGGGGTAGCGCAATCGCGTTGAATCTCGGCGGCGCGTTTCCTGGATTCCTCGAACGTTGACCGATTATTTCAAGGAAGTTGAGGCGCAAGGCGCGGCGTGAATCCAAAGGGCGCGCGCTCGTGTCTTGGGTAAATGGACGCCCAAGCCACCCCTCACCATTCCCGGGGCCCCCCCGAAGCGATGCTCGCCAACCATCGATTTCACGTAGGAGGGCGGGCATTGCGGGAGATCACCCCGCACCGGTGGAGGTAATCCTGTGGCGTGGCAGCGCTTGGCGCAGCGGTTAAGCCAATTGCCCCTCGTCCTTGCCGGCCCGATCCTTCGCCGGACGGAATTTGCTTCGGTCACCGTTTGGATCGCCCTCAAACAAGAACGCCGGGTGACCCTCCGCGTGTACCGCGGTTCCGGTCCGTCGCGGGTGGAGGTCTTGAGCGGCAGCCGCCGGACCGCTAGAATCGGCGAGTTTCTCCATGTGGTCGCCGTGGAAGCCATGACGAGCACGGACAGCCTGAGCGAGGCTGAAACGTACTACTATGACCTCGAGTTCGGCGGCGGCGAAACGCTCGGCTCACAGGGCATCGTGTCGGTGGCAAGCGACGCGTCGGCCCGGCAACGCGTGTTCGCCTACCAGCCGAGCGACCTCCCAAGCTTTGCCCTTCCTCCAAAGGACATCTCCAGGCTCCGCTTGGTCCACGGCTCCTGCCGCAAGCCGCACGGACAGGGCTCGGACGCGCTCGCCGCACTCGATCCTATCATCGCCGCCTCGCTGGCGCGGCCGGCCGCATCCCCCGAGGCAGCGCCCGACCGGCCGCACATGCTGCTCCTGACGGGCGACCAGATCTACGCCGACGATGTCGCGGACGCGCTTTTGGAGGCGCTCACTGACGCGGGCGACACGCTGCTCGGGTGGCCGCAGGCCGAGCAGTTGCCGCCCGAAGGGAAAAAAGCGTCCGACTATGCGCCGGGAAAACGAGCCGCGGCCGTTTTGGCCGCAGGCTTCACCTCTGGCCTCCCGCACGCCCCCGACCGGCGCAAGAGCCACCTGCTCAGCCTCGGCGAATTCTGCGCGATGTACCTCTTTGTGTGGTCGGACGTCCTCTGGCCGCCTGAAATGCCCGACCGAGGGTCGAGGGGCGAACAAAAGAACCTCGGCCATTTTCGAGAGACCTTGCCCTTCGTCCGGCGCGCCCTTGCGAATGTGCCCTCGTACATGATCCTCGACGACCACGAAGTCTCCGACGACTTCTACATGAACCGCGAATGGTGCTACCGAGTCTTCGGCCGACCCGAGGAAGCGGCGCCAGACGAGGCCTCCCCCAAGTTGCTCGGCCAGCGGATCATCCAAAACGGGCTCACCGCCTATGCGATCTTCCAGGCCTGGGGCAACACGCCGTCCCAATTTTCCGAGCAGGGCCCCTCGGGTGAACCGGGGAGGAAACTCCTCGAGGCAGTAAGCGAATGGAGGGGGGACCAGGCGTCAGCCGCGGCACGGTGCGAGATCGCAAGGCGTGTCGGCCTGCCGAGCGGAAGGCTCGCAGCTGCGGCAAACCCCGGAGGCACTGCCTCCCTCGAACGGCTCGACGGCCACTTGGTCTGGCATTACTCCGTTGCAATGCCCGGCTACCCCTTCGAAATCCTCGTCTTGGATTGCCGTACGGTTAGGGGCTACCCGGGCGCCCCGGGGACGTTCCCGGCCTTGATGAACCGTGAGGCATTCCGTGCGCAGATCGTTTCGCCCTCGCCGCCCACGCCGGCCCAAGTCCGGCTCACGATTGTGGTGTCTCCGACGCCGTGGATCGGGTTGACATGGGTGGAGCACTGGCAACGCAAGGCGCGCAGGAGAAAAGGCCTGCAGTGGAAACACGATACGGAGGCTTGGGGGCTCAACCGGACGGAGTTCCAGACCATGCTCACAACCGTCACGGCGCGCCGGAGCCGGGTGGTGGTCCTGTCGGGCGACGTTCACTACGGCTTCGCCTCCCGGCTTGGTTATTGGGCTTCGCGGCCGTTTGGAATCGGCGAGGCTCTCGGCGCAAGGCGTGTTGCAAACGTGGCACAACTTACCTCGAGCTCGTTCAAGAACCAAACCTCTTCCGTGTTGCCGAAGGCCAACACGGACCAGCTCCACATCAAAGGCTTCAGCCCGTCCCGGATGTTCGGCCTTGCCCTGAAGAACAACCCCGAGGACTGGGCCGGATGGGCGGGCCCTGCCCCTCCCTCCGAAGTGCACCGCGAGACCCGGGGTTTCCTGTCGTGGAGGGGCAGCCCAAGTTTTCACGCGGACGGCCTCACCGTCTTGAATGTGTCCAGGCGGCCGGCCAGTCAGGAGGACAGCGTGCAAGAGGATTGGCTTTACCGGATACAATTCCTCCCGGGAGCCAAGAGCGAGACGACCCTTGTGCCCGATCCCGCGCTCTCGACGGCCCCGGCAGACAAGGTCGCGCCAGTTCAGTCAGCCCAAAGGCTTGACAAAGCACGCGCCAAGGAGCTCAAAGGGAAACAAGGTGTCGAGATCGTCGGGCTGAACAACCTTGGAGAGGTGCTGTTCGATTGGCCCTCGGGCGCACCGCCTACAGTCACCCAGAATCTGTTCTGGGGGATCACGCAGGACGGTCTGGCCCAGGTGAAAACGACCTACCGAGTGCCGCTCGATACCGCGGAGGCCGCCTTTGAGCCCCTGCGGCGCGAGAAGGCACCGCCGTAATGGACCTGGACCCAAGACTCCGTTTCTCCTCCAGGTGTGCGGGGCGCCAGCGTAGAACGACCGTGCTCACGCCCGACGGGCCGCCCGCCAAGACGCCGGAGGACGTGCCGAGAACTTATTTTCCGTCCTGACCGTTTCGCCACCAGGGCCACCGCGATGACCACCGGCGACCCGCTGCTCGACTTTGCGCTGTCACTCCGGAGCGGGGCGCTCACCCCGCTAATGAAGGCGATCTCGGACGCAAACTCGACGCCCGCCTACATCGGCCTCATCGTCGTGGTCTATTGGCTGTTTTCGAGGCAGCTCGCCATGCGGTTGCTGCTTGTGGACGCTGTGGGCACGACCGCCGCCGTGATCCTCAAGGATACCCTCCAGCTGCCGCGCCCGCCCAACTCCGGCGAGAGCGCGTGGCTCTCCACGGCGGACGGCTACGGCTTCCCGAGCGGCCACACGACGGGGGCCGCAACGACGTGGTCCGCGCTTGCCGCGCTGAACCGCAGCTGGCGGTTGCTCGCGTTCGGCGCGTTGGTGACGCTCGCCGTAGGGTTCTCGCGGCTGTACCTCGGCGTCCACTATTCGCGGGACGTGGCCGGTGGGGTGGCCATCGGCGTTCTGCTCGGCCTTTTCCTCATCGTCGGTCTCGCCCGCGTCGAGGCGGCCTTTGCCAAACTGCCGCGGTGGGCAAAGTACGCGTCCGTGCTCACCCTGCCTGCCTTGCTTGCCGTGAACTCCTCGGGCGACGCGATCAGGATCCTCTGCTCCGCGGCGGGGGCGGCGGCCGGTCATTTGGTCGCCAACCAGCTCGGGTGGATCGTCGAGACGGGGGACCTGAAACGGCTGCCGTACTACGGGATGCTCCGGCTTGCCATCGGCCTGCCGGGGATCGTGGGGCTCACCTTCGGCCTCGGCTCCTTCGATGAAGGCGCCTCGCTCTTCCTTGTCCTTCGCTTTACGGTGCTCGGCCTCTTCGTGACGCTGCTTGGACCGCGGCTTTTCCTCGCGGTCGAAACGTGGGGCAAGGCAAAGGACAAGGCACGGGCCCCTGCGGCCTAAGCAGCGACGACGGGTTGGCGCACGCCCGGCCTCAGGGGCTCGCGTTGACCGACCCGAGGGAGGGCTGGAGCGTGTAGCCCCCGCCTGCCTCGTGCACGTTGATGTGAAGCACGATCGTTGCCGAGCCGCCCGACTTGAGTTCAAAGGGCGTGCTGGTCTTGAGTTCGCCGCTGGGCACGCTCACCGTGACCTGCGCGCCCGTCTTGAGCGTGCCGACGGCGGAGCCCACGATGATGCGCAACTGCGTGTACTTGCCCGCCGCCACGCGGTCGAAGCCCACCTGCGAGGTGATGTTGTCCGAAAGGTGCGTGAGGTCGATCGTCCGGTTGCCGAAGTTCAGCGTCGTCCACCCGGAGTCGTTCCCTTCGTCCGCACGGTGCAGGGCGACCTGGCTGAAGGTGATGTTGAGGGAATCAAAGCTGTCCAGGGCGTCGTCGGTGACCAAGACCGAGACCGATCCCGTGTTGTTGTTCAGCAGGACGTACCCGGCGCCAACGGCTACGGCCGTGAGGGCTACCGCGACGACGAGCACGAGTGTTTTGTTAACGACCATCGCTTGCGTTCTCCCCCCTGGCAACGCCGCCGCGCCAGGTGACCCTGCCCCTCACCCCCATGGCGCGCTTAGACAAATCCGGTCGATCTTGACCGAATGGCCCAGGCCCTTTGGAGGAACCAGACGTGCGGCGCCCTCGATTGTGCAATTGAGGCCGCCGCTGCCGGCCCGCCTTTCGCTCATCCGCCGACGACGCGTTCGATGGCCTGCAATTCGCCCGGTCCAAGCGCGAAGTCGAGCACCGCGAGGTCTTCGCGCATGTGCTGCGCCGAGGTCGTGCCGGTAAGCGCGGCCATGCCCGACTCAACGGCGTACCGGAACACGACCTGTTCGGGGGTTCTCCCCGCGCGCCTCGCAGCGGCGGCAAGCGCGGGATGCGAGAGCAGGCCCCCCGCGCCGGTGAGGAGGGAAAATCCCTCGTAGAGGATTCCCTGCGCTGCGCAAAACGCCCGCACCTGCCGGTCTGCGTTCGGGCGGGTAAAGGACCGGTTCTGGACGAGAGCGGGTTTCACTTCTGCCCGCCCGTGGAGCTGCTCGAGCTGGCGGAAGGAGACATTCGAGACCCCGATGAGCTTCGCCCGCCTTTCACGGTGCAGTCCCTCCATGGCGCTCCACGCTTGCCAGTCACGCTCCGCAAGCCCTTCCCGCTGCGAGGGGCCGTGGAGCAGGTAACCGTCGATTCGGTCAACGCCAAGGTGCTCAAGCGAGCTTGCAAAGGACTGCTCGACCTGCTTGGAAGTCGGTGCGTCCGCGTCGAAAGGGAGCCGGCCGTCTTGGGCTTCAGCGTAGGTGAATTTGGTCTGGATGAAGAGGTCGGGGCGCCGGACGTGTCCGGCCTCCATGGCTCGGGCGATGGCTTCGCCCACGGCCGCCTCGAAGTAGTGGCGCCGCTGGTTTGCGGTGTCGACCCCGCGAAAGCCAGCCTCGAGGGCCTTGGCCACGAGGGGCCCCGTCGCTTCTTCTTTCCACGCGGTCCCATAGAGGAAGGTCGGGACGGCGACCCCTTGGACTTCGCGCCGGTTTGGCACCGTCATTCGGTAGGGTGATCGGAGCAACGCCAATGAAAATGGCGGTGCCCACGGTTGGGGCCCACCGGCCACCCGAAGGGCTCTTGGCTGCACGTTTATTTTGGCTTCGGCAGATAGGCTCCTCGCCCAGGGACGTCCGGGGCCTTCACGCCAAGAGGGAAAGAATGCCGCCAGCGAGGAAGAGGAAGCCCAAGGCGGCGGCATCCAAGGCAGGATCCCGCGCGCTTGCAAAGGAGTTCTATGCCAGCGGCCAACTCAGGAGCGTCGGTCGGTACGTGGACGGGAAGAAGTCGGGGCCTTGGAAGTTCTACCACCGCGACGGCAAGCTCTGGGCGGTCGGTAGTTTCGAGCGCGGGTCATGGACAGGCCTGTGGAAGTGGTTCGCGGCCAACGGCACGCTGCGCCAGGTCGGCCACTTCAAACACGGCCTGCGGGTCGGGGTTTGGAAGCGCTACTACGGCGGCACCGGCAAGCTGTATGACGTCGGGAACTACGTCAATGGGGAGAAAACGGGCGTTTGGAAAGTCTATGCCAAGAACGGAAAAATAGGGCGCGTCAAAAAGTACCGCCGCTAGTCCGTTTCTCGCCGAGGGTTCGAGCCCTTCCAGTAAACAGTCGAAAATGGGCACTAGCCCCGATAAACTCTCCATTCGCCCGGCGCCCCACCATTCATAAGCGCTCGGCCGCACCGCCCTCCCCAGGGTTTCGCATGAATGGCAACTCGATCGTCAAGCGCACGCTAGTGTTCGGGACCGTCGTGGCACTGCTCGCCGTCCAGGCGGCGGGTGCCGCTTCCGCCGCCAAAGGTGGCAACGGGAGCGCAGGGGGAGCTTCGAACGACTTCACGTACGTCCTGCCGCTACACACGATGGACGTGAGCCCGGCCACTTTCTTGCCGAACGCCGTGCCCAACTGCATCACCAACAGCAGCGCCGTCCCCAGCTCCCCGACGCTCGTGTGCTACTCGCCCGACTTCGTGCGCACGGCCTACGACTTCAACTCGCTCTACGCCTCCGGCCTCGACGGCTCCGGCCGCACGATCGTCCTGGTAGATGCCTACGGCAGCCCCACGATCGAGACCGACCTCAAGTTTTTCGACGCGACCTTCGGGCTGCCCGACCCGCCCTCCTTCAAGGTGGTGTGCGCCGAGGGCTGCCCCAAGACGAACACGAACCACTTCGACCCCGGCGGCTGGGCGACCGAGACCTCGCTCGATGTTGAGTGGGCCCACGCGCTTGCGCCGGGCGCCGACATCGTGCTGGTGGTCGCGCCTTCCCCGGCGGGGAACTCGCTCAACCTGGCCGTGGGCTACGCTGTTGACCACTACCCCGAGGCGATCGTGTCGCAGAGCTTCGGCATCCCCGAGGCCGCCCTCATCGGCAACAACGCCCAGACAACCCAGGCCCACGCCAACTACGCCAAGGCGGCGGCCTCGAAGATGACCGTGCTCGCCTCGGCCGGCGACGACGGGGCCACGAACGGCGCCTACGCTTCGGCAAACGCCCTCTTCCCGTCGTCGGACCCCTACGTGCTCTCGATCGGCGGTACGCAGGGCGGGGACTTCCCGTACGGCCTTGCGACTTACACGGGCACTTGCCCGACAGGCTTCCGCCCCGGCTACCCCGGCTGCACGCCGACAGGGTACGGCAGCGAGACGACCTGGAACGAGGCGTGGGATGGGATCTCGACCGGCGGGGCGCCGAGCCTGATGTTCACCCAGCCATCGTACCAGGCCGGCCTCGCCACCGGCACCACCATGCGTGCGACGCCTGATGTCTCGATGAACGCGGCCGTCAACGGCGGCGTGCTCGTCTTTCAGACCCTCGACGGGGTGCCCCGCTGGTTTGTGGTGGGCGGCACGAGCGCGAGCTGCCCCGAGTGGGCCGCACTCTTTGCGATCGTGAACCAAGCCCGCGGCCAGCACGGCCACGGGCCGCTCGGCCAGCCCCACGCGGCCATCTACGCGCTCGGAATGGGGGCCAGCTATTCGAGCGACTTCCACGACATCACGACGGGCAACAACATCAACGTGGGGTCGACCGTGGGCTTCTCGGCGGCGACCGGCTGGGACATGGCGACGGGTTGGGGGACGCCAGACGCTGCAAGCATGGTTTCCCACCTGGCCTAAGGCTCCGTGGAGCAAGCGGCGGCGCGCGCCCGGAAGGCGTGCGCCGCCGGTCCTCACCGCTCCGGCCTGAACCGCAACGCGCTCCACACCTCGTCGATCGCAATCTGTCGCACGCCCTGGATGCCGCGCCGTTTCAGCAGGTGCCTCCAAAGGATGTCGCGGTTGAGGTCGGTGCTAAGCTGCCCGGCCTTGGGGTACGCGATCCACGCCAGGCCGTCAGCTTTGGCGACGTCCACGACGGGGCCGCACTGTTCATCCACTTCGGCAAGCGTCTTCACGAAAACGAGGATGGCGTCGGCCTTGCCGGACGGGGCGCTTTCAACGTCATCGAGGCTGACGCCGGTGGGCTTGCCCAAGACGCGGACCTTCATCCCCTGCTCGAGGTTGAGCTTCTTGGCAAGGCTCACGGGGACCACCTTGGCCGCAACGTCACGCACCCATCTTCAAGCTTGCCCGCAGGGCCCCGGTTGGCTCCGAGCCAGCGGGCGCACGGCCCCAAAGCCCGGGGGAACTCCTAGAAGCCCGCGTTCCCGCCCTACAGCGCGCCGAAGGGAGTCGCCCCGGGAACCGGCCTATTCGTAGGCGACCTCGCCAAAGAGCGATTCGTCCAAGCCCATCTCCTCTTCCTCTTTGGTCACGCGCACCGGCGTCACCTTGTCGATCAGCCAGAGCATGCCATATGTGAAGCCGAAGGCGTAGGCGCACGCAAACGCCGCCGCCGCGACCTCCCTCATGAAGAAGTCGGCGTTACCGTAAACCAGCCCATTGTTGCCGGCCGCATTGATGCTCAGCGTTGCAAAGAGCCCGAGGGACACCACGCCAAGCACGCCGCCCACGCCGTGCACGCCCCAGACGTCGAGCGCATCGTCCCACCCGCGCTTGTTCTTGTAGAGGATCGCGACGTAGCAGACGGTGCCCGCCAAGAGCCCGATCACCATCGCGGCGCCAGGCGTCACATACCCCGCCGCCGGCGTGATCGTGGCAAGCCCGGCGACCATGCCGGTAAGCAGGCCGAGGAACTTCGGCTTCTTCTCGAAGATCCACGCCCACATGAGCCACACGCCTCCCGCGACCGAGGCAGCCAGGTCCGTGTTGAGGAAGGCGGTGACGGCAACGTCGTTGATGGCGCCCGCGCTGCCGGCGTTGAACCCGTACCACCCGAACCAGAGCAGGCCGGTGCCGAGCGCCACCAGCGGGATGTTGTGCGGCCCTTTCTCTTTCACGGTGCGCGCGCCCAGGTAGAACACAGAAGCGAGCGCCGCCATCCCCGCGATCGCGTGGACGACGATGCCGCCGGCGAAGTCGAGCACGCCCCATGCGGCGAGCATGCCGCCGCCCCAGACCATGTGGACGAAGGGGATGTAGACCAGCATCAGCCAGGCGACGAGGAAGATCAGGTACGCCTTGAAGGTCACGCGGTTGGTGAAGGCGCCCGTGATAAGCGCCGGCGTGATGATGGCGAACATCATCTGGTAGACGAGGAACGCGTAGACCGGCAGGTTGGAGTTGGCCGCAAGCGGGGTCGTCGATGCGATGTTCATAAGGAAGGCGTTGTTGAGGTCGCCGAAGATGCCGCCCTGGCCGCCGCTGAAGCACAGCGAGTAGCCGACCGCGAACCAGACAATGTCGACAACCGCCATCGACACGAAGCTCTGCATCATGATCGTGAGGACGTTCTTGCGCCCGACGAGCCCGCCGTAGAAAAACGCGAGGCCGGGCGTCATGAGCATGACGAGGCTCGCTGCGATCAGCATGAATGCGGTGTCTGCGTTGTTGAATGCCATCGGAGTCCCCGGGGGGTGTCAGACGCCGCTTGCAACCCTGAGGCGCGGCGGCGCCCGCGCCGGTTCGATGGCGGGGCCGTGCTATTTGGAAGCTATCCCGCCTGCGTGTCGCATAATCAGGGGAGAGTCGCTTTCGGCGACCTCCCCTCCACGTTTATCTTTCCCCTGGCCAACCGGGGGCCTCATGTCCGAAAAGTCCGCCGAGCTCACGAACTCGATTGAAAAGATGCTCTCGCACGCCGCCGAATGGGAGAAGAAGAAGACCTCGATCCCCGGCATCTTCCTCGTGCGCCTTCCGGGCGACAAGCTGCGCGTGATGCTCGAGTTCAACCCCCCCGACGGCGCGGGCAATCCATCGAAGCGGAAGGGGCTCTACTTCGGGGACCGCACGACCGTCGAGGCGGCGCGCAAGGCGTTTCCCGACCCCCGGCTCGATGACCTCATCGAGGCCGTTGAAGCACTATCGAAGAAGGCGCCCGCGGGCAAAGTTGGCAAGGGCGCCGATGAGGAAGTCTTCGAGGTGTAGGGCGAGGCGCGCCCGGGCTCGTCGCCGTCCACCTGCTGCTTCTCGGGCGACATTTTGTGGCTAAGCTGCAGGCACCCTGATGGCGCTTCCCGAAATCGCGGCCGGTGAGGCGCGCGCGCCAAGGTTTTGCAATTGCAAAGGCCTGCGCGACCATCGCAGGTTACCCTTAAGTGCCTCACGCTCGCTCCCCGGCGCGGGGGAGATTCCAGCGTGGGTGACGCTGAGAAAGTCAAAGAGGCTGTAGCCAAGGCGCCCGGCGTAGCAGCCTTCCGCCGCCTCGGGCGCTTGACCGTGAAGCGCAACAAGGTCATCGTCGGCGTTTGGGCTACGCTCCTCGTCCTCTCGCTGCCGCTTGCCATCAATGTCTCAGACGTGGTCTCCTCAGGGTCGGGCGGTTTCGACCTGCCCGGCGCCGAGTCGGTGCGGGCCGGCGACATCCTCGATGCGCAATTCCCCCGCGCCTTTGACAACTCCAGCGCCATCATCGTCATCGAGGCGCCAAATGTCACGGACAACGCCACCCAGCGCTTCGTCCTTAGTCTCGAAGAGCGGGTGATGGCACAGGGCGCCCAACCGCACCTCACCAATTTCACCTCGATCTATTCGGTCGAACGCAAGGCCATCACGCAGACCGCAATTCAAGTCGCGCCGCTCCTGTACTCGGCCAACTTCAGCGCGTTCGTCGTATGGGGCGTGCCGTCGATTTTCCTCGGCAACTGGCTCGCGACCGACCCGAACCTCACCGTCCCCGACCGCGACCAAGCCGCGAACAACTCGACCACCCCGACCCTGACCTCGTTCGTTTCGTCAAACGGTCTCGACAACGGTTCGGCCGCCATGGTCTTCGGCTACTACGGCGCGTTCTATTCGACCTGGACGGCCTCGGCGGGCAACTCGACGCTCGCTGCCGACCCGCCCTCGCGCGCGCAGGCCGCGGTGGGCGCGGCCGCTGCCGCCTTTGCCGCGTCCATCCCCGACCCCCAGCGAAGCTCCTTGCTCCTCCAGACAGCGGCGGCGTTCAACCTGACAAGCTGGTCGCAGGAGCCCGCGATCCACGCGTTTGTTAACGCGCAAGTCACGGCGTTCGGCTTGGCGCCCCTGCCTTCGGAGTTCCTTCGCCAAGTCCAGTCGCTCGGCCCCGCGCCCAACCGGTCGGCCGCCGAAGCGCTCGCGCGCTCCACCGTCGAGAACGGCTCGCTGGCGACCTACCCGGTGAGGCTCCCGGCCCAGGCGGTCGAGGCGTTCGTCGCGAGCGACAACGCCACGATGATTGCGATCGCCGGCTACGACAAGTCCCCCTCCGGCTTCGGCGACGTCAACTCGGACCCAATCCTGCTCAATGTCCGCAAGATCCGCGAGAACATCACCGACCTCAAGGCGGCGGCGGGAGCGCCCCCGACGGTGCTCGTGACGGGCAATGCGGCCACCACCCTCGACGCCTCCGAGTCGAACACGCGCAGCATCCAGCGGATCGAGCCGGCCACAATCGTCGCGGTCGTGCTGCTCGTGAGCCTGTTCTTTGCCGCGGCCTTCGTGGTCGCCGTGCCGCTCGGCTCCATCATGATCGCGCTGTTCATCACCCAGGCCCTCGTCTACCTCATCGGCAAGTACCTCGTCCACATCCCGGACACCACCCTCACTTTCCTCTTCACGATCATCTTGGGAGTCGGCATCGACTACGCCGTGTTCATCATGGCGCGCTACCGCGAAGAGCGCGCGGCGGGCGCCGACCGGGACACCGCCGTCGAGACCGCCATCACGTGGGCGGGCGAGAGCATCACCACGAGCGGCGCGACGGTCATCATCGCCTTTGCCATACTCGCGCTCGGCTCGTTCGAGTTCCTGCAGGCCATGGGCTACGCCGTGGGGCTCGGCGTGACGGTGGCGCTTGCCGTCAGCATCACGCTCATCCCCGCGCTGCTGCGCCTCTTTGGCAACCGCATCTTCTGGCCGACCTCGGGCGAGCGCCTCGACAAGCGGATCGAGGCGGCGGCCAAGAAGAAGCGCGAGGGCCACGAGACCTACTTCCGCAAAGCGGCCAAGTTCTCCGTCAAGCACGCGAAGCTCGTCGTGTTGATCGCGGTGCTCATCTCCGTGCCCACCACCTACATCAGCCTGACCAGCACGACCTCCTACGACTTCATCGCGGGCCTGCCCGACGTGGAGAGCAGCCACGGGATCAACGCGATGAAGGACGCGTTCGGGGGCGGCCAGCTTGGGCCCACGCAGGTGCTCATTGTCTTCCCCGCGCCCGTCGCGAACAATACGAGCTTTGACCCCGCGTCTTACGCGGCCCTCGATGCGTTTGCAGGCCGGCTCTTGAACCTCTCCAACGTGCGCACCGTCGAAGGCCCTTCGCGGCCCAAGGGCGTCGACCATGACCCCGGTAACCCCGCCTCGCTCACCCCCTCGGAGCACGCGGACATCGCGCCGTACGTGGGCAAGGACAACCGGACCGTCCTCATGGTGGTCGTGTTCGCCGACGAGCCGTTCACCCGCACTTCCATGCAGACCGTCCGCGAGCTACGGGCGCTTGCAAAGGACATGAAGGCGGCCACGCCAGCCCTTTCGCCCGCGCAAATCTATGTCGGCGGCCAGTCGGCGGCCACCCTCGACTTTGCCGACACGATGGACGGCCAGTTCTTCGAGATGCGGATCTTGGTCGTCGTTGCCGTCTACGTGATCCTGCTCATGGTCCTCGGCTCCTACCTGCTCCCGCTCTCGGCCGTGCTTTCGGTCACGCTCTCGATCACCTGGGCGTTTGCAGCCACGCTCCTCTTTTTCCGCAACGTCCTCGGCCACGAGGTGTTGTTCCTCGTGCCGCTGATCCTCTTCATCCTGCTCATGGGCATTGGCATGGACTACAACATTTTCATCCTCACAAGGATCCGGGAAGAGTCGGAAAAGGGGAAGGGCCCCAAGGAGGCGGCGGTCGACGCTGTGGAAGCTACCGGCGGGATCATCAGCGCGCTCGCGCTGATTCTTGCCTCCGCGCTCGGCTCCCTCATGCTCTCCGACAACACCCTCCTTCAGGGGTTCGGGTTCGCGATCGCCTTTGCGGTGCTCCTCGACGCGATGGTCGTGCGCACCTACCTTGTGCCGGCGATCATGTCGCTGCTCGGCGAGCGCGCGTGGTGGGGCCCCGCGCGTTTCCGCCGCGTCGAGGTCGGCCGAAAGCCAAAGGAAGAGGCTCCGCTCGCCAAGTGAATGAATGAGCGGGGGCCATCTGGCCCCCGGGAAAGGGAAACCGACGCTTTAGTCGCAGCGCCGGCGGCGGCCGGCAACCACGAGCGTTCCCACCGCGCCGATTGCTGCGAGGGCCGCCAAGCCGTCGAAGCCCGGCAGGAATCCCTTCGCGGGCGGCGTTACCGGCGGCGGGTTCTGGGTTTGCGCGCCCTGGCCCACGTGTGCGACCGATGCGTTGTAGAAAGTCGCTTCGTGGTCGAGGCTGTCGGCCCCGCCTCGGTTCGAGACCGTGACGAGGACGACGAAGTCGCCGGCGGGCAGCCACGAGGGCACCGACACATTGCCCGTGAAGGTGGCCCCCGACCGCGTGAGCTCCGTGGAGGGCAGGTGCGTGTTGCCCGACGCCAAGGCGGCCCCCGTGCTCGAGCCTGGCACGATCGAGGCGTAAGCGTAGGTGCCGTCGGGCACCGAGGCGCCCGCAACCGTCGCAGTCACCGGCAGCGAGCCTCCCGTCGTGGCGGCTCCGAGCGTAAGGTCCACGCGGCCGCCGACACCGTAGGTCGGTACCATGTGCGCGTCCACGTTTGACGTGTTGCCGGAAGGGCAGACCGCCAAGACGACGAGCGTATCGTCGGAAGTGAAGTTGGCCGGGAAAGCGTAGGTCACCGTGAAATTGCCCGACGCGTCGGTCGTCGTGTTGCCCCCCTGCGCCGCGCCTTCATCGTAGTTATCGCGCCACACCCACCTCGTGACTTCGCGGGACGCGACAGCCGCGCCTTGCTCCGTCATGCGGAATTTGAGGGTTGACGATTGGCCTGGCTGAATTGTCGCGGGGTTCGTCTGCAGGGCGAGCGAGCAGCCGAAGGCGTAGTTCGAGGGTGGCGTCCAACCGCCCGGGGCCAAGGCCCCGAAGGCGATGGACGATGTGCTCGTCTTGCCGCCCGAGGTCACGGTCAAGGTGAAGCTGAGGAAGCTCGAGGCGCTCCACGTCGCGTCAATCGAGGCGAAACCAGCCGCGTTCGTGGTCGCGTTGAAGGGGCCGGCGGTCACGACGTACGGCGGGGTAAAGATGAGGCCCTCGCCCTGGAGGCTTACCGATGCACCCGCGACGGCCGACGAGTCGCCGACATAGATGCGCAGGCTTGCGCTCGTCGCCGTCTGGGCGGCGATCAAGACGATCACCCGGAAGGGGTCGACGCTGAAGCTCAGGAAGTCTGCGGGAGCCAGGAACCCGGTGCCGAGGGTGGCTTCGATGTTAAACACGCTGCTCGTGGTGATGGCCGCTGGCACGGTGTAGCTGAACCTGTAGACGCCGGCCGAGGCCTTCGTGCCGTTGAGCGGGTCATTTTGGACGGATAGGCCCACGGCGTGCGAAACGGTGGCATTGATCGGCCCACCGTCGGTGAGCGCTGCGCCGAGGTAGGAGCGTGCCTCCACCGCGACCGTGTCGCCCGGGGAGGGGGCTGCCGAATTCGCGCTGGCGCTCACGAAGCGGGCGCGGACGGTCCACGTGGTGGGTGGGGCCGCAACGGAGGCCACGGTGAAGAATCCTCGGCCCGCGTCGGCGAGCGCGCCGAGCGAGGCTTGGACGGTCACCGCGAAGCTGCTGGAGGCAATCGTGAAGTTCGCGTGGTACTTGCCGGTCGTAACGTTCGTGAAATTGAGGAGCGTGCCGCTCGCGCTGCCGGCCAATCCGTCTGCATCGACGAGCGCATCCCACAGGTGGACCTCGACATTGATGTCGATCACATCGCCGACCCCCGCGTCGGCCGGCGTCACGAACACGAGGACCGTGAGGCCGTTGTCGGCCAAGGCCCCGAAGGGCAACAGGAGCGTCGTTCCAAGCAGTGCAGCTACAACAAAAAGAGAAGTCGGTTTCACCCGCACACCGAAGTGCCCAAGGCGGAGGTCGGCATTAAGGGTTGCGCCGCCCCGAACCGCTTTCTTGCAACGCGCGCGGGCAGCAAGGAATTTCCGCGACAGCGACATCCGGAGGCCGTGAAGGTCCTCGTCGCTGGCGCAAGCGGCTTCCTCGGGTCGGCCGTCGTGCGCAGGCTTGCCGCCGCCGGCCACGAAGTCGTTGGGCTTGCGCGCAGTGACGAAAAGGGGCACCTCGTGCGCGAGGCCGGTGGTGAGCCCGCGGTCAGCGACATCCTCTCGCTGCCAGCCCTCATCGAGGCGGCCGCCGGCTGCGAGGCGCTCATCCACCTCGCGGCGAGCGCCACAACAGCCTCGCGCGAAGTCGGCCAGAGCGTGGCGGCCAAGGTGCGCGTCGACGGCGCCTACAACCTCGTGGCCGCAGCACGCAAGGTCGGCGCCAAGAGGATCGTGGTCGGGTCGGGGACGTGGCTGCACGGGGACCGGAAGGAGACCATCACCGAGGCGACCCCCGCGAAACCGACGGGCACTTCCATGTTCAACTGGCAGGCGGAGCGCGCGGCGCTCGACGCGCACAGACCCGGCGTGCTCGATGTCGTGATCGTACGGCCGGGGATGGTGTACGGCAACGGCGGCTGGTTCAAAGAGATGGCCGACGAGATCCGGGCAGGCTCCTACCGTGTGCCGGGCGAGGGCGCGAACCACTGGTCGCCGCTGCACATCGACGACTGCGGCGAGGCGTTCCGCGTCGCCCTTGAGAAGGGCAAGGGAGGCGAGGTCTACCTCGCAGCCGACAACGAGCCGATCGCGCTGCGCGCCTTTGTGGATCTCATCGCAGACGAACTGCGTGTCGCGCGCCCGCTGTCCGAGCCGATGGAAGCGGCGGTCAAACACCTGGGCGAACCCACCGCAAGGCACCTGGCTGCCAATCAGGCGGTCAGCAACGCGAAGCTGAAGGGGCTAGGCTGGAAACCGCGCCACCCTCGGTCGCGCGAGGGCGTCCCGCCCGTAATTGAGGCTATTCTAGCGGCGTCGCCGCCGTAGGACGATGCTTACCCCGACGGTCACGGCAATGGCCGTGCCCGCGATGAGCGGAGCAATGATTTCGATGGCGGGCACCCCGCTTGGCTGGCTCGAGCCCGATGAACCGCCCGGGCCGGTTCCATTCGCGTCGGCCTCGTCTTGAACGGATCCCTCGGGGAGCACGTCAATCCATGTAGCGTTTGCGATGTCGTACGCCGCGCGCGGGTCGTCGACCGCACCCTGGTTGGAAGCGCTCAGCGTGACAAGGTAACGCCCCGGGACAAACCACGACGGCAACGAAAACCGCGCCGTTAGGTTTGCCCCTTCCACTCTTAGTGGTGCCCCGAAGACCGTCGGGCTGCCGAACCGGGCGGGCGCCTGGCTTGAGGCTGGGCCAAGAACGAGGCCCACCGACCCCTGAAGGCCGGAACTGTTGCGGCCGCCGCCCACCGACGCGCGCACCACCACCGTGCCTCCTGCGTCGGCAGGGCTCACCCGCATGGATAGGGCTGGCCCGAACCTGGGCAGGCCGCCCTGGAAACGAATGTAATTCCAACCCGTGCTCCGTCCGTCGGCCAGGTCGATAACAAGGTGCGCCCACTCGGATTCTTCCCAGTCCTGCGGCACCGTTACCAAGATCGACAAGTTGCCCCCCGCGTCCGTCGTAACATTGCCCGACCCAACGAGGCCACCCGTGGAGCGCGCGAGGTAGTAGCGGACATCGGCCGGGGCTCCCCACGCGCCGTTGTCGAGGAGGCGAATGGCGAATTCAGCCGTCTGCCCGGGCCCGTGGAAATAGGGCGTGTTCAGGATCTGGCTATCGATGCCGCCGTTTTCGGGGGTGGGATACCACGAGCCCTGGAGTACGAACAGCGAGGACGTGGTCTTGTTCTGCCATGTCGTATTGACAAACACCCCGGTTCCCCCGAGGGCGCCGCCATACAAGTCGAGGGGAATCCCCACGTCAAGGACGCCGGAGGCGTTGGTTGTGTACTCGGCCGCCCGCTCCTCCGGGACAAAGTACTCGTAACCTGGGTTGACGTACGAGGTGACACGAACCGACGCATTCGCGATGGGCCCAGTTGACCCATTGCCGGCCATGAGGCGAAGACGGCCCGTAGTTGGCCCTGTCAGGAAGAACGCCGACGTGACCGGGACGGGGTGCACGACCACCGGGAACCCGTTCAAGCCGTTGCTGCTGAAGTAACCAGCGTGGCCCCAGGCCTCGAAAGCCGAGCTGTTCTGGATCGCCGGCGGAATACCAAACGAGAATTGGTAGACGCCGTCGCGCACCACCGTGCGGTTTAGAGGGTCGCCCGGCAGTACCGGCCCGCGCACGGCGCTTTGGTAGAGTTCCATTTGCGCCGTGTCCGAGGGCGTGAGCACCTGGTTTTGGAAGGATCGAAGCTCGACCGTCACACGGTCGCCAGGCCCGGGCACGTCCTGCGCCTGCTGTGAATTCACGATGC
Source organism: Thermoplasmata archaeon (assembly GCA_041499475.1). Classification (GTDB taxonomy): domain Archaea; phylum Thermoplasmatota; class DTKX01; order DTKX01; family DATEUP01; genus DATEUP01. Next base: position 17,818 of record JBGQKI010000029.1, read on the forward strand.
GCGTTTGGAACGCCCAGTCTGAGCCCCCCGATGTACCGAAGTTTAGGCCGGTCCTTGTCCAACCCTGGGCGGTGCGCGTAACGCCGTTGAAGGTGACGGTGGCCGTGGCTTCCACCCTGCCATCGTCCACCTCCCTCTTCGTGACAACATAGCGCGCCACATAGGTGCCCGTTACGGCCCGGGCGAACGTGAGGCTGGTCCCCGTGGATGGAATCTCACCCGTCACGGACGTTGCGTCCGCGAGCGAGCCGCCGGAGCATACGAGCGCTTTGACCTCGACGGTTTCTCCGGCGAGCAGGCGCTGGGGGCTGACCTCGACAAAGAGCACGAGGTCGGGCGCCGCAGAGGCCGAGATTGCCGGAGAGACGGCGGCGAGCGCCATGATTACTGAAAGAATGGCGCAGGTGAAGCGCGTATTCTTCACAAGTTTCCGACGCATAAGCCGTAGATATTTCTTTCTCATTCAGGGGGCTGAAATCCATGAAGTAAGGCACAGGCCCCCGGAAGGGGCTCGCTTGGGGGTGCTCGCCGGGCACCTTTACTTATCGCGCCGACCGCGTGCTCCGGGCATGAAATCGCGCAAGACCGTCCACCTCGTCATCGAGCGCAAGGGCGACGGGACGCTCATCGGTTCGATCCCCGAACTGCCGGGCGTCCACACGCAGGCCAAGGACATCGCGGCGCTTCGCAAGGAAACGCGCAGGGCTGTGCAGCGATTCCTCGACGAGCACCCCGAATCGGTGGCGACCGGGTACGCGGCGAGGTTCGTGGGCGTCGAGGAACTCACGTTCTGAACCTCCGCCGACGGCGCAGAAGGCGTGCCCGAATACACACGCGCGCTGCGTGAGGAAGGGCCGCCGGGCGACCCAAGGGGTAATCTATATAGTCTCCACATATCACTATGTGGAGTCGTGGCTTCGCGAAACGTGTCGCTCCGGATGGAGGCCTACGACGCCCTCGATGATGCCCGCCGCTCTGGCGAGAGCTTTTCGGACGCGGTCTTGAGGGTCGTGAAGGATCGCCCGAAGGTGGCCGAAATCATGGCTTCATTCGAGCCGCTCGACAGGGAAACCTCGCGGGAATTCGACAAGCAGGTGCGGCGGGCTCGACGTGACATCGAGCGGTCGATGCGGGGGCGGTTTTCATGAGCCGGATTTGCCTGGATACAACTGCTCTTTCCGATGCGGTGCGCAATGAGCCCTCCGTGGGGCGGCGCCTGGCCGAGTTGGAACGGGGCGGTGCCACGTTGGTGACGACGACCATCAATGTTTTCGAGGCGTCGGTGGGAGCGCTGCGGATCCCCTCGGCGGAATCACGAAACCGGGTTCTCGTGCGAATGCGAAGGTTGCTCGATGGCGTAGAGGTGGTCGGTCTCGACTTCGATGCCGCCCTCGACTCCGCCAAGTGGATGGTCACCCTCCTTGAGCGTGGCCGGCCTGCGCCGGCGCTCGACCTGCTCGCCGCGATTGCGGCGAGGCGAGCTGGATGCAGCGCAATCCTGACGCGCAACGAAAGGCAATTCGCCCGGATTGGCGCCCTGGAAGTCTTGAGTTATTAGTGGGGTCGCCCTGTAGGGGCATCAACTTCCAAGGCGCCGCTCCGCAGCCTTCAACGAATCTTCGAGGATCTCAATTCCCTCGTCGATCTGCTTCGCGCTGACCACGAGCGGCGGGATGAACCGGACGCTGTTGCGCCCGCACCCGAGGAGCACGAGCCCGCGCCGGAACGCTTCCTCGACGATGGCGTCGCGCAACTTGGGGTCGCGCGTGCGTTTCTCCGGGTCCCGCACCAGTTCGGCGGCCTGCATGAGGCCAAGCCCGCGGACATCGCCGATCCGCGGGTGCGTTTCCTGGATTTCTTCGAGGCGCTTGCGCAAAAGCCGCCCCTGCTTCGCGGAGTTTTCGACGAGCTTCTCCTTTTCGATGGTTTCGAGCGTCGCAAGTCCGGCGGCGCACGCAATCGGGTTCCCGCCGAACGTGTTCGAGTGCGAGCCCGAAACGCCCCAGTCCAAGTGCGCCTTGTAGACCGCCGCCCCGATGGGCACTCCCGAGCCGAGCGCCTTTGCAAGCGACACGACGTCCGGTTCAATGCCAAAGTGCTCGCTGCCGAACATCTTGCCGGTGCGGCCAAAGCCCGACTGCACTTCGTCCATCACGAGTTTGATCCCATAGGGGTCGATGATCTTCTTCAGTTCCTTGAAGTACGGCCGCGGCGGCACGACATACCCGCCCTCGCCCTGGACGGGCTCGGCGAATACCGCGGCGAAGTCCTCCGGCGGGAGCAACGCGGGGAAATACTCCTCTTCGAGGATGTGCAGGCACCAGAAGTCGCACGAGGGGTACTCGAGTTTGTAGGGGCAGTGGTAGCAGTTGGCAAACGGCACATGCTCGACGCCGCCAATCATGGGCAGGTACCCTTCACGCTGCACCTTCTTGGACGCGGTGAGCGAGAGCGCGCCCATCGTGCGCCCGTGGAAGGCGCCGATGAAGGCGATGAGCCCCTGCCGCTTCGTCGCGTGCTTGACGAGTTTGATTGCCGCCTCGTTCGACTCCGTGCCCGAGTTCGTGAAGAAGACGAGCGAATCCTCGCCGACGGGGACAATCTTCGTGAGGCGCTCGGCCAAGTCGGCCTGCTGCGAGTAGAAGTAGTCCGTCCCGGCAAAGTGCGTGAAGGCCTCCGCCTGCGCCTTGATCGCGGCGACCACGCGCGGGTGCGTGTGGCCAGTGTTGAGGACGCCCACGCCCGAGGTGAAGTCGAGGAAGAAGTTGCCGTCGACGTCCTCGAGGACGGCCCCGTGGCCGCGCTTGATCGCGAGAGGCAGCGACTTGGTCGTCGTCGCCATGTACCGGTCGTCCTTCTCGACGATCGCGCGGGCTTTGGGGCCCGGCGGCGTGACACGGATCTTGGGGGAGGTGGGGAATGTTTCGGAAATCATCGGAAGGCCTCCTTGCGCTTTACGAAATTCGTAAAGAGTCGGGCCACTTAAGGGTTTGGTGCCTGTTCCGCCGCCGGGCCCGTCGGGGCCGTGCGCCCGGGGGGCCGCCAAAAGGTTAAGGCCCCCCATCGATCCGTCGCGCGGGGCTGCCAAGCTGGTCTCGATTGACGGGTCCGTCGGCGAGGGCGGAGGCCAGGTGCTCCGCACCGCAGTTGCCCTTGCCGCAATCATGGAATCGTCCCTCAAGGTCACGAACATCCGCGCGGGGCGCGAGACGATCGGGATGAAGGCGCAGCACCTGGCGGCCGTGAAGGCCGTCGCGGAACTCTGCGGCGCCGAGCTCGAGGGCGCGACAGTTGGCTCCACCGAACTGCGCTTCCGGCCCGAGAGCCTGCGCGGCGGGACCTACACGGTCGATGTGGGGACGGCAGGTTCGATTGCGCTCGTGCTCCAGGCCTTCCTGCCGGCCGCGATCTCGTGCGGAGAACGCGTGGAAGTTACCGTGACGGGGGGGACGGATGTGCCCAAAGCCCCCACGATCACGTACCTGGGCCGCGTCCTGCTGCCCGTGCTCCGGACCATGGGCGCAAACGTCGAGATCGAAGTCCTGCGCCGCGGCTTTTTCCCCGAAGGCGGGGGAAAGGTGCGCGTCGTGGTCGAGTCGGGAAGCTCGATCAAGCCGCTTGCGCCGTCGGGCCCGCAGCCCAAGCCTTTCATCGACGGCGAGATTGCGGTGGCGCGCTTGCCGCAAGACGTCACCGACCGGACGAGGCGCGCTATGGTGCGCCGCCTCCAGGGCCAGCCGCTGCGCGAGATCCGCACCGACCTCGTCGAGGCCGACAGCCAAGGCATCAGCGCTACCGTCTGGGCGCCAAGGAGAGCAGGGGCGGTGGGGGGGTCGGACGTGGGCAAACGCGGGTACCCCGCCGAGACGCTCGGGGAAAACGCCGCGTCCAACCTCGCGCGGGCGCTGCGCGCGGACGTGGATTTGGACGAGCACTTGCTCGACCAGGTGTTGATCTACTGCGTCATGGCCACGGGCCGCTCGAGCTTCTCTGTCGAGAAGGTGACCAGCCACGCCGAGACCGTGCTTGCCATCGCGCGCGAGTTCGCCCCCTTCAACAAGGAGATCCAGAACGACGGCCGAAGGAAGCGCGTGGTCATCGACGGCGAAGGGGTCTGACCCGAGAGGGCACGACGATCTGGCGAAGGCCTTCACGCAAGGGGTTATCCGTCGCGCCGGCAACACAGCAGAAGATGAGCGCCCCCTCCTCAAGGCCAGTCGGCCTCGCCCAGATCGCCGATGACTCGCTCGCATATGCGCGTCAAGAGGCGCGGCAGGCTTTCGCAAGCCGAATTCAATCCAAATCCGCGACGCGGCCGAGAAAGCTTGGAATGCGGCTCTTCAAGCGACCGACATGGCGATGCGGGCGCGGGGCCAGCCGCCCTCCCCCGGACCGGATGGGCACCGAGACCGCCACGCGTTCCTCGAATCGATCGGCCGCCACGACCTGCACAAGCAGTTCGCCTTCTTCGCCGACCGCATGCACGGGGCCTGCTTTTACAACGGCCTCCTCCCTCACGAAGAGGACATGAACCGCTGGCTCGACGAGGTGGCTCAGTATGTCGACGACCTCAAAGCCGGCATTTGAGCGCTGTCGGGTGGGAAAAAGCCCAAAGCCTTTCTCGGACCTTCCCGCCGCAATCCATGGAAGGCTCCCACGAGACGCTGCTCGCCTTCGCCCGCAGCCTGCTTGCAATGGCCCGCGACGAAGCGGCCGACGGCTACGGCAGCAACGACGCCATCAAAGTGCGAAAGGCCGCGGAGCGAGCCTGGAAGGCGGCGTGTGCGGCAACCGACGCCGCCATGGCCGCGCGCGGCATTCCGCGCGACGGGACGGCGGCCGACCGCGTGCGCCACTACGATTACCTCGAGTCGCTCGGTCGCCCCGACCTTGTCCAGGCCTACGCCGTCTTCGCCGACCGCCTCCACCAACTCTGCGCGCTCGACGGGTACGTGCCCAGCGAGTCTTCGATGGCGGCCCACTTCGGGCACATCGAGGGGTTCATCGAAGCGGTGGCCGGAGCCGCCTGAGGGTGCCGCGGGCCCAGGGCAAGCGGGCGTGCGCAAGGTGCGCGGCGTCCAACTTCGCCACCGCCTCCTCGAAGCGCGCCCGCGCCTCTTCTACGCCTCTGCGCTCCGTCCGCACTTGGGCTCCTTCGCCCCACCGCTGCCACGTCGAGAGCACCTTCGCGTGAGCGCCCGTTTCGGTGTGCAGCTCGTCGGCGTAGACGAGCAACCGCGCCTCAAGCTCGTGCGCGGCTTTGGCCATCTCGCCCGGGGGGACGCCCGAGAGCGCGGTCGCAAGGTCCGTGCGCAGCTCGCCCGTCCGCTCCACCGCGCGCAAGAGCGCCTCCGCGCGCGGCGAAAGCCCGCGCAGCTGCCACGGCTCCTTGGCTTCGCCTACGGCCTTGAGGTCGGCCCAATGGCGGCGGTGAATGTACGTCACCTTGCCGTCAATCAGCTTGGCGACCGCGGCGTCCTTGTTATCCTTCAGCGCTTCTGCCGCGCTGAAGATCTCTTGCCCCTTTGCGTGCCCCCACCACGAACCCTTCACCGGCGCTCCGGCGACGATCGTCGTCACCGAAGGCAGCCGCTCGTCTTGGAGCATCAGCAGCCCACTCCAGTTGAGGGCCTCGAGGCACTCGGCAAGCTTGGGCGGCCGCTGCGCCACGGCCGCTCCCCTCACCCAAAGGTGCCGATCCACTTGCCCCAGTCCGACGAGATGTCGTTCAGGCGCCGGTAGACTTCCTGGTCGGTCACCGCGAACTCCTCAACGATCCGGTGCGCCAACCGTACGCCCATCCGGTTGTAGAGGTCGACGCCGCGCTGGTTGAATTTCCCCTGGAACCAGATGTAATTCTCGAGCGGCATGTCGGGGTGGTGCATCTCGTAGTCCTCGAGCTTCGTGTAGGTGAGCTCGTTCTGCGAGGCCCAAATGTCTTCGCACAGCTTCCACGCCTTGGCGTCGGCGGGGTCGGCCTGGCGCAGGTACGCGTAGGTGAGGTAGTGCGAGAACATCTCGGGCAGCCATTCGGGGCCCATCGCGACCTTGCGCTGGTCGATGAAGAGGTGGCAGACCTCGTGCGCGGTGACGATGAGGTCCATGAAGCCCGTGATGTTCTTTTCGTCGGCCCCGCGCAGCTTCCGGAATTCGTTCTCGAGCCGCGGAGGCGCTTGGGCCACGACGCGCAGCATCGCGTCGATCATCGCGTCGTGGTAGTCGTAGGAGGCCACGATGAACCCCCTCGGCCCGTCCCAGACCGTGTGCGGGCGCCCGTACGGCGGGATGCACGACGCCTTCCAGTCCGCCTCGTCGAGCACCGCCAGGTAGGTCTTCGCGTCAATCTTGAAGAGGCGCTCCAGCCAGCGGTGCGTCTTCTTTACCCCGGCCTGGAGGCGCTTGGCCCGCTCCGTGAACCCGAGCGAATAGATCGTGGGCACCTTGTTGTCCTCGAGCGTGCCGACCTCAAGGTCTTCGAACATGGAACACGCCTTCTGCGGGGGCAAAGGGAGCCGCGCGGGGGGAGATAAAGGCTTACCGGCGGGGCGTCCTCAAGTGTGCCGCGGGGTTGCCCAACGAGCCTTTCTACCTGGCGCGCACGCGGTGCTTCTGCCCCGTGACCTCGCCGACAATCTCCCAGAACTCCTCGAAGGAGACCTGCCCCTTGCGCTCGCCAAGCTCCTTGAGCCTCAGGGTCACCGCATCGACCTGCGCTTCGGGCAACCTGACGTTTTGCCCCTGCAGCACCGCCTTCACATGCGCCTCGCCCGTGTGCTTGCCAAGCGCAAGCGTCCGCCGCTGCCCCACGAGCTCCGGCGGGTACGGCTCGTAGGTCGCGGGGTCCTCCATGACCGCCTTCACATGGATGCCGCTCTCGTGGCTGAATACGTTCGAGCCCACGACCGGTGCGTTGGGGTGGACCGCCACACCGCTGCGGTCGGCGACAAGCTCGGACACGGCCTTCAGGCCTTCGAGGTCGATCCCCGTCTTGATGCCGTAGAGCAGCTCGCACGCGAGCGCGAAGGGCTGCAGCGGCACGTTCCCCGCCCGCTCGCCGATGCCGTTCACCGTCGTGGTCACGAAGCGCGCGCCGGCGAGCACGCCTGCAAGCGCGTTGGCGTTGGCAAGGCCGAAGTCGTTGTGCAGGTGGACCGACAGCGGGAAATTCTTGAGCGACCGGCGCACCTTCTGGACGAGTTGCGCGAGCCCATTGGGCGTGGCGCAGCCGACCGTGTCGGTGATGCCCACGCGCTCGGCGCCCGCTTCGATCGCGGCGCGGTAGATCCGCACGAGGTCCATCAGGTCCGCGCGCGTCGAGTCTTCGGTCGAAAACCCGACGCGAAGGCCCCGCGAGACGGCGTACTCGGTGACGCGGGCCACCTCCGGCAGGATTTCGTCAACCGTCTTCTTGAGCTTCACGCGAAGCTGGATCGGCGAGGCCGGCACGAAGAGCAGCACCATGTCGACCCCCGCGTCGGCCGCGGCGTCCACATCGTCGCGCTTGAGCCGCGATAGGCAGAGGATGTCGGCCTCAAAGCCCGCGCCAGCGACCTGCTTGACCGCGGCCGCCTCCGAGGGCGACACCGCTGGGAAGCCCGCCTCGATCTGAGGCACATGGATCTCATCGAGGGCGCCTGCGATCTCCATCTTCACGGCGGGGGTAAAGGCGACCCCGGGCATCTGCTCGCCGTCGCGCAGCGTCGAGTCGTAGATCACCACCTCGGCGGGAATCTCCTGGAAGAGGCCGTCCAACCGGTACGGCGACACCGCCACTTTGTCCCGTGCGCCCACGGCTGGCAAGGGGGCGAGATGGTTCTTGAACGTTCGCGATCAGAGGGCGAACCTTGAGGCCGCAAGCGGGCTACTTCTTGTCGTCATCGTCGTCGTTGTCATCATCGTCGTCCTTCCGCTGGCCCTTGTCGGACTTCTTCTCCTCGTCGGATTTCGCGCCTTTCTCGCCTGGGACGCGCGGCGTGAGCACAAAGCGCTGGAGGAACCAGAGGGCGGCCGCGCCGACGACCATCCCGCCAAGCACCGCGACCGCCACGACCTGCTGCGCATAGCCGAGGTCTTTGGTGCGGGTCGCAAGCGCGCCGTTCGTCGTGTTCGTCGCCATCAGAGCGACGTCGAGGTCGTTCTGGATGAGGCTGATCTGGCCGCTAAGCGCGCTCGCGTTCGACAGCGCGGCGGTGAGGTTGACGTTCGTGTCGTTGAACCGCTGCTGGAGGTCGCCGTACTTGCCCGACGCGTTGCCAAGCAGCTCCTGCGTCTGGGTGAGGTTCGTGACCGTCTGGTTGAGCTGCGTGCGCAGGAGCGTCACGTTCCCCTGCAGGTCGGTGATTCGCGCCGCGCTGATGGACTCATTCTCGATGGAGAGGTTGAGCCGGTCCGTCGTGGCGGTGACGTTCGTGTTGAGCGCGTCGAACGACGCCTGCAGCGTGGCAAGCTGTCCCTCAAGGGCCGCGATCTGCAGGTCGAGCGCGTCGATCGAGGCGCCCACCTGGGTCGCCGTGGCGTTGTGCAGCAGCCCTGCCGCGCGCAGCGTCACGAAGACGCCCCCTCCGATGCCCGCGAGGAATTCCGGGCCCGTCGAGAGGAACTCGAGGGACGCGAAGAGGGCGCCGACTGCTTCGAAATCGGTCGCGCCGATGTAGCTTGAGCCCGTCGCGTTCCACCCAAACGAGGCGCCCACCACCGGGGGCGCCCGCGCGCCGCCAAGGGTGAGCGGCGGGGCCGTGAACAGCTCCTGGGTGGTGTTGAGCAGCCGGTAGATCGCAAGTGGCTCTTCGTGGGTGGCAGCCAGGTCGCGCAGGCCCGCCACGGTCTCGGCGACCGCGAGGGCCGTGAACGTCGAAACCGCAGGCTCGGGCACCGACGCGTGGTAGCTGCCGTTGTAGAAGAGAGCCGACTCGAGCCCCGCCGAGGCCTTGAACATCCAATCGTAGTTGGCCTTGAGGCCCGTCGTGGCATACACGGAGGAGACCGCTTCGAGCACGGCCGCCTGGCTCCAGAGTGAGACATTTGCAAGGTCCGGCGTGACGGTGGCGCCCGCGACATCGTAGGAAGCGGCAAAGACGCCGAAGGTGTCCGAGAGGGAGGTGAGCGCGGTGAGCGCGCGGTCGCGCGCCGCGGCAAACGCCGGCTTCATCGACGCATTCGCGGCCTGCTCGGCCGCCGAGAGCGCCTTGACAAGCAGCGCGAGGTCTCCGGTCTCGACGCGCCCGCCGACCTGCGTGTAGGCCGAGGCCGCCGCGTCCCAGTGCGCGGCCTGCGCGTTCATCACGACCGTGTTGAGCAGCGACGCCGACGCGTTGTAGAGCGAGGCGTCATAGGGGTCGCCGTCAAAGAGCCACGAGTGCGCACCGGAGGGGTCGGAGAGTTCGACGACGCTCGCCAGGCCGAGGATCAGGAGCGCTTGGCCGCGGAGCGAACTCGCGTTGTTGTCCGGCGCAAAGCCGACGAAGAGCGGTTCGGGGTCGGACGAAAGCGTGACAAGGAGCGAGTCGGGCACGACTTGCCACCCGTTCGAGCCGTTGTTGTCGTTGAGCGCCGGGTCGGTGAAGTTGAACGCGCCGAGCGCCGAGCCGTTGTAGGCGCCGTGCGCCGCGACTGCCGCCACCCGCTCCTGGAGCGCCTCGACGAGCCATAGGCCAAGCACGCCGTCGGCGCCGTTTGCGCCTAGCAGCGGCGCCACAGGGCTCTGGCTTCCATTCGAATAGTGGTTCGTCCGAAGGAGGTACGACGCCCACTGCGCATCGGCCGCGGCGCCTGCGCCAAGGGTCGCCGCACCGGTCACGCGCGATGCGTTCGTGAAATTCCAGCGCTGCGTGCCGTAGTCGCTTGCGTTCACGGTTCCCGGCGCGTACTGCGCGCCCGGCAGGCTTGCAAACTCGATGAAAATGGGCCGGACGCCGACCGGGGTCGTCCCGTTCGTGTAGTTCTCGATCGCGGTCACCCGCGAATTGAACGCCGCGCTGTTGCCCCCCAAAGCGGGGCCGCCAAGGACGCTCGCGCCGAAGCCCGAGCGCCAGAAGAGCGATTCGACCGTGGTGCGCCCCGCCGTCTGGAGGGCATCGGTGGCGGCAAGGAGCTCGAGTTCCTGCGCGCCCATCGCCGCCGGCGCAAGGATCGATGCGAAAAGCAGTCCCACTACGGCGATGATTCCCAGTCTAGTCCGCACGTGTTCCACCTTACGCCAGGTGGCGCGGGAATGAGCATACGTGATATAACCGTTTCGAACTGCCGGGAGGATGCTGGCTCGCGCGCGCGGCGCTTGGCCAGGCAGCGCCAGAAAACGGGGTTCGGGCGCTCGTTTGGTACGGCTCCGCGGGATCGAAAATGCAAGGGGCTGCGCGCTCGCTGCGCAACGGCAGGTTAACCGAATGCAAGTATGGAACCCCAAGTTAATATGCCGCCGCGGGCTGAAGAGGGACGGGCAACCGCCATGTCAGTCATCCGCTCCACGCTCAAGACCTTCGGGGTCTTCGCGGTCGTTTTCCTCTTCATCTACCTCATCGCGGGGGCCCTCGCGTTCTTCATGCCCGTTTGGAGCCTCAGCTACATGCTGCTCTGGACCGGCATCGCGTTCCTCATGAATGTCGCGATGTACTTCCTCTCCGACAAGATCGTCCTGATGAGCTACCGGGCCCGCATCGTCAGCGAGCAGGAAGCTCCCGACCTCCACGCGCTCGTCGCCGAAATTGCAACCGCGGCGGGGCTCCCCAAGCCCAGGGTCGCGATGATGCAGGAAGGCTCGCCCAACGCCTTTGCAACTGGGCGCAACCCCGAGCACGCCGTCGTGTGCTTCACGACCGGAATCCTCGACCTGCTCACGAAGGACGAACTCAAGGGCGTGGTCGCCCATGAGATGTCGCACGTGAAGAACCGCGACACGCTGGTGATGACCGCCGTTGCAACCGTCGCGGCGTTTTTCGCCTACGCCATCCAATTTGGAGGCATGGCGACCTCATCCAGGGACGGGCGCGGCGGCGGCATCGTCGGCTACATCGCCTTCGCCATCCTCGGCTCGATTGTTGCGATGCTGATCCGCGCCTTCGTCTCGCGCAAGCGCGAGTACGGCGCCGACCTCACCGGGGCGGCGCTCATCCACGACTCCAAAGGCCTGCAGAAGGCCCTCCTCAAGCTTGAATACGCCTCCAAGCGGCGCCCCATGCGCGTGGCCAAGCAAGCCTCCGCGCACCTCTTCATTGTGAACCCCTTCGCCGGCGCGCGGGTGTCGGGTCTCTTCATGAGCCACCCGCCGATCCGCGACCGCGTGGCGCGCCTCAACAAGCTCGAGTACTGAACTCGTGCTAGTGCCCGCGCGGCGGGGACCCTGGCCTCACCGGAAGCCAGTCCCCCGAAAACGCAAACTATATCCCTGCAACCTCCCGCTCCGGTGCGAATGGAAAAGCCCAACCGAAGCCGCGCACTCCTCGTCGCGTTTTTCACAATCCAAATGTTTCTCGCCTCACTCCCCATCTCGGCCGCCGGCGCGCCTGTGGGCGACTCGCGCACCCCGTCGTACACCGATGAGTGGTGGTCCAAGTACCACTCAACGGCCGACGTCTACGACCTCATCAACAAGATCGCCAAAGAGCACAGCGACATCGTCAAGCTCATCACGATCGGCACGACGGTCGAATCGCGACCGCTTGTGGTCATCAAGGTCTCCGCCAACCCCGGCGTCGACGACCCCACGAAGCCCGACGTCCTCATCATGGCGGGCACCCACGCGCGCGAGTGGACGACCTACCACGCCGCCGCCTACTTCCTCAATTGGATCACGGGTCACTACCGGCGCACCGCCGATGGCGCGCTCGAGGTCGCAGCCCCCGGCGAGCTCGACAACGAGTCGCTCGCCTCTTGGCTCATCGACAACCGGGAAATCTACATCCTTCCGATGGTGAACCCCGACGGCATCGAATACACCTTCACGACCGACAACAATTGGCGCAAGAACCGCGAGCCAAACCCGGGGGTCACCGGGCTCGCCTGCACCGGCACCGACATCAACCGCAACTTCGACTGGCACTGGGGCGAACTCCAGGGCGACTCACACAACCCCTGCTCCGAGACCTACGCGGGGCCCCTTCGCGCCGACGGCCTCAGCGGCATCACTTCATGGAGGCCTGGCGAGACCCCGCCCGGCGCCTTCTCAACCCGCGAGGCCCGCGCGATCCGCGACCTCGAGCTTGCCCACAACTTCCAAGTCGCCCTTTCGTTCCACTCGTTCTCCGGGCTCGTCCTTTACCCGTGGGGGAACACGCCCTCGCCCGCGCCCGACTACACCGACCTCAGCGGCATGGCCGCCATCATGGGCAACCAGACCGGCTATACGGCGGAGCAGGGGTACAGCCTCTACAAGACTGCGGGCGTGTGGGACGACTGGAGCTACGGAGTCACCCACGCCTACTCCTTCACCATCGAGATGGGGCAGGCCTTCCAGCCGCCCGTGGAGGAGATCATCAACCAGTCCAAATTGGTGTTCGGGCCCGAACTGTTCCTTGCCACCGCCGCCGACGACCTCCACCTGCACGCGCCCACCGTCGAGGTCTTCAACCCGGCCTCCGCCGAAGTCGACCCCAACAGCCCGACGACCGTCACGGCCCGTGTGGATGCAATCGACGGCCTCGACGGCGGCGGGGTCTCCCTTGTCTATTCGCGCGACGGCGGGAAGACCTGGGAACAAGTGCCGATGGCCCAGCAAGGCAGCGACACGACCTTCAAGGGGAGCCTGCCCGGCCTGCGGCCCGGCGCTTCGCTGATCTACTACGTCAGCGCCACCGACAGCAACGGGATCACCCGGTCGGGACCGATGCCGGCGCCCTACCAGGCCCTCGAAGTCCACGCGCGCAACGGCATCCTCGACCAGATCGGGATGTTCGGCCTCATCGCGATCCTCGGCGGCGCGGGGCTCGCAGGCGCCCTCCTTTATGTGAAGTTCCTGCGCGGCCGGCCGCTGCCCGCCCTGCCTTCGCTGAAGCTCCCCAAGTTCAAGATCCCCCGGCGCTCAGCCGGCGGACCCCGCGCGAAGTCGCCCGCTGCGGCGGCCACGGCGGTGGTCCCGCCCCGCGACGGCAGGCCCAGTGCAGACCGCCTCCAGGCCTTCATTGACAGCGTCGGCAACGAGTAGTCCCCCAAAGCCCCGCAGTGCAGGTGCTCCCCCCATGCCGGAACGCGTCCACCATGTGGACCTGCCGATGTCGGATTTTGCGGCGACCTTCGACTTCTACACGCGCGTGCTCGGGTGGAAAGTGAAGAGCGTCCAGGGCCTGTCGCCTCAGGGCTGGGTCGAGGCGAAGGACGCCTTGCCGGCCGGCGTCAAGCCGCGCCTGCTCACCATCGAGTTCGACGACGGCGCGTACCTCGCCTTCGTCCTTGGCAAGAAGCCGGACTACTCGGGCGATGAGCCCCACATCGCGGTGCGCATGCGCCACTCGAAGGAGCGGCGCGACCTCATCGCGCGGCTGAAAGAATCCAAGGTCGAGTTCGAGGACAACGTCGGCGAGAACATCGCTTTCTACGACCCCAATGGGCTGAGGATCGAGATCTACTGACCGCGCGCCCGCCTACATGGTGAGCTTGGTGGCCCCATCGCAGTGGTAGCTCACAAACGTCTTGCCCGGCCCCTTCAGGAAGAGCGCGCGCGTGCCCGGGTAGTCGCCTTCCACGAGCGAGATCACAAGGGTGCCCGCCTTTCCAAAGTCGAGCTTGATCGTCTGGCCCCGCTCGATCGAGGCCTCGAGCACTTTCGCGCCAAGGAGCTCGCCCACCGCGCTTGGGAATTCCGGCGCCGCTTCGCTGAACGTCCGTCCCCCCGCACTCAGCTGCGCCCTGCCGGGCACCTCGATGAGGGCCTCGCCGTCCGAGGTGACGATCTTCAGGGTGAGGATTCCCTCGGAGACGTGGGCGGCGGCGACTTTGCCCCGGCGGATCGCGGCGATCGGCTCGCCCTGCCCGTCCGCGCCGCGACCGAAAAGCCCCACGCAGGCCCCCTCCCGTGCCTTAAGCCAACGACTCGGCTTTCTTCTTGAGCTGCGCCGAGCGCCCCGTCTTCTCCCAGGTGAAGTCCGGGTCCTCACGCCCGTAGTGACCGAACGCCGCCGTCTTCTTGTAGATCGGGCGCAGCAGGTCGAGGTACTCGATAATGGCGTAGGGCGTCAGGTCGAAGGTCGCTTTCACCGCATCCTCGATGGCGGCTTCGGGGACGACCGAGGAGTCGAACGTCTCGACGAGGATCGACACCGGCTCGGCGACCCCGATCGCGTAGGCGAGCTGCACTTCGCACTCGTCGGCGAGCTTTGCCGCCACCACAGTCTTGGCGACATGCCGCGCCATGTACGAGGCCGACCGGTCGACCTTCGAGGGGTCCTTGCCCGAGAACGCGCCGCCGCCGTGACTGCCGTAGCCGCCGTAGGTGTCGACGATGATCTTTCGGCCCGTGAGCCCGGTGTCCGCGCGCGGGCCGCCGATGACGAACTTGCCCGTCTCGTTCACGTAGAACTTCGTCTTCTTGTCGATGAGGCCCCGCGGGAACGCCGGCAGGATCACCTCGTCGATGATGTCCCGCTTGATCTTGTCGTGGGTGACCACGTCCTTGTGCATCGCGGCGACGACAACGGCCTCCACGCGTGCGGGCTTGCCGCCGCGGTACTCGAAGGTGACTTGCGACTTGCCGTCGGGGTAGAGGTAGTCCAGGACCCCCTTGCGGCGAACCTCGCCGAGCTTCTCCGTCACCCGGTGCGCGTAATAGATCGGCGCGGGCATCTTCGTCGGCGTCTGGTTGCACGCGAACCCGAACATGAGGCCCTGGTCGCCCGCGCCCTGCTTCTTCTTCATCTTCGTGTGGGTCCCGCGCGCGATGTCGGGCGACTGCGGCTTGATCGCCGAGATGACCGCAACCGTCTGCCAGTCAAACCCGGTCGACGGGTCGTCGTAGCCGATCTCGCGGATGGTGTTGCGCACCACCGCGACAAAGTCGCAGTACGCCTTCGTGGTGATCTCGCCGGCGACGATGGCCATCCCGGTGGAGACCATCGTCTCCACGGCCACGCGGCACCCGGTGTCCTGCGCCATGATGTCGTCGAGGATCGCGTCGGAGATGTGGTCGGCGACCTTGTCGGGGTGGCCGTCGGCGACCGACTCGGAGGTGAAGAAGTGCGGGCGCGAGGTGTATTGGCGTTTGGCTTCTTTCTTTTTCTTTGGCGGCACGCAGTCGTTTCTCCAGGCGCGACGGTCTGGAGCGCGATACGCTCAGGCGCCCGTCGTGTGTACGCGTGGGCACGCGATGAGCCTTGAAAAGCGTTGCGGGCCTTTGCCGGCCTTTCAGGGTGGGCCGCGCGTCCCTGGAATTTTCCAAGGCTCATTCTATTCCGATAGGAATTGGACGCGCAACCGCTTTGCGCAGCCGCGCGCCGCGTCGGGAGGTCCCTTGCGCGCCGCGCTTGAAGCGCTTGCCAGCCTTGATTCCGCGCGCCGCAAATCTTCAAATATGACCATCGGTGTCCGTGGCTTCCCGCCCGCCGCGCTGGATCATCTCAAGGTGAAGAACTTGGTGCAGTCGCTCTACGCACAAATCGGGAAGTCTTGGCAGAAGCCGAGCGACGACAAGGGCGAACTCGATTGGCGCCGCAAGATCGAGTGGCGCAAGAGCGGGTCGTTTGTGCGCGTCGAGCACCCGCTGCGCATTGACCGGGCGCGTGCGCTCGGCTACCGCGCCAAGCCCGGCTACCTCGTCGTGCGCGCGCGCGTGCGCCGCGGGTCCCTGCGCAAGCGGCGCTTCAACAAGGGCCGCAAGCCGCGCTCGATGGGTGTCAACAAGATCACGGCCGCCAAGGGCATCCAAAGGATCTCCGAGGAGCGCACCGCGCGCCACTACCCGAACTGCGAGGTCCTTGCCTCGTACTGGGTCGGCGACGACGGGCGGCACTATTACTACGAAGTCATCCTCGTCGACACCTCGCACCCCGCCGTGCAGTCCGACCCCAAGATCAACTGGATCTGCGAGCCCCAGCACCGCAACCGCGTCACCCGCGGGCTCACCCCCGCCGGCAAGCGCGGGCGCGGCATGGGCAAGAAGGGCAAGGGCTCGGAACACACGCGCCCGTCGCAGAACCAGCGCGTCTCGCCCCGGCGCGTGCAGCGCACGGCGTACCAGATCCGAAGGACGCGCAGCAGGCAGTGA
>JBGQKI010000030.1:0-33933 GCA_041499475.1 Thermoplasmata archaeon
AAACATTCCTGAAAGTCAGGACTGTGAATCGCGTGCCCCAGCCTTATCTGTGGGAGGGCGGGTGGTGCACATGGGGAACGAAGGCCGGCGCCCTGGACGTACGCCCTCCTGCTTGCAGGTGAAGGCGGACGAAACCCCCCAGCGCGCGGCACTCCCCACCTTCTGGGTGAGCCGGCAGGCTGGGCGCTGGGACGGCGGCGGGGGCCGGGCCCGCAACCGGGGCCCCACCTGGGTGGGATGGGCGAGTGCGAACGAGGTCACGGCCAGGGGACAAGGACAACAAGACTGGTCTCCGGGCGAGACCCCGTCCGGTCCCTCGGCCGCCGCATCGCGCGCAGGTTGCCGATGCAAGAGAGATCGTTCCCGCACTCCTCGCACCGGGCGCCGACCTGGAAGGACCCGCAAAAGGCGCACCTCTCATCGTCGATGTGCTCCATAGGCATCACCCAGGAGTATTGCGTGGTGCCCGTTATTCCTTGGCAACCCGATTCAAGGGTCGCGGGGCCCCTGTGGGGAATCCCTTTCACGCACGGCATTCCCTTGCTCAGCTCGTCGTGACCGAACTGTTGACCGCAAGTTCGGCCACATCCGTGGCATATGCGCCCGTCCGCTCGATGGATTCGAGCACATAAGCCAACGCGACCGCCTGCCGGCCTTTGAGGCCGCCAATCGACTCGCGCAGGTTCGACACGCGGCTCTCGAAGGGCTTGACGGACTCGATGACCTCGTGGGCCTCCTCGGCGTTTTCGGACATGAAGCTCTGGAACCCGCGGTCCATCAGGGCGAGCGCCTGGTCGCTTGCTTCGTGCAGCCCGTCGGCGATAGACTTGGGGAGCGCGCCCTTGAGGTCGGCCGCGCTGCGGGCAATTGTGCACGCGTGGTCGGCCACGCGCTCGAAAATGCGCGCGGCGAGCATGAAGCCGAGCGATTTCTGCGGAGTGGTTTCGAGCTTTGACGCGAACCGGGGGTCGCGAAGGACGAGGTGGTGCTGCTTGAAAACGAGCCAGTAGAGTCGGTCGACCTCGTCGTCGCGCGCAAGCACCGCCGCCACGCGCTCCGACTCGCCTCCAAGCAGGGCTGCCATGGCGTCGTCGTGCATCGCCCTCGTAATCATGTGCATGCGGCGCAGGCCCCTGCCCATCGGGAACTCGGAAGGGCTTGCAAGGTCGAGGAGCACGATCCGGTCACGGCCTTCGTCGACGACCTCGAGCCCGATGATCTTGCGCACGCCGTCGTGGATCTGGCTTCGCATCGCGGGGGTGATTTCGCCCTTGGACCGGAGCTCGATCTGACCGCACCCCTCGAGGTAGGCCGCGATGACCTGCCTCGAAGTCCGTTGGGGGCGCTTGGGGTCGATGTCGATGACCGCCTTGAGGCGGGTCGGCGACTCGACGAGCCGCGGCGAAACGACGATGGATCCGTCCGCTTGGAAGTACAACGCCACGGGGTCGCCGGGCTTCAGCCCCGTGTGCTCGACCCAGTCCTTGGGCAGCGAGATCACCGTCGAGCCGCGCCCCGACTTCTGCACCTTGCGGGTCTCGACCGCCCTGTCGAAACCTCCGGCGCCCTTTTCTTTGGTCGCGTCCCTCTCCTTTGCGGCTTTCACTTCCGCCCTCGCGCTTCAAGAGGAAACGGCCGCATATGAGGGTTGCCAATGGGAAGGTGGTGATTCAACATTGGGCCGGCCTGTAAGTGAATCACTTACTTTTCATGGCCCCGCCGTGCCGGCGGGGGAAAACAGGCGGCTCCGGTTCCTCTCTACTTCTCGTCGAAGTCGGTGGCGCGCAGTTCCGGGGGGTCTCCGTGGAGGCGCACCCACTCGAGGTCCGGGCGCTCTTCCTCGGCGCCCTTGTTCTTGGGTTCCATCTTGGCACTCTCTCCTTGCCGATCCAACGGCGGGGTGGGCATTGAAGCGTGGGCCCGTGAAGGGGCCCCGGGCAACGAAGTCCGGATCGGGAAGTGATGGTAAGTGATTGCCGGGGACAACGTTCCATCAAGTGCCGGACAAGACGCCCGTGTTTCCCAGCACCAACGGTTAACCCCCGCCCTCCACGTCCTCCTTCGAAGACTCCTTCCAAACCACGGAGCGAACGAGAATGAGCGTGAAGAAGACGACTGGACTTGCAGGCGCGGGGCGAGCGATCGCCCTTGTCAGCGTGATTGCGGTGGCGGCGACCACCTTTGCCGGCTGCTTTGGCGGGACGCCGGCCAACACGATTACCCTGAACGGCGCAGGCGCAACGTTCCCGGCCCCCCTGTACGACAAGTGGCAAGGGACCTACACGGCAAGCGTGGACACCAACGTCCACATCAACTACCAGTCGGTGGGGTCGGGCGCGGGCATCACCCAGATCACAAGCAGGCAGGTCGACTTCGGAGCATCTGACGCACCGATGAGCACCACGGAGTTTGCCGCCGCCACGGGCATCATGCACCTGCCCACGGCGCTCGGGGCCGTCCTCGTGGTCTACAACGTCCCCGGCGTCACCGCGAAGCTGAATTTCACGTCAAGCACGCTTTCTCGGATCTTCAACGGAAACCTTACCATGTGGAACGACGCCGACATGGTCGCGAACAACCCGGGCGCGGGCCTGGGCTCGGTCTTGCACAACATCACGATCGTCCACCGGTCGGACAGCTCCGGCACGACCTTCGTGTTCACCTCGTATTTGCGTAAGGCGGACCCGACCAACTGGACGAGCGCAGGAGCCAAGGGATGGCCGAGCACCCTGGGGATCGGAGGCAACGGCAACTCCGGCGTCGCCTCGAGCGTCACGCAGACGGCCTATTCCATCGGGTACGTGGAGCTCGCGTACGTGCTCACCTCTTCCACCGCCCTGTCGTCCGGGCGGGTCCAAAACCACGACGGCAACTTCGTTGTGGCCGACACAGCCTCGACCAACGCGGCGGCCGCAGGCATCAGCACGCTGCCGGCTGGCGACGCCTCCTGGACCGGGATTGAGATCCTCAATCAGCCGGGCGCGGGCACCTACCCCATCGCGTCGATGACCTACATCTTGATCTACAAGACCCAGACCGACGCGGCCAAGGGCAAGGCCTTGGTGGACTTCCTATGGTGGGCGGTCCACGACGACGGCCAGAACCTGTGCGAGCCCAACGGCTACGCGAAACTCCCGGCCGCGGTCGTGACCCACGACGAGGCGACGGTTCGGATGGTCAAGGACAGCAACGGAAACCAGCTCCATGCCTGACCTGAAAACTCAACACGAACCCCGGAGGAAACAGAGTGCGGCTGTTTCCAGCAACCCACCGTGAAGGCTCCGGCGAGACCGCACCTCGCCGGGGCCTTCTCCCCCGTTCTCTTCGCGATTCCCTGGGGGCGGTGCGCCGCGCGACCCTCGGGCGGGCGCCGCCCCGGCTCGTCGACGCCCTCTTTCGACGCGGAGCCTTTGCCTTCGCGCTGCTCGTCCTTGCCCTGGTCGGCGCGATCGTCGCCGTGCTTTCGAACTCGTCGCGGGACGCGTGGGGCGCGGCGGGGGGATCCCTGCTCACGAGTTCTCAGTGGCTCCCGAACCAGGGCCTCTACGGTGCCCTACCCCTGATCGAAGGGACGCTGGTCACCTCTGCCGTCGCGCTCCTCATCGCCGTGCCGGTCTCGCTTGGCATCGCCATCTTCCTCTCCGAACTTTCCCCAAGGTGGGTTCGCGGGCCTGTCTCCGTCGTGGTCGAGCTGCTTGCCGCGATTCCGTCCGTCGTCTATGGCCTGTGGGGCGTCGCCGTCCTTGGGCCTGCCCTGCGGGACAACATATTCCCCCGCCTCCAAGCCAATTGGGGGTGGACGGGCTTGGTCGGGGGCTCCTATACGCAATACAGCGTCCTTACGGCCGGCATCCTCCTGTCTATCATGATTATCCCCACGGTCTCGTCGCTCTCGCGCGAAGTGATGCGCGCCGTGCCGGTCTCCCAGCGCGAAGCCGCCTACGCGCTTGGCGCCACGCGATGGGAGGTCATCCGATTGGCCGTCCTGCCGTACGGGCGCAGCGGGCTCTTCGGCGCCGCCGTGCTCGGATTGGCCCGCGCCCTTGGCGAAACCATGGCGGTCATCATGGTGATCGGCAACAGCGCGGCCATCTTCGGCTCGCTGCTCTCGAAGGGCGCGACGATTCCCTCGACCATCGCAAACGACGTGCCGGAGGCGAGCGGCCTGCAGCTCTCGGCGCTCTTTGCGCTCGGCCTCATCCTCTTCCTCGTTTCGCTTGGCGTCAACGGCAGCGCCCGGCTGCTCGTTCGAAAGTCGCTGGCGGGAGCGCCGGGGGCTTGAATATGGACGCGCAATCCTGGTACCGGTTCCGGCAATGGAAGAGCCGCCTCATGATTTGGTTGTGCGCCGCCGCACTCCTCGTCGCCCTCCTGCCCCTGCTGTCCATCCTCTGGGAGGTGTTCTCGCGCGGCGTGGGGGTGATCAATTGGCAATTCTTGACCCGGCCCCAGCGCTTCGAGACCACCGCCGAGGGGGGGATCGCAAACGCGATCTGGGGCAGCTTCTTCGTCGTCGGGCTCGCTTCCCTCTTCGCGATCCCGATCGGAATCATGGCCGGCATTTACCTCTCCGAGTTCGGCCGCGGCCGCGTGGCGGACACGATCCGTTTCTTCGCTGATATCTTGGCGAATTTCCCCTCTGTCGTGATCGGCCTTTTCGCGTTCATCGTTTTCGTCCCGATCATCGGGCATAAAGCCGTGGGGGCCGCCGCCTTGGCCCTCGCCGTCCTCATGATCCCGCTCGTGACGCGCACGACCGAAGAGTCGCTGCGCCTTGTGCCCGACAACATCCGGGAGGCGGCGCACGCGCTCGGCCTACCGGGGTGGCGCGTCACGACGCAGATAACGCTCTCCACCGCGCGGGCGAGCCTCGTGACCGGCGCGATGCTCGCATTTGCGCGCAGCTTCGGGGAGACCGCGCCCCTGATCCTCACCCTCGGGGCGTCGACGTTTATCGCCGGAGCCATCACCGACCCCTCCAATGCGCTCACCACGGTCGTCTACGCGGGCGCGTCGGGCGCCTATTCGAGCTATGCCGCCGCGCAGCAGCGAGCCTGGGGCGCTGCGGCGCTGCTCTTGCTCATTGTGCTCGCGATCAACATCAGCATCCGGTTCATCACGCTGCGCCGCCGGTCGCAGACGGGGGGGACCACGTGATCTCCAGCGCCAAACTCGAGACGCGCGGGGTGAGCGCGTGGTTCGGCAAGAAGCAGGCGCTCGACCACGTTAGCCTCGGGATCCTCGACCGGAGGGTCACCGCCATTATCGGCCCCTCGGGGTGCGGCAAGTCGACCCTCGTGCGGACGATGAACCGTATGCACGAGCTCGTCCGCGGCGCCCGCGCCGAGGGACAGGTGCTCCTCGACGGCAAGGAGATCTACGGCCCCGGGGTCGACCCGGTCCTGGTGCGGCGGCGCATCGGGATGGTCTTCCAAAAGCCGAACCCCTTCCCGACCATGACGGTGGGCGAAAATGTGGGTGCGGTCCTGCGCCTCAACCGGATGCGCGACAAGCACAAGCTCGCCGCCGAAGTCGAAAAGGCCCTGCGCCAGGCCGCGCTTTGGGACGAAGTCAAGGACGAGCTCGACAAACCGGGCACCTCGCTCTCCGGCGGCCAGCAGCAGCGGCTGTGCATCGCCCGCGCCCTTGCCGTGCACCCCGAGGTCATGCTCCTCGACGAGCCCTGCAGCGCGCTTGACCCCATCGCGACGGCAAAGATCGAGGACCTCATCACGGAACTCAAGAAGGACCTCACCATCGTCATCGTGACGCACAACATGCAGCAGGCCGCGCGCGTCGCCGACTTTACTGCCTTCATGTACCTCGGCAAGATGATCGAGTTTGACGAGACCAAGCGCATTTTCGAGAATCCCAAAGAGGAACTCACGGAAAAGTACGTCACGGGGAGATTCGGTTAGGAGGTCAAACCCATGTCGAGAATACGATTCGTCCAGGAGCTGGCCGCGCTCCACGACAAGCTTGAGGAGATGGCCACGCTTTCAAGGGACGCCATCTCGATCGCCGTCGAGAGCCTCGAGGACCTTGACCACGAGAAGGCCAAGGAAGTTTTCGGGATCGACAAGAAGATGTTCGACCTCCAGATCGAAGTCGAGCAGCGCTGCCTTGACCTCATCGCGCTGCAGACGCCGGTCGCCCGCGACCTGCGCCGGGTGGGCACCGCGTTCAAGGTCGTGACCGACCTCGACCGCATCGGGCGCTACGCGACCGATATCGCCGAAATCACGCTCGGCTTCAACGAGAAGGCGCACCTGAAGCGGATGGTCTCCATCCCGCACATGGCCGACCTCACCGTGGCCATGGTCGAGAAGGCCGTCCGGGCGCTCGTCACCGAAGACATCACGATCGCTCAGGAGCTCGACGACGACGACGAGGCCGTCGATGCGCTCTACGACCAGATCTACCGCGAGATCGTCACCTACATGATGGATGGGCAACTCAAGATCGCCACAGGAGCGAACTACATCCTCGTCGCCCGGTACCTCGAGCGCATCGCCGACCACGCCGTGAACATCGGCGAGCGCGTCGTGTTCCTCGTCACCGGCAAGCGGCCGTCGCGCGGGGGGCCAAGGCCCCAGGCTGCGAACGGGAAGGCTGCGCCCTTGAAGGTGGGATCCCCCCCACTTGGCCCGTCCGCGGAGTCCACCGGAGCCGAGGAGGAATAGCCGGGCGCCCCGGACCCGAGGCGCCCAAGCGTCGCCTTCATGACCCCGGCCACGGCTGTTGGGCCCGCGCCGTTTCGGGTCGGGCGAAGGGAGGAGCGATCGATGGCGGCCTCAAGTCGCGGGCGCAGAGCCTCCTATAGCCCCGACCTTTCCGACCCTTCGCTCTACATCAACCGGGAGCTATCTTGGCTCGCCTACGACCGGCGCGTCCTCGAAGAGGCGCTCGACCGCTCCGCGCCTCTTCTCGAACGGGTGAAGTTCCTATCGATCTACGCCAGCCTGCTCGATGAATTCTTCATGGTCCGCGTCTCGGGGCTGAAGCGGCAGGCCGAGACCGGGGGCACGAAGTTGCCCCCCGACGGGATGAGCCCGGAGAGCCAACTTGCCGCGATCCGCCGCGAGCTTTTGCCCGACCTGAAGCGGCACGCGGAGGCGTGGCGAAAGGACATACGCCCGGCCCTTGCCGAGGAGGGGATCGAGGTGCTCGATTACGAGGCGCTCGAGCGGGAAGAGAGGCAGGCCCTGCGCCGGTATTTCCGCCACAACGTGCTGCCGATCCTCACGCCGCTTGCGTTTGACCCCGCGCACCCCTTCCCGCACATCTCGAACCTGAGCCTCAACCTCGCGGTCGTGTTGGAGCACCGCGAGCAGGGCGAGCGCTTCGCGCGGCTGAAGGTCCCGGCGGAGCTGCCGCGCC
This sequence comes from Thermoplasmata archaeon, assembly GCA_041499475.1. Lineage (GTDB taxonomy): Archaea > Thermoplasmatota > DTKX01 > DTKX01 > DATEUP01 > DATEUP01. The sequence continues at coordinate 7,381 of JBGQKI010000030.1, forward strand.
TCGTGGAGGTGCCCGCAGGCGACGCGCCGACCCCCGCCAAGGGCCGCCCGTTCCGGTTCGTCTGGCAAAAGCAAGTCGTGGCCGCGAACCTCAAGTACCTTTTCCCGGGCATGGTCGTGCGCGCGGCCTACCCGTTCCGGGTCACGCGCGACGCTGACCAGGAGATACGCGAACTCGAAGCCGGCGACCTGCTCGACACGGTTGAGGAGGTGGTGGGCCGGCGCTATTTCGGGTCTGTCGTGCGCCTGCAGGCCGCCAAGGGCACCGCACCGCGGGTGCTCGGGATGCTCACCCGCAACCTCGGACTTACCCCGGAGGACGTCTACGAAGTCGACGGCCCGCTCGGCTTCTCCGCGTTCCAGCAGCTCGCGTCCCTCGACCGCCCTAACCTGAAAGACCCCCCCATCGCGCCAGCGGTGCCACCGGCGCTGCGCCACATGCGCGAACCGTTCCGGGCGATCCGCGAGCGCGACGTCCTCCTCTACCACCCCTACGACAGCTTCGCGCCGGTGGTCGACGTCATCCGCCACGCCGCCGAGGACCCGGCCGTGATGGCGATCAAGATCACGCTCTACCGAATCGACCAGCACTCGCCGATCGTCGACGCGCTCATCGAGGCGCGCGAGCAAGGCAAGCAGGTGGCCGCCATCGTAGAGCTCAAAGCCCGCTTCGACGAGGAGAAAAACATTGCCTGGGCCCGCGCGCTCGAAGCCGCGGGCGTGCACGTCATTTACGGAGTCGTGGGCCTCAAGACCCACGCGAAGCTCTGCCTCATCGTCCGGCGCGAGCGCGACCGGATCGTGCGTTATGTCCACCTGTCGTCCGGGAACTACAACACCGTTACGGCCCGCTACTACGGGGACCTCGGCATGCTCTCCGCGGACCGCGAAATCGGGGCGGACGTGAGCGAACTCTTCAACGCGCTCACCGGGTACCCGGGCGAGGGCCGTTACCGGCGGCTCCTTGTCGCGCCGTGGAGGATGCGCGACGAGATCATCAAGCGCATCGCCCGCGAGATGGCTGCGCACAAGCGCTCGGGCGGCGGGCGCATCGTGTTCAAGGTGAACTCGCTGGTTGACCCGAGGGTGATACGCGCCCTCTACCATGCCTCGCGCGCGGGCGTCAAGATCGACCTCAGCGTCCGCGGCATCTGCTGCCTGCGCCCCGGGATCAAGGGCCTTAGCGACCACATCACGGTGACCTCGATCGTCGGCCGCATGCTCGAGCACTCGCGGATCTATTACTTCCGCAACGGCGGCGACGAGGAGGTCTACATCGGCTCGGCCGACGTCATGCCGCGCAACTTCGACAACCGCGTGGAAGTGCTCTTCCCCGTCCTCGACCCGCGCCTCAAGCGCAAGGTGGTCGAAGAGATCCTCGAAGTCCACCTGCGCGACAACGTGAAGGCCCGACAGCTCGACCAGCGCGGCGTGTATTCGAAGCGCCGTCCCGGGCGCGGCGAGCCCCGGCTCAACTCCCAACAGTGGATGCTCGACATGCGGGCCAAGCGCGCCCAGCCGACGTCGGCGGCGGGACGGCGCCGCGCCAGGCGCGGCACCAAAGGAGGTGCGCCTTGAGGGCCAAGGGCGCCGCCCGCGCCGCCGGGAAGGTCGTCGCGTTTGTGGACATGGGCACGAACTCCGTGCGCCTGCTCATCGTCCGGATCCGCCCCAACCACTCGTTCGCGGTGTTGAACAGCCAGAAGGAGACGATCCGCCTCGGCGACCACGAGTTCGGCGAGCGGCTGCTGCAGAAGGCCGCGATGGACCGCGCCGTGCTCGTGTGCCGGCGCTTCGTCGCCCTTGCAAAGGCTCACGGCGCAGAGGAGGTCATCGCCGTTGCGACCTCGGCCACCCGCGAGGCGCGCAACAAGGAAGAATTCCTGAAGCGGTTGAAGCGCGAATCGGGGCTCGAAGTGCACCCGATCTCCGGGCGCGAGGAGGCCCGCCTGATCTACCTTGGCGTGTCGAGCACGATCCACATCGGCAGGCGCCGGGCGCTTTTCATCGATATCGGAGGCGGCTCCACCGAACTCGTGCTCGGCGACCAGGAGCAGATCCACTACCTCGACTCGCTGAAGCTCGGCGCCATCCGGCTCACGACCGAGTTCCTCGAGGATGACGAGGGGGCCATCGACGACGAAGAATACGAGGCGATCTGCCGCCACGTGGAGCGCGTCAGCGTCGTCCCGCTCGGTCGCCTTTCCAGGCGCCGCATCGAGCTCGCCATCGGCTCCTCCGGGACCATCGAAAACCTGGCCGAGATCGCGGCGCGCAAGTTCCTCGGGCGGCGCCGGGGGCGCGACGACGTGATGACCCGCGAGCAGCTGCGCAAGGCCGTCAAGATGCTTTGCGCGTTGCCCCTCGAACAGCGGCGCAAGGTCAAGGGGATGAACCCCGGGCGGGCGGACATCATCATCGGGGGCGCGGCAATCCTCGAGACGATCATGGATGAGCTCGACCTCGATGAGGTCCGCATCAGCGACCGGGGCCTCAAGGACGGGATGCTCGTCGACTACCTCGCGCGCCGGGGGGGAGCGCCCCGCCTTGCGCGCCTCAGCGTCCGCGAGCGGAGCGTGCTCCAGCTTGCCCGCGCGTGCCAGTTCGACGAGGCTCACGCGCGCGTCGTCCAACGGCTCGCACTCGAACTCTTCGACTCGGCGCGCGAGGCGGGGCTCCACGGGTACGGCGCCGCCGAGCGCGAATTGCTCGGGTACGCCGCCACGCTCCACGATATCGGCGTGTTCCTTTCGTACGACAACCACCACGAACACACGTGGTACCTCGTGAAGAACGCGGACTTGCTGGGGTTTGACCAGGTCGAGGTCGCCCAAATCGCGGCGCTAGCGTACTTCCACCGGCGTTCGTTTCCGGAAACGGGGCACCCGAAGCTCAAGGGGCTCTCCAAGGGGGAGCGGGCCGTCGTCGAGCGGCTATCCGTGATCCTGCGGATCGCCGAGAGCCTCGACCGGAGCCGCAGTGCGGCCGTCGCGCACGCGCGCCTCCGCACCGAAGGGGAAAAAAAGGTCTTCCTCGAACTCAACGCGGCGCGCGACTACCACTTGGAACTTTGGAGCGCGGAAAGCCACGGCGAAGCGGTGAAACAGGCGTTCGGGCGCAAGCTCCGCGTGCGCGGCCGCCTGGTGAGGCGCGCCGGCCAAGGGTTGAAAAAGTCCCCGTCGAATCGCTGACCGGCGCGGTGGCCCCCTTGGAAGCCAAGCAAGTCTTGCAGCAGCTCGAGAAAATGGGAAAGCCACAAGCGCGCAAGATCTACCTGCGCCACGGCTACGCCGAGCCGCTCTTTGGCGTGAGCTTCGCCGACCTCAGCGCCTTCAAGAAGAGGATCAAGACCGACCAGGCGCTGGCAGACGACCTCTGGAAAAGCGGCAACGCGGATGCGCGCATCCTCGCGGCCATGGTGGCCGACCCGGACGCGCTCACCGTCGAGGCGGCGCAGAAGTGGGTCCGCGAGACGAACTTCCGCACGCTGCGCGATTACGTGGGGGCGCTCGTGGCGCGCTCGCCCCACGCCCTTGAGCTTGCGCAGCGGTGGGCCCTTTCCACCGACTCCGCGGAGTGCCAAGTGGGCCGCGTGATCATGGCGAAGCTGGGCCAGGAAGGCAAGCCCGTCCCGCTCGCCCTCTCGCGCGAGGTGCTCGAGCGGATCGAGAAGGACATCCACACGGCCGACAACTGGTCGCGCTACGGGATGATGTACGCGCTCGTCGGGATCGGGGCGTACAACCCCGCGCTCACCAAGGACGCTATCAAAGCAGCCAAGCGGATCGGGAAGGTGGAGTTCGACCCGGGCGAGACCAACTGCAAGATGCCCGACCCGGTGCCGTACATCCAAAAGACCGTGGCGCACCTGGCAAAGCGGAAGAAGGCCAAGTGATGGCCCCGCTCGATTTCATGTAGTCCCCGGCGGTTCACGACCCGGGATCCGCTTGGGCCACATGCCTGCCGCCAAGCACGCGGGCCGCCCGCCCACCGAGCCCTTCGAAGACATCATGACCAAAGCCCAAGCGGCGCTTGACGCCGGGGGTCTCAACGAAGCCGAGCGCCTCTTTGGCCAGGCCACGGTCGTAAAGCCCGCTTCGGGCGCCGCGTGGTACGGCAAGGGCCGCGCCTTTTCGCTCCAAGAGGAGTGGGAAAAGGCGCTGCGCTGCTTTGCGATCGCGACAAAGTTCGAGCCCAACCATGGCAATTCGTGGGTGGGGCTCGCGGCTGCCCAGGCCCACCTCGGAGAGAAGGACAAGGCACGCGAGGCGCTGGCCAAGGCCGAGCAGTTGGGGGCGGACCACCCGAGGATCGCCGAGGTTCGAGCGGCGCTGGCCTGACGCCCGACCTACACTTCTTCGTCCACACGCCGGATGAACTCGGCCACCTCGTCCAGGTCAACCGACATCGCGTCCCGGTTGGGGACGGCACCGAAATAGAAGTACTTGCCATGAAGCCGGTCAGCGAACGGGTGCAATTTCAAAGAAAGGTCGCGTCTTCGGGCGCTCTCCAAGAACTCATGTCTCGTGACATGGCTGCGTGCGCAGGGTTCAGGGAACTGTCCCGGGCGCTCCTTGGCGGCGTCGGTTGCCTGGAGGGCCGCGAGCCACGCCTTCTCGGCCGCGTCGCGAACGCGGCGCGGGTCCTTCGCGTCGTAGCCGATCGCTGCCTCCTCTCGCGACAGCTCGAGGAAAGAGGTCGCCATCCGCTGCAATTCTTGGGGGGCGGTACTTGCTGCCACGCGATCGGCTTGCTCCCCGGAGCAAATGAAGGTTGTCTGGGGGTCATTGCGTCTTCGTCACGCGTGCGCGGCCGGCGCCGCCTTGACCGGCTCGCTGCCAAGCAAGATGAGCCGCCCCATCTCCGTGAGTTTCACCATCAGCCGGCCTTGCTTTGCCCGTTCGATCGACACGAGGTTGAGCTCCTCGAGCCCCTTCGCGTCGCGGCCGCCCCTGATGTGGTAAGATAGCAGCGACTTCTCGACCCCGGACATCTCCGAGAGGTCGTTGAGGCTGTCGACCTCGCCTCCCGCGCGTTCGAGCGCCCGCAGGATGTTCATTTTCGATTCCGAAATCATCTCGCGGTAGGCAAACTTCAGGACCGGCAGTTGAATCGGCCCGTCCTTCTGCACCGCAAACGCGCGCAGACCGTGGATGAACGCCCCCGACATGAGCGAGCACGAGAGCATCTTGTCGGCGACGGTGACGTTCACGAGGACGTCGTCGAACTGCAGCGCCTCCCCGTGGACGATCGACGCGAAGGCGGCGAGCACCTGGGTCAGCGTCGGCTGGCCGATGAGCCGCCGGTCAATCTCGCACTTGTGCGGCGCGAGTTTCGTCACGAGGTCGACGGCCGCCTGCGCGTCGCGCTCCTCGTAGAGGAGGATGATCTTCGTCACCGGGAAGGCCTTCGCCCCCACGAGGATGGGCTCGGCATCCTTGCCCACGCCGGCGATCTGGAGGACGCGCCCCGCCAAGGATCTTCTACCCCGGCATCAAGCAGGGGCCCCCCGCTAAATAGGGGTATGCGCGCCGAGAAAGGCGTTCGCCGCTCAATCCTGGCGCAGGTCGAAGCGGTCCCACCGGTCGAGCGACCCGATGAAGTCCTTGTACCGCGCGAAATTGATCTCGCCGCCCACGACCGTGCCCACGCGCTGGGTTTCGACCTCGCCCTCGGGCGTAACGACGCGCACCTCGCGGTCGCGGTAGCCCTCGACGACCTGCTCCGCGCGCTGCATCCCCGCGTCGGTGAGCAAATACGTCCGCCGGACGCGCCTGCCGCCGTTCACGTGCACATTTTGCGCCCGCTGCACGAGGTTTTCGACCTCGAGCGCGCGCAGCGCATCGGAGACGTGCTTGATCGGCACCGCCGCGCCCTCGGCGATGCCCTCCTGCGTGTTCCACGGGCCGCACTCCGCGCCGTCGTAGCGCGATTCGCGCGTCGGCCGCTGGAGGTAGAGGAGGACTTTCTCCCGAGTGTTAAGCGAAAGCTTGCGGTGCATCCCAAAAGAGAGAAGGCGGAAGGCGATATCAAGATTTCGCGCCGACTTTCATGCGCCGTCTGCACGCTACCGGTAGAGGAAAAACGCGCGGACTTCGGCGGCATGTGAATCCGGCGACTCGATTCGGGCAAGCCCCATGCGCTCAAGTTGCACAACTCGACCGTTTTCGGCGGCGGCTGCGGCCTCGATCTTGCCCCGGACCTGGGCCCCGTCCGGCATGAACATCAGCGCGGGGCGGGCCTGCTTCGGGTCGTCGGGCAGCCAATGGAGGATGGGCGCACCCTTGGCAAAAGCCAGGTCGTTATTCAAGAATCGAGCCCGGCCGGGGGCGTTCCACTCAAAGTTCGCCAGGTCTTTCAGCCGAAAAATGGCCCCCTGGCTGAGTTTGCCGACGTCGGCCGCAGGAATAAGGAGACTTCCCATACCCGCCCCGTCGCGCCTTACGGTGAGTTCGCGCTTTCCGGCCTCCGGCCGGTCGGGCAGACGCGGCGGGTGGGCGACCAAGTCGGCCGCGGCCTCCACCTGAACCGTCGCGGGGTCGGCGACAAGGAACAAACGGCAGGCTTCCGGGTCGGCTCGCTTTTTGTCGATAGCGTTCAGGGTTTTCCATGAGAAGACGATGTCGACCTCCTTCACCGATGACGCGACCCAATATTCACGTATTGACTCCGGCCGGTAGCCCCGGCGGGCGAGGGCGCGGATCGTCCCAAGGCGGGGGTCGTCCCAACCTGCAAGTTCGCCGCGGGCGATCCCCGCGGCCATTTTTGACGTGGACAGTTCGACGCCCTCGATCGACACGCGCCCGTAGTGGATGTAGTGCGGCATCTTCCAGCCCAAGTGCGCGAACAGGAACTCCTGCCGCTGCGTGTTGTTCAGGTGGTCTTTGCCCCGCAGGACATGGGTAAGCCCGAAGTCGTGGTCGTCCACGGACACGCTGAAGTTCATGAGCGGGTACACGCGGTACTTGGTGCCGGTCCGCGGGTGCGGGGTGTCCTCGATGCGCAGGAGAGGGAAGTCACGGATGGCGGGGTTGGGGTGGCCAAGGTCGGTCTGGCCGATCACGGCGGCCTCCTCGGGTTTGAACGCGCCCGAGAGCATCGCCTCGAAGGCCGCGACCTGCTTTTCGGGGTCGAGGTGGCGGTGGGGGCAGGGCTCTGACTCCTCCTTGAGGTGCCGCCAGACATCCGGCTTGTCGGTGCACACGTAAGCCTTGCCCATCTCGAGGAGCCGCCGGGCGACCTCATAGTAGCGCTCGAAGCGCGTCGACTGGATGACGACCTCGTGGACGTCGCACCCCATCCACCGCATGTCCTCCTTGATCATGTCGTAAGCTTCAGCGAGCACGCGCGCGGGGTCCGTGTCCTCGAGGCGCAGGATGTATTTTCCCTTGTAGCGGCGGCAGTACTCGTCGTTCAGGATCGCCGCGCGCGCGTGGCCGAGGTGCAGGGGCCCGGAGGGGCCCGGCGCGAAGCGCATGACGACCTTCCCCACGACGGCGCCTTCGAGGTCAGGCAGGCCGGTGGGCCGCTCGGTCTTCTTCTCGATGAGGAGTTCAGGGGCAAGCGCCTGCAGCGCGGTGCGCTGCTCGTCCTCCGAGAGACTTGCGACCTGCGCCAGGATGGGGTCGACGGCGGCCGCGACCTCGGCGGCGCGAGCGCGCAAGTCGGGCCGCTCGCCAAGGACACGCGACATCACGGCGCCCTTCTCGGGCTTTCCGCCGTGGGCAAGCGCGTTCTGGAGCGCGAACTTGCGGATCGTTTCCTGCACGCGTTCACCTCATTTGGCGCGCGAGGTGACGAAACCGACGAGCGCGTCGAGCCGGTCGCGGGCCGGGCCCGGCCTCAACCCGGACAAGTTCCGGCGCGCGCCCTCGCCGTAGCGGTCGGCAAGCGCCCGCGCGCGTCCAAGGGCGCCGCAGGCTTCCATGAGGGCGACCGCCCGGTCGACTTCGGCGCCCGATGCAGCCGCTTTCCCCAGGATGGACCTGAACCTCCGGAGCTCGGCGCCGCGAAGCGTCGAGAGCGCGTCGATGACCATCACGGTCCGCTTGCCGTTTCGGATGTCCTTGCCGATGGGCTTGCCAAGGTCGGCTTCAAGGGCTCCAAGGTCGAGGAGGTCGTCCTGGATCTGGAAGGCGATGCCAAGCAAGCGGCCATACTCCTCGAGCTGCCTCGCGAGCCGTCCGCTGCCCCGCGCCGAGCGCGCCCCGCAATAAGCGCCCGTGGAGAACATGAGCGCGGTCTTGCGCTCGATCATGGTGATGTACTGCGCACGCGTGACGCGCGCAGCGCGCTCGAACTGCATGTCCCACTGCTGCCCCTCGGCGATCCCGCGCACCATCCGCGCGACCTTGCCGTAGAGCTCGACCCTCAGCGTGTCGCTCCCGGGAACGTCCTGGAGGACCTCGAAGGCGCGGGCAAACAGGGCGTCGCCCGCGTTGATGGCGGTCGCCTCGTCCCATTTCTTGTGGACCGTGGTGCGGTGGCGCCGCAGGTCAGAGCGGTCCATGATGTCGTCGTGGACGAGGGTGAAGTTGTGGATGATCTCAAGAGCGACACCCGCGGGCAGCCCCGCCCTTGCGCCTCGCGCGCCCCCCACCGCCTCGCCCACCATCATCGTGAGCACCGGGCGCAGGCGCTTGCCGCCCGCCAGCGGCATCCACCGCATCGCGGCGCGCAGCGTCGGGTGCTCGCCGACCCGCAGGTACCGCTCGAGGGCGCCGTCGGCTTCCCGCGCGTAGCGCGCCATTGCTCGTTCGAGCCCTGCAGACACTTTGCGTTCCCCCTCGACTGCGGCGCGCGCCGCGTCAGTCGGACGGCCCGGGCGGCTCGAGCCTGCCTGCCCACGACAACAGCTCGTCGCCCATCACCAGCTCGCTTTGCCACATGTCGTCGACCGTGCGGCACCCCGTGAGGAAAAACGCCGCCTTCATCTCGGCGATGGCGATCTCGAGCGCCTCGACCACCGCGTCGGCCGAAACCGTCGCGGGCCTCAGCATCTTCGAGGCCATGCCCCCCGCGCTTGCGCCCATCGCGACGGCCTTCGCGGCGTCAAGCCCGGTGCGAAGCCCCCCGGTGGCGATGAGCGGAAGGCCCACATCGGCCTCCAGCAGCGAGATCGGCGTCGGGATTCCCCAATTCCAAAAGGTCTCGCCCAGGCGCGCGCGCACCGTGTCCTTCTCCTTCTCCGCGCGGTAGAACTCGACGGCTGAGAAGCTCGTGCCGCCCACGCCGCCCACGTCGATGCCCTTTACGCCCGCTTCCTTGAGCTGCTGCGCCACCTTGTGCGAGATCCCGGCTCCCGTTTCTTTCGCCACGACGGGCAGCTCGCGCGCGAACTCCTTGATCTTGGCAAGCACGCCCTTGGCGCGCGTGTCGCCCTCGGGTTGGACGACCTCCTGCAGGTAGTTGAGGTGGATGATCAGCAGGTCGGCGTCCACCATCCGCATCGCCTCGCGCCCGTGGTCGATCGTGAGCGAGGTGGACGCGTGCTGCTGGATAAGCTGCGGCGCCCCGATGTTGGCCATCACGAGCGGGACATCGAACTCCTTCACCACGGAGAACGTGCCGGCCATGTCGGGCTTCAGCAGCCCCGCGCGCTGCGAGCCCACGCCAAGCCCGACGCCAACGCGCGCGGCGGCTTCCGCAAGGTTCCGGTTGATGCGCTCCGCGTCCGGGTACCCGCCCGTCATCGACGAGATCACGAGCGGCGCCTTCAGCTTCTTTCCGAAAAGCTCGACGGAGAGGTCCACCTCGTCCATGTCGAATTCAGGCAGCGAGCAGTGGATGAGGTTCACCAAGTCCCACCAGTTGCGCTCGGAGCGGCTCTTCTCGTTGAGCACAATTTCCACGTGCTCCGCTTTCCTTGAGACGGTCTGCGCCTTCTCCTTGTCTCCCGGCGTCACGTCCATCGGCGGCATCCCCTCACCTCGCAACGACGCCGGGGGGCAGCACGAGCGTCCCCACCGCGTCTTTCCCGGAGAGCGCGTCGGCCACTCGGCCCGGCTTCAGGCCGTTGACGATGCGCACGCGGGCGCCCCCGAAGGCGATCGCCTGCGCCGCCTTCAGCTTGGCCGCCATCGCGCCCGTCACGTCCGCGCCCTTCGACGCTCCTTCTTGAAACGCTACCTTGTCGGACGCCTTCAAGGTTTGGATGAGCAGGGCGCCCTCCGCGTCCGGGTCGCGGTCATAGAGGCCGTCGACATTGACGGCGAACACGACGAGCGCCGGGTGCAAGTGCCGAGACAAGGCCTGTGCGATCTGGTCGGCCGAGAGGATCGAGACCCCGAGCGTGTCGTCGAGCACGACGTCGCCATGCGACACGGGGGTGAGCTTCCGGCCGAGCGCCGCATCGAAAATCTCCCAGTCGAGCTTCTTCAATTCGCCCTCGCGCATGGTGGCCACCGACGAAGGGGGCAGCGGCCACGGGGCAGCACCCTTGTCCCGCAGCGCCTCCACGACGAGCGCGCTCAAGCGCGCGACCGACGCGCGCACCTCCGCCGCGCCCTTCACGGCGTCCGGGCTCATGAGCCCCTCGCGCAGCTTGTACTTCCTCGCCCCGGGGTGCCCATACGAGCCGGCCCCGTGGAGGACAATCGTCTCGCCGCCTGCGCCCACCACCTCGCCGGCCAGCCGCGCGAGGTCGGCCCCGCGCACCGTGGGCGCCTCGGCGGCCTTGTCCGTGATCACCGAACCGCCGAGCTTCACGATCTTGATCGGCTCGCCCTTGGCAGCCGGCCCCTTGCGCCCCACGGAGATTTCCTTCCAACTTGCCTGCGTTGGCGAGCGCCCAACCGGCCCTTTCGATAGTAATCCTTTGCGGGGGGCGCGCCCTCCATTCTCTTCGCGGCTCGTGAGAGCCAGGCCGTAAAAGGGCGGGGCTAATCCGTTTATAGGGGTTGTACAATACGCGCTTCCTTGCCCCAGGGGGCTTTCTAACTGATCCGATTCGGCCCATCCGGGATTCCACTCTCTTGTAAGGGCAGGACGCCTCGCGACGGTATCGAAGATGTTCACAATTTGGGGTTGAATTCGATTGAACTGCAGTTCGTGCGCGTGAACGTCGAGGAGCGCTACGCGCACGAGCACGAGTTTGGCAAGAAGCGCCGCGAGGTCGAGGGGCAGATCATCGTCGACCTCCTTCGCACGCAGGAGCCCGAAGAGCCGCAGCGCAAGCCGGTAAAGCCCAAGGGGAAAGGCAAGAAAGGCAAGGAGGCCGCCGAAGCGGCCGCCGAAGAGCCCCCCGCGCCTGCGGGCCCCTCGATGCGCCCCGTCGCCAACGAGCAGGCGGCAATCGAGCCCGGCGACATGGTGCGCGTCCTGCACACCTCCGTCGGTGCCGACTACGCCGACCTTGCCGACACCGGGCAGCTGGCGCGCAACCTCGATGTCTTCCTGACGATCCACGCGCCCTACTACATGGACCTCCTCGGCGACGACTACGTCGCGACGCGCTCGATGGACGCGGTGGTCTACGGCGGCGTGGTCGCCGACGCGCTTGGCGCCAAACTCCTCGTCACCCACCTCGGCCTCTACCACACACCCGACCGCGCCGAGGCGATGAAGAGCGTCCTTGCCAAGCTGAAGGAGATCGAAACCGCCTACCTCGCGCGCAAGATCCGCGCGAGGCTCGGCCTCGAGACCTCCGGCAAGCAGATGGTCTTCGGCCAGCTCGACGAAGTGCTCCAGGTCTGCGACAAGGTCAAGCGCTGCCAGCCCGTCCTCAACTTCGCGCACATCCACGCCCGCGAGAAGGGGCTGCTCAAGCGCACGGAAGAGTTCCAGGACGTGTTCGACCGGACGAAGGAGATCACGAAGAGCGACGCCTTCTACACGCAGTTCTCCGGCGTGCAGCACGAAGGGGGCAACGAGCGGCGGTACACCCCGATCAAGAAAGGCGACCTGCGCTTCGAGCCGCTCGCGGAGTGCATGCTGGAGAACAACTTCGACGTCACGGTCATCTCGTCGTCCCCCCTGATGGAGCACGACGCGATGTACATGAAAGTCATCTACGAGCGCCTCGCGCTCCGCAAAGAGATGAAGCTCACGCGCGGCAAGGCGGTCCTTGCGAACTAACGGGAGCCCCTGGGGGCGTTTTTACGGACGCACACCGGGTGCACGCGTTCCTCCTCGACGAGGTGCGCCGCGCTGTGGAAGGCATCGATGAGTCGACCACCGCCCGCGTGATCGAGCGGATCCTCGCCTCCAAGCGCATCTTCGTCTACGGGGCCGGCCGCTCGGGGTTCGTGGCCCGCTGCTTTACGATGCGCCTCAAGCACCTCGGGATGCCGATCGTGCGCATGTCGATCGACCCCACGACGCCGCCGGGTCCGGGCGACTGCGCGCTCATCATCTCCGGCACCGGCGGGACGCCGTCCTCCGTCGACTACGCGAACCTCGCGCACGCGGGGGGCGCGCATGTTTTTGCCCTCACCGCGCGCGCCGATTCAGCCGTTGCTCGCACCGGCTCCGAGGTCGTGCTCTTCCCCGTAAGGACGGGAGACCCGGCCTTGCGCTTCGCGCCGCTCGGCACCATCTTCGAGGAGGCCGCGCTCGTCTACCTCGACGGAGTTGTTGCGCTGCTCATGGAACGGCTGGCACAAACAGAGGCCGACATGCGGAGGCGCCACGGCGTCACGCGCTGACCCAACGCGGAAGCGCCATTTTAGCAAAGCGTTAAGTAGGCTCAAGTCGGGTGAACGCCCGCTTCCGATGGCGCGCCTAAAGGCCCTCCTGGCCCTCATGGTTTTGATCAGTTCAACCGGGCTCCCGCTCATTGCTTCGGCGCCCGCCTTTGCCGGCGATTCGAGCAACCCCGAGATGACGGACGCCAGCGGCGACTCGGTCGGGAACGTGCAATCGAAGGACCTCATCTCCGGGTGGTTGACCAACGAGACCGAGACGACGGTCGACCTCGTGCTCGACCTGGCGGCCCTCCAACCCTTCACGCCGTACTCGGAGTGGCAGAACCTGCCCGTCATCTACTACGAATTCTTCTTCGACGTCAACACGCCGCAGGGCACGGGCTCCTACTCGGCGAAGGCGACGATCCCGGTGCACGGGCCCTTGGCGGCCTTCTCGACCTTCGAGCTGCTCCAAGTCAACTACAGCTCTTCGGGCTCGGTGGTTGCCGAGACGAGCATCAACACGCTGAACGGCGCCTACCAGGTCCCGTCCCACACGATTTCGATGACGGTCGACAAGAGCCTCGTGGGCGCCCCCGGGCGCAGCGACACGATCAGCGGGATCTGGGCGCGCGTGCAGAGCGCATCCCAGCGCAACGCAGGCGACGCGATCACGGCCGACGTCATGATGTCGCACCTGGCGCCCGGCAAGGAGTTTGTCCTCACCGGCGGGGTCACCTTCTATGCGATCACCGTCTCCTCCAACGTGACCTCGACGAACGCTACGCCCGATGACCCCGCGCGTTTCGTCATCACGATCACGAGTTCCCCCAGCAGCGACAAGTCGGCGAACGTTTCGCTTCGGAACTCGTCGGCGTTGCCCGCCAACTGGACGATGACCGCAGACCGGCCGGTGTACGTCGTCGCGCCCGGCGAATCGGTGAGCGGCACCGTGACCATCACGCCAGGCGGCAACACGAGCAACATCACGCGGCGGGTCACCGTGGGCGGCCAGTTCCGGGACGACCAAGACCAGCTGCGCTCGACCGACAACACGGTCACGCTTACGATTAACGTGCCCCTGGCGGCGGGACCTGGCGGCGGCGGAGGCGGCGGTGGCGCCACCAAGGCCGACAGCTCGTGGGTCGGCATCGCCATCGGCGTCGGTGCTGTCGGGGCGCTCATCGTCGCGGGCCTTGTCGTCTACATGTGGTACCTGCCCAGGCGGCGGGGCAGCGCCGCGCGCGCCTCCTACGCGAAGATCGCCCAGCTCAAGGTCGGGAAGAGCCCGCGCAGCGGCGCAATCCCCGGACGGCCCGGCGCCCCGGGCGCCCGCCCAGGACTTTCGCCGAGCCCCGGCGCACTGCGGCCCGGGATGCCGCGCCCGGGCCCTCGAGGACCCGCGCCCGGTCCCGTTCCCCGTCAGCCTCCAACAGGTGCGCAGCGCCCCGTCCCCCGCCGCCGCTAAAACGTCAGTTTTGGCGACCAGCCAGGCGCGAAGAAGGGCGTCACTAATCGTGAACCTAGAAGGGAATCCTTAAGAGGGGTTTCGCGCTCGTCGGCGCGCTGGCACCTATGAGTTGCTCCAAGCTATTCAGCCACAAGTGGGACTATGCCACGGGCGGCTCGCGCGCTTGCAAGCGGTGCGGCGCCCGTGAGCACTTCAACACCATGAACAGCGAGTGGCAGACGTACTGACGCGCTGCCACGCCCCTGCCTCCTTGCACAATTTGCAAGGCTCCAGCTTGGCCGCCGCCCTCAAGATCCTCCCGAGGCCCGCTGGCGCCCCCCAAGGCTTGGCACCCACCTGTCAAGGGCCCCACCAAGCAGATTTTTATATAGTTTGTATGTAAACATTATACGCAGGTTCCATGGACATCAAGACGGTCGGGTTGGACCGCGACGCGTACGAGCTCTTGCGCCGCGCCAAGAAGAAGGGCGAGTCCTTCAGCGACGTCGTAAAGCGCCTTGCAGCCCCGCGCCGACCGTTGTCCGAGTTCGCGGGTCTCTGGAAGGACGCGCCCAAGAAAGACCTCGAGGCGTTCGAATTGTGGCGTCGAGCGTCCCGCAAGCTTGACCTTGCGCGCATGGACAAACTCATTCGGACCATGGAGGAGCCTTGAAGGCCGTGGACGCGACCTTCCCGGTCGACCTGCTCAAGGCCTCTCCCGCTGCGATCGCCAAGTCGAAGGCGATCGACGCATCGGGGGAGCACCTCGCGATCCCGGCGCCTGCCCTGGCGGAATTCATGGTCGGCGCCCACTTCGTCGGCGGGACGTTCCTCGAAACCGGCCGGGCCCTCGCCAGCCAATTCCTCGTGATCGACATCGACGAGCCCGTCGCCCACGAGGCGGGACGGCTGGGTGCCGAACTGCGCCGGCGGGGGGCGCGGATGGCCGCAGGCGACCTCCTCATCGCGGCCGCCTGCACCCACCTCAGCCTGAATCTGATCACCCGCGATAGCGGGTTTTCGCGGGTTCCCGGGCTTGCCGTTGAGGGTTACTGAAATTTCGCCGCCGCGCTTGCCGTCCCAGGCATCAAGTGCTATGCGGGGATTCGCTGCGGCTAAGCGATGAACGCCAAGGCCCCGCGCTTCGACCGCTTTACCGTTGGCGTCCTCTACCTCGCCGCCGCGGGCGTGCTCTACGGCACGCTCGTGATCCTCGCGAAGCTCGCTTACGCCACCGGGATCCAACCCCTCCCCCTGCTCGTCCTGCGCTACGGGCTTGCGGCCGGCCTGATGTGGGCGGCCCTTGCCATTTTCCGGCCCGACCTGCTGAGGGTGCCTCGGCGCGACCGCGCGCTTGGCCTTGGCCTCGGGCTGCTGTACGCGACGCAGAGCTTCGTGTATTTCTGGGGCTTCCGCACGGTCGACGCGGCGGTGACGGGGATCCTCTTCAACACGTTCCCTTTGTGGGTCGCGATCCTCGCCGCCGTTTTCCTGCGCGAGCGGGTGACGAAGCAGGTGGCCGCGGCGCTTGCCCTTGGCGTCGTGGGCACCGCGCTCACCACCGGGCTTGGAATTGCGGCGGTCGACGCGTACGGGGCGACGCTCATCCTTGCCGCCGCGCTCGGCTACTCCGTCTACGTCGTGGCCGCGCGCAAGACGACCCAGCACCTCGCCTCCGAGGGGGTCGCCGCCCATGTGTTCCTGGGCGCGGCGGCCGGATTTGTAGGCGCTGCCGCCGCGACCAGCTCGCTCCCCTCAAACGTCGCGCTGGACTCGCTTGCCTACGCCATCGCCCTTGCGGTGGTGGCCACGCTCCTGCCTATCCTCTTCTTCCTCAAGGGGCTCAAGATCATCGGCGCCTCGCGCGCCGGCGTCATCGGGACGCTCGAACCGCTCGTCACCGTCCTGCTTGCGGCCGCGGTGTTGGGCTCGGTCCTTGCGCCCATCCAGGTCGTCGGCGGCGCGCTCGTCCTTGCCGCCTCTTTGCTCGTCCACCGATCAGGCCTCAAGGAGCGCGAGGCCGCCTCGGAACTGCCGAGGGAGTGACTGCGAGGGTAAAGTAGGCCAACGGCGATCCCTCCGCGGGGCATCGCTTTGGCCGCCGACGACCCGCCGGCCGCGCTCCTTGAAGACGCCCGCAAGTCGTTCGGCGGCGTGCAGGCGCTAAGCGGCCTCACCCTCTCGGTTGCGCGCGGCGAACTTTACGGGTTCCTCGGGCCGAACGGTGCCGGCAAGACCACCGCCATCCGCGCGCTGCTCGGGCTCACGACCCTCGACCAAGGGAAGGCGCAGATCTTCGGCCGAGACGCGCCGCCGCGCGCCGTCATCCACCGCGTCGGCTTCGTCCCCCAGGAGCCCGCACTCTACCGCGACCTCACCGTGCGCGAGAACCTCGAGCTCTTCGCGGATGTGTTCGGCCTCGAGCGCGCCCGCTGGGGCGAACGCTTCGAGCACGTCCTATCATTCGTCGACCTTGCGGGCAAAGCCGACCGCATCGTGCGCGACCTCTCCGGCGGGATGGTGCGCCGCACTTCGATCGCCGCCGCCATGGTCCACGACCCCGACCTGCTCATCCTCGACGAGCCCACCGTCGGGGTTGACCCCGAATTGCGCGCAAGTTTCTGGGACCACTTCAGCGACCTGAAAACGCAGGGCAAATCCATCCTCATCACGACCCACTACATCGACGAGGCGCGCCGCTGCGACCGCGTCGGCTTCATCTCGGATGGCCGGCTCGTCGCGGAAGGCGCTCCCGACGACCTCCTCAAACGCACCTCGACGGCCTCGCTCGAAGACGCCTTCCTCGCCGTGCTGCGCGCCAACCGGGGGGCTCCAGCCTGAACCAGCGCCGCGTCTTTGCCGTCTCCAAACGCGTCCTGCGCGGCCTGCGGCACGACCGCCGTTCCATGGGGCTAATCCTATTTGCCCCGATCATGGCCATGTTTGTCTTCGGCCTCGCCTTCTCGGGCGACGTTAGCGACGTGCCTGTCGCCATCGTGGACTTTGACACGCCTTACGCGCTGCCCAACGGCACGACGTACGACCTGGGGGCCTCCGTCGTCCGCCACCTCGACACGAAACTGATGCGCATCACATTGCTCGACCCCACCGCCGATGCGCTGAACGAATCCGTCCGGATGGTCGAGCGCGGCGAGGCGCGCGCCGCCATCATCATCCCGCACTTCTTCACCCGCGATGCGTTCGAGACGCTCCTCAACGCCAGTTACGACGGCAACACCTCCATCGACTTGCGCCTCGACCGCAGCAACGTGAACGTCGCCGGCGACCTCGAGGCCTCGCTTGGCAAGGCCCTGCTTGCCGCGGTCGACGAGTTCGGGCGGAAGGCGCCGGTGGGCCTCGACGACTCGAACCCCGTCTACGGCAAGAACGCCAAGTTCGCTGACTTCTTCATCCCGGGCATCATGACCTTTGCCGTTTTCCTGCTCACCAACCTGCTCACCATTACGAGCTTCGTCCAGGAGCGGCTCTCGGGCACGCTCGACCGCCTCGGCGCCTCCCCGCTCACGGAAGGCGAAATGGTGCTCGGCTACGCGCTCGCCTACTCGCTCGTGGCGATGGGGCAAGCCGCGATCCTGATCACCGTGGCCACCGTGGTGTTCCAGATCACGATCGTGGGGTCGCTGCTGCTCGCGTTTGCACTCATCGCGCTGCTCGCGCTCGCCTCCCAGGCGCTCGGGATCCTGCTCTCGGCGGGCGCGCGCACCGAGGCGCAGGCTGTGCAGTTCCTGCCTTTCCTCATCTTCCCCGTTTTCCTCCTCTCGGGCATTTTCTGGCCGATCGAGGCAATCCCCGTGTGGCTGCGCCCTTTTTCCTTCGGCGTGCCCACGACCTACGCCGTGGAGGGCTTGCGCTCCGTGATGGTGCGCGGGTGGGGGGTGGACCGGGCCGGGCCCTACATCCTTGCGCTCGCCCTCTTTGCCGTCGGCTTCCTGTTCCTGGCCCGCTCCTCGCTCAAGCGGTCCAGGAGATGAGCGACCACTGCTTTATTTGTAGCCGCCCCGCTTGCGCCCCGCATGAAGCGGCCGTCGGAGAAGGACGAGGAATTCGAGCCGCAGCTTGCCGACCCGGCGGCCCGCGCGCGCGTCGAGACGCTCACGCAGCGGCTCCTTTCGTTTGCCGAGACGACGTCCAAAGAGGAGGACAACCGGCGCTACTTCTTCGCGCGCGGCCACGAGTTCGCCGCCATCATCATCGACCACGGCAAGCCGCTGCTCGATGTGCGCGCGCCCCGGCCCGGGTCGCGCTCCGAAGGCCCCCCCGCGCTCCGGGAACGCATGCGGGCCGGCGCGCACCGGGAAGGCTGGGTGCTCGTGCCCATCGAGACCGAGGACGACATCCGCGCCGCCGAGCAGCTCGCCGTGCTCGGATACGAGGAGGTCTTTGGGACGGCGCCGATGATCGCGGTGCGGAAGGAGCGACCGCTCGAGTCGTTCACCTCGGGCGCGGCCGAGGCCAAGGGGAAGGCCCCTGGAAAGAAGCCCGCCAAGAGCGTGGGCAAGAAGAGCCGCTAGGGCTCCTTTTCGGCGGGCTTCTTTCCGCCCCGGCCCAGGCGGATTCCGACGAGCAGGCCAACGGCAGCGCCCCCCGCGATGAGGCCAAGGAGCGCGGGGACCGGCAACCCGGTCGCAGCCGGGACCCCGGTCGAATTGTTGGTAGGCGGCGGGAGCGGCGGGGGCTCGGCGACTTGAACTTGGAAGGTCGTGGTGTTGGTGTTGCCAAACGCGTCCGAGGCGCGGACGAGCACGGTGTAGTTGCCGGGCAGGGCATACGCGTGCGTGCTCGTCGTCCCCGTCGAGACGTTCCCGTCGCCCCACGCCCACTCCACGGAGGCGACCCCGGAGAAGTCCTCGCCCACGAAGGTCGCCTGGATGAGGCCGAGCGAACTCAGGTTCACCCACCCGCCGTGGATCGCGGGCGTCGTCCCGAAGAGGACCGAAGGGGGGCTCGTGTCCACAACGAAAACCGTGAGCGTCGCGTTTGCCGCGTGGCCGAGGAGGTCCTCGACGGTCACGGTGACTTGGTAGGATCCCGGGAGGAAAAACACGAAATGGAGTTCGCTGCCAAAGCGCGGCGCCGAGAGCCCCGACACCGACCAGACGAACGGTGAGAGGCCAGACGGGTCGGTCGCGTTTGCGGCAAAGGTCGCTGCCGTACCCGCCTCGACGGTCGTTGGGCCAGAGACGGAGAGCACCGGAGGCTTGGAATCCTGGACGTGGACGACGAACGTCGTCTCGGCGGCGTTGCCAGCCGCGTCGCGCACCTGCAGCGCGACCGTGTAGTCGCCGATCGCCGGGAAGGTGTACTCCACCTGCGGCCCATCGAGCGTAACGCGCCCGGTCGGCAGTCGCAGCGTCCACGCGACTGCGGCCCCCGCCGGGAACGCTCGGTCGTTGTCCGTGGCCTCGCCCACCGACATCGTGAAGGGCTCAGCCACGTCCGCCTGCCGCGCGCCGTACGCGGAGAGGTCGGGGGGAGTAATGTCCGAAACGTTGAAGGTCACGGCCCCCACCCCGACGTTGCCCGCCGCGTCGGAAACGAAGTACTTGACCGTGTAAGCGCCCGGGTCGCTCACATTGAACACCGCCGGGCTCGCATTGGTAAGCTCAACGAACCCATCGCCCTGCCAAAGCTCGAACCAGGCGGTCATCCCCTGCGGCCACAGCGGGTCGTTGTCCGTTGGCAGCGACCCGTACACGCGGAACGGCGAGTCCTCGACGGCCGCGGGGGCCTCGGGGGGCGGCACCGCGGGCGCCGTCTTGTCCCGCACCGTGACCGTAATCGAGTCCCAATCGGAAAGGCCAGCCGCGTCGTCCACGAAGAGCGTTACCGTGAAGTTCCCAGGCGTTGCAAACACCCAACGTGCCTGCGGCCCGAAGAGCGCATAGGTCCCGTTCGTGTCGGTCACAAACCAAGTGAACGCCGACCCCGCCGGGAAGTGCGGGTCGTTGTCGAGCGAGGCGCCCGCGTCGAGGAGCGCCGGGGTGTCTTCGTCGACCGTGCGGTCGCCGCCCGCGTCGGCGTGGGGGGGTGTGCGGTCCAGGACGGTCACGAGGAGGGAGTCCGACGCACGGTTCCCGCCAAAGTCGATCACCGTGAGGGTAACGAGGTACGTGCCCGGCGTGTAGAACCAATACCGGGTCGAAAGCGCAAGGAGGGTCACGTTCGCGTTGCCGTCGTTGAAGGTCCAGAGGTAGGCGCGTATGCCCCTGTCGTCGCTCGAGAGGTACCCGGACAGCAGCACGGGCGTGTCCTCGTAGGCGACAATGTCGGCCCCCGCGTCGGCGACGGGCGGCACAGCGTCGGGGAAGCGCGAGATCGGGTACCGGTCGACATCCACGCCCCGCGCGATGAGGTAAGGCGTGTCGCCGATCCCGTCGCCGTTTTCGTCGAGGCCGATGTAGTCGTCCCACACGTTGCCGACCGCCCCGTCGTCGAAGTCCTGCAGGGAGTCGTTTGCCGTGGCGTGCAGCGTGTTGGCGAAGAAGAAATTCCGCGTCACCAGGCACCCGCGCCCTCCGAGGAACGCAAGCCCCGCGCTGTTGCCGGCAAAGGTGTTGCCCGCGAAGGTCACATTCGTGCAGTCGATGCAGAAGACCCCGTCGAGCAAGGCGCCGCCAAAACTCGAATTGAAGATCCGCGAGTCGGTAAGCGCGCTCGCCCAGATTCCATAGGTCACGCCCGAGATGCTCGAGTTCTCGATGGCGATCGCGCTTGACCTGCGCAGCGTGAACCCGCGCGAAGCCTGGGCCACCGTCACGTGGCGGAACGTGAAGTTCGCTGTGCCCTCGAGCACGATCGACTCGCGGGCCCCTTCAATGCTCACGTTCTCGACAAGCACCCGCTGCGGCGCGCCAAAGACCACGAGCGCCTGGCCGCCCCGGCCGACCCTCGTGGCGGCGTTCGACACGGCCGTGTCGGTCGCCTGGGTGAAGGCTGCGTCCCGCAGCGTCAGGTCCGAGCCTTCGAACAGGGAGATCACTCCGGTGCCGTTCACGGCGATGTGGTCGAGGGTAAGCGAGGACTCGTGCCCCTCCGTGAGCACCGATTGGCGGCACCGGCTCGTGTTCACATAGGAGGCGCTGTTGTTGCTCCCGTCGCGGAAGTGCAGGCAGGTCAGGCCGCCCTGCCCCGTCAGGTTGTGGACGGCCACGCGCGTCGAGGCGAAGACGTAGAGCCCCTCAATGTCGGAGCCCACGACCATGTCGAGGATCTGCACGTCGCGTGAGTTCGCCACGAGCAGCGAGGGCACGCCGCGCGAGAGGTTCCCGTTCTTGACCGTGACATTCGATGCGCCCACCAGCGCGACGATCCCCACGTTGCTTGGCAGGTCGAGGACGGTGTCGGCCAAGTCCATCAGGTACCAGATCGCCCGGCCGTTCGCCGTGTTGGAGGCGTCGACGGATTGGCGGTAGTACCACGGCGTGAGCGGCGAGGTCACATTCACTGCGAAGGGGAAAAGCCGCGTCCCGATGGTGTTGCCCACGATCGTCTGGTTGGGGCTGTCGAGGATTTCGATGCCGGTGTCGGTCCCGTTGAAAATCTGGTTCCCCTCGATGAGTTGAGTGTACAGGGCGGTCTGCACGCGGATCGCTACGAAGCCGCCGGAGATGCGGTTCCCAAAGATCTGGTTCGGCCCAAGCGGCGCCCTGTCAAGGATCGCGACGGGCGGCTCGGGCAGCGTGCCGGTCCCGGGAAGGTTTACGTTGCTCAAGGTGTTGTTGGCCACCACCGAGTCGCTCACGCCCGTGAGGTTGATCCCCGAAAGCGGCAGCGAGACGGTGAGCGTGTTGTTGGAGATGTTGAGCCGAGCGCTTGAGATGGCCGCCAGCGCGTCAGTGGACCACTGGAAAAAATTGGTACCGCTCACCTCGATGTCCGTTGCCAGGTTGAGGCTCACCCCGAACAACAGGCACTCCGCGAGCGAGGAGTTGCGGATCGTCACGTGCGAGACGGAGGTCGCAACGACGCACCCCGTCGACCGGTTGATCGCAAGGCCGGTGGCCACGAGCTTCAAATCGCCCGACGAAAGGCGCAACCCCGTCGTGGCCGCAAGGATGCTCACGTTCGAAAGCGTCACGCCC
This sequence comes from Thermoplasmata archaeon, assembly GCA_041499475.1. GTDB lineage: Archaea > Thermoplasmatota > DTKX01 > DTKX01 > DATEUP01 > DATEUP01. The sequence goes on from JBGQKI010000030.1 coordinate 29,555, forward strand.
GTGGGGTTGCCGGTGATCGCGATTGCGTCGCCGGCGACGGTAGTGAAGGTCGTGTCGAAGAGGGCAAGCGAGCCGGTCGTGTTCGCCTGGACGCCATTGTCGAGGGCAAGGAGGCTAGCATTGTGGAGGACCGCGCTCCCGCTCCCTTCGATTTGCAGGCCGCCCCAGGTTGATGCGCCCGCGTCTTGCACGAACTGGACGCGGGAGTTCGCCGTCCCGAGCACCGTGAGTTGGCCTTCGACGATGAGGTGCCCAAGCGACGGCCCATTGACTTGCGCCCCCGCGTCGATGAGCAGCGTCGTGCCGGCGGGCACGGTGACATCGCCGCCGAGCACGTAAGGCGAGCCGCTCGCCGTCCAGGTCTCGTCGCCTGCAAGGGGGCCGGCCGGCACACTCGTCTGGGCCTCACCTGCACCGAGCAAGAAAAGGGTGGAAACGGCAAAGAGGGCCGTGAAGGCTGCCCAACGGACGGCGCTCGACAGCCGGTGGTCTGCGATCGCTTCGGCCCCCGCCCGGGCAGGAGCGCAGTCCGCATAAGGCTTTAGAAATCGGCCGCGCCAACCCGGCCATTCTTACATTTGGCCCTGGAGCCTTGCGATGGCTGCCTCGAGTTCGTGGATGCGGTTGACCTTCTGCACCTCGAAGGCCTTGTAGTCGGCCGGCTTGATCTTGCTCGTAATCACATCCATCTGCGCCTTGTTGAGCTCCTGCCGGATGCGCATGATCTCGTCAACGCACCCCTCGTAGGTGCTCGGCGTGTTGGCCATGTTGAAACTCACCGTTTTTCTCCTAGGGGGAAACCCGTGGGCCCGATTTAAGGGTTCGCGGAGGGCCGCTCTGCCCATTGCCGCTCCTTGGCCCTGCGCGGGCGCGGCCGGTCGGAAAAAGCCTGGACAGGCGCCCGTGGTGCGTTCACGCGGAAATCGGCACGCCCGACTTGCGCAGCGTCTCGGGGGTGGGGACGCCGTCTTCGTCCCACCCGCGCAGCTCGTAGTACTTGTCGATGCACGCCTGGCGGTCGGCCTCGCTCACGAACGAGACGGCGCCCTTCGCGCGCCCCGAGGGAAGCGGGTCGTTGAGGTGCCTATAGGAGACCGTGTCGTCCTTGCGGCGCACGCCCTCGCGCGCGTTGAAGGCGCGCGTCAGGTCCCAAATTGCGTGGCCGCGTGACAGGAGTTCGTCCTTGGAGCGGCCAAATCCGGTGATGGAGTTGTAGAGGTCGACCATCCGGTCCTCGCCGGTGTAGTCCGTGGCAAAGGCGCACAGGATTAGCGAGTCGCGCACCGCGAGCCAGTCCTGCCCTCGGACGAGGTCCGGGACGATGGGCACCGCGGATTCAAGCGGGGTTTTCTTCGTGGTGAACTCGTCGCGCATGTGCGAGCCGCCGATGTCGCCGGTGGCGTAGGCGAGGCCCGACCCGAGCTTGCCCCGCGGGTCCCAAGCCGGAATCTCGAGGCCCTTGCCGTGCACCGCCCACTTGTAGGACTCTCCGCCGAGGACCTCTGCGGCTATCCGCACGCCCTCCGCGAGCGTGTCGCCGATCCCCTTGCGGTGGGCGATCGCTTCGATGAGTTCGTCGGGCACCCTGCGGTCGCCGAAGGCGTATTTCTCCTTGATGAGCCCGCGCTGCGAGCACTCGATCGCAAACCCGATGGCCCCACCCGTCGAGATCGTGTCGAGCCCGAGCGCGTTGCAGCGGTCGTTCGCGTCCATGATCGCCGTGCGGTCGGCGATGCCGAGGTTGGAACCGAGGAGCGCGATCGTCTCGTACTCCGGGCGTTCGGAGCGGGCGTCCCCGCGTGCGCTTCCGTCCGAGCGGCCCTCGCAGGCAATGACGCAAGGGCCGCAGCATGCCGAGCCGTCCATGTGGAACTCGGCGTGGAATTTCTCGCCGTGGATTTCGCCCGCCAGGTCGAAGTCGCCCGCCTGGAAGTTGCGCGTCGGCAGCCGGTCGACATTCGCCGCATAGGTGGGTGCCTGGGAAGTGCCGTAGACGAGGAAGGTGTCGCCCTTTTGGCGGTCCTCCTTGACCTGCTTGATTGCGCCAAGGGTGTCGGCTTTGAGCTTCTCGGAGTCATGCGGAGCAAGTGCAAGCGTCCCTTCCACCCGCACGGCCTTCAGGTTCTTCGCGCCCATGACCGCGCCCGAACCGCCGCGGCCAGCCGCCCTGCGGAATCGCGTGATCGGCGCAGCAAAGCGGACGAGGTGCTCGCCGGCGGGGCCGATCGAAACGACTTCGGCCTTGGGCCCGGACGACTCCTTGAGTTCACGTTCGGTGTCGTGCGTCGTCTTGCCCCAAAGGTGGGAGGCGTCCTTGACCTCGGCGGCGTCGTTTTTTAAGTCCACCCAAACGGGCTTGTCGGCCGCCCCTTCGAAGATGATGAGGTCGTAGCCCGCCTTCTTCACGGCGTGGCCGATGTCGCCGCCGATGTACGAATCGAGGAAGATGCCTGTAAGCGGCGATTTCGTGATGACGGCCATACGGCCCGCGCTCGAGATGCCGGTGCCCTGGTAGGGTCCGCTTGCGAAGATCAGTTTGTTTTCGGGCGCCAGGGGGTCAATGCCGGGCTCCATTTCCTTGGCGAGGTAGTAGGCGCCGAGCCCCTTCGCGCCGATCCAGTCGCGGTGGACCTCCTCGGGGATGGCCTCGGCCTTTGCCGAGCGCGAAGTGAGGTCGACGCGCAGTAGGCGGTTGGCGCGGCCATTGCTGACCTGTGCAACCACTTCGTGCGCCTCCGGCCAGCAAACCCCGCCGCCGCAAATGAAATTACCCTCGGGCACCCCGAGCGGTGGGCTGCAGGCAGTCCCTGGGTGGGCCCTGCGCGGCGCTGGCGACCTCGGCCCGCCCGGACGAGGAAAACCTCATGTAGTCGTTTGTATACTTTGTAGTGTGAAGCTCGCAATGGACACCGATGCCATCGTCAAATTGACGAAGGCCGGGGCCAAGGAACCGGTCTCAAAGACCCATGAAATTGTCCTCGCTCCCGCCGTTCAAAGGGAGGCCATCGACCAAGGAAAGGCCGGGGGCCATGCGGATGCCCTCCTGATCGAACGGAACGTAAGGGGCGGGCGAGTATCCCTCCGGGAGGGACGCCGCCTCCCCCAGGCCGAGGCCATCCTCGCGGACTTGGGTCTTGATCCCGGCGAGGAGGATGCTCTCCGCCTGTACCTGACAGCCCGTGCGGAGATCGTCGTTAGCGACGACGGCGCATTCCTCCGGAAGTTGCGCTCGCTCCGGGTTCCGCGGCTAACGCCCGCCGGGCTGCTGGTCAACATGGTTCAAGACAGATCGCTTTCCCAGGCGGAGGGCATGCGCCTTTTGGACCAGATGGCGCCCATGATCGCCGATGAGGAGTACTACGTGGCCAGGAACCTGATGGAGGCGAGCTAGATGGACGTCGTAAAAAGCGTGCGTCTCCCCCCCGAGATCATTCGATCCGTGAAGGACCGAGCAAGGAGGGAGCGCGTCGACGAATCAACGGCGATCCGCCAGCTCCTGTCCCTTGGCGCCGAGCGACACGCCGTCGAACTTTACCGCCGCGGCGAGGTCAGCCTCGGTGAAGCGGGGCGGATCGCGAACGTGACGACCCGAGACATGATCGAGGTCCTGCTCCGGCATGGCGTCAAGGGAAACATCACCGTGGAAATCATGCTCGACGCCATGGAGTCCATACGCCAGCTGAAGCGTGAACGCGCGCTCAATCCAGCCTCACGGTGACGTTCTTGAGTCGCGTGTAGTTGTAGATCGCGTCCTGCCCCTGCTCGTGGCCCACGCCGGACATCTTGTAGCCGCCGAAGGGCGACTGCGGGAACGTCACCGGGTACTCGTTCACGGCGACCTGGCCGGCCTGCAGCTTCGCCGCCATCCGGTGCGCGCGGCCGAGGTTCTTCGTCCAAACCCCGGAGTAGAGCCCGAATTGCGAGTCGTTGGCGATTTCGAGCGCCTCCTTCTCGTCCTTGAAGGTGAAGACCGAGAGCACGGGCCCGAAGATCTCCTCGCGGGCGATGATGGCGCCGCGCGGGACATCGGTGAAGATGGTCGGGGGCAGGTAGTTGCCCTTGGCAAGCTTCGGGTCGGTGACCGCGTGGCCCCCCGTCAGCACCTTTGCTTCGCTCTTTCCTTTTTCAATGAAGCCCTCGACCGTCGCCTTGTGGTCCTTCGAAACCAGCGGACCCATTCGAGTTGCCTTGTCGAGGCCCGGCCCCAGCGCGAGCTTTTCGGCCTCCGCCTTGAGGCTGTCGAGGAACCCCTTTGCGATCGGCTCGTGCACGAGTAGCCTCGAACCGGCCCAGCACATTTGACCCGCATTCAGGAAGATGCCGTACATGACTCCCTTGACGGCCGCGGCCAGGTCGGCGTCGTCGAAAACGATGTTGGG
>JBGQKI010000031.1:0-33362 GCA_041499475.1 Thermoplasmata archaeon
ATCGCCTTTGTCGAACCTGAAAACGTCCTTGTCGATCGACCTTCGCGTCTTGCTGTCCCAGAACCTGCAGGTGTCCGCCGAGATCTCATCGGCGAGGATGAGCCTTCCCTCAAGGTCGTACCCGAACTCCAGCTTGAAGTCGGGCAAGAGAAACCCCCGCGGCTCGAGGAAGTTGCGAAGCGCCGTGTTCACCTTGAGGGTCATCTCGCGCATCTTAACGAACTCGGGCGCGGTCGCCACACCCAGGGCTTCCGCAATGTCTTCATTCAGGAGCGGGTCGTGGAACTTGTCTTCCTTCAGGTCGAACATCACGATCGGCTTCTTGAACTCGGTGCCCTCGACGAACCCGTAGTTCTTCACGACAGAGCCCGCTGCGAGGTTCCGGCAGAGCACTTCGAGTTTCACAATCTTGACCTTCTTCACCAAGTGCTCCGTGTCCGAGAGCAGCCTCACATAGTGCGTGGGGACCCCGGCCCTCTCCACCACCGGGAGCAAGGTCGCGGCGATCTGGCAATTGTAATACCCCTTCCCCTTCATCGTCGCCTTCTTCACCGCGTCGAAGGCCGTCAGGTCATCGCGAAAGACCATCCGCAAGTGGCGGTCGTCGTAGGGGAAGAGCGACTTCGCCTTCCCCGTGTAGAGCGGTTGCGGGTTTCCGGTGGAAGCCAACGCGGCCATCGCAAGACCTCGGCCCGGAAACGCCGGAGACGTTAATGGCCTTTCTTCTCCAACAGCATCAACTCAAGGTAAGACCGCCGCTCGTTGGGGACAAGCGCAAGCTCTTTGAAGAGCGCCATTACGCGCGCTTTGGCCCCATCCAATTCGTCGCTGATGATCTCGACTTCGACGAACTCCCCGACTCCCTCCACCTTGTCAAGGCACACCGTCGCGCCTTCCAGCACGAACTCGCGCCGGTCCTTCGTCACCATCGCAAAGGGGCGGAAGCCAATCCCGCGCAGCACCTTGCGCAAGGCTTCCACTTGGTCCATCTGCACCTCGACATTCTCTTCGGCCCGCGTCTTCGTGTCCGCGTCGAGCTTTGCGCCCTTGTAGGTGAGCTCGGCCCTCGACCAGCCCCCGCCGTCGTCGGCGGTGGTCACGCGCAGGCGCAGCGCCTCGTCCGTCTCGCCAAAGTCGCGCGCCGGGTGCGCCCAGTACTCGTCGCGCTCGGTCTTGTTCGCTTCGAGCACCGCGCCCAGCTTCGTAAGGCGCGTTTCCACGGCGGCGAGGTTGCCCGCCCGCGCCTTGGCCTCGACCTCAAGCCGTACGTCCGTTTCGGCCACTACGGTGACCTCCGCCGCCTCACAACGGCAACGATCACCGCCGCGGCACCCGCAGCAGCAAGCACCGCGCCAATCTCCAATCCGGAAAGGAATCCTTGCGGCCGCGGCGGAGGCGCCGTGCTGTTGTGGCCCGTGTCCGGCGGCAACTCGAAGGTGACGGCAAGCACGACCTGCGCATCGGTGCTGTCGTGCCCGTCGGTCACCGTGACCTTCACCGTGTAGTTGCCCGCCGAAGGGAAGCGCACGTCGATCGCCGCCCCGCCCCTCGGTTGCATCAGGCCGCCGAAAGTCCAGGTGTAAACGAGCGCGTCGCCGTCGGGGTCGGCCGCGTTGGCAACGAGGTGGATCATGTCCCCCGCACGGTAGCGCGCCGACCCATTCGTCTCGATCACGACCGACGGCGGTCGGTTCCTGTTCTCGACTTGGACCTGCCAGCTGTGCGTGGCCGCGCCGCCCGCTCCGTCCGATACCGTGATGTTGAACCGGTGCCGGCCCGCGGACTCGAAATCCGTTCGCCAGTCGAAAGTGCCTGCAGGGCTTTGCCCCTGCGGCACGCCGTCGAGCTCCGCCGAGTAGATCAGCGTCGAACTGTCCACATCATCCGCGGTCATCGTGAAGGTGATGACATCGCCCTCAAAGGCCGTCACATAGCTTGGCGGGTTCACGGTCCGCACCACCGGGGGGTCGTTCACCGGCGTCACCGTGACATTCACGCGCACGGCCACGGAGGTGTTCGCCACATCGCGCGCGCGCAGCGTGAACCACGCGGCCCCGTTGAAATCCGGCAGCGGCTGGAACCACACCTGGCGCAGCCCCACGTTGTATCCCACTTCGAGCCCTACGCCCGCCTCGGGCTCCGGGACGAGGTTGTCGCCGTCGGGGTCGCTGAAGTACGAGGCGACTTCAAACCCCTGCGCCGCGGAGTCTTCGGCAACCGTGAACTCGGGGACCGCCCCAACGATCACCGGCGGGTCGTTCACCGCGAGCACCTGAACCACGCAGTTGCGGTCGATCGTTACGGTCCCGTCCGTCACGTAAATTCTCCCCGTGTCAATCCCGTTCCAATTGGGCGGAGCGGTGAATGTCATCGTGTCGTTGGCCGCATCGTAGGTCCCGCTCGCGTTCCCCTGGCCAACGAACGACCACACAAGCACGTCCTGCGGGTCTGCGTCGGTCACGTATTGGTGCATGTTGGGGATCGAGTAAGCGGTGTCTTCCGGGAAGCTCACCGCCGTGGGCACATTAGAGGCAAACACCGGCTGGTCGTTCACGCAGGTCACATTCACCAGGACATGCTGGGACACGGTGGGTGAAACTCCGTCCGTCGCGTTTACCCACAGCTCGCCCTTCGGGCAGGCGTTTGCAGGCGCCGAGATGTTGATCCACGGCGAATTCGACGGGAATCGGTCGTAGAAGAGTTGGCCGGAGGGGCTCAGCGAAAAGTTGAACTGGATCGTGCCAAAGCCGTCGTCGTCGGCGAAGTACTGCCGCAGGTCGATCTGCTGCTTCGCGTCCTCCTGGAACACCACATCGGTCATCGCGCGGACGACGCGGGTCTTGCCGTGCTGGAAGAACTGGATGGTCACATCATCGACCTGGCCGAAAATGTCGCGCACCGAAAGCGTGCCGCTGTATTGGCCCACCGCGCCGACCGTCTGCGTCCACACCGGCCCGAGCGCGCTGTAGACGGTGTTGTCGATCTTCCAGTCGTAGAAGAGGTCGACGCCCGCCGTTTGGTACGAGCTCAGCCCGTCAAAGACCATCGGTTCGTCCGTCCAGTAGGCCAGGAACGCGAGTGGGTTGGCCGCCGACGCATGGGGCGATGAATCGAAGACGTAAAGTCCGACCACCGTTCCGTCGGGCGTCGTAACATTCTGAAGGCGGGTGTAGCTCGACAGGACAACCTCCGGGCTTGTGTCGTCCACCGGCGGCCAGCCAACGCTGCCCGCCCACAGGGCGTCGTTGGTCGCATTGTAGTCCTCACCGAAGTGAGACCCGATCGGCACGGCGCTGGAAAGCCCCGCGCCCCAGAGGTCGACGTCCATCGAATTGTCCCCGTTCACCGGGCCGTCGCCCGCCAACTCCGAGAGGTCGTTGAGCTTCACGCGCAGGAACGGGTGCTTGTAGGTCGTGCCATTCACGACCATGGTCTCCGTCCGGATCTCAATGTCGCTCGTGTTGAACAGGGTGGTCGCGACCAGCACGCCCTTCATCACCAGCGCTTGTTTGATCGCGGGCTGTGTGTTGCTCGTGGCGCCGCCCGTGTCGGTGTAGCGCGCCTGCGAGGCGCCCGTCGCCGTAACGAAGGCCTCGAGGTCGCCGGCTGTTGCACCTACCGGCTGGATGATGTGGTGGTTGCGGTCCGCGTACGTGTACCCGTCCACGGAGTCCCAGCTCGTCGCCATCTGCGGGTCGAGAAGGTTCGCCGTGCGCGCCACCGCGTCGCGCAGCGTCTTGACCGTCGACCCGGCCCCCTTGTCGTTCTTGACCTGCCGGGCGATCGTCAGCAGCGGTTCCGAAAGGAACCGGTCGGCGGAGTCCAATCGGAGGTTCGCCAGGGTCCCCGACGGGTAATACTGGAGAGACCCGCTCGGCCCCGTGAAGTCAAAATAATACGAATGGTCGCCGAAAGCGAGCGTCGTGCCGTTGACCTCGGCCACATAGAGCGAGCCGTTGGTGTCGTCGCTGTCGCCGCCCGGCGCGGCCGTCATCGCATACGCCACGCCGTCGACAAACAAGCGCGCCTGGGTGGGCGGCCCGGTGTCCCACCACCAGACGCTGAAGCTGACAAGGGCCGGCTGTACGCCCCAAAGGCTCGTTGCGTCGCCGTGCGGCCCGCCGTAGCCAAGTTCGACCTTCACTTGGGCCCCTTCGAGCACTGGCAGGGCGAACGGCACGAGCGTGGTAAGGGGGGTGGGCGAGCTGGCTTGGGCCGGGGGAATGGGCAGCGCGCCAAGCACCACGACCGCCATCAGGGCGGCCCCAGCCAGGCGCGAAAACGAATTGCTGGCCAACGAATCGACGATCCAGCGTGGAATATAAAGCGTTAGTGGACTGGCCCCCAGCCAGCGTCCCTTGCCCTTTCTTGTCCCACTTGTCGCCGTCCAAGACAATAAGGAATTCGTGAAAGTCGGCGGAGAGGGCGCCCTGCTACCGCCAAAGGTTTATCGCCCCTCCTTGCGGTTTTCTCACTTCCTCCCTATGTCCGTTTGCCCCCTCGATTTCCGATATGGACGCGCCCAGATGCGCGAGCTATTCAGCGAGGAGACCAAACTGCGCAAGCTCCTCGACGTCGAGGCCGCGCTGGCCCGCGCGCACGCCAAGGCGGGCACGATCCCGAAGAGCGACGCGGAGGCGATCGCCGAGGCCGCGGCCAGCGGGCGAGTCACCGTCGAGCGGGTGCGCGCGATTGAAGACGAGATCAAGCACGACATTATGGCCGTTGCCCGAGCGCTCACCGAGGCCTCCGGTCCTGCCGGCAAGTACGTCCACCTCGGCGCCACCTCGAACGACATCATCGACACGGCGACCGCGCTCCAGATCCGCGACGGGCTTACCGTGGTCACCCAGGGGCTCGACGAGCTCGCGGGCGTCCTGGCCTCGCTCGCCGAGCGCCACGCGAAGACCGTCATGGTCGGGCGCACGCACGGGCAGTGGGCCGTGCCCACGACCTTCGGGCTCAAGGTGGCCGTCTTTGCAAGCGAGGTCGTGCGCCACCTCACCCGCCTCGACGAGATGCGCGACCGCGTCTGCGTCGGCAAGATGATGGGCGCCGTCGGCACGGGTGCGGGCCTCGGGCCGCGCGCGCTCCAGCTGCAGGCCTTCGTCATGATGGACCTTGGGCTCACGGCGCCCACCGCCACCACGCAGATCGTCCAGCGCGACCGCTATGTGGAGCTCATCGGCGCGCTTGCCAACATCGCGACCTCCATGGAGAAGTTCGCAACCGAGGTGCGCAACCTGCAGCGGCCGGAGATCGGCGAGGTCGCCGAGGCCTTCGACGTCGAGAAGCAGGTCGGCTCGTCCACGATGGCCCACAAGCGCAACCCCGTCATGTCCGAAAAGGTGTGCGGGCTCGCCCGCATCGCGCGGGCCAACATCATCCCGATGCTCGAGTCCGCCGTCCTCTGGCACGAGCGCGACCTCACCAACTCCTCGGCGGAGCGCTTCATCCTCCCGCACACCTTCGTCCTCACCGACGAGTGCGTCCGGTCGACCACCGAGGTCTTCTCCGGCCTCCAAGTGTTCCCCCAAGCCATGAAGCGCAACCTCGACGCCACGCGCGGCCTCATCATGGCCGAGCCGGCGATGCTTGCGCTCGTGGAGCGGGGCATGGGCCGCCAGGAGGCGCACGAACTCATCCGGCGCTGCTCGATGGCCGCGGAGGAAAAGACCGGCACCCTGCGCGAGGCCCTGCTTTCCGAGCCGCAGGTGACCCGGCTACTGAAGCCGAACGAAATCGAGGCGATCCTCGACCCCGCCCTCTACATTGGCAGCGCCGAGCAGATCGTGAAGAATGTGCTCGCCGAGGTGCGCGAGCGTGCTTGAGCGTTCAGAACGGGAACGCGAGCCAAATCAAGATACCCATCCCAAATGCGAGTACGAGCATCACAAAAAGGTGCATGTGCGGCTCGAGAAGGTCCTCCTTCCACATCGCGCGCATGTCGCCGATGTTGAAGCTGAGGAGCGCCTTGCGCAATCGCCGCGCGAAAATTTTCTCGGAGGTCTCTTCCTTGGGGGGAGCCTCCGGTACGGGCGGCGCGTGGGGCGGCGGCGGGTGCGCAACGGCCGCTTCGTCGCTCACGGCAAAGCACGGGGCTTTGAGCGAAATAAGCCTTCGCGCACCGCTATTTGCCCCTTCCTTGGCCCGCCGCGCGCTCCTCGATCCGGACGAGTTCGTTCAGCTTCGCTGTCCGCTCGCCCCCGACCGCGCCCGTCTTGATGCCCGCCGACCCGAACGCGACGGCCAAGTGCGCGATGGTGTCGTCGGAAGTCTCCGCCGAGCGGTGGCTCGTCACGGTCGCGTAACCGGAGGCCTTCGCAAGGTTGACGGCCGCCAGCGTGTCGGTGAGCGTCCCGATCTGGTTCGGCTTGATCAGGATGGCGTTTGCCGCACGCTCCTCGATCCCGCGCTTGAGGCGCTCGACGTTCGTCGTGAAAATGTCGTCGCCGATGATCATGACCTTCGACCCGATCCTCCGGGTGAGTTCGGCAAAGGAGCCGAAGTCGTCCTCGGCAAACGGGTCTTCGAGGCTGGCGATCCCGTGCGCCTCCACGAGCATCTCCATGTACTCCACTTGCTCGTCTTTCGACAGCGCCCGGTCCTTGTAGCGGTACTTTCCGTCGCGGTAGAACTCGGTTGCGGCAAGGTCGAGCGCGGGGAGCACATCAAGGCCGGTTTCTTCCGCCGCCTTTGCGCAGCACTTCGCGAGGATCTGCATCGCCTTGTCGTTGGTCGTCGGGATGTTCCAGGCGCCTTCGTCGCCCTTTCCAATGGCCTGGCCGGGGAACATCTCCTTGGCCATCTCCTTCACGAGGCGGTGCACGCGCGCGTTTGCAAAGACGGACTTCGAGGGCGGCGCGCCCTTGGTGAATGCCAGGAACTCCTGGATGTCGGTCCCGCCGACCGCGTGGGCACCGCCCCCGATCACGTTGCCCATTGGCGCTGGAAAAGTGGGCTTCTTCTTCCCGGAAAGGTGCGCCCAAAACGGGACGCCCTTCTCGTCGGCCGCGCACCTTGCCGCTGCAAGCGAGGCCGCCACCGAAGGGTTCCCGCCGATCGAGGCGAAATTCGCCGTCCCGTCCACTTTGTGGAGCGCTTCGTCGATGCCGGCTTGGTCGCCGGCGTCGCGGCCGATGAGTTTTGGGGCAACCTTGCGGCGGAAGACCTTGACCGCGGCGTCTGGCCCGCCCTCGGGGAACGCCTTGACCTCGGTTGCGCCCGTGGAGGCTCCTGAGGGCGCGCCCACGCGCGCCCACCCCTCGCGAGTTGCAACCTCCACTTCGACCGTCGCGTTGCCACGCGAGTCGAGGATCTTGCGAATCGTCACGCTTCGAATCTTGCCGGCCAGCGCCCCACGCCCGCGCCCTCAACCGGTAGAACGGATAAGAAGGTTTAGCGCCGCGCGTGCGGCAAGGCGCGGTGGCAATCTTGAAAAGCGGCCGCACCCTCATGCTACGCCTCGAAGGACGGGACACGCCTGGACGCCGAAAGCCGCATCCACCTCGTTACCGACTACGCCGCCGAAGTCGTCACCGAAGTAGAGCTCCGGGCCCTTTTCGACGTGAAGGCCCACCCTCGGGCCTACATCGGGTTCGAGCCGTCCGGCCGTCTGCACATCGGCAACGTCATCACCGCAAACATGCTCAAGCGCCTCGAGCGCGCCGGCTGCCACGTCACTGTCTTCCTCGCCGACTGGCACGCCATGATCAACGACAAGTTCGGCGGCGACCTCGAGCGCATCCGTGCCTGCGGGCTCTACCAGCAGGAGGCGTTCCTCGCCCTCGGGCTCGACCCGTCCAACACACAGTTCCGCTGGGCCGCCGACTTCGCGGGCGACGCGAAGTATTGGGAGCGCGTCCTGCGCGCCGCCAAGGCCTCCTCCCTCCAGCGCGTCAAGCGCGCGCTCACCATCATGGGCCGCAAGGAGGACGAGGCCGAGGTCGACTCGTCCAAACTCATCTACCCCGCCATGCAGGTCGCCGACATCTTCCACATGGAACTCGACATCGCCGCCGGCGGGATGGACCAGCGCAAAGCCCACATGCTCGCGCGGGACGTGTGCGACAAGACCGGCTGGAAGAAGCCCGTGGCGGTCCACACGCCGCTGCTTGGCTCCCTCAAAGGCGGCGAGCGGATGGACCCGGTCGAGCACAAAATGTCGAAGAGCGACCCCTCCGCAGCAATCTCCATCAACGACACGCCCGCCGAGATCGAGAAGAAAATGCAGAAGGCGTTCTGCCCGCCGGAGGCCGCCGGAAACCCGGTGCTTCAAATGTACCAATACCTCGTGTTCGAGCATTTGGGCAAAGCGCCCCTCTTGGTCAAGCGCGACGCCAAGTTCGGTGGCGATGTCACCTTCGCGAACTTCGACGAGCTCCAGGCCGCTTACACCGCCGGCAAGCTCCACGCAAGCGACCTGAAGGCGGCCGCCGCCAAGGCGCTCATTGACATCACCGCGCCGGTGCGCGCCCACTTCGAAAAACACCCGCAGGCGCTCGAATGGCTGAAGGCCCCGAGCCCCGGCAACTGAGGCGGACTTCCCCATGCGCTTCGAGCTCAAGGCCCGCGACGGGCTCGCGCGGCTGTGCGAACTTTCCACCCCGCACGGCACGATCGAGACGCCGGCGCTGCTCCCCGTCATCAACCCCAACCTCAAGGAGATCACGGCTTCGCAGCTGCGCGACACCTACGGCTTTCGCGCGGTCATCACGAACTCCTACATCATCCGCCGCTCCGAGGAGCTGCGCGAGCGCGCGCTCAAGGAGGGCGTGCACAAGCTGCTCGGCTTCGATGGCCCCATCATGACTGATTCGGGCACGTTCCAGCAGCACATCTACGGAGATGTCGAGACGACCAACGCCGAGATCGTTTCCTTCCAAATCGGGATGGGCTCGGACATCGTCACCCCGCTCGACCTCTTCACGGAGCCTAATGAGTCGGCCGGCAAGGCGGCGGCAGATTGGGGCGAGACCTTCGCGCGCTACCAGGAGGCGTTCGCGCTGCCCAACCCCAAGGGCTCCCTGCTCGCCTGCACGGTGCACGGCGGCTCGCACGTCGACCTGCGCCGCAAATCGGCCGAGGCGCTTGGAACGCTGCCCCCGTGCCTCCACCCGATCGGCGGCATTGTCCCCATCATGGAAGGCGAGCGCTACCCCCTCCTTGTCGACATCATCGCCACCGCCAAGTCCGCGCTCAACCCCGCGCGCCCCGTCCACCTGTTTGGCGCCGGCCACCCGCTCGTCATCCCGCTTGCCGTGCTCCTCGGGTGCGACCTCTTCGACTCTTCGTCCTATGCAAAGTACGCCAAGGATGGGCGGATGCTCTACCCCAACGGGACGCGCGCGCTTGCCGAACTCACGGAGAACCCCTGCGCCTGCGCGGTCTGCGCCAAACACACCCCCTCCGAGCTGCGCGCCCTCGGCGAAGGCGCGCGGTACCAGGCCCTGCTCGCGCACAACCTCCACATCCTCTCGAGCGAAATGCGCCGCGTCCGGCAGGCGATCCGCGACGAATCGGTCTTCGAGCTCGCTGAGGAGCGCGCGCGCACCAACCCGCACATCCTCGAAGCCCTGCGCCGCATCGCGCTGCACGCCGACCTGCTCGAAGAGGCCGAACCCGCCTCCCGCGCCCGGGCCGCGCGCTACTTCGACGCCACTTCGGCGATCCGCCCGCTCACCGAGCGCACGCGGCAGCGCGTGGTCGACCGCGTGGCGCCCACCGAGGGAGCTCAGGCTGCGGTCCTGCTCCGGCCCAAGGGCACCCCCTACACCAAGCGGCTCCCCTCCGGCCTTGCAGGGCAGCGGCGGCGCGCCCGCGTTCCCCTAATCTTTGAGTCCGTGTGGGGTCCCGTGCCTGAAGCCCTCGACGAGGCCTACCCCTTCGCGCAGTGCGTGGCGCCCACACAGCTTGACGCTGAGTCGTCGTCGCGCGTCGCGCGCTCGACGGAAGCCTTTGCCCGCAAGCACGCGTCGCTAAAGATCATCCGCTACGAGGACGCCAAGCTCCCCGAAATCGAGAAGACGTTCACGGGGGCGCCCCTTACCGAGAATCACGCCGCAGTCCTGCGCGTCGAGGCCACCCTCCGTTACCAGTTCGGCCCCGAAGCCGCCCTCGCCCTCAAGGAAAAGGACGTCACCGTCGAGCGCTCGCCGCGCACGGGGAAGATCCGGCGCGTTTTCCTCGACGGCACGCACGCCTTTTCCATGCGCGCCTACGATGGCCTGTTCACGCTCACGGTCGCGGGCGGCCACGCGCTTGGACGCGCGCTGCCCGCGCCGCGCCACCGCGTGCAAGTCCTCAACGAGACCGCGCCCTTCAACGCGCAGGGCCGCAGCGTGTTCGCCAAGTTCGTCAAGAGCGCCGACAAGGGGCTGCGCCCCTCCGAAGAGGTGCTCGTCACCGACGAAAACGGCGCGCTCGTCGCCGTCGGCCAACTTCTGCTTGCGCCGCGCGAAATCCCGTTTTTCGCCCACGGGGTGGCAGTGCATGTGCGTGAAGGCGCCTTGAGCCACGCTGCCAAAGCAGGGCAGTCTTAGAGGTTGTTGCCGCAGTTCGGGCAAAGCTGCCAACCCGCCTCGATCGGCGAGCCGCAGTTCGGGCAGGCTGCCAGGGCCGGGGCCTGGGGCGCCTGCGGGCTGTAAGCGGGCGCGGGCTTCGGGCCCGTCGTGGGCTGCTGCGGGTACTGCGGCGGCGGGGGCGGCGGGGGCGGCGGCGGGGGAACATAGCCCTGCGGCGCTTGGGGCCCGGCCGGCCGTGGCGGCCCGCGCGCGACGGGGGGAGGCCCCGGCCTTTGCGCCAGCGGCGCGCCAGGCGGCGGCACCAACATCACCGGAGGCGGCGGCGCCATCTTGCGCTCGATCACCGCGTCCGGGTTCGAGAGGAATTGGTCGAGCTCGCTCTTGGCCGACATCTTCTCCTGCACAGCGACCGCGTGCTTCTGCTTTTCCGCCGACCGCACCGCCGCCCCGGCCATGTAGCCGCGCACGACGAAGAAGCCCGCCACCCCGGCGATCAGCGCACCCGCAACGATCCAAACGTAAATGGGGATGTTTGCAAGGATGTTGCTGCGGTCCACGTCCTCGATGGTAACCGTCATCTCCGATTCCTTGCCCGGGTCCAGGTGGAGCAGGAACCCATTGTCGATCGTCACGTACGCCGTCCCGTCATAGTCAGGCCGGAACTGCACCGTGATCGAGAGCACCGCCGCGTCGGCCTTCGACCACTCCGCCCGGTACGGTGTCTGCGAACTCTTGGTCGTGTACGTCCCGTATTGCTCCAGTGACGTCTGCACCATGACATACACGCTGATGTTGTTGGCGACCGTCACCGTGTACTGGTACAGCCGGCCGCTCGTCACCTTGATCGCGTAGGACGCGTAGCAAAGCTTGCGGATCGTCACCGGCTCGGTGTAGTACTGGCCGACCTTGTCCGCCTTCACTTCACGCTGGCAAACGCCCGGCGGGCGCAGAACGATCACGTTGATGTAGGCCGAGGTCGACGCCCCGTAGTCGTCCGTCACCGTGAGCTTGGCGGTGTAGGTCCCTTCCGCGTTGTAGACGTGCGTGACATTGGACGTCGCCGTCGAGTCCACGTCATTCGCCGGGTCCCCGTCCAGGTCCGAATCGGTGCCCACATCGAAGTCCCATTTGTACAGGAGCCGGGACTCGATCGAGTCGTTGTCGTGCACCACGACCGTGAAGCCAATGGGGTCGCCCACCACGCCCGTGGGCGTCACCGCCACCGGGTCAATCACTGGCGGCTGGTTTTCCACGACATGGATGAGCCGCGTGCCGTTCAGCAGCTGGCCGTCGGAGTAATTGATCCAAAGGGTAAACGCGTAGTCGCCGACGCGGTCGAACCCCGCGTAGTGGAACGTGACATTGAACTGGTCCTTGTCGTTCGTCGGGTTGCCGTCGTGGGGCACCGCATCGGTCCGGTTGTCCAGGTCCCACCAGATCTCGCGGGCCTCCACCACCGGGGGGTCCTCGTAGTACGCGGGCGTGACGTCAAAGCCCTCGTTCACGCGCGCCTCGATCAGCGGGCCGGCGTCAATGCGCGAGCCGTTGTTCACGGCCGCCGTCGCCGACCCCGCGATCGCGAAAGCGAGCCCAAGGGCGGCCACCGCGCCGATCCCAAGCAGTACGCCGCGCGAAATCTGCATATCTGGCACACCGGAAAAGCGCCCAAAAGGCTCGACGGCAAACTGGCTCGCGCATTATAAGGGTTGTGGATTCCCCCTACGTGCCATGTGGCCATCATCCATTCGTTGCGCACTTTTGGGAGCAAACACTATCGCGCCCCGCGCGGGTGGAGCGCTCCCCTATGTTCCGCCAAAGGCGTCCGGCTTCCAACCTCGGGATGGCCGAGCTTGTCGCGGCGCTCGAGCGCGAGGGGCTGATCACCAACCCCGAAGTCGAGCGCGCCTTCCTCGCGGCGGACCGGGCGCTCTTCCTGCCTAGCGTTCAGCGCGACCGGGCCTACGCGGACGCCCCGCAGTCCATCGGCCACGAACAGACGATCTCGGCCCCCCACATGGTCGCGATCATGGCCGAAGCCATCGAGGCGCGCCCGGGGATGAAGGTCCTCGAGGTCGGCGGCGGATCGGGGTGGCACGCGGCGGTGCTCGCTTCCCTCGTCCGTCCCGGCGGCCACGTCTTCTCGATGGAGCGGATCCCTGCGCTTGCTGTAGGGGCCCGTGAGAGCTTGGCCGCTGCAGGCTTTGCCGATGCGGTGAGCGTGATTGTGGGTGACGGGTCCCTCGGGTATGCCCCGGAGGCCCCTTACGACCGCATTTCCGTGGCCGCCGCCGCGCCTCGCGTGCCCAAGCCGCTCGTGGCCCAACTGAAGCCGGACGGCGGACGCCTCCTCGTGCCGGTGGGCCCCCCCTCGCACCAAGAACTCATCGAGGTCCGCGTCGAGGGCGGCGCCGCCAAGCAGCGCAGCCTCGGCGGCTGCGTGTTCGTGCCGCTCCTTGGCGCTGAAGGGTATTGAACGCCCGGAGCAAAGCTCCCCGCCGCCTCGGCTGCGCCCAAGCTATCGGAAAGGCACGCCATCAAGAAAAAAGAGTCCCGGGGCTTTCGCCCCAGGGAAAAGAAACAGATTTTCGCGCGCGCCCGGCTCAGTCGAAGTCGCCGCCGTCGTCGTCGCCGCCGCCACCGTGGCCGCCAGCTCCGCCGCCGCCACCGCCGCCCTTCGGGGACTTCGCCGCGATCACGTCGTCGATGCGCAGGATCATCACGGAGGCGTCCGCCGCCGAGGTGATTGCCTGCACGCCCACGCGGGTCGGCTCAAGCACATTGAGCTTCAGCATGTCGTCGGTCTTGCCCGTGAACACGTTGAGCCCCGCGTGCTTCTTGCCGTCCTTGTGCGCCTTGCGCAGCGAGAGCAGGGTGTCGACCGGGTCGATCCCCGCGTTCTCGGCGAGCGTCTTGGGCACGATCTCGATGGCGTCGGCGAAGGCCTCGATGGCCAACTGCTCGCGCCCGCCCACCGTCGGGGCGTACTCGCGCAACTTGAACGCGATTTCCATCGCCGTCGAGCCCCCGCCGGTGATGTACTTGCCGTCCTTGACGGCGTCCACCACGACCGAGAGCGCGTCGTGCAGCGACCGCTCGAGCTCGTCCACGACGTGCTCCGTGCCGCCGCGCACGAGGATCGAGACCGCCTTCGGGTTCTTGCAGCCCGTCACGAAGGTCATCTCCTCGTCGGCGATCTTGCGCAGCTCCACACGCTTGGCGCTGCCAAGGTCGTCCTTGGAGAGATCCTCGAGGCGCGACACGATCCGGCCGCCCGTCGCCTTCGAGAGCTTCTCCTGGTCGCTCTTCTTGGCGCGGCGCACCGCGTAGATGCCGGCCTTCGCCAGGTAGTGCTGGGCGAGGTCGTCGATGCCCTTTTGGCAAACGAGGACGTTCGCGCCCGACGCCTTGACCTTGTCCACCATGCCCTTCAGCGTGCGCTCCTCCTCATCGAGGAATTGCTGCACCTGGTCGGGCGAGGTGATCTGGATCTTGGCCTCCACTTCGGTCTTCTTGATCTCGAGCGCGGCGTCGATGAGCGCGATCCTGGCGTTGTCGACCACCTTGGGCATCCCGGGGTGCACCGGCTCCTTGTCGAGGATGATCCCTTGGATGAGCTCGGTGTCGTTGATCGACCCGCCCTGCTTCTTGATCACCTGGATGTTGTCGAGGTCGGCCGTCCAGCCCTTGCCGGTCGACTTCTCCTCGGCGATCTCGGTCACGGCCTTCACCGCGATGTCGGCAAGCGCCTCGCCGTTGAGCGAAGCCACCTTCGAGCGCATCGAGGTAAGCGCGATGTTCCGCAACACCTTGATGTCCTTCACATCGATGTCCTCGGCGACCTTCCCGATCACCTCGACCGCCTTGGCGGCCGCCAGCTTGAAGCCGGCGGAGATCACCGTGGGGTGCACGCTCGCTTCAATGAGGTCCTCGGCTTTCTTCAGGAGCTCGCCGGTGAGGATGACCGAGGTCGTGGTGCCGTCTCCGGCTTCCTCGTCCTGAGTCTTTGCGACTTCTACGATCATCTTGGCCGCCGGGTGCTCGACGTCGATCTCCTTCAAGATCGTCACGCCGTCGTTCGTGATCACCACATCGCCAAGCGAGTCCACGAGCATCTTGTCCATGCCGCGCGGGCCGAGCGTTGAGCGCACCGCGTCGGCGATGGCCTTTGCCGCCGCGATGTTGTTGTGCTGCGCGCCCTTGCCCTTGTCGCGCGTCGTTCCTTCCTTCAAAATCAAAATTGGGGTCTGTCCTCCGAGCATTGTTTTTCCTCCTTGTTTGTTTATGTTCGATCTTCCGGCGGCTTACATCATGCCGCCCATTCCGCCCATGCCGCCCATTCCCGGGGGCATCCCGCCGTGTCCGCCGCCGCCCGGGCCGCCTTCGCCGCCCGAGCTCTTCGACGCGATCACATCGTCAATGCGCAGGATGAGCACCGCGGCCTCGACGGCCGAGTTGATCGCCTGGCGCCCGACGCGGATCGGCTCAATGACGTTCTCCTTCTGCATGTCCATGATCT
This sequence comes from Thermoplasmata archaeon, assembly GCA_041499475.1. Classification (GTDB taxonomy): domain Archaea; phylum Thermoplasmatota; class DTKX01; order DTKX01; family DATEUP01; genus DATEUP01. The sequence continues at coordinate 15,040 of JBGQKI010000031.1, forward strand.
TGCCGTTGAAGACCTGAACCCCGTGGGTGACGTGCCCGTCGGCGTGCGCCTTCCTGATGTTGATCAGCACATCGATCGAGTCGAGGCCTGCGTTCTCGGCAAGCGCCCGCGGGATCACTTCGAATGCGTCCGCGAAGGCGTTGATCGCGAGCTGCTCGCGTCCCCCCACCGTCGTGGCGTATTCCTTCAGCCGCTTGTTGAGTTCCATCGCGGTTGCGCCGCCCCCGGCGACCATGCGGCCGTCCTCGACGGCGTCCGAGACCACCGAGAGCGCGTCGTGCAGCGACCGCTCGATCTCATCGACCACGTGTTCGGTCCCGCCCCGCACGAGCACGGAGACCGACTTCGGCCCCTTGCAGCCCGTGATGAACGTCAGTTCGTCGCCCGCGATCTTGCGCGATTCGACCCGCGCGGCCTTGCCAAGCGCGTCCTTCGTCAGGTCGTCGAGCTTCGTCACAATGCGGCCGCCCGCGGCCTTCGCGAGCTTCTCGAGGTCGGACTTCTTCGCCCGGCGCACCGCGTAGATCCCGGCCTTGGCCAGGTAGTGCTGCGCGAGGTCGTCGATGCCCTTCTGGCACACGAGCACATTGGCCCCCGACGCCTTCACCTTGTCCACCATCTTCTTCAGCGTCCCCTCTTCCTCCTGGAGGAAGGCGGAGAGCGAGCCGGGGTCGTGGATCTCGATCTTGGCGTCCACTTCCGTCTTCTTGATCTCCAGGGCCGAGTCGACGATCGCGATCCGCGCGTCCTCGACCAACTTCGGCATGTTCGCGTGCACGGGCTCCTTGTCGAGGATAATCCCCTCGACAAGCTCGGTGTCCGTCACCGCGCCGCCCGTCTTCTTCACGACGAGCACATTGTCCACATCGGCTTCCATCTTGCCGTCCTTCTCCTCCGAGACGGCCCGGATCGCCTTCATGCAGATCTCCGACAGGAATTCGCTGTGCGAAGAGGCCAGCTTCGAGGCCAACGAGGTCATCGAGATGTTCTTCAGCACCTTCGAGTCGTTCGGTTTGATCGGGATCGAAATATCCTGGAGGATCTCCATCGCCTTTTGAGACGCGAGGCGGTACCCCTCCGTAATCACCGACGGGTGCACATTCGCGTCCAAGAGTTCCTGGGCCTTCTTGAGCAGTTCCCCGGCGAGGATGACCGAGGTCGTCGTGCCGTCGCCGCACTCGTCGTCCTGCACCTTGGCAACTTCGACGATCATCTTGGCCGCCGGGTGGGCCACATCGATCTCTTTGAGGATCGTGACGCCGTCATTCGTGATCGTGACATCGCCCATCGAGTCCACGAGCATCTTGTCCATGCCCCGCGGCCCTAGGGTCGAGCGCACGGCGTCTGCAATGGCAATCGCCGCGGCAATGTTGTTCGCTTGCGCGCCCTTTCCGGTCGAGCGCTCCGTTCCTTCCCTAAGGACCAAAATCGGTGTTCCTGATGGCAGCATCTTCTCATCCTCCACGGGAGGGCTTGCGCCCGCCGCGAATGTAGCCATTCTATACGAGCACTCGTATATAAGGGCATTCTACGGGCTTTTAGGAACGTTTCGCCGAACAGCCGCGCCGCGGCACGCTGCGGCGCTACCGAAGCCGGCGGATCTTGTGCTCGGGCACGAGGTGCGCCCGCACGAGTTCGCGGTAGATGTCCTGCGCCACGCGCTCGCGCAGGTCGAACCGCTCCGAGAGCAGCGGCAGCGAGAACTCGTCCGACTCCGTGATCCAGTAAAGGATGCGCCGCGCGAGGTACTCGTCCGTGAGCTTTGCGATCACGAGGTGGGCCTCGGTGAGGACCTTCATTTTGCGCGCCATCAGGTCCGAGCGGCGCCGCTCGAGGTGGGCAAGCTCGCGGCCGATGTCGCTCACTTCCTTCGACAGTTCGGAGAGGCGCATCGCGGCCGCCTCGCGCGGGCCCTGCGCCTCGGGCGCGCCCCGCCGGTCGGGGCGAGGGCTGCCCTCGAAGACTTCCATGTGCGTGGAGAAGAGCGAGGCGCCCAGGTCGATCGCGATCGAGAAGGATGAGGTGAGCTTGTACGAGGTGCGCGGCGGTCCGCCTTGGTCCGAGGGCTCTTCCGCCCCGCGCACGAGCCCGGCGCCCTCGAGGACTTTCATGTGCTTCATGATCGCCTGCTGCGAGACGCCAAGCTCCTTCGAAAGCTGCAAGGGGTAGTGGGTCTCGGCCGCCAGCCTTGCGATGATCTCCCGCCGGGTGGGCGAGGAGAGGACGTGCAGGACCGAGTCGAGCTCGATCGCGCGGGGCGATGGCGGCGCCTTCACGCGCGGCGGCCTCCCCGCGTGGGCATCATGTTAACCGGTGATTATCTAGTCGCCGCGGCTATTTATCGGTATCCTGACACATCTTGCCCGCGCCTTTGCCGCCCCTGCTCGGCGCGTGCAGCCCGCCCCAGGGGCGGTTTTATAGCCAATGTCCAGCATCGAGGCCGACGGAGTCAGCCCCTTCCCATGCGCTTCCGAGACGAAGAGATCGACGAGAGCCAGCTCACCCCTGAGAACCTGGCGAATGTCCGCGTGCGCCAGCCGGACCGCCGCGTGGGCGAAGTCTACGCCATCGCCAACAAGCTGCTTGGCGCCTCGCGAATCGAAGTCGTCTGCGAGGACGGCAAAGTCCGCATGGGGCGGATCCCCGGAAAGCTGCGCAAGCGCATGTGGATCCGCGAGGGCGACCTGTTGATCGTGGCGCCGTGGGAGTTCCAAAACGACAAGTCCGACATCCGCTGGCGCTACACCAAGACGCAGGCTGTCGCGCTCTCGCGCCGAAAGCTCCTGCCCAAGACCGTGGATGTCTTCTGAAGGCGGGCCTTAACCCCGCCGATCCCCTCCAGGTGAACGTCTTGCCCTCACGCCGCGAGCGCCTCGTTGAATCGTCCGAGCGCGAGGAAGACGACACGCTCTGGAAGCGCTCGGGCACCGGGGACGCGCGCAAGATCCTCGACGAGGTCTTCGACCACCGGACGCTGAAGGCCGTCCACAAGCTGATGAACATCGGCCACCTGCAGACGCTCGACTTCCCGATCGCGACGGGGAAGGAAGCGAGCGTCTTCGTCGGCCTCACCAAGCGCTCCGACGAGGTCGCCGTGAAGATCTACCGGATCGGCAACGCCACCTTCAATTCGATACGCCAATACATCGTCGACGACCCGCGCTTCCGCTCGCTCAGCCACGACCGGCGCAGCGTGATCCACGCGTGGGCGCAGAAGGAATTTAAGAACCTCATGCGGATGCACGATGCCGGCGTGGCCGTCCCCGCGCCCATCGCCTACCTCGAGAACATCCTCATCATGGAGTACCTGTGCGTCGGCGACAACCACGACCCGGCGCCGCCGCTTCGCAGCCTGCGCACCTTCGACGCCGCCGACGTGTACAAGCAGCTGCGCCGCGACGTGCGCCGCATGGTCAAGGACGGCGGCATCGTCCACGGCGACCTCTCCGAGTACAACATCGTCCTCGTCGGCGAGCGCCCGTACATCATTGATGTCAGCCAGGGCGTGGTCATCGAGCACCCCGGCGCCCGCGGCTTCCTCGAGCGCGACGCCAAGAACCTCGCCCACTTCTTCGAGCGCCGGGGGATTGACGAGAGCGCCGCGGACCTCTTTGCTTACTGGTCCCACGGCGTGAAATTCGGCCCGCGCTCGGGCCACGGCAAGTCCCACGGGAGGGAGGAAGAATGACGCGGCGCGTGCGCATCCCCGCCGACCGCATTGGCGTCCTCATTGGCCCTGAGGGCGACTTCAAGGCCAACATCGAAAGGCGCGCGCACGTTCGGCTCCAGATCGATTCGAAGACGGGCGAGGTCGAGATCGTCGAGAACCCCAAGACCAACCCGCTGAAGGCCCTCCAGGTCGAGGAAGTCGTGCGCGCCGTCGGGCGCGGCTTTTCCCCGGACAGCGCAGGCGCCCTCTTCAAGGACGACATGTACCTCGCCGTCATCGACATCCGCGACTACACGGGCCACCACGAGAGCCGCCAGCGCCAAGTGCGCGGGCGCGTGATCGGTGAGAAGGGCCGCACCCGCCGCATGATCGAGGAGCTCACCGGCTGCAAGGTCGCCGTCCAGGGCAATACGGTCTCGATCATCGGGGACATGATGGGGATCGACGCGGCAAAGCGCGGGGTCGACATGATCCTCTCCGGCTCCGAGCATTCGAGCGTCTACGGATTCCTCGAGCGGCGCCACAAGCAGATGCGCCTCTCTATGCTCGACTCGGTCGCCGCGCAGGACCCGGAAGGGGCGCGCGAAGAGAACGGCGAGGAGTAGCAAGGCCTTGGCGGCCGCCCCCACAAGGTTCATGCGGAGCCAGCGGTTTGGAAATGGCCGTGGCTGGAAGGGCGCGCCCCCCCTACTTCGCACCCCTCCCCTTTCTGATGCTGCTCGCCGCGCTCGCTGTGCTTGCGGGGGCGGCGTCGCTTGCTTCCGCCGCCACCGAGAGCGAGCCCAACGACGACTCCTCGCACGCAAATGCCGTGCCCCTCGGCGTCGAGGTCCAGGGCACCTCGACTTACCGTGACCTCGACTGGTTCGCCTTTGCCATTCCGGGCCCGGGCCTCCTCGACTTTACGCTCACGGGCGGCGCGCCGGCGGCCGGGTTTTACAATACGACGCTCGAGCCGATCCCTTCCGCGCGCAGCGAACCGTACGGCCAGCCCGTCTTCTACGGTGTCGTCTTGAAGAGCTCGATGATTCTTTTCGTCCAACTCACCCCCTACGCCCCCTCCATCTTCCGCGTTCCGGGCATGATCCAGTTCACGGGCGCGGTGCGCTATCTCGCCGGGACCGCGCTCGAGATCGGGATCGCCGCCCCCGACCCGGGCGACTACGTCGCGGAAGTCATATCCACGGGCGGAGGCAACGCGTACAACCTCACCATCTCCTTCTTCCCGGCCAGATGCTCGTCGGCGACGCCCTCTTGGTGGCGCGCGAATGCGCCAACCGAGGCATAGCGGGGCTTTCCGCCATCCTCGCGTTGTGGGCCGTGACCTCCAACGTTTCGCTGGGGGAGATCGCAGCGTGGAAACTCGGCCGAGCCGTCGTGGCCGACGCCAACGACATTCTCGCGGCTGCGGGCGTTTCGGCACGATTGCCGGTGCCCGCCGAGGTGACCCCCCCTTTCACCCCTTCGCCTCCTCCGCCACCTAGTCAGAACGCCTCCGGGCCGACCGCTCAGGGGGCGCTGAATGCATTTCTTTGGGGCGCCATCATCGCCGGGTTGTTGGCGGCCGTTGCCGCCGGCCTCTACGTCATGGCCGGCGGCAAGGCGTTCGGCGCGCGGAGCCCTGCGCCCGCGCGGCCGCCGTACGGCTGGGCTCCTCCTCCCCCGGGCTTCGAAGCGTCGGGACCCCTGCAAGCGGGCGCGTTTCGGCAGACCGCTCCCGGAGGCGGGGGCGGGTGTCCTGCCTGCGGCGCGCCGCTTCGGCCAGGCTGGGGCTCCTGCACCGCGTGCGGCCGCCCAATCCGGTGGAACTGAAGTGAACCTTGGAATCCGCCTTCGAAGCCCCGCGTTGAGCCGGCACCGCCCGCGATCCGCTCCTCTATCATGATGAGCACGGGCTCCGGCTTGACGGCGGGAGAAACCTCCGCTGCGCGGTCGACCCTGGATCGCCTGCTTGCGCGCCTGACCCTCCGTTGCCGCAAAGGATTTCACCGGAAGGGCGGCTTTCCCGCCACCCCGATGGGCGCACTCGAGCTCCGCTTGGCCGACCTCAACGAGCGCCTGTCAGCGGCCGCCGTCGAAGCCGAGACGCTGGCCCGGCTGCTGCGCCGCCGCGAAGCCATCCTCGAGACCGCCGAGGAAGTGCACGACCGGCTCGACGGCGCCACCGCCCTCCTGCAGGGAGTGGAAGCAGAGATCCGCTCGTCTTCCGCCCTCTTCCGCTACAACCTCCACCGGCGCCGCCTCGAAGGCTTCCTCGAGCCCTCGCGCCGCGCGGCCTTTGTGGCGGCGGCCATGTACCTCGTCCTCGAGCACGAGCTCGGGGCGCTCGACGAGGAGCTTGCCGACCTCGACCTGCGCGTCCGCACCCTCAAGGGCAGCGAGATCAAGCACCGCATGCTCCTCGAATGGCGCGACGACCTGCTCACGAATTTCGGGCCCGGCCGGTTGACCGCCGCCGAGGCCGCCCTCGAACGCGTCTCATGCGCCGTCGACACGGCCGCGCGCGAGGAAGACCTCCGCCTCGTCGGGGAGGCGCTTGCCGTGGCCGGCCACGCGCGCGAGGACCTTGAACAGGCCAACGAGATGCTCGCCAAATGCGGGAAGCTCGAGAAGGACGACCTTGCCGCCCTTGCCGACCTCGTGCCCGAGGGCACGCGACACTTCGCGCTGCGCGAAGCCAAGCGGCGCGTCGAGCAGGCGACGCTCCGCCTCGGTTTCCTCGACGACGAGCTGCGTGCCGTCGAGGGCCTGCGCGTGGAAATCCGCCACCCCTACTTCGCGATGGAGTCTTTCCTCCAAGGGCTCTTCGACGACCTGCACGGCCCGGGCACCCCCGCCGACTCGCAGGCCGCCGTCGAGGAGGCCGAGCGGTACCTTGCGCTCGTGGAGGCGGCGCTTGGCAAAGCGGCCGACAGCGCGGGCGCCAAGGTCGAAGCCGCCCGCGCCCGCGAAGCCGAGGTCGTGGGCCGCGCCGTCGAGCGCCTGCGCCCCTCCCCGATCCGGCTCACCTCGCGGTATTCGGCGTTCGACGCCGCGCTCGTCCGGCGCTGAAGGCGCGGCGCTACCTGCCTCGGCGCGCCACGAAGAACACAGCGCCTGCCGCCACCCCGATGGCCAGGGCCGCAAGGGTTACCTCGGGGCCCGGCAGGAATCGCGGGGAACCGCCGCCCCCGCAGCAGCGCGGCGCTGCCAAAGCCGCGTCCATCACCCCGCGCGCTTCGTCGTACGCGCGCTTGGCCATCACGATCGCCCCGCCGTCGGTGTACGGCGGGTCAGCTTCAATGTAGAGGATCCCGCGCTTCAGGAGGTTGCCCGTCTCCCGCGAGAAGTTCTCGAAGATCGCCTCCGCGTCCCCTACGCCGGGGGGCAGGTTGCCCTCTGCGTAGCCGAGCAGGTCGAACCGCTGGAACGCGGCGTGCCGGAGCGCGTAGGCCTCGCCCAGGGTGGCCGCCGCCACCCCCACCCACAGGGAGTGCCGGTCGAAGGAATCGAATGAGTAGTCCACATACACCGGCAGGTAGGTCATCGGCGTCGAGGTCGACGAGCGCAGCCAGTCCACCTCCGTCACGATGGTGCCGTTGGGCGCAAGGGTCGAAACCTCGTGCGGGTGGCCAAGCCCGAGCGAGTGACCGCCTTCGTGCACGAGGGTCTCCGAAAAGCCGCGCTGGTCGAGCTGGGCAAGGCCTGCCACGATCACGATGGCCGCCGCCCGCCCGTCGCTGCGCTGCAACGTAACGCCCCGCACATTCACCGAATCGACCCACGCCTCGCTGTCGTAAACCGCCATCAGGACCGGCAGTGTAAGGCCCTCGCCGGGCACCACCGGCACGGGAGGCACACTCCAGCGCGCCTTGAGTTCGCTGTTGAGCGCAAAGGGGTCTAGGACGACCGCGGGTCCTTGGATTGCCTCGCTGTGCTGGACGGCGGCGGCCATTTGCGGGTCGCTCGTACGGTTTGCGCTGGAGACGCGCACCGCGAAGGCCGTGTAAGGCGCAAGCGCGCTCAGCCCCGCCGCAACGAGGGTCTCGTTCAGCACGTCTTGCGTCCGGTTGATCCCCCGCTCGGCGCCGGCTCCGCCCGCCTTGAACAGCGTCTGGGCCGAGGTCGCGTCAAAGACCGTCACGTTCAGCGTGATGGAGAGCGCATCAAACGGCGTGACCCCGAAGGAAGGCGCCACGAGCGCCTTCACGAACCGGTCGATGTACAGGGCAAGGTCGGCCACCAGCCGCGCGCGCTCCTGCGGGCTTGCGCCGTACGACCAGGCCGGGGGCATCCCCGCGAAATCGGCCGGCCGCCCCACGCGCGACGATTCGCCGAGGTGCCCCGGTGCCGCACGCAAGTCCTGGAAGAAAACGCCGCCGCCGTCCGCCCAGGCGTTGGCGGTCTCGTAAAAGAAGTCCGCGTTTCGGTCGAGGTCTTTCGACGCCACCGCGTAGTAGTAGGGCCCGGGCACCTCCTCGACATTCAGGAAGAAGAGGCGCGCCTCCGCCTCGGGCGCGGCGACCTCCGGGAAGTCGCCCTGCGCGGAGGCCAGCCACCCCGCCGCGGCCGCGCCGTCGGCGTGGCGCACCAGCGTGTCGGCGTGCCACGCCGGCATGTACGGGGACACATTGTCCAGGAGGCCGATGTAGTCCTGCAGCTGCCTCGTGTGCGTGTCGTTTGCAAACGAGTCGTTGAGGAACTGTGCGTAGGCGCCGCGGAAACCGTCCGAGGCGTCGACGAGGCGCAGGCGCACCGTAAAGTTCACGCCGAGCGGCGCCCGCAGCGAGGTGACGGCCGGACTCCATGTGGTGTTGACCTGTCCGACGAGCGAGGCGCGCTCCGATGCGTTCAGCACGATGCCGGCAAACACCGCCGTGACATTGAGTTCGGCCGCAACCGTCGGCGTGGGGGCGCCGTAGCGCGCTGCAAGCGATGTCTGCCCCTGGGCCGGGCCGACCCCTGATGCGCACAGGATTGCAAGGGCGGCAATCACCGCAAGAGTGCGCGAGCGCACGCTCCATCCACCTTCGCTCCGGCAGATAACGCTTCGCGCAAGCGCCCCGTTTGCCCCACGAAACCGTTCCTTCTTAAACGGCGCCCGCGCTTTCGCGGGGCGATGGGCGCCCTTGCCACGGCCGGCGAAAGCGTCCTTGACCGGGACGGCCGCCTCTTTGGCGAACTCGACTTCCCTGCGCCCGACCACATCGAAGTCGTCCTCAACGGCAAGGACGTGGTGCGCATCGCGCGTGCGCACTTCGAAGGCTGGGGAGATTCGCGCCCCCTGCGCCTCACCGTCAGCGGCGACGACGTCTTCCGGTACAAGCGCGTGACGACGATCGACGGCATCGACCTCGGGGAGGTCTTGTCGGTCGTCCGCAACGCTCGTGGCGCGATCGAAGCGCTCATCGTTTCCGGCGGCGGCGAGGGGGAGCCGGTCGCCGTGCCCCTGCCGTTTGTCCGCGAAGTCTCCGCGCACATCATCCTCGAACCCTCCGCCGAGGAAGTCGACGCCGCCCAGCCTTCGGCCCGCGCCGTCCCGGCCGTGCGGGAGGCGCTCCGGCGCGCGCGCTCGAATCAGGCCGACCCTGCGCCGCGCTGACTCTTAGGGCGCGCCGGCGCGCCCCGCGTGCGCTTCACCTCCGCGCTTTCCCCCGGTCCGCCTTGAGCGCGCGCGTTTTCCAAATCGCGTTTTCCGGCCCATCCAGCACTCCGATTCGCTCGCCGCAAACGCTTATAAAGAAGTGCCATTATGCTCCCCAACCGCCGGCTCTGCCGGCTGGTTCCCTGATCCTTATGGCACGCGCATACCCCAAATCAAATGACGAACTCGTTGCCCTGCTGGGCACCCTCCACAAGGCCGCCCGCAAGGAAAAGGTCGGCCTTTGGCTCGACCTGGCAAGGCGCCTCGAGCGCCCGTCGCGCAGCCACGCCGAAGTGAACCTCTCGCGCATCGCGCGCGTCGCACCCAAAGGCTCTACGATCGTCGTGCCCGGAAAGGTGCTGGGGGCCGGCGCCCTGACTCACCCCGTCACTGTCGCCGCGTTCTCCTTCTCGGGTTCCGCCCGCTCCAAGATCGAGGCCTCCGGCGGGGAAACGCTCTCCATCGCGCAGCTCGTTGAAAAAGTCCCGAGCGGCTCGAAGATCAAGATTGTCAGCTGAATCACGGGAGGACTTCGATGGCCGAACCGCGCCCAAAGACGAAGGCAGCGAAGGCCGCGCCCGCTGCGCCTGCCGCGCCCCCCGCACCGGCCGCGCCCCCCGCGCCGGCCGCCGAGCCCGGGGGCAAGAAGGTCATCTACGACGCCGACCACGCCGTGCTCGGCCGCGCCGCCTCGCACATCGCCAAGCAGTTGCTCTCGGACCCCGCCGTCGAGGTCATCGTCGTCAACGCCGACCAGGCCGTCATCACCGGCTCTCGCGTCTTCACCCTAAGCAAGTTCAGGGCAAGGCGCGCTCGTGGGCAGTCGCGCAAGGGCCCCTTCTACCCCCGGCGCGCCGACCGCATCTTCAAGCGCGCGGTGCGCGGCATGCTCCCGTACCAGCAGGAGCGCGGCCGCCTCGCCCTGAAGCGCCTGCGGTGCTACCACGGCGTGCCCAAGCGCTACGCGGGCAAGGCCACCAAGATCGAAGGCGCCAACCGCCTGCGCAGCGCCAAGTTCCTCACGCTCCAGCAAATCTCGGAATCCATCGGTTGAACGCAAGGGAGGTCGCACGCATGGCAAAGGAACAACCCCCCGTCGTCGTCTCCGGGAAGCGCAAGACCGCGGTCGCCCGCGCCGTCGTCCAGCGCGGCCGGGGCATCGTCCGCGTCAACCGGCGCCCCATCGAGATCTGGGTCCCCGAACTTGCGCGCCTCAAGATCCAAGAGCCCCTCGTCATCGCCGGCGACCGCACCTCGACTGTCGACATCGACGTCTCCGTGCAGGGCGGCGGGGTCATGGGCCAGGCCGATGCCGCAAGGACCGCGATCGCGCGAGGCCTCGTCACCTACTTCCGCGACAAGGAACTCGAGCGCGCCTACAAGACGATCGACCGCTCGCTCGTCGTCTCGGATGCGCGGCGCAAGGAGCCCAAGCACCCGCTCGGCCGCGGCGCGCGCAAGCGGCGCCAGAAGTCCTACCGCTGAAAACCAGGAGCTACCCACCATGATGATGCCCGTCCGTTGCTTCTCCTGCGGCAAGGTCATCGGCTCCCTCTACGAGCCCTACCGCAAGCAGGTCGCCGAAGGCGCAAACCCGCGCGAAGTCCTCGACAACTTGGGGCTTCGCCGCTACTGCTGCCGGCGAATCCTCGTCGGCCACGTCAGCCTCATCGACGATGTTGCGCCGTTCTGATGGCGCTGGCACGGCGCGCGCGCTGCCCCCTCAACCCTGAAATACCCCTCGCCCTCTTGGCCCCCCACCCCCCTCTTACGGGTCCGTGGGGTAGCTTGGTATCCTACGTGCTTGGGGTGCACGCGACGCCAGTTCAAATCTGGCCGGACCCACTCCAATCCCTTGCCCCCTGGTGCCGTCCATCGACGGGCACAAACCCATAACCGGGGCCGCCCCTGCCTTCGCGATACCCGTGGCCCGCCTCAAAGCCCCCAAACTCACCTACACCGGACTTCGCGTCTTAGACCTCAAGCGCTCCATCGCGTTCTATACCGGCGCCCTCGAGATGAAACTGCAATTTCAATTCAAAATCAAAGAGACCGGCGGCCGCGTCGCCTACCTCGTCTCCCCTGAAGGCAAGCACACGATCGAGCTCAACTGGTACCCCGGCCCGCTGCGCTACCGCCGCGGCGACCAGCTCGACCACCTCGGCTTCAAAGCGCCCGACCTCAGGGCCGTCCACGAAAAGCTGATCGCCCACGGGGCGCGCGTCACGATCCCGACGTTCCGCGAGGGCAGCGTGCTCCTCACCTTTTACGAGGACCCGGACGGCATCCCCATCGAAGTAGCCACCCCGCCCCGGTCCCGGTTCCGCGTCAAGGGCCGGTGAGCGAAGTGCGGTTCTTGGCTCGGAGGACCCCCAATCATGACAGGGATCAGCCTCCGACGGCTTCCCGGGCGGCCGCGCATCGAGACGGCCAGGCGCCCGGGGTCCTTTTGGGCCCCTCCCCGCTCCCTGCGTGTGGGGCCGGCCCCGCAACCACCTCGACAAACGCCTCAGGCAAGGCAAACACGTCCGGACCGGAGCCGAGCCAGGAGGAAGAATCCGCGCGCGGCGCTCGCACGCGCCGCGTTCGCGTCGCTCGTGAACGAAACACGCAATCTCCGCGAATCCGAACCCAATGGCGATCCCGTTTGGTTGGCCGTCAAACGCACGCGGCCCGGGCCGTCCTGTCGAGCCTTCAAGCTGAGCCTGTCGGCACCAGACATCATTTTATCCAATCTGGCATCGTTAGATGGATAAAATCAATGCATTTCTCTCGCATCCATAACATTCTCACGCTTGAGAATGAGCCGTTTGAATATCTCGGCTATTTGGGTATACTTTCGCAAACATCTTAAGTCAGGTCAAGGCGCCTGCCCTTGCTACATTGAGGGGTTCGGTTCCAATGAGGGTTAACGCAACAGCACTGCATGTCTTTGTCGGCCTTGCCATTGTACTGGTTTTGTCGGGCTCCGCGCTTGCGGCTCCTACCCCGAATGCCGGCGGCAATCGCACCGTCAACGAAGATGCGGCGGTCGTCTATACGGGCACGGACGCAAGTGGCCAGGGCCTAACTTTTGGTTGGGTCTTCAACGGCGCAGAGAGGGACGGAAACCCCGTGACATTCACGTTCGCCACGCCGGGCGCTTACACCGTCAGCTTCTGGGCCAACGACGGCATCGGCGGAAACGTTTCCGACACGATCACTGTGACCGTCGCCGACATCACGAACCCCGTGGCCAACGCTGGCTCCGACCAGAACGTCAACGAAGATTCCGTCGTGACTTTCGACGGTTCCTCCTCCACCGACAACGACCCCAACTTCGCAACGACCGGCCGCTACTACTGGACCTTCACCGACGGCAGCACCGCGCGCTCCCTCGCCGGCAAGACCGCCACTTACACTTTCAACACGCCTGGAACCTTCATCGTCAACCTCCTCGTCTTCGACGGCGCCGGCAATTTCGCCTCCGACTCCCTCGTCGTCACCGTCAAGGACATCACCGCACCCACGGGCTCGGGCACCGTCCCCGCAAGCCAGAATGAAGACACCTCCGTGGCCTTCAGCTCAGCAGCCGTCACGGACAACGACCCGAACTTCGCCTCGACGCGCCGCGACTACTGGACCTTCACCGACGGCTCGGCTTTCAACCTCTCCGGCACCTCGCAGTCCCACACCTTCAACACGCCGGGCACCTTCAGCATCACCCTCACTGTCATGGACACCACGGGCAACAAGCTCACCCAGGTCCTCTCGATCATCGTCGTGGATGTCACGGTCCCGACGGGCTCGGGCACCGTGCCCGCCAACCCCAACGAGGACACCTCCGTCGCCTTCTCGTCGGCGGCCATCAGCGACAACGACCCGAACTTCGCCTCCAACCGCCGCGACTACTGGACCTTCACCGACGGCTCCGCCTTCAACATCTCGGGCACCTCACAGTCGCACACCTTCAACACGCCCGGTGTCTTCACCGTCACCCTCCTCGTCATGGACAACACCGGCAACCGGCTCAGCCAGACCTTCACCGTCACCGTCAAGGACGTCACGGCCCCCACCGGCGCGATCAGCCCTCCCACCGCCGCCAACGAGGACGTGCTCGTCGCCTTCAGCTCGGCCGTGATCACTGACAACGACCCGAACTTCGCCGGGACGCGCACGGACTACTGGACCTTCACCGACGTCTCGCTCCAGAACCTTTCGGGTACCGCCGTCTCCTACACGTTCGCAACGCCCGGCAGCTTCGCGATAACCTTGCTTACGATGGACGCCGCGGGCAACCGGCTCACGAACTCGTTCACGATCGTGATCGCGGACAAGACGGCCCCGGCCGTGACGATCGCCGCGGGTTCCTCGAGCCAGAGCATGGAGCGCTTCCGCTCGTTCAGCCACTCGGGCAGCGCCGTCGACAACGTCGCCGTGGCCGCCTACTGGTGGCTCTTCACCGATGTCTCAGCTCAAAACGTGTCGGGCACCACGCTCTCCCGCCAATGGCTCAACACCGGCGTTTTCACCATCACGTTCTACGCACGCGACGCCGCCTTCAACATCGCCAGCACCGCAACCACCTTCACCGTCACCCCCGACGTGACCGCGCCGACCGTCTCGTTCCTCCTTGCGCCCGCCACCGGCGACAACCAGAACGCCTTGACCTTCCAGGGCACCGCCTCCGACCTCGACCCGGCTTGCGCCGCCTCCTGCAACTGGACCTGGTCGGTCGATTCAGTCCCCGTGGCCTACATCCTCCAGACCGTCGCCATCACCTTCCAGCCCGGCCAGCACATCGTCTCGCTCGCCGTGCGCGACCCCACCGGGAACACGCGCACGATCACCACCACGGTGAATGTCGACCAACTCGTCCAGACGGACACCACCTGGGACACCTTCAATGTCACGCTGAACTTCAACTTACGAATCGTAAATGGCGCCACTTTCACGATCCGCAACAGCCAAGTGTGGAATTCCACCCTCGGCCAGACCACCACGATTAACGTCGTCAGCGGCCGGCTCATCCTCCAGAACTCGCAGTTGGTCTCGCAGTCTGCGGCCTTCGGCTTCCGGATCGTCGCCACCGGCGTCAACGGGGCGGGCTCCTACCTCTACTTCAACCAGTCCACCGTGTCGGGCCTCTGGGATCCCGTCAGCGGCGTGGCGGGGATTACCGTGACCAACGGGACCCTTTCGGCCACGGACTCAACCTTCAAGGACGTCCGCGTCGCCAACGGCTATGCAATCGCCGGCACGAACGCGAACCTCTACCTCACGAACGTGACCATGAATGCCAGCATCCTCACCACGACCGGCGGCTTGCGCGCCACCTACACCAACCTCATCACCTTCGGCCAGCGCCGCGAGATCGTCATCGACACCCTCAATGCCGCGGCCGTCGCCCGCACCCCCTTCGCCTTCTCCGCCACGAGCGTCGTCGGCCAGGTCGACACCACCATCCGCAACTCGATCCTGCGCTCCAAGAACCCGGCCGCCACGACCCACGGCATCGACCTGGCGATCAGCTCGTCGACCGGTGCGTTCACCTTCACCTTCGTAGGCGTTGACGCCTCCAACAACAACTTCGGCGGGTTCTACGCCGTCCACAGCGCCTTCACCGGCACCGTCTCCTACAACTTCACCGACACCTCGTTCAACAACGCCGTCTCCGGCAGCGGGATGTTGATGCAGTTCACCTCAACCTCGTCGCCCATTTTCAACGTCGTCATGCAGAACGTCAGCTCGGACCTCGCGGGCCAATACGGGTTCAACCTCCGCTTCGAAACCTTCGGCAGCTACGCCGGCAACATCTCCATGGGCCAGGTCGACCTCTCCAACAACTCGCGTGACGGCTTCTACATCTACCACTCCGGTAGCGGGTCCACGAGCGCCCTGCGCCTCACGGCGACCATCGCCCTGACCGACTCGAAAATCCAGTTCAACCGCGGCAACGGCCTCATGCTCGACTCATACTACGGCCTCCAAACTCGCCTTAACATCCGGACCAACAACGTGAAGATCACCGACAACTCCGCCCGCGGCATCTACTTGAACGAAAACTACGCGAGCTACAACCTCTCCCTTGACCTCACCGACACCCAGGTCAACCGGAACGGCAACGACGGGCTCTACTTCTACCTCGCCCCCACCGACACCTACAGCGTGGCCCAACGGGGCGACACCTGGCTCAACTTTACCCGCACCTCATTTAGCAACAACGCGCGCGGGCTGTACTTCTATCAGTATTACTACGGCTTGAAGAACCTCACGGGGATGTGGACCGACGTTAACATCGACAACAACAGCCAGCAAGGCATCTGGTCCTACAACCCCTACCTCTACAACACCTACGACCAAAACGGGCGGAGCGCAATCCCGATGTCGAACCTAACCATTTGGGGCGACCGCGTCTCCATCACCAAGAATGGAGGCGACGGGTTCTACTCGTACGAGTACTACCTCTATGGCGGAAGCAACGTCAACTACCTCCAATCGCTCTACAACATGCACTTCAACAACTCGCACATCGACAGCAACGGCGGGCACGGCTTCAATTGGTATGCCTGCTCCTACTACTACTGCCAGTACTCCTCGCCGCGCTTCGAACTCTGGCTCTCCGGCGGCACCACCGTTTCCAGCAACTCGGCGTCCGGAATCTACACCTACCTTTACTACAACTACATGTTCAACGGGCCTGGCAGCGAAGTCAACATCAATGTGCTGAACTCGAGCATCGTGAACAACGGGTTCTCCGGGTCTGACAACGGCGGGATCTACGAGTATTACCCCTACGTGCAATACAGCGGCAGCGGGTTCCTCAATGTGTCGGGCTCTCAAATCAGCAATAACGCCGGCGACGGAATCTATCGGTACTTCTCCTATGCGTATTACATGCCCAGTGCCCTTGAGCTGCGCGTCAAGAACTCCGACATCAGCCACAACGGCCGGCGCGGAATTGAGACGTATTATGGGTACAGCTACTCCGTCAGCGGCGGCATCCTCGAAACAATCGACAACAATTCGTTCATTGCCAACGGGGCCGAAGCGATCCTGCACCAATACCCGCAGGGCTATGGGCGCCAATCGGTCCCGTGGTCGCTGACCTGGACCAACAACCGGATCGACCAGTCGCCCACGACCGCCATGGCAACGGGCGTCTCGTACGCGTGCGTGAATTGCCCGGGTTACGGCGGGTCAGAATACTTCAACATCTCGGGGAACCACATTACGAATGTCGCGGGCGCGGCGATCATTTTCAGTTTCGACCCGCCGATGAACGCGGCGCAGATTGACGTGGCCATGTGGAACAACTATG
Source organism: Thermoplasmata archaeon (assembly GCA_041499475.1). Taxonomy (GTDB): domain Archaea; phylum Thermoplasmatota; class DTKX01; order DTKX01; family DATEUP01; genus DATEUP01. The sequence continues at coordinate 31,633 of JBGQKI010000031.1, forward strand.
TGGCGGACGTCGAAGACGGGATTACGATGTCGGTCCCGGGCTCGACGAACATCCAGCACCGGTGGGTCGTCGTGAACAACACGGTGGAGCGCTCAAACGGCAACGCCATGCTGCTCTCGATGAGCAACCAGGGACTGGGGAACGCGGGCTCCCTGACCTTCGAGCGCAACATGTTCAAGAACACGGGCGGGACAGCCTTCACGCTCATCCAGGACCACATCAAGATGCAGACCTTGACGATCAAGGACTGCGTCTTCATTGCGCAGCGTACCGCAATCCAGGTGTCGGGCCTCCAGGGGATCGTGGACAACGCCAGCTTCGCGGGGAGCGTCAAAGAAGATATCTCGCTGTCGGACGGCACCATCGACATCCACAACACGATTGTCGACCCGGCAAAGCTGAAGCCGGTTGGCGGCGCGGCGGCGTTCAACGTGTGGTTCCACCTGAAGTTGTACGTGGTCTGGTCGGGAACGGGCAAGCCCGTGGTCGGGGCCGTCGTGCAAATGGCCGACTCGGGCGCCAACACGTTCTTCGTTGGGACGATCTCGGACGCAACCGGCATCCCCTCGATGGAGCTGTGGTCGTACACGAAGACCTCGCAGGGTGTGCTCGGGCGATCGCCGTTCTCCGCGGATGTGACCTACTTCGAGATCGAACAGGTCACTTCTGTCGACTTGTTCCAGGACCGGATCGTCACGATCGAGGTGCGCGACAATGTCTTGCCGACCGTGGTTATCTCGAACCCCGAGGACGGCTTTGGGACACAGAGCGATACCATCCAGTTGGATGGGTCGGTGTTCGACTCGCAGTCCGGGTTTGCCTTTGATATCAACGACCCGCAGCTCGCGGCCCAGAATGTGCAGGTCTCCTCGGACGGGACGACCTGGTCGCCGGTCCATGTAAAGTCGTCATCCACCTTTGAGGTGCAGTTTGACTACACCTTCACCGGGCTTGGCGAGAGCGTAAATGCCCTCTATGTCCGCGTCCACGACGATGCGAACAACTATGCCACGCGGGTCATCCCGGTGCGCATTGACCGCACAGCGCCTCTCGTGAGGATCCTGTCGCCGGCCACCTCGAGCATTATCACCAACAAGCCGACGATCACGCTCTCGGCCGAGACCGAGGTCGGGGCCCAGATCTACGTGAACGGGCTCACACCGCCCGAAGTGCTGACGCGGCCGGACGGGATCCACTCGTACTTCATTATGGAAATCCGGGTCTTTGAGGGGCCGAACACGATCACGGTCGTGGCGATCGACGCGCTCAACAACCAGGGGAACGCGTCCCTCTTTGCCTTCGTGGATCTCCAGCCGCCTTACCTTGCGGTGATCGCGCCGGATGTCGACGCGCTCGTGAACACCACGACGCTCGTGGTCTTGGGGCAGACTGAGCGGTCAGGCGTGACGGTCACGGTGAACGGCGTCTCGGCGCCGGTGGATGCCTTTGGCAACTTCACCGCGACGGTCCCGCTCAGCCTCGACGTGAACTCCGTAGCGATCCTTGCGACGGACACTGCCGGCAACACGCAGCTTGTGACCCGGAATGTCCGCGTGGACCGGACGGCACCGTGGATCAACATCCAGTCGCCGGCCAACAACGCGCTGTTGGGGTCCCCCGAAGTGGACGTGGTCGGGATTGTGGAGCCCGGTTCGAGGCTGATCGTGAACGACGAGATCGTGTCGGCCCCGACGGGCGCGTTCACGCGCAGGATCCTCCTCACGGAAGGG
>JBGQKI010000032.1:0-33135 GCA_041499475.1 Thermoplasmata archaeon
CCTGCTCGACATCGCGACCGCGTTCTTCGCGCTCTTCGCCATCGTCGAGCCGATCGGCGCCATTCCGACCGTCCTTGCGCTCACCCACGGTTTCACCGCCGCGGAGCGGCGCGACGCCATCGTGAAGGCGGTGCTCGTGGCCACCGGAGTCCTCGTCGCCTTCGCGTTGGCGGGCCAGTACATCTTCCAATTCTTCGGCTTCACGATCGCGGCGTTCCAGATCGCCGGGGGCGTGCTCTTGTTCAAGGTGGCCTGGGACATGATGCACGGGCAGCGCCCCAAGACCAAGATGACGCAAGCCGACGACGACGAGGCCGACCAGCGGTCGCAGATCGGGATCGCGCCGCTCGGCATCCCGCTGCTCGCCGGCCCGGGCGCGATCACCACGGTCATCATTTACATGTCCGGGCCGCTCGACGCGGTCGAGCGGGGCTTGTTCCTCGTCATCCTCATCGTCGTGATGGCGCTCAGCTTTGTGATCCTCGCAGCAAGCGAGAAGATCTACAAGCGCATCGGCGGCACGGGCACGCTTGTCGTGGTCAAGGTGTTCGGCCTGATCCTCGGCGCGATCGCCGTCCAGTTCATCCTCAACGGGGTCAAGCTCGCGTTCCTGCCGCCTTAGCGCCCGCGGCCTCCTCGACGACGAGCTCGCCCAGCATTCGCTTCGACGCGATGTTCGCGGCAGTGGAAGGCGCCACACGCAGCGCCGCGCCGCGGCCGAGGACCTCCCCCACGCGCGAGGGGGTAACTCCCTTGGCCTCGAGTGCCCGGTCGACCTCATTGAGGACGGAAGGGTATGCGATGATCGCGATGGCGCCCGGAGTTGTGGCGGTGGCGTTGTCCACGAGGAAGGCGGAGGTGGCAAAAGCGGCGATTTCGGCATTCGCCATGGGCACCTCGCGGAGCCGAAGGTCCACGTCGAGGCGGCGCGCGAGGTCGAGGAGCGCGAACACGCCGCGCCTGCCCACCATCTCCGTTGCCGCGAGGTGCCGCCTCAGGTCGGGCGGCTCGTCGAAGGGCGGACTGAACTGCCCGATCACCTCGCCCGCCTCCCGCGGGGGTGTTGAGAGGGCGCGCACCGTGTCGTTGCGGGCCCGGGCGAGGTCGTCGAGTGTGAGCCCGCTCGCGTCGAGTTTGGTCAGGTAGTCGGCGTCCGACAGGCACGACAGGTACGCCGCGAGCGGCGCGAGCTCTCCAAGGGGCCGCGTGAGGGTGACTTGCATCCCTCGCTTCACGTATTGGTGTCGATTGGGCACCGCGCGCTCGGTATGGCCCGCCGCTACCGCCCCAACAAAGAGCTTGCCTGTGCCGAGCGGGCCGCGCTCGAGCAGGCGCGACTGCTGGTCGCGCGCCGCCGCTTGGAAGTTCGCTGCCACCGCGTCGCAAGCCTTTCGGCCCGCGGCGTCGAAAACCGGCGCGATCGAGAGGCCATCCGTGACCCCGAGGGCAAGGAGGCCCGAGAGCGCGCTTGCCGTCACAATCGCCGCGTGCTCTTGCGCAAGCGGGTCGAGCGTGGAGTCGGTCACCTGCAAGGACTCACACGCTACCGCGTTGTGGCCCCGCGCGCGCCCCGAGCCGGCGTTGTAGATCTCGAAGCTTGCAAACTGCGCGTCCTCAAGCGGAGTGGCCACGGCGTGGAGGCAGCCGATGGTGAGCGGGCCTTCCAGGTCGACCGGCGAAACGCCGTTTCCGCCCGTCGGTGGCAACGCCGCGACCGCTTCGACGAGGGCTGCGCCGAAAGCCTCCGGGCTGTCCGTCCGGCGCTGGAAGACACGGGCCACAAGCGCCGCCCGTTGGGGGTTCGCGCGCCGCGCCGTCCGGACCCTGGCCGCCCCCGCGCCGGGACGCACGACCACGCGCGACGTTTCAGCGGGCGCGCCGCGCAGCTCGAAGACATCGGGGCCTTGCCGGGGGTGCACCGTGGCGCCCAGCGCCGCAAGGGCGTCGCGCGCCGACGAGAGCGCTGGAAAGACGACCTCCTCCCGGTCGACTTCCACCGAGCAGCCGGCGATCCACTTCAGCGGGTCGAGGCCGAGGGCGCGATAGCGCCGCACAAGGACCCAGAAGGTGTCTGCGTCCGGTTCAGCCACGCGCGTTGAACACTTCATGGATTAGAGGCTTTGTTGCCGCGTAGCGCCGCCATCGGCGGGGCGTGCGCTCGCCAAAAGGGTTGAGGCGGGCGTCAGTCCCCAGGCCTAGCCCGCCCCAGTTTTTTCTCCCATCGGGCGGGGCCGCAGGCCCCGCCGGGCTTCATCCGAGCAGCTTTCGCCACCCGTCACTGGGGATTTGGCGCGGGACGAAGGTCTCGACCCGCGCTACCTCGACCACCTCGCAGAGATTTAGCGTTTTCCCGTGCACCGTCCCGGGGACGCGCAGGATGCGCCGCGGGTCGAGCGTGACGGCCACATCGACCGCGATGCCGGCCTTCAGCGCGGCCTCCGTGAACTTCGCCTTGACCACCGGGTGTTGGTCCTCGCGTTTGCGCGGGTCGGCTTCGAGGGCGGCCACAAAGTCGCGTATGTCGAAGTCCTCCACGTAGAGGTGGAACCCCTTCGACCCCGAGTAGACGGCGCGGAAGTCCTCGAAGCCCCATCGGCCCTTCAGCAGGTCGCGAAGGAGCAGGAGGTGCCGAGCCGCCGTCGGCAAGTCTCCTTCCACATCGATGTCAAAGTAAAGCCCCTGGTTGAGGAACACATTGTGCGCGACTTGATAGCCGGCGCGCTTCGCCTTGCGGAAGTCGCGCGGTCCGAGCCGCTGCGGGTCGAGCCACGTGGACGTCGTGAAGTAGGCGTGGTGCGGCGCGGCCCGCTGGAGGTGCCTCAACAAGTCCGGCGGGGCGCGGATCCGGTCGTCGACCTTCGAAAAGCTGAGCTTGCCCGTGGGCTTCCTGATGGCCATCCTGAATTGTCGTTTCGTCGGCTGCGGCTCAAGGGTGAGCGAGCCCGGCCGACACTGCTTGTAGTACGCACGAATCCACCGGCGCTCAAGGGCGACGCGCCGCGCAAGCCGCCTTGCCTTCAGCGCGCCTATTGGGCCGCGCGACCGCTTGGGTCGAACTTGGGGTCGTACAGGATTTGGAGTTGCTCCTTCATTGCCCGCCATGTCATCTCGTTCCACCGGATGGTCTCGCTGCCGTCCGGGAGCCGGTACATCCCGAACTGCAGGTAATAGCCGTGGAGGACCTTGTCCCTGGCCGCCGCAAACGCCTCAGCCGATTCCCACGAGATGATCTGCCACGACCCGTAGAGGTCGTAATCCGACGAACCGGCACGCAAGCGCATCGTCTTGGGGAAGGGGCCTGGGTCCGTCTCGGCGCTCGTGAGCTTCCTGCCGTACTGCTCCCCGGACGCGGCGGCCCCGAAAAGGGCGCGGGGGTAGGGCGGCGCGCCGCCGGGCGGCTGCCCTGCTCCACCAAAGATCTTGCCGAAGAGGCCCACGGGGAGGAATTTGGAGGCCCGGTTATGGATGTTTTGCCGCACCGGCGCCGTTGGGTTCGGGCCGGCCACTACTTCGCCTCGACGGCGGGGCAAAGCATCCGGAAGTCGCACCAGTCGCAGTTTTGGGGGCTGGGCAGGGGCTCGAAGCGCCCCGCGCGGACGGCCTTTGCAATCTCGAGGATCCGCGCGCGCGCCCTTGCGATGGCTTCTTCGGTGAGGTCCTCGCCGCGGTTGAGGGTGACCCGCTTGCCTTCCTTCAGCCCGTAGATCGTCGCGCACTTGAGTTTCATTTTCAGTTCATCCATGGCCATCGCGTAGATCGGCAGCTGGAGGTTCTCGTTCGCGTAGGACTTTTTCGAGTCGATCCTGCCGCTCTTGTAGTCGATGACCTCGAAGCGCCCGTCGGGGTGCTTGTCGATCCGGTCGATCCGCCCGCGGATCCGCGTGTCGCCCAGCATAAACTCAAAGCTCTTCTCGAGTTCCACCGGCTGGGTCGTGCGCCCCTTCTCGGCCTCGAAGAAGGCCTTGGCCATCTCCACGCCGTCGTCGTAGTGCTGGCGCCGCTCGAGCTCGTTGTCGAACTCGGCTTTGCGGAACTCCTCGTCGAAGAGGGCAAGGAGGTCGTCGAGCTTGGCGTCACGCGCGTGCTTGAACCGCTTGTAGAATTCTTCGAGCGCCGCGTGGATCGCGTTTCCGGCGACCGCGTGCCTCCCGCTGCGCCCGCGGAGGTTGAGCACGCTGCTGTAGAGGTACCGCCGCGGGCACCGGTCGTACGTGTCGAGCTGCGAGTAGGAGAGGTCGAGCACCCCCTCCTTGACGCCGGGCCTCACGAGGTGCACGGGAGCCCGGTCCCTCGACTTGGGGACGGGGAGCGTGCCAAGCAGGGGCTCCAGCCGCTTGAGCAGGTCGTGGGCGGCCTTCGGCGTCGAGCCACCCGTCCGCTGCGAGGCCGCCCACCGCGCGACGAGCCCGCGCAGCTGCTCGAGGGCCGCCGCATCATCGGGGGGCGCGCCCCCCCGGAGGATTCCAATCGCGCCGCGCACAAGCTCGTCGGCGTCGGCCTCGTACGGGATGGATGGCCCTTCGCGCGCGGGCGCGGTAAGCGGGGCAAACTCCCTGACCTCAAGCCCGGAAGCGAGGCGGCCCTTCGGCGCACCGTCCGTGTACCCCAGCTCCTCGAGGAAGGGGCTCGCGTAAACGGAGCGGCCGCCGCCGTGGGCTTCGAAGGTGAGGAGCTCGAGAGCGTCCTTCGCACGCGTCATCGCCACGTAGAGGAGGCGGCGCTCCTCGTCAAATCGGACGTCCGTCTTGGTCTCGGGGTGGTGCACGCCCACGAAGAACTCCTCCGTCATGTCCGCTTGGACGGCCGGGGGGAACCGGCGCTCGATCAGGTCGGGCACAAGCACGAGTCCGAATTCCTTCCCCTTGGCCTGGTGGATGGTCATGAGCTTCACGGACTCTTCGGTGAGGTCGGGCTCCGCTTCGGGCAGGTCGAGCGCACTTTTCGCGATGAGGGCGCAGAGTTCCACGAATTCCTCGAGGCCCGGGTGGTCGGTGTCGGCGCCCACCGATTCGGCGAGCATGAGCAGCAGGTGGAGGTTTTTCGCTTGGCGGCGGCCGGAAGGCGTATCGGGGTCGAGCCGCGCGCGGATTTGGGAGAACTCGAGCACGCGGGCGAGCGCCTCCCCGGCGGGGAACTGGCGTGCCTCGCCTTGGAACTCGCCGACGCGGGTGGCAAGGGCCGAGAGTTTCGCCTTGGCCTCCACCGACAGGTCCGCGACCCTCCCCGGGTCCTTTACGAGTTCGAAGACGGGTTTGCGTGCCTCGCTTGCGGCGCGCGTGACGCGCGCGACGTCCAGCGGGTCGAGGCCGACCTCGGGAGCCCAGAGCACGCGGAAGGCCGCGAGGTCGTCGCGCAGCGGGTTCGTCACGAACGACGACCATGCAAGCGCGTCCCTGACCTCGCGGCGGTCGAAGAGGCCTCCGGCGCCAAGCACCTCGGCGGGAATGGCAGCACCCTGAAGTGCCCGGACAATGGGGTCCGCGTGGTTCATCGACCGGAAGAGGACGGCGATTTCGCGCAGGGGGGTGCCGTCGGCCTGGGCGCGGCGCACCCGGTCCGCCACATACGCGGCCTGGCGGTCGCCGTCGGGCGAACGGACGACGCGCACCGGCGGCCCCTGCTTCCCTTCCGCCGGCGCGAGGACCTTTCCGGCGTCGTGGGCCGGCGACTTCGAGATGAGGAGCGAGGACGCGGAAATGATCGGGGGGGTCGACCGGTAGCTCTGCTTGAGGATCACCTTCTTGAGGCCCCTTGCCCCCCACAGCTCCTCAAACTCGCGTATGATCAGCGGGTGCGCTCCCCGGAACCGGTAGATGGACTGGTCATCGTCGCCCACGACGGTAACACGCCCCTCGGGCTCCGCGAGCGCCGAAACGAGCCACCCTTGCGCGTAGTTGTCGTCCTGGAATTCGTCGATCAGCAGGTGCTTGTGCCGGGCCTGCAGCTTCGCAAGCACCTCCGGGTGGGCCTTCAACATCCCAATGACCCGCGTGATGATCTCTCCGAAGGTCACGAAGCGGCTGTCATCGAGCTCTTCCTCGAGCATCCGCTTGCACTCGGCGAGTTCAACCCACAGGCGCGCCTCCTGTCGGGCCTCGGCGGTCTTGGCCTGCGCCTCTAATGCGTTCGCCCGCTCAAGGGCCGCGTCGGTGCTCATGAGCTCGTCGTGGCACCGCGATGCGAACCGCTCCAGTTCCTGTGCAAATTCGATCGCGCCCCGCTTGATGCGGAAGTGCTTGAGGTTGAAGCTGTCCACGCGGCTCATGATGAACCGCAGCAGTCGCGGGCCCTCGAGAACGCGGAATGCGCGCGGCATGTCCGCGGCGACCGAAAATTCGGTGAGAACTCGCTGGCAGAATGAATGGAACGTAGCGACGAGGGGCGTGCCGGCGACCGCGGCGTGGGCGAGGGCTTCCTCAATGCGGTTGCGCATTTCCTCGGCTGCCTTCTCTGTGAACGTCAGGCATAGGATCTCTTCCGGCTTGACGCCGAGCTTCGTGATCAGGTGCAGCACCCGGTGCTGGATCACGAAGGTCTTGCCCGTGCCTGGGCCCGCAACGACAAGGAGCGGCCCCTCGCCGTGCTCCACGGCTTCTTTCTGGTAGGGGTCGGGCACCTGCGGCGCCCGCTCCCCTCGGGCCTCCACCGCCGGCGGCGCGGCCGGGCCCTCGCTGCGCGGCGGCGCGGCGCGTTCGCTTAGCGAAGGCGCACCGAGCCGCGCTTGCACGGAGCCGCGGTCATTCGTCCCAGGTGAGGTCTTGGAACTTCTGCTGGAGGTCCCGGACGGACTCGGCGGGGAAGCGCTTCTGGAGCCACTCCCGCGTCGCGGAGGCTGATAGCCGTAGTGCACGGTTCAGGCACTCCCCCGCTTCCTGGCTGAAGCCCTGGAACTGTTCCAGCACAAAGAACTTGGCGGCCCACAGCGTCGCAAGGTCGTCGCGAAGCGCCAGGCCGCGTTCGATCGAGATCATCGCCTCCGAGAGCTCCTCGCGCGCAAGGTGGAACTCGCACTTCTTCAGCCACACCGTGGCGTCCGAAGGGTCCACCTCGACGGCGGCCTCGAAGAGGCCGAGCGCGTCCTCGGGCATCCCGTCGCGGTAGAGCGATTCCGCGCGGTACACAAGGTCGAGCGCGATCACGCGCGTCGCGGACGAGCGTGCCGTGTCGCCCGAATAGTTGTGCGCTACCTCAAGGTGATCCGGAAGGTCGCCCCCGACCACCGCCTCCAGGCACCACGGACACAGGATCTTTCCAGCCGGTATGGCTTGTCTGGTCATCGAGTGAGACAACTGAGTGAGCCTGGGATTAAGAGTTTGTCCTTTCGAACCAGCGCCGCGATTCAGGCCAAGTTTTTCGTGATTTCACGTGTTCTTGCAAGGCCGCTGAGACGGTTCGCGGATTGGGGACAGTTGGAGCGCGGTGTTATAGGACAGCAACCGCGGCCAAATCTCCACGTGCAATTGAGGCCGCCAAATCTCCCTGCGGCGGGAGCATTCTTTTATACTGATGGCATGCCTGTTTTCACCCTACTGGACGAGCGCCCCACGACGTGCAAGATCTCGAGGAAGAAGGATGCCCGAATCTGTGCGCTTGGACCGATTCCAACGTCCAATGGAGAACCTGCGCGTCTCCGTCACGAACCGCTGCGGCATGGCCTGCGAGTTCTGCCACGCCGAAGGGCAGTTTGCGGCGGAGGACGTCGTGACGCCCGAGCAGATCGAGACCGCCGTGAAGGTCGGAGCCGAGTTTGGAATCCGCCATGTCAAGCTCACGGGCGGCGAGCCCACCCTGCGCCGCGAGCTTCCCGAGATCATCGAGCGGTCGAAGCGGTGGGCGGAAGAGGTGTCGATGGTCACCGCGGGCTACACGCTCCCGACGATGGCGCACGCGCTGCGCGACGCCGGTCTTGACCGGGTCAATATTTCCGTCCACTCGCCCGACGGGGCCACCCACGCGCGTGTGATCGGCGCGAACATCCTCGGGAAAGTGCGCGCCGGAATCGCCTCGGCCAAAGACGCCGGGCTCGGCGTGCGGCTCAACATGACGGTGATGAAGGGGGTAAACGATTCCCACTGGCGCGACATGCTGCGGTTCTGCGGGGAGCTTGGCGTCGACCTGCGCCTCATTGAAATTCACGCGCCGCGGGCCGAAGTTGTCTCGCCCTACTTTACCCGCTACTTCACGCCGATCGACGGGATCGAGGCGGAGTTGAAGGAACTCTCCTCCAAGCGCTCGCGGCGCGCCATGCACAACCGCCCCGAGTTCGAGGTGGATGTCGAAGGGGCGGGCCGCCCCATCCAGGTCGAGGTCGTCCGCCCGCAGTTCAACCCGGCCTTCTGCGCGGGCTGCTCGCGCGTCCGCCTCACCACCGACGGCAAGCTCAAGACCTGTCTGCTGCGCCGCGACGACTACATCGGCATCGAAGAGTGCCACGGGCCGAACGACGGCGTGGCAAGCCTCGTCGTGACGGAGGACAGCGTGCGCGCGGCCTTCGAGCGGGCCCTCGAGATGCGCGAGCCCTACTGGAAACCGGGCGAGACGCAGGAGACGGTGGCGGCCTCGCTCAAGGGAACCGTGACGCCGCTCACCCCCGCGCAGTCGCACCGGGGCCTCAAGGTCGTCAACTGAACGTCTTGGTGTTTCTTGCGGCGCGGTGCGCCGGTCGAAGAACTATTGTAGGGGCTTGGGGCCATGGCTCCCCAGAGGTCGCGGGGCCGCACGTGTGCGGCCCTGGCGGAACGCGCATGCAGACAGCCGGACACTTCGGCGCCGCCCTTGCAAAGGCGGCGCGCGCCTCGAAAGCCGAGGATGTCCCCCTCCTCGTCGCCGGCGCTTTGAAGGGCCGCGAGCGATGGAAGGATGTCGCGCGAGACGTCCTCAAGGCGGCCGCCGAGACCGTGGACTTCTCCGGCGGGCGCAACATCCACGGCGTCCTCTCGCTCGTCGCGGCCGCGAAGCTCACCGAACACCTCCCCTACGAGGAGGGCGCGCTGCCGATCGCCCAAGCCATCCACTACATCGCCGGCCAGCCCAAGTGGTCGAAGCCTCCCGATTGGCTGGTCGACGACAAGCACGACAACCGCGAAGAGCTCAACCTGGCCTCGGCCATTGCGATCACCTACGCGCGCGAGGACCCGGCGCTGGTCGAAGAAGCCGTCCGCGCCTTCGTCCACCAAGCGAGCCACCTCGGCGGCAACTGGGGCCACGCGCTCATCTTTGCCACGATGACCTACGACGCGGGCAAGCTCTTCGGCTGGGAGTACGCCGCCCCGCTCTTTGCGGTGGGCATCGAGAACATCCTGCCGGCCAACCGCGACGAGGCCGCCCACGGCGCCGTCTGGGGCCGGTTTGAAAAAGGGCACCTCGATTTCACGGCCATCTCGCGCGCGCCGCCGGCGTGGACCGGCGGCGAGCACCTTACCGACCTCCGCAAGACGCTGCGCAAGCCGACCTTCGACGAGGCCGCAGCCGCCGTGGGCAAGGCCCTTGAGGAGGGCGTTTCACCAGAGGTGCTTTGCGAGGCGCTCTCGCTTGCCGGGGCCGACAAAATGCTGCGCACCGCCTACGGGATGAGCGCGGCCCACGCGCTTACCTTCGCGCACGCGGTGCGCCGGGCGGTTGAGATCCAACGCGACGGTTGCACCATCGGGGCGATCGCAGTGGCCGGCGCGTTCATGGGCCAACAGCTCGAGGTCTACGACCGGCGCGCGGAGGGCGCAAGGATGGGCAAGGCGCGCGTGCCTGCGCCTTCGCCCGCCGAATTCGGGCGGCTTCTCCGCGAGGGGCCGGTCGGCGACGCCGTCGAGGCCGCTCAGGCAATCTCGCAGGAAGGCCTCACGCAGAATCATGATTACGTCCGCGCGACCGTCCGCGCGGCGGCCACCGACGACCTGATGCTCTCGCTCGGGATCAACCTGAAGCACACGGAGGCCGCGCTCGACGAGGACCGGCTGAGCCGCAGCCAAGACCGGGCGTCCCTGCTCATGGCGGTCGCCAAGAATGTCGCCGCCTCCGAGCGCGGGACCTCCGTGCGCGACCGGTTTCAGAGGGTGCTGGAGGAGCGGGTCCGCGCCCCTCAGTAACCCAATCGCCCCACCGTTGAAGGCGGGCCTCTTATCGCGGGCGGCCGATGGCGCATTGTTTAGGAAGAGACGGGCGGGGAAGCGCCTGCCAATGCGGCTGACTGCCGCATTGCAAGGCGCCGCGTGCCAAGGCCCCTTTCCACCCCCCAACCCCCCAGGGTCGTGGCGCGGCCCCCCCGTCTCGCCTTCCTGAACACCGGGCGCGCGCGGGCGGTGCCCGCCCCGAAGCGCTCATCTACCCGGCGCAAGGGTAGCGCTCCTTGAGCCAAATGGGAACCGATTCGCTTGCGTGGTTCCGCCCCAATCGGAAAGCGCCCGAGGGGCGCCACGGGCTCCTCGAAGTTGCCGTGGGGCTCGACACGTCGCCCGCAATCCCAAGCGTTTTCCCGGCCAAGGCCGACCGCGACCGCCTGGGCGAAGTCAAAGTCCAGGTCGCCGTGGGGCCGGGCTACGCCTACATCGACGACGATGACGGGACGATGATCCTTTCGCAGGATTACCTCGCCACCGGCGAGAAGGTGAGCCTCTACCTCGACTTCCTCCACGAACTCACCCACGTGCGGCAGTTCCGCGAGGGGAAAGACCTCTACAGCAAGCGGTATTCGTACGTCGACCGGCCGACCGAGATCGAGGCCTACCAAGTGGCGGTCGCCGAAGCGCGGCGGCTGGGGATGGGCGAGAAGACGATCTTCGAGTACCTCCACGTCGAATGGGTCTCGAAGAAGGAGCACGAGCGGCTCGCGCGCGCCTGCGGGGTGCGCGTCTCGCGTTAGTGCGACCAAGGCATTTTCGGGGGCCCCGGCCAATGGGCCGGCCGATGCGTTCGGTGGGTGACGCGGACCTGGCGGCCTTCTGCGCCGGGCGCGCGCGCCTCTCGCGGCCCGCGTCCGGACTTTCGGAGGCGCTTTCCGCCTGCACGATGCTGCCGCCGGGAGCGGAGGCGCACGTGAGCCTTTCGGCCCGCATGGACGGCTACACGCCAAGGGCGCTGCACGAGGAGGTCACCCTCAATGGGTCGTGGGCCCTCTACGCGACCGCCTTCCAGCCGATCCGGATGGTGCCCTCGCATCTGCTGCCCGCCCTCCTCGCCTGCGACGAATTCCGGCGCGCGTCGCGCCTCGGGCGGCGCAAACGTTTCCGCGAGCTCAATGCGCTCGTCGAGGAGTGGGAGCCGCGCGTGTTCGAGTACCTGGGCGACCGGACGGAGACGGCGGGACAAATCGAAGCCGGCGTGCTGCGCGAATACGGCCGCGCACCGGGGTCCAAGGAGAGTGCGCAGGTGCTCCTCACCCTCGTGGGCCGCGGGCAAATGGCCATCCAACCGTCGCCCCACCCGGCCGAGTCCTTTGCCTTCCGTGCGGTGCCCGACTCGTCGCGAATCGAAGCCTCCCCGCGGGACGACTGGGCGTTCCTCAGCGAACTTGCACTCCACTTCTTCGGCACCGCCGGCCCGGCGACGCGCGACGACTTCGCGCAATGGGCCCAAGTGAGTTTCGGAGCGGCGAGGCTGACGGTGGAGGACCTCGCCGGCAGCCTCGACGAGGTCGACATCGAGGGCCAAAGGCAGGCCCACTTCATGCTCGAAGAGCAAGCGGCGCTCCTGCGGGCGCGCCGCTTCCCGCCGTCGCAGCGCGTCGCCTTGTTGGGCGACGGCGACCCCGAGGCCGAGACCACGGAGCGCGGGCTGGAGCGGTTGTGCGACCCGGCCCTTGCCTTTTGGCTTTCGCCCGGCGCGAAGGAGGAGCGAGGCGGGCGTCAGCGCGTGACCCGCCCAGTACTCGTTGGCGGCTTTGTAGAAGGTGCCTGGCACTGGGACCGCAGGGTGTCGCGGGTCGTCGTCGAATTCATCCGCCCGCCCTCGCCGGAGGTCTCGCAGGACGCCGAAGCGCGCGCCTAGCGGCTGACCACGCTCCTGGCGCGAGACTCGCCCTCCATCCACCCGGGGTTCCGCATGGACCCGCGCGGCCACCGGCCCCTGTAGTCACCGGCCGCCCGCGCCGTACCGCTTGCGGATCTCGCCCAATTCCTTTTCCGAGAACCGCTCGGCGATCCACCGCTGCGTGAACTGCGGGTCGATGTCCGCTGCCTTGATCAGGCAGCGCGCGGCCTCCGCCGAGCGGCCGCCAAGCCGCTCGAGCGCGAAGAATTTCGCCACCCAAACGCGCGCGTCCTTCTCGTCGATGGCGATCGCGCGCTCAAGGCAAATCAGCGACTCGCCAAACTCGGCGCGCACGATGTGCAGCATCGCCTTTTGGAACCAGCCTTCCTGGACGGTGGGGTCGCGCTCGACGGCCGATTCAAGCGCCGCCATCGCGCCCTCCCCGTTGCCGCTTGCCAGCATGGAGGCGGCGTGCAGCAACTCGGGGGATCGCTGCGACCCGGGGAGGCGCTTCGAGCTTCCTGCTGCCGAGGCCGCCAACTCCGGATGGGCACTCACGAGGTGAGCACCAAGCGCGGCCGCGCGCAGCGGCTCGAGGCACACGAGGCAGAGGACGGCGTCGAGGGCCATGCCGCGTGCGGGCACCGCTCTCGGACGGGCGGCTCTGGGATTTGGGCTTTGGCAATTGAACCGAAGGAAGCGGGGGTGCTGCCCCCGTCGGTGCGAGCGCGCCTTTGGTTCGAACGCGCCTGTCCGAAAACCCTTGGACACGTAAGGGCAAACCCTATTTGCGCCCTCCAACTCCCGGAATCGAGGCAGGCCCCATGGCTGAGCTGCACGAAGGCGACCAGGCACCCCTCTTCACGCTCCCGGACGACGAGGGGAGGCCTTGCTCGCTTGCCGATGAGCTCGGCAAGGCCAACGTGATCCTGTACTTTTACCCCAAAGACGACACGCCCGGGTGCCGCGCCGAGGCGCAGGCGTTCCGCGACGAGCTCAAGGTGTTCTTCGGGCTTGATGCAACGGTCATCGGCGTGTCGAACGGGTCGGTGAAAGCCAAAGCGGATTTCAAGCGCAAGTATTCGCTAAACTTCAAACTCCTCGCCGACGAGGACCGCGCCGTCACGCGGACCTACGGCGCGCTCGGGCTCCTCGGCCTCAGCCCGCGCCGCATCACGTTCGTGATCGGCAAGGATGGGCGGATCCACAAGATCTTCTCGAGCCCGATGCCCTTCAGCCACCTCGAGGCGGCAAAGGCCGCGCTTTTCCGCCTCAAGGAAGAGGAAGAGCGGGCGCAGCCGCGCGCGGCGGCGGCCGCACCGTGAGTGCGGCGCGCTTGCCTGGAAGTCCCCCTATCTAACTAGACCCCACCCACACCGCCCTAGAACTCGCGCGCTATTTGAGCGCGAGCGGGGGTTGTGCGAAGCGCAGTCACAACTTCATTCGTCGGAACGCCCAGGTGCCGAGGAGCACCATCGCGCCATCAAACAGCAACAGGACGGACATGTCGATCCAAATCGGGAAATGATTCTGCCCGATCAGCGCGCCCCGCATGGCATCGACCGCGTAGGTGACGGGGTTGCCCCGAACGGCCGTGGCCATCGCCGGGTCCAGGCCCTCGATCGGGTAGAGCGCGGCGGAGAGGAAGAAGAGCGGGAAGACCATGAACGTCACGATGACCTGGAAGCCCTCCATCGAATCGAAGAAAGCACCGAGGGTTAGTCCAATGGAGACCATGCCGATCGCAAGGAGCAGCGCGATTCCAAGTCCGGCCAACACGCCAAGGGGCGTCAGCCCCACAAGGACGACGCCGAGCACGAGGATGATTCCCGCCGTGATCATCGCGTCGGTGGCCCCGCCGAGTACCTTCCCGAAAAAGACGGTGATGCGCGAGACGGGCGCAACCAGGATCTCCTTCAGCACGTCGATCTTGCGGTCCCAGACGATGTAGAGGCCGTAGAACACCGTCCCAAACATGGTGGACATGGCCACAATCCCGGGGAAGAGGAATTTCTGGTAGTCGCCGCCGACGGCGGCCGCATTCACCGACGCGCCGATCCCCCCGCCGAGCAGGAACAGCCAGATGATGGGCGATGCGATCGCGGAGATGACGCGCGAAATCTCGCGCTGGAAGACCTTGAACTCCCGCAGCCAGATCGCGTAGAGCGCTTCGACTTCGGACATCGGCTTTTCACCTACCTGTCGGAGCTTGCCGTGTACTGCATGACCTGGCCGAACCAGCCCTCACCGCCGCCCTCTTCGGGCTGCCGGATCGACCGGCCGGTGTGGCGGATGAAGACGTCCTCAAGGGTGGGCCGGCGCAGCTCGACGCTCAGGATCTCGCGGCCCTCAGCCGCCTGAAAGACGCGCGGCAGGTTCGCGGTCGCCCGTTCCATCGCGAGCCACACGGCGCCGTCGCGGACGTCCACCTTGGTCACGAACGCAAGGGCCCTGAAGGCGTCAAGCGGCGGGTCGGCCATCTGGAGCACGACGGTGTCACCGCCGAGGGAGTCCTTGAGTTCCTTGGGGGTGCCGAGCGCCACAATCTTCCCGTGGTCGATGATCCCGATGCGGTCGCAGAGCCGGTCGGCCTCTTCCATGTAGTGCGTGGTGAGCACGAACGTCGTGCCCATCTCCTTCCTCAAGGCCTCGATGTACTTCCAGATGTACTGCCGAGTCTGAGGGTCGAGCCCGAGCGTGGGTTCGTCGAGGAAGATGATCGGCGGGTGGTGCAGCAGGCCGCGCGCGATCTCGAGGCGGCGCTTCATGCCGCCTGAAAACGTCTTGACCCGCGAGTTCTCGCGGTCTTTCAGGTCAACGAGGGCAAGCAGCTCCTCAATGCGCTGCTTGCGGATGTTCTTCGGCACGCCGTAGAGGCGCGCGTGGAGCTCGAGGTTCTCGCGCGCCGTGAGCGTCGTGTCGATCGAGGGCTCTTGGAACACGATGCCGCAGGACGAGCGCACCTTCGAGGGCTGGCGCGCCACGTCGAATCCGTTGACGAGCGCCGTGCCCTCCGTGATCGGCCGGATCGTGACGAGCATCGAGATGGTCGTCGTCTTGCCGGCGCCGTTCGGCCCCAGCAGTCCGAAGATCTCGCCGCGTCGTATGTCGAGGTCGATGTGGTCGACCGCCGTGAGGTCGCCGAACTTCTTCGTGAGCCCCTTCAGCGAAATGGCGACCTCGCTGTCCGCTGAAGCGGCCTTGACGTCCCCCAATCGAGCCCCGCCCTCGAAAAGCGTGCGGCTTGCGTATATGGATTAGGTTTGCCCCTGGCGCTCCCCCCCGGCGTGTCTGGGTGGGCCGAATGCTGCCGTCGAGGGGGCAAACGGTGAAATCGCGGGAGGCGGTGACGCGGCCGTGGACGCGGGAACAGCCGTCTTCGACCTCGAGACGCTCAACCTCTTCGAGGACATCGACCCCCAGTGGCGGGCCATGTCTTGGAGCGAACGAGAATCGAACCAGCGGAGGCTTTGCCCCAAGCTCGGTATGGCCGTCGGGGGCGTCGGGATCGCCGGGCGCATCGAACTCTTCGAGGAGGACGAGGTCGAGCTCCTGGTGCGCACCCTCTCGGCGGCCGACCGCATTGTCGGCCACAACCTGTTCGCCTTCGACTACCCGGTGCTCACGAAGTACGTCGCCGAGGAGCGCCTCGCGCGGCTTGGCCCCAAGACCATCGACACGCTGAAGCTGCTCCACGAAGCCACAGGCGTGCGCGTCGGCCTCGACGACCTCGCCAAGCTCAACATCGGCAAGGGAAAAACCGATGACCCCAAGATGGTGCCGACCCTGTGGCGGCGCGGCGAGAAGGAGCGCGTGCGCTCTTACCTCAAGGGCGACGTCCAACTCACCGGGGAAATCTACGAATTCGGAATCGACCACGGAAGATTGCGCTACACCTTCCGGGACTGGCGCGCGGGGACCGCCGAGGTGCGTGAAGTGAACTGCCCGTGGGCCCCGAAGGGCGGTTAGCGGGCCGAATTGCCCTGCCCGCCCTTGCCGCGGGCTTCACCGGATTTGGCGCGCAGCACCTCGTATTCGAAACGCGGGAGGCGCCCCTGCGCCTTGGCGGCTTCGATCGATGCGACAAGCATCCCCACCGTCTCTGGGGCCCCCACAAACACCGGGCTGACTCCCCGCTGGACCGCCGCGCACGCACTCTCGAAGGGTGCGAACTCGAATTCG
This sequence comes from Thermoplasmata archaeon, assembly GCA_041499475.1. Lineage (GTDB taxonomy): Archaea > Thermoplasmatota > DTKX01 > DTKX01 > DATEUP01 > DATEUP01. The sequence continues at coordinate 16,144 of JBGQKI010000032.1, forward strand.
AAAGGCAGGCGAGCCCGCTTCAGCGCGCCTTCGCCCACCTCGTCCATGGCCGCCCACCAACCTGTAGCGCTGCGTTTGGCAAGCTCCCTCAGCCAGGCGGCGTCGGACGCCCCCGAGCCGCCGTCGCGCCCCGCTGGCAACTCAACAAGGGTGAGGGCGGCTGGCGCGATCTCCACAATGCCCTCGAGGCTCCCGACGAGCACGTCCCGTTCCCGAGCCGCATCGGCCCCCGCGACCCCCGACGATGGTGAAGCTCGCCCGGGGTAAGCGACAAGCCTGCCCCCCATCATGAATAGACCCACCCGGTCGCCCGCCTTGATCGGGGCTCCCGCAACGGCCACGCAGGTGTCCACGCGGACGAGCTCGCGGGCGGCGCGGTCGGCGAAGGCTTTCAGCTCGCCGACCTCGGCCTGGAGCATCGCTTCGCCGGCCGCCGTAACGCGCAAGGCACCTTCGGCGCGGCGGGCGAGGCCGTCGGCCTCGAGTTGCTTGAGATAGCCGGACACCGCCTGCTGGGTGAGGCCCACCGCATCGGCAAGCGGCTTCAGCTTCGTCGCGGGCTTGCGGCGAATCTCAAGCAGGATGAGCACGCGGCTCGAATGCGCAAGGTCGCGGAGGATTCGCACGCCCCGAATTTGTCCGGCCCGCACTTGAAGGTGCGCACCGGTAAGGGCGCTCGCTTCAAAACGCGGGGTTCGGGCGCGTCAGCTTTTCCTTGGTCTCCAGGGCGATCTGGTAGCACTCGAAGAGGTGGTCGTTCGATGCCTTCGACCCGCGGAACAGGTAGAGGTCGAACCACCAGTAGTCCTCCCGCACCGGGTAGAGGAAGAGCCGGACGTTCCAATTGCGCAGGTACGAGAACTCCATCGTGTTGAACTTCCTGGAGAAGTTGTTGAAGCGGACCTTGTTTTGGAATGAGATGCCCTTGCGCGTGGTGGGCCACGTCATGAACACGTGGGCTTTGCCGCGCAAGGCGAACGGCGTATAGCCGTACAGGAAGTGGTGTTCGGCGCCCGCCGCGACGGTCTTGACCTCGATCACATAGGAGCGCAGCGAGAACGGCTTCACACGCACGATCTCGGTTTCGGGGCCGCACCGCTCGAGGAACTTGAGCATCTCCGCCTTCTGCATCGGCAGCGCGAGGGCAAAGGGGCCCTGGAGGAGGAGGGGCAAGGCAAGGACGATCGAGAGGACCACCGCGGGCTCAAGGCCCCACTCCGCGTCGAGGACGAGCAAACGCGGCACGAAGAGGAGGAGGAGGATGCCGACCACGGTCCAAACGAACGCCAAGGGTGGGCGTACCGACAGCTTCCCCTCTCCCTTGACGGCCACGCACGCACCAAGGCCCGCTGCGGCGGGCAGACCGGGGATCGAGGTTGGGCATATAGGGATTGCGAGGGGAGCGACGGAGGCAGGGCGCGAGGGCACATCTACGCAGAGGTCTCGTGGGCGTGCGTCCTGCATGGCGGCAACCGCGCGCGAATGGTCCGAATTTGGGGCGAGCCTCGACGGCAGCCTCTGGCTGGACGAGGAGACGCGCGGCCGCTTCGCCTCCGACGAGTCCATCTACGCCGTGGTGCCCCAAGCGGTTGTTGCGCCGTTGAGCGCGCGCGGGATCGCCCAAACCCTGCGCTTTGCCGCCGCCCACGGGATCGGCGTCACGCCGCGCGCGGGCGGGACCTCGCTTGCCGGGCAGGCGGTGGGCGCCGGCCTTGTCCTTGACCTCTCCTCCCGCTTCGAGCAAATCATCGACCTCGATGCGGCAAAAGGACGGGTGCGGGTGGAGCCCGGCGTCGTCCTCTCCACCCTGAACGACCGGCTGGCTCCCCTTGGGAAGCAATTCGGGCCCGACCCTTCTTCGATGGAATCCTGCCGGATCGGCGGGATGATCGCGAACAACGCGAGCGGCGTCCACCACCGGATGTGGGGTGCCGTCGTCGACAACGTCCTGTCCCTCACCCTGATGCTCTCCGACGGCCAAGTCGTCCAAACCTCGCCCATCAAGGTGGGGTCCCCCGAACATGCGAGCCGGTCGCGGGCCGACACCCTCGAGGGCCGGATCTACCGCGAGGTCCCCGCGATCATCGGAGGGGTTGCAAAGCAGATGTCGAAAAACTGGCCGCGGGTAGAGAAGTCGAGTTCGGGGTACCGCCTCGACAAGGCGCTTGCAGGCGGCGTGTTCGACCTCGGCAAGCTCGTGTGCGGCTCCGAAGGCACGCTCGCCATCGTGCTCGACGCGACCCTGCGGGTGGTCGACTGTCCGAAGGCAAAGGGACTCCTCGTCCTTTACTTCAAGAGCCTCGAAGACGCCGCGCGCGGTGTGAAGGAAGTCCTAGCCACCGGGCCGTCTGCGGTCGAGATGATCGACGAGCGCGTCGTCGAAGCGCTGCGCTCGCGCGACCCGGCGAAGGCCGCGCACTTCAAGGAAGGGACGAAGGCCGCACTCTTCGTCGAGTACTTCGCCGATTCGGTGCAAGGCGTCGAAGCCAAGATGGCCGAGGGGTGGAGGCGCTTGCGCGAGCAGACCAGGCTCGCTGTCGATGACCAGGCGACGACCGACCCGGGCACGATGGAGGACCTCTGGCGCATCCGGCGAGGCGTTGAGCCTCTCCTTTCGGATATGGCGGGGTCGCGCGTCCCCGTGGGGTTTGTGGAGGATACGGCAGTGCCCATCGAACGGCTCGCTGAACACGTGCGCGGGCTCTACGCGATCTTCGACCGATACGGCCTCAAGGCCGCCGTGTATGGCCATGCCAGCCAGGGCCACCTCCACGTCCGCCCGTTCCTCGACCTCAGGGACGAGAAGGACCGTACGCTCATGCGCAAGGTGGCCGCCGAGGTGTTTGACCAGACCCGAAGGCTCGAGGGCACCATGAGCGGCGAGCACGGCGACGGCCTGCTCCGCACCGAATTCCTCGAGTCCTTTTTCTGGGAGACCTACGACGCAATGGTCGAAATCAAGCGGCTCTTCGACCCGAACGGAATCCTGAACCCGGGCAAGAAGGTCGGGCCCGAGCCCGGGCAGATGACCAAGCACCTGCGCGCGGTTGCCTCGCCTCGCCGCGAATGAGGGCCCCCACGCAAGGGTTTTTCCCCTTCGCCATCGCTCCTTGCCCTCGGGCGCTTCTCATGAAGAATTCGTCGCGCGCAACGCGTCGGCAATCGAAGAAAATCGCCGGGGTTGCCCGCAGCGTCCGGGGAGCGGCGGGCCCCGCGCGCGCCAGGCGGCGCACGGTCCGCGGGTCGCGCACCGTCCGGGTCCGGCGGTCCAAGGCGCCGCGCCCCGGGGGGGGCGCGGGCACGATGCGCGTGGTGGCGGCTTCCTCGATCACGGATGCGGTTGCAGCCCTTTGCAAGAAGCTCGCGGTCGACCTTTCGCCAGGCTACCTCGAGGCCATGAAGAAGGCCGTTGCCATGGAGCGCAGCGAGACCGGCATCGTCGTGCTCAACACGCTGCTTCGCAACGCGGAGGTCGCAAAGACCGAGGGGCTGCCGACCTGCCAGGACACGGGCGTAACGATCGTCCATGTGAAGGTCGGCGCCGATGTCCGCGTCGAGGGGGCGACGCTCGACGAGGCGGTGAACGCCGGCGTCAAGCGGGGGTACGAGGACGGCTACCTCCGGATGTCGATCGTCGGCGACCCGCTCCTCCAGCGCGTCAACACGAAGACCAACACGCCGGCCGTGATGCACTACGACATCGTGCCGGGCCGGAAGGTGTGGATCCGCGTGATGGAGAAAGGCACCGGCGCCGAAAACATGAGCCAGCTCAAGATGCTCACGCCCGCCGCCGGGCTCGAAGGCGTCAAGAACTTCGTCATGAAGGTCGTGGACGAAGCCGGTCCAAACGCCTGCCCGCCGCTCATCGTGGGCGTGGGGCTTGGCGGGACCTTCGACCAGGTTGGGTGGCTGGCCAAACAGGCCGTCATGCGGCCGATGGGTGAGAAGCACGCCGACCCGAGGTACGCCGCCCTCGAAGAGGAACTGCTGAAGCTCGTCAACACCGTCGGCTCCGGGCCCCAGGGGCTTGGAGGCGTGGTGACAGCCCTCGAAGTTCGCGTCGAGACCGCCGCGTGCCACATCGGAGCGCTCCCGGCGGCCGTGAACCTCGAGTGCCACGCGCACCGCGTGCAGGAGGTGACGCTTTGAGCGCCCCCGTCCAAGTCAAGACGCCGCTCGACGACGCGCAACTCGAGCGCCTCAAGGCGGGCGACCTCTGCGAGATTACCGGCGTCCTCTACACCGCGCGCGACGCCGCGCACAAGCGCTTCCTCGAAGCGATCAAGAAAGGCGAGAAGCTGCCCGTGAACCTTGATCGTCAGATTCTTTACTACGTCGGCCCCACGCCGGCCCGGCCGGGGGGCGTCATCGGGTCGGCGGGCCCCACGACGGCCGTGCGGATGGATTCGTACCTGGAGCCCATGCTTGCAAGCACCGGCCTCAAGGCGACCATCGGGAAGGGGCACCGGTCGCGCCCCGCGCTCGCCTCGATGAAGAACCACCGGGCCGTGTACTTCGCCGCGCTCGGCGGGACAGGCGCGCTGCTTTCCAACCACATCAGGAAGGCGCAGATCGTGGCGTACGAAGACCTCGGCACCGAAGCGGTGCGCCGCCTCGAAGTCGAGAAATTCCCCGTGTACTGCATCAACGACCTTGCGGGCAACGACTACTACCGCGAGGAAAAGGCAAAGTGGTCGACCTGGAAGCGGCCTGGCGCCGCCGAACCCGGCGGCGAGGGCATCGATTGAGCGCGCCCCTCACACGACCGGCAGGCCGTGCAGTGGCTTCGGGCGCGGGACCTTGAGTTCCGCTGTGAGTTCTCCGATGCGCGCCTCAACGGCCGCGGGCGCGGGCACGCCCGCGGGGTGCGCTTCGCCCGCCCTTTGGGCGTGGTCGAGCGCGTTGGCGGTGTCCACGAGCATCTTCAGCTCGAGCAGGCGCCAGTGCAGCTGCTTCCACGTTTCGGCGGAGCGCCAATAGTGCGAGGCCGCCAAACCGGGAGCCTCGAGCTGGCGCAGGTGCGCGAACGCCATGTTCTCGAGGGCTGCGCCCACCGGGCTGTCGACCTCCGGGAGGCGCCGCTTGGCGGCCTCGAACCATTGGTCCGCGCGCTTCCGGTTGCCCCGCGCGACCTCCATGCGGATAAGGCGGTCGAGGGTCGCGATGTGGTTGGGCGCGTCGCAGGAGAGCCCCATTTTCGCGTAGACCTCGTGGCACGACTCGAGCAGCGGCACGGCCTCGTCGTAGCGGCCCTGCACGTCGAGCGCCCGGGCCAGCGCGCGGCGGGCCGCGAGCACTTCGGTGGGTGTGCCGTATTTCTCTGCGGCTTGGAGCAGCTCGCGGGCGAGCCGCTCGCCCGAGAGGGGGTCGCCTGATTCGGTCTCGAGCGTCGAGAGCAGCGCGAGGGGCACGATCCGCTCGGTGTAATTCTTCTCGGCGGTCGCCATGCCGAGCCTTGCCTCTTCGCGGGCGGCCGGCAGGTCGCCGGAGCGCCAGCGCGCCTTGGCAAGGGCCGCGCGCGCCATCCCGCTAAGGACGCGGTTGCCAAGCGCCTCTGCGGTCTTGAGGCCCTCCGCCGCGTGCTCAAGCGCGCGCTCCGTGTCACCGAAGAGGTCGACGAGGTGCCACGAATAGGTCGAGTGGGCAAGCGACAGCATCGGAGTGAACGCGTGGCGCTTGGCGATCGCGACGCACTTCTCGAGGTGCTCGTTGCTCTCCCGCGCCGGCGTGAGGTGCGAGAGGAGCAGTTCGGCGTCGGCGAGGATGAAGTCGTGGTTGAGCGCCTCCCCGATGCGCACGCCCTTCTCGACCCACGCGCGGGCCTCCCGCGCCGTGCCGTAGCGCGTTTCCCACTTCGCGTACTCGAGGTAGAGTCGCCCGCGCTCCGGCTCGACGGTCGCAAGCGGCCGCTCCATCGCGCGCGCAGCCTCGTCGAGGTGGAGGCGCGCCTCGGCCGGGTGCCCGGCCTCCGAGTGGACCGCCCCGAGAAGGAAGTGGGCAAGCCCGGCCAGCGGCACGCCGGGCGTCTTGCCGATGAGCGCGATCGCCTCCTCCAGGCGCGCGGCGGCCTGGTTGTATTGCGCCACCGCGAGGTGGAACCCGCCCAGGCGCACGAGGATCCCTGCGACCTCGTCGTCGTTTGGCGCAAGGGCGAGCGCGTCCTCGAGCAGAGCAATCGCGTAGCCCGGGTCGTCCCGCTGGTTCGCCTCCTCCACCTCGGCAAGGATCGCGCGGTACGCGGATGCGCCCAGGTCGCGCTCTTCCTCCTCCGTGAGCGTCCGCTTGACGAAGTCGCGGATCGCTTCGTGGGCGAGCACTCGCCCGCGCGCATCCCGCCGCACGAGCGACCGCGACTCCAGCGTGAGCACGTTCTCGAGGGAGGCCGGCGGCGCCAAGATCACGCGCGGGTCGACGGGCCGGCGTAGGAACGCGATCCGGCGCAGCGCCTCGCGCTCCCCGCGCGAAAGGGTCGAAAAGATCTGGTCCTGGACGAAGCGGTCGATCTCCCGCCGGTCGACCGAACCGCCAAGCGCCGACTCGCCGGCGTCGCGCACCAGTTCGATGAAGAGCGGGTGGCCGCCGGTGGCGTCGTACACCGCCGAGGCGTCGACGGGCTTGTCGGTGGCCGAGAGCAGGGCGAGGGCGTCTTCCTTGCGCAATCCCCGCAGTTCGACCTCGCCCACGAGTTTCTTCAGCGTCACATCGCGCGCGTCGTAGATGGGGGGGCGCGTCCTTGACAGCAAGACGAGCTTGAAGGTCTTCGGGTGCGCGGAGGCCACCTCGCGCAACACGCGCAGGGCCTGGAGCGCCTCCGGGGAAGCCGCCTGGGCGTCATCGAAGAACGCCACGAGCGACAGGCCCTGCACGTCCCGCAGGAGGATTTCCTTGGCTTTGGGAAGTTCCACCGTCGCTTCGCGCTTGGCGAGCAGCTCGAGTTTCGGGCGCCCTTGGAGCGCGAGCGCCTGGGCGACCGGCTGAAGGACCGACATGGGCGTGTCGTACTCGTGCAGGGTGTACCAGACGGACGAGCGCGACGCCTTTTGCTCCTCGAAGAGCTTTGCACCCATCGTCGACTTGCCAATTCCCGCGATCCCGATGACGACAAGAACACCGCGCCCTTCGAGGATCTTGCGCGCGGCGTCAAGCTCCTCCTGGCGCCCGAAAAAATAGCGCAGCGCCGGCCGCTCGCGCTCCACGGAGACCGCGCCCCGGCCCGGCGACCCGGAGGGAGGACTTGCCGGGCCGGCCACAAGCGGGCCCACCTCCGCGCGCATCTTGGCCGCCTCCTGGACGCCGGAGGCGGTGAGGAAGTACGCCTTCTGGTGGCGCCTCGCGCCTTGCACGGCGGCATCGCGCTCGTCGACCAGGGCGGATTCGACGAGCTTGCGCACCTCGCGCGAAGCGTGGGCCACCCGGATGCCGAGCGCTCCGGCGATGCCCGCCTGGGTGACCTCGCGCGGCACCGAGTACGCGTCGCGTTGGCTGCTGTAGGCGGACAGGTGGAGCACGATCCGCTCTTGGATCGTTAGCGAATGGCTGCGCTCTCCCCCGGCCATTGCCCGCAAGACCCGGAGCGCCGCTCATAAACATTGGCAGAGCCGCCCGCGCCCGCGCGCGGGGCTGTGGATGGAAGGGGAATGGAATGTTCCTTGCCGCCTTCTTTATGCATTGACCACGAGGCTCGCTTAGAAATGGGTGATGGTGTGGCAAAGACAGGTCCTTCCTCAAAGCTCGCAGTCTTGGTCGTGCTCCTGCGCGCCTTCGCGGCGCGCTCGCGGGTCGCCCCGCGGAAGGTCCGCGACGCGCGCGTGAGCCGCGCGGCCGTTGGGGTCACCTCCGACTACGGCATCGCGCCGATCTTCCCAGGCATGCGGTAAGGGCTCAGCCCTACGAGCGCCCCCGCCTGCCGGCGGACGCCCCTGCCTTCGGCGGCGTCCCGCCGGGCTTGTTCGTACGCTTCAGGCGCAGCCCGGGACACCCGGCGCAAGCCGGAAACGAGCCCCGGGCGCGCAGGAGCTTTCGGAAAGCCCGCGCGCGCCCGCCGTTCCACACCTCGGACATCCCTTCGTCGAGAAGGTTGCCAACCTTGTAGCGCGGGCAGAGGTACGCGTCGCCCGCCGGGTCGACCATCACCCAGAACCAAGGCAGCGGGCACTCGTACTTCGAGGCGTCCCGCGAGTTGTCAAAGAAGGCCCGCACTTCCCCCGGAGAATCGACGCCCTGGGTGATCCGGACGTGCGGCATGTGCTTCTCCTTCGACGCCGAGATCACCGCAGCGGCCTGCCCGGCCGCTTCCTTCGAGAACCCCCTCGGGAACTTTGGGGGGGCCCTTTCCATGACCTCCAGCCCCTTCTCTGAACTCTCCTCGAACCAAGGCCCGCGGTCCTCCAGCACCATCGTGAAGGCATCGAGCCGCAGGTCGCGCGCGACCGCCCACGCGGAGGGCAGCCCCTCAATGCTGTCCGGCGAGAGGACGAAGCGCAGGTTGAGCTGCGGGTAGCGCGCGCCCGCCCACTTCCGCTGCTGGCGGATTTGCCCAAGTTCCTCGACGGCCGCGGCGTAGGTCCCGGGGTGGCCCGTGACTTCGTCGTGCTGCTCCTCGTCGCCAAAGAGCGTGAGCCCGACCTCCCAGATCCCGGGGCTTACGAGGCCCTCGGCCGCCCGCGCCGTCAAAAGCGCCGCATCGTCCGGTTGGAGGTACGTCCCGCTCGTCAGGATCGACACGCGGCGGGTGTTGGCGGCGGCGCTGAGCGCGCGCCGCATCCACTTGGGCGCAAGCGGCGCCCCACCGGACAGCTGGAGGAGCGCACGCCGGGGCAGCGCCTCGACGGCCGCCTTGAACGTCTCGAAGCTCATGGGCTTCACCGGCGGGTCGCGTTCGTGGGCGGGGTAGGCGGAAAACGAGTGGTGCCACCGGCCGTCGAAATTCGGGTAGACGATCGCGGCACCGGGGGAAAACGCGCGCCCATGGCCGTGCTGGCGCGGCTGGTAGGTGTAGAACCGCATCAGCGATTCGTAGTACGGCGGTAGGTCGGCCACGCGCAAACCTTGGGCGGCATCGCTACATAAACGATCGCGCCCGCGCCTCGCCTCCCGCAGGTTACTTATATTGCAGAGCGGAAGCCGCGGCCCCCGCTTGGGAGGGATCCCCTCTGCCCGGAAAGTTTGCGGTGCTTTCCGACCTCGAAGGGGCGGCGGGGGTGCGAAGCCCGCACGAGTGCTACCCCAACTTCTCCGAGTTCCAACAGTTCGGCGTCCCGAACCAGCAGGAAGACGCCAACGCGGCGGCCGAAGGGCTGCTTGCAGGCGGCGCAGAGGAGGTCGTCATCCTCGACGGCCACCTCGTCGGGTCGAACCTGCTTTCGGCGCGCTCGTCGGAGGGCGTAAAGCTGTCGAGGGGCACGCTGCTCGACGAGCTGCAGGCGGCCGGCCTTTCCGGCGTGTTCCTCACGGGCATCCACGGCAAGACCGGCACCCCGAACTCCTTCTCGTCCAACACCTTCGCCCCGTTCCTTGCCGCCCGGCTGAACGGCGACATCATCGGCGACGCCCTCTTCGTGGCGTACCTTGCAGGCTCTTTTGGCGTGCCTTTGGTTGGCGTCTCGGGCGATTGGGTCGCCTGCGAAGAAGTGCAGTGGACGCTGCCGGCGATTCCGACCGCGCCAACCAAGACCGGATTCGACCGCTCGAGCGTTCGCCACCACGATGCCGCCGCAGCGCGCGCACAGATACGCGAGGTCGCCTCGCGTGCGGCGTCGGCGGCGCTGCCGCGGCCACTCGCCCTGCGCCGGCCGTACCGCTTCGAGCTCTCTTTTGCCGACGCCTCTGACGCGCAGGCGGCCGAGAGCGCCGCCGACGGGGTCTCCAAACGCAGCGGGCGCGTCCTTTTCCATTCGGGGAGCGACTTTGCGGCGACCGCCGAGTTCGCGGCGCGTGCGGTGGGCGCTGTGTACCCCGGCTGGGTCGACGGCTTGGGTCGGCGCGCCCTGCCGCCCGAGCCGGCAAGACGCACCGCCGGCGGCATGCTCGAGCCCGCCCTCATCGAGCGCTTTTACGGCCCTAGCGCCCCTTATTGGTCTGACTGATTGCCCGGGGTGAAGTGCACGGGCCTCTACCGCACTTTCCGCGGCGCCGGCGCGACCCCCTCAGGTTCGGTGGCCCCGGAGCCTGCCGTAGACCCTGCCGAGCTGGCGCCACTGCTCGACGACTTCGTGGAGCGGCTGCTGCGCCTCACCGCCGCCGACCCGCGGAGCGAAATCCGCGCCGCCTTCGAGAACCCTGGGTCCGCCAAGGTTGTTTGGCGCAGTTCCAACGGACGTGTCCTTGGCGCTGCCGCCGCCACCGTGGAGGGCCGCGGCGCGGACATCGCGTTCATGCACATCCTGCCAAAGCACGCGGAGGTGGCCTCCACCGCCCGGCTGCTCGACGCCCTCCTTGCGGCGCTTCCCCCAACCGTTGCAAAAGTGCGCGCGATGGACCGGTTCGCCCACCGGTGGCTCCACCTCAACCCCGCCGACACGCGCGCCCTGCTCGAGGCCCGCGATTTCGTCGCGTTCGACCGCGTCTTGCTCACGCGCGACCTCGTCAAGCCGCTGCCCGAGGTGCCCGCGCTTGGCCCCGGCTACACGCTGGCCGTGCCTAACCCCGCCAACCTCGACGTTTATGCCGACTTCGCGTTCCGCGCGTACCGCGGCACGACAGACTTTGGAATCATCACGCCCGACGCGTCGCTTGAATCCTACGCGCGCCTCTACCGCCGGTTCCTCACCGGAGAGCTTGGCCCCTACGCGCCCGCCCTTTCGGCCGAGCTCCGCGCCCCCGATGGGGCGCTCGCCGCCGTACTGCACACCATCCTCGTCGGGCGCGACCCCTACATCGGTGACCTGAGCGTCATCGAGGCGCACCGCCGCCGCGGCCTCGGCAGGTTCCTCCTGACGCGCGGGCTGCACGCCTACCGCGCCGCGGGGCACGGGGGCACGGCGCTCACCGTCACCGCTCAGAATGCCGCAGCCTACAACCTCTACCGCTCGCTCTCGTTCCAGGTCGAACGCTCGGGGCAGGTCTTCCTCCTTGCAAGGTGACGGCAAGCGCCGCGGGCGGGCTTCGCGCTTTTCGAGGCAAGTCGATCGGGCGGACGTCAGGGTTTTATCCGCCGACTCGTCTGCCGAGCACGCAGGTGCGCCTCGTGACCGTCCGCGTCGCCGTGAACGGGTACGGCACCATCGGCAAGCGCGTCGCCGACGCCGTCGCGGCCCAGCGCGACATGAAGGTCGTGGGCGTGACGAAGAACCGGCCCACCTTCGAAGCCAAGCGCGCGGTCGAGCTCAAGTACCCGCTCTACGGCGCGAGCGACAAAGGCTCCGAGGCGCTGAAGAAAGCCGGTCTGCCCGTGGCAGGGGGCCTCAACGACCTGCTGAAGGAGTGCGACATCGTCGTGGACTGCGCCCCCGAGGACCTCGGCGCCCTGAACCTCAAGCTGTACCGCGAGCGCAAAGTCAAGGCGATCTTCCAGGGCGGGGAGGAGCACGAAACCACGGGCTGGTCGTTCAACTCGACGGCAAATTACCGCGATACGCTTGGCAGGGAATTCGTGCGGGTGGTGTCCTGCAACACGACCGGGCTCATCCGCACCCTCTTCCCGCTCTATGCCCAGGGCGCGGTCGAGGAGATCTACGCGGTCATGGTGCGTCGCGCCGTCGACCCCAACGACTCGAAGAAAGGGCCGATCAACGCGATTGAGCCCGTGCTGAAGATCCCGTCGCACCACGGCCCCGACGTCGCGTCGGTCGTGAAGGGCCTGCCGATCCACACGATGGCCGTCAAGGTCCCCACGACGCTCATGCACCTGCACGCCGTCATCGTGCGCCTGAAGCAGCCGATGACCGACGGCGAAGTCGCCGAGCTCTGGTCGCGCCAACCGCGCGTCCTCTTGCTCAAGGGCTCCGACGGTTTTGCCTCCACAGCCCAGCTCATCGAATGGGCCCGCGACCAGCGCCGCCCTCGGGGCGACCTCTGGGAGACCGTGGTGTGGGGCGACGGCTTCAAGGTCGAGGACAAGACGCTCTACTACTCGCAAGCCATCCACCAGGAGGCCGATGTGGTCCCCGAGAATGTGGACTGCATCCGCGCGATGCTGCGCGTCACGGACGACGGAGCCGCCTCGATCGAGATGACCGACCGCGCGATGGGGATCCTGCGCCCGGGCGCGCGCGTCGAGGCGCCGGCCCACACAAATTGAACCGGGGCGGCCTACCCGGCCACGCTCCGCACGAAAACGAGGAAATACAGCGCGTAGGGCGCAAGCGTCTGCCGGTGCTCCGTCTGCCACCGGATCGTGAACGAGGTCGAGTTGAGCGCAATGACGTCCCCCGTGTCCAAAAGTTGATGCGCGCTCTGGTGGAGGGCGACCGAGTAGTCGAGTTCGAGCGTCCCCGTGACCGACGAAATATTCGTGACCGTCGCGTTCAGGCCGTAGGGCGTGTAGGTCGCGTTCTGCATGGGGAGGTTCTCGTACACGCAACGCCCCGTCGCATTGTCCACCGACACGACGCGGATCGTCCAGCCGAAAGTGGGTTCGACATACTGGTTGTCTTCCTGCGGCGCTGACCCGTACACCGGCGTGAACGCGGCGATCGTGGTGTCATTGTAGATCGGGATCGTCGCCGTGAGGTTGAGCGTCTGGTTTACGAATCGGGCGTAGGCCTCCTCGGCCGGGATGATGAGCGCTTTGGCCTGGCCAAGCGCCATCCCCGCGATGCCGGTTTCCCAGCCCTTGATGACCTGCTGCTTGCCCTCCGTGAAGCTGAAGGTGTGGTAGTCCGCCTCGTGGCGGAGCGCCGAGCTGTTTGCAAAGTCGGGCCACTTCTCAAGCCCGCTTGAGTTTGCAACAACGAATATCGAGGTGTCGAACACGCGGTTGTCCTCCAGGAACCCGATGTAGTCCATGCCGACGATCGAGTCGTTCTTGACGAGGTTCGCGGCGGGGCGCGTGACGCGGATCGAGCCGGTCGCCACCGCGCTGTCGCCCCCAAGCGCGGCCGAGATTGTCACAGGCAGCGTCCCGTTGCCGGCGTCGGCCGGAATGTCCACGAGGAGGAAGGTCGTGTGCCGCCCGTCCGCTTTGGCGAATGCGAAACTCGAATTGAGCAGCCGTGTCTGCCAGTCGCCCGCGCTTGCGGTGAGAAGCACCGTGACGTTGTCGCCCACCGACTCGAAGACTTCGAAGGCGAATCCGACGGTCCACCCTGGGGAGGCGACGAGGTCGTGGTCGGTAAGGATGGTCAGCTGGAGTTTGGGCACCGGTGTAGGCCCCGCGAGGCAGCCGCTGACGAGGATCGCAGCGCCCATGAGAATGGCGGCAATTGGCCCGGCGCGGCGACTCTTCATACTAACATCAATCCTGCCGCTGGCCAGGCGGCGCTCGCAACAGGCTCCCCCTTAAAGAGCGTTGCGCAGACATACCCTCACCCAAAACGCTATCGAACCAAAGGCGTCGATCTGGCCTTCAGAGCCTTCGTCCGGATCACGTCAAGTTGCTCGGCGATCTCGGCGGTCGAAAGGTTGCCGTCGAGATACGCGGCCACCGCTCGAAGGGCGTTCGGTTCGATTGCCGTCGCCTCAGAAACCTTCGGCGTCCGGATCGTTCCAAGAGCCCCCTCAGGCAGCGCCGAACGTTGGCGGTCGAACAGGTCTTCATGATCCTCGGGTGCGTCATACTGCCCGGCGATGCCTATTGCCCTCGGATCGTGACCCTGCAAATACGCGCGGGCGACTTCATCCATCCCCGCCTTGCGGGCCGCCGTCGTGACAAAGTGGCGAAGGTGCGAGGGGCTCAAGTCCGTCGCCTCCAGCCGCCACTTGTGGACCAAGTGACTCCAGAGAGCGTCGAACCGCTCCTTGTTCATCGCCGCTCCGTAGTGGATGCGTTCGTAGGCGTCCTGCCACGGCAGAATCAACCGCTCGGCGGACGGCTCTTTACTTTCCTTTCGCCATCCCTCCATCTCGGCGGCAAGCGCCGGAGGCAGCCAAGCGATCACATCGGACGGGCTCTTGAAATCGTGCGTCGAGCCCAGGGCCACGATTGCGTAGGGCCTGCCCTGGGCGTCGTCCACGACGTCGCCCCATCTGAGTTGCCGAACATGGCTTGGCCGAAGGCCGAGCTCGCCGAGCAGGAGCCAAAGCACCCTCGAAAAGGTGTCCGGCTCCTTCTCAATCGCCTCGACCCACGGCAGAATCCTTTCGGGTCGCGGCGTCTGTCGCTTCCCAACGCGTGGCAGGCGCGGCAGGTCGCCCCGTGTGATCGGGAAAGGCCCCAGGCCCCCCCGCTCCCACACTGTGCGAAGCGCCGCGATGGTCACGCGCCAGGATGCGCGGTTCTGCCCTTTCGATCCGTCGTGGCCGTTCAGGTACTCGAAGACGAGCCGCTTTCCCGCCTTCCCGCGAAGCGCGTTGAGCGAGTAGCGTTCGACTCCAACTGCCTTCCCGAACCGCCGCCAGATTTGGCCGTAGGTGTTTGCCGTTGAGGGCTTGATGTTGCTTGCGTTTTCACGGAACCGCCGTTCGACGAGGGCCAGGTTCACCAAGGCGTTTCCCGCCTCGGATCGCTTGCCCTTGCCGAACGTCGCTTCCCTGTCGTTGCTCCCCGCGTGGTTTGGTTCCGGCGCGGTGGCCGGACACTCGCGGGTTGTTTCATTCGTCGTCCCCCCGAGGGCGGGGCCCTCGAAGCGTCGGGAAGGTTCCCCGTCTTCCTGACGGACAACGGGAGGGACGTCTTTCATGAAAAACCCACCCCTTTTGAGGGGACGTGATGGAACCAACCAAAGGGCTTTATCCCCAGGCGTCCGGTTAGTGACCAAGGAACTATGTTGCGCAAAAGCGACCACAAAATGGCGATCCACGTGGGGCAGATCGACGAAGAGCGGGCGAGGCGGGGCCTTGACCTAATCGAGAATGGCCCGGTGCTCTTGCTGAAGCGTATTCGGGCGGAAGCCGCCAAACCGGGCGAAGAGTGAGGCTGCCCCTTGACGGCCAAGCCCACACAGCCCGCGAAGGGCGAACTCCCCAAGCAGTTGGCGCTAGCCGAGGAATACGCAACGGGGCTTGGAAAACAGGTGGAACGTCTCGAAGTCACGGCGGGGGACGAGAAGCGACCCGCCCTAAAGGTGTTCCACGGCTCATTCTTCGTCTTGGTGCTGACGCTTGGCGATGGGCTCGTGCTCCTACTTGATTTGACAATTCCGGCGAAGGATCGCGAGCGGCTGAAGGCATACACCCCGCAAACCCAGGAAGACCTCCTCATTACACTGCGGTCGGATCTCCTCAGGCGGCCGCGCACGGGGCATTCGTTCGCACCCCAAAACCCGCGGGTCATCAGCGACCTGGAAGCCGTTCGGGTCGAACAGCAGCTAGTCTTGTCGCGGAATGAGGTGGGGACGCAGAACAGACTGCAAGACGCGATCCAAGAACTTGTGCAAGCCGGGGCTGCGGCATCCCAGATTCTGACGCTGGGAGACCCAAAGGCTGCGGACACCTACACCACCTCGAAAGACCACGTGCCGGGCTACGCGTAGGAATCGGGACGTTTCCTCAAGCCGGGTTTTCCCCCGTCGTGGCAGGGGGGGCCGTTTTCTCGGCCCGCCTCCGGTGGAGCTTGCAGCTGCACCCGTTCTTGTGGCGCCCGAGGGGCAGGCCGAGGGCGCGGCGGCGGGCAAGGGCCGCCTTCGTTTTCTCCGAAATCACGCGCCGGTAGTCCTTGTCCACCGCGGTCATCACCGCGAAAAGGATATCTCGTGAGAGGGGCGGGGTCTTATCGTCAAAATTCAGGATGGGCTGCTCGACAAAATGCCAGCCGACGTTGACCCTAACCAGGCGGTCGAGGATGTAGAGGGCGGCCTCGACGCCTCCCCGCGTCATCCGCGAGAGCGACGTGAAGATCACTAGCTCGAATTCGCCGCGCGCCCCGGCCTCAAGAAGCGCCGTGAGGCCGGGGCGGTCCGCGCTCTTGCCGGACGCTTGATCCTCGAAGATCGGTTGGACAACCTCGAAGCCCTGCCTTGCCGCGTGGGCGAGGGCCGCTTGCCGCTGATTCTCGAGGATCGCCGCTTCGTCGGGGCGCGAGACCCGGATGTAGATTGCCGCCTTCATTCGTCCTCGTCCTCTTCGGTCGTGGCCTCGTCGGCTTCGGCGTCCTTGAGGGTCTCAACCCGTCCGACAATGCCAATCCACTCGGTCGGATCCACGTGTTCCTCGCAATTGGGGCAAACCGGCCCCGCCTCCGCCTGGTGTTCCGCCAGGTCGATTCCGTTCGCAAATTCTTCGCCGTCAGCGGGGCACTCGATAGCGCCCCCTGCATTCGTTTTCCGTTTCGTCATGTTCTTGCCCCCTCGATAACCGCCCGCCAGTTGGCGCCGAGTATCTGAGGAGCGGGAGACAACTCACACCGACAGAAGGGGCAGCGCGCCGGGCTGGAGCGCGAGCCCACCACGATGGCCCGGTTGTGCCGCCAACAAGCCGGGCAGATTCGGCGGGCGCCCTTCAACCGCCATCCCATCCTGCCCCTTCGGCAGCGGGAGCGGTTACCGGGTTGGAGGCCGCGCGTTGGTCGAGCGGCCCGACGAAGGCGGGGCAATCGCAGGGCAGGTAGGCGCAAGCGCCGTCCCCGTGAATCGTGTTGATGTGGACGCACCGCTCGCAGCGGGCAACGCCTTCGGGGAGCGGCCCCTCGGCGGAAGCCTTCTTTTTCTCGCGTTCCGAATGGTGCCAGGGCTCGAATTCAACGTACTTTGGTAACATCTGCCGAAAGGTTTCGAGGATGAACAGGTTATCATTCGGGCCGTCGAAGGCGTCCGCGATGGCATCTCGGAGCGCACGGCAAAGGCAAAGGTAGGCCTCCCCCGATTCCAAGTCGAAAAGATGAGGGACGCGCGAGGCCACCAACTCCGCGAGCCTTGAAAGCGCCGCAAACTTGGCCGCGGAGATCGCGGGGCGGCCGCC
>JBGQKI010000033.1:0-32750 GCA_041499475.1 Thermoplasmata archaeon
CCGATTTGAGGCCCGCGCCTGACCCGGTTGGACGCCCGGGACGCGGCAGAGGGATTCGCGCGCAGCCTCCGCCCCGTTTACCACTCAACACGGACGGTACGAGGTGAGCCTGCTCCCTTCCGGGCCTAGGCCGGTCCCCTCTGCGTACGCCGCCCCGAGCTTCCTTCCGGAAGATCGAAGCAACCCCGCCCGTTCGAGTGACGAGACCTCACGGGTCATGCGCGCGACCGTGCCGCACCTCGGAGTCGCCGCGCCGGGCCTTTGCGACCCTGCCTATAGACGGTTCGGCAGTAGAGGGAACGCCTAACTCCCCGGTCTGGGCGCGAGTTTTCTCTCGGAAGGTGTGGGAAGGACGCTTGTGGGGAGAGGGGAGGCGGCTTGGGGATTTGAACGTGGCGCAGGGGCGTGGTTGGTACGGACGGGAACGCACGGCCCTATTCGAGGCGGTAGCCCCGGCCGCGGGCGAAGATTTCAATCACACGGACTTCGCGGTCATCGACAAGGTAAACGATCCTCCAATCCACCACCCTAAGCCGGTATTTTGGCCGATTGGTACCTTCGAGCTTCTTGATGTTGGCGCCGGGCCGGCGCCGGAACGGACCTTCGCCAAGCTCGCCGATCGACCTAACGAGGCGCGGCCGCTCCTTTGCGACGAGCTCGTCGAGGCGTTTGCGCGCCGTCGATGAAACGAGGACTTGCCTCATTCGAGTTCCTCGACGGGAGTGAATTCCTCCTCGCGAAGGATGCGGTTCCAGCGGTCGTCCAGGGCTTTGAGGGCGGCTCGGTCGATGAGTCGCAACAGCACGTGATCATACGTTTCACCTTTTTCGGCCAGGCGGCGCAGCCGTTCCTTGGTCGATTTGGCCAGGGCGATGGTCGTCGATTGTCTTGTGGCTGCCATAGTGCTCATAGGCGCCATAGCGATGGGGGCAATCTAATCCTTCCTTGAGGCTCCGCGGCTCAAGAAATTGCAGGAGAGGATGGGCGGACTCCCCCCGAGCGTGGTTTGCGCCCAAGGCTTCAAGAGGGAGCCGGGGTTCGCGGTGCCTGAACCCATGTCTGCCTCTCCTTCCGGTACGCCGGCAACCGCTCGCCCATTCCACCGGCCCATCCTTGTGGCAATCCTTGCGGTTCTCCTCATCCTCGCCGGCGTGTTGCTCGTCATCGGCGGAATCCTCCTCGCGATCGGCGCAGGCCTACTCGGCGGGTTGGTTTTCGGCACCGGCGGATTCCTCGTCGGGGCGGCGCTCGGGGCGGCCGTCGTGGTCGCGGGCGCACTGATGCTCATCGCGGGCTTTGGAATGTGGGGGATGCAGTCGTGGGCGTGGTGGCTGGCGATGATCGTCCTCGTGCTCGAGCTCGTGGGCGGCTGGTCGACGCACGGCACGTATGCCAAGGTGGCGCTCGGCTTCATGATCGTGTACCTGATCGTCGTTAAGAAGCACTTCAACCAGTAGCGCAGCGGAGGGGCGCGCCCGACGCGCAGATGCATAGATTACGCCCCATCGAATTTTGGACGCGATGGCGACCGTGAAGCTCGCTCGCACGGTGGCTGGCCCGCCCGACGGGTTCCCGGTGCTGCTCCTCCACGGCTCCCCCACGGACCGCCGCGTTTGGGCGCCGCAAATTGCCGAGCTTGCGTCGGCGGGCTACCGAGTGATTGCGGCGGACCTGCGCGGCCACGGCGAGTCGCCGCTCGGTGAGCGGCCGTCGACGCCGGAGACAATGGCCGTCGATGTGTTCGCCCTTTTGGACGAACTTGGAATCGCGCGGTTCGTCGTAGGAGGATTCAGCTACGGCGGGTGGGTCGCGATGGAGATCTTGCGGCAAAGCCCGCAGCGCGTGGCAGGGCTACTGCTCATTTCCACCGGCGCGCAGGCCGACACGGCGAAGGAGAAGGCGATGCGGCCAACGCAAGCGCAGGCGATTCGCCGCGACGGCCTGAATCCCGACGGCTACCGCGAGCGCGTGCTGACGCCCGAGACGCTGCGCACCCGTCCCGACGCGTGGGAAGGCGCCCGCGAAACGATGGCCGCGGTGTCGGTCGAGGGCCGGGCGCGAGCAGTCGAGGGGATGGCGGCGCGCCGCGATTTCCGCCCTTTGCTCCCGTCGGTGCGCGTGCCGACGCTCGTCATCGTTGGCGCGGACGACCCGATCACGCCGCCGGCGCTTGCCAAGGAGATCCACCGGCTCGTTCCCGGTTCGTTCTTGCAGGAGGTCGAGGGAGCATCACACTTGGTCACGCTTGAAGCGCCCGGCATCGTGAGCCAGGCGATCCTCAACTGGCTCGCGTTCAGCGGGTTTGCGCCGGAGTGAGCCTTGCCCGCGGCGCGGGCGCTCGGCCCGCAGAGAATCCCCATAGCGCGGCGACGGCCCGACAGGGGCCCTGCGGAGGGTCGTTTGGAGAGCCTTGAAGGGGGGTTCGCAGGCTTCCATCCAACGCAGGGTGTAAGAGGCGGGCCGTTCAGCCGCGCAGGGGATGGAATAGCCTCGACTCCAGGCTTCATAACCTCTTTGGGACGGGATTCGAATGGTAAGCCACTTTGTGAACGGTGATTGGCACAAACGAGCGAGGGACCTTTGGTACGTCGGCGCGCACGGCCCGCGCCCCTGCCTCAAGCGGGCGGGCCGCTACTCGCTCTTACCGCGCCCGCGTTCCTCGCTTCGGCCCCGGGCCTCATCCTCGTGCGGCGCACGCCGCCTCGAGCGGGCCATCGCAACGACTCCGAGCAGGAGGGCGGCGAGGCCGACGAGCAAGGCCACGGTTGCCGTCCCGGCGGCACCGGCGGCCTGTGACTGCGCCGCGGCCGCGTCGGCGCGCGACTGGGTCGCCGCCTGCTGCGCGGCGGTCGCCCGCTCGTTCGATGAAGTGAGGGCGGCAGATGCGTTATCGGCGCGCACGGATGCGTCGGCATAGGCGGCCCGCGCCGTGGCAAGGTCGCTCTGGCTTGCCGCGACTTGCGTTTGAGCGGCGGACAGGCTCGCCTGGGCGCTTACGTAGGTCGCCTGCGCGGCCGTGACATTCGCTTGGGCGGAGGCGAGCTGTGCCTGCGTGGTGTTCGCGTTGGACACGGCGGCGGCAAGGTTGGCTTGCGCCGTCCGAAGGTCGGCCTGCGAGGCGGAAAGCGACGCGTCGGCGGCAACCAGTTGCGCATTGGCCGAGGCGAGCGACGCATTCGTCACGTTGAGCTGCGCGAGCGCGCCGGCGAGCTGCGCCTGCGCGGCGGCAAGGTCGGACGAGAGCGGGTTGTTGAAGGTGACCGTGCGCGCGACCGAGGCGATGTTGCCCGCAGCATCGGTGGCGGTCACGGTGATCACGTTTGCGCCCTCGAGGAGCGCGACGGCGTACGCGAACGATCCGGTCGGCTGCGAGGGGATGGGGATGCCGTTGACCTCCACTATGGCCCCCGGCTCAGACACCCCGGACACCACGACCGCGGCCGACGAGGTGGCAAGCCCGTCGGGGGGCGCGCTGAGCGAGAGGGAGGGCGGCGTGCTGTCCACCCAGACCGGCAGGCGGACCTCGGCGCGGTTCCCTTCTTGGTCCCAGGCGACCACCACAAAGATGTGGGGCCCTTCCGCGAGAGTCACGATCGTACTGAAGGCGCCCAAGCCGTCGACGGAGACCGCCACGCCGTCGACGCTGACTTGCGCGAGGGGGTCGGTCGTCCCGGCCACGGTAAACGAGGTCTGGTTCGAGGCGCCCGGAGGCGTCGTTGTAACGAGGAGCGAGGGCACCTGCGTGTCACGCTCGAACACGGCGCCGAACATGTTGACGGGGCCCGAGCTGTTGTCAAGCCACGCGAGTGCCGCGTCGCCGTTGCGGCCGACGTCGAGGCTGAGGCGGCCGGAGACCCCGATGGAGGCGTTCAGCGCGGAGGTAAATTCGGTCGGCGCCTGCCAGCCGAGGGTCCAGCCGAGGGCGGGGAGGTACCGTTCCGCGCGGGCCGTCCAGCCGGCGCCCGTGTCTTCGGCCCACGCGACAAGGAGGCGGCCGTCGGGGTCGAAGGCGGCGGCCGTGTTGCCGGCGGGCAACCAAGTGGTGGGGACAAGGAGGTCCGTCCACATGGAAGACGACCCGTTGTACCAGAAAAGCTCGGAGGCGTAGGAGCCGTTGGGCAGCGCTTCGGTGAACGGGACGACGGCGCCGCCGCCCCCGTCGGTGCTGAGCGTGGGCACGGTGTAGGCGACACCGCCCATGAGCGGCGAGAGCGTGGTGTTTGCGCCCCATCCGCTCCCCGGAGCGTAGGGGATGGCGAGGTAGGGCGTGCCGAGCAGCATTCGGGTGACGACGAGGGCCGAGCCCGAGGCGTTCATGGCGGCGGCGGGGGCCATGTCGTTGTAGTAGGCTGCCGGGTAGGTGCCGGTGAGCGAGGCGGAGGCGGTCCAGCCCCAGCCGCTCGTGTAGAGGGAGCCCGAGACGCGCGCGGCGGCCCCGGTGGTCTCGCGCCATGCCACGACGGCGCCCCCCTGACCCGAGAGCGCGATGGTGACCGAGTTGGCGAAGTTCTGCGAGACGAAGAGCGTGGGCGCGGCCCATCCGAGGCCAGTTAGGTACAGCGAGGCCTGCACGCGGTTCGGGAAATTATTGGTAACCCAAGCGAGACCGGCACGCCCGCTTGCGTCCGCGGCAAGCGAGATTGAGCTGATGGAGGAGCCGGGCGCCACAATTTGCGTTGGCCCGCTCCAGCCGGTGGCCGGCTGGTAGAGGTTCACGGAAACGTTGTTGGTGCCAACCCATGCGGCGAGGAAGCGCCCGTTGCCAAGGGCAGCGACCCGCGGGTTCGTGCCGGTCGGCCCCCACGAGATGTTGGTGGCGCCGCTCCACCCGGAGCCGGGCACGTAGAGATTGGCCGCAATGTACGGCGTCGTGTTGGTGGCCTGCTGCCACACGACCATTGCGCTCCCGTCGCTAGCCACCGCGGCGCGGGGGACGCTCGTGTCGTTGTCGGCGGTCTCAAGGGACGTGGGGGCGCGCCACACGCTCACCGTTCCGCCGGCGGCCGCCTGCGGCGCCATGGCCGAAAACAACGACGCGGTCAACAGGAAAAGCACTGCACACGAAGTCGCGCGCGAAAAGCGGTTCACGGAGAAGACCCCCAACACCCAGGAGCCCCTCGTGGGCTTCTGGATTGCGCGGACAAGGCGGGCCCCGCTAATCAGGATGGCGGTGGATGGCTTGGCCGAATTGGTCAGTTTGAAGTGGGGGCCGCGGGCGGGCCCCGCCTCAAGGCAAGGTAGCGCGTCCGATTTCCTGCGTGCCCACGGCGACGCTGAGGACCCCGCCCGCGAGGGCCATGGAAGTCGACGGCGTGATCGAGAGCCGGATGCTGTCGCCGGAGCTGACGTTTCCGGGGTCGGTGAAGTCGTTGAAGAACACGTTCACGGTTACGGCGCCGCTGGTGCGAGGGTGGTTGGCTCCGGCCGAATAGAAGACGGTGCCCGAGGAATCCAGCACGATGAAGATCAGGTCGGTGGGGGTGAGGCTGCCGGCGTTGAATGTCGAGGTGATGCTGAGGGTGACGTTTCCGTTCGACCAGCTTCCGGCACTCAGCGAAATCTGCCTCTGAGAGGACTGAGAAGGCGGGGCGGGCAGCTTGAGGTGGGCGATCACCGTGGCGTTGGCAGAGACCTCGAGCGTGCCGTTGCCAAACGTTTCGGGTGCCGAGGAGTTCAGGGTGATGACGATGCCGTCGCCGGCCGTCACCTTCCCCGGCCCGGCGTTGTCGCCGTAGACCACCGCCACGCGGGTGCCGTTGACGTCGGCCCCCTTGCCCGCCGGGCCGAGGAAATATTGAACCTCATGTGCGTCCTTGACGTCGAACCTCAAGTCGGCCGGAGTGAGCGACGCGCCGTTGTGGACGGAGGCGATGACGATGGGCAACGCGGAACCGCTCCAGGAGGCGGCCACGAGGGAAAGGGAAGGCGCGCTCGACCCGGGCGGGGGCGTAACGGGCGTGAAGCAGCCTGCAAAGGCGCATCCAAACGAGAGGGCGAGGCCCAAGAGTCCAACGAGGGAAGAGCGAGCCACGGTGTGCGCCTCGATTGACAGCAACCGGCGCGCCCTAAGTATTCTTTCGGTGAGGCTAGGGCTTGACGCCGACGCCCTTCCAGGCATCCGCTACCGCCCGCGCCTCGCGTGAGGCCGCTCCGTAAATGCGCGCGGCCTCCCGCACGGTGCGCAACGCGCAGTCGGAGAAGTCGGAGGTCGGGCGAAGCTCGTCGGCGAGCGCGCCGTACCAGATCTTGCCCGCGCGTTCCCACGCCTTGCCGCCGATTTTCGTGGCGGCGAGGTAGAATGCGTGGTTGGGAATGCCGGAGTTGGTGTGGACGCCGCCGTTGTCGTCGTCGGTCTCCACGAGGTCGCGCATGTGGGCGGGCTGGGGGTCTTTGCCGAGCACGGGGTCGTCGTAGGCGGTGCCGGGGGCCTTCATGGAGCGAAGCGCGCTCCCGCGGACCTTCTTTGTGAAGAGCCCTTGGCCGATGAGCCAGTCGGCCTTGTCGGCGTTTTGGCCGAGCGTCCTTTGTTTGACGAGCGAGCCGAAGACGTCCGAGAAGCTCTCGTTGAGCGCCCCCGCCTGGCCCCAATACTCGAGCCCAGCCTCGCACTGGGTGACGCCGTGGGTGAGCTCGTGGCCGATGACGTCGATGGCGATGGTGAAGCGGTTGAAGAGTTCGCCGTCCCCGTCGCCGTAGATCATCTTGCGCCCGTCCCAGAACGCGTTGTCGTAGGACTTCCCGAAGTGGACCACCGAATCGAGGGGCAGCCCGAAGGCGTCGATGGAGCACCGCTCGTAGGCTTTGAGGTAGAAGTCGAAGGTCGAGCCGGCGCCCTCGAAGGCCTCGTTCACCGCGACATCGCGGTTCGCCCCGTCGTGCTCCTTGCGCACGCGCCGGAACGGCCCGCGCTGGAGGGTGCGCGCGTCGAACACGGTGCGGCATTCCTCGAGGGCGCAGGCGTCCCGCGAGGGGGGGACACGCGCGAGCACGGCGCGCTTTGCGCGGATCCCCTCGCTCAATTCGATGTTGGCAAGCGCGCGGCGGCGCTGGACGGCCGAGCCGCGCTCCGCGATCGAACGCACGATGTAGGGGGGGACGATGAAGCAGGGCGTTGCGACGCGCGGCACGCTTACGAAAGCCCCGCGCCCGGCATTGAAGGTTTGGAGGGGGCGGCGCCGAACAGGTCAAGGCCGCCCGCCGATTCCCTGCCAAAACGCCTCCACCACGTCGGGCGCAACCCATAGTCCGACGGAGAGGAGGTCGCGGAGCACGTCGGCGACTTCCCGGTGGGACTTGAGCACCCCCCTCCGGTGCGCGCGCGCAAGGACCCCGAGGCTCCCCACCGCCTGCAGACCCTCGAGCGCCGCGGCCCGCCGGGCCGCACGCTCGTCCAGGAGGACCGTCCGATCGCGGTTCTGAATCGCGGCGGCAATCACCGAGGCTTCCCCGCGCCCGAGGTTCGGGTAGCGCCGGCGCAGCGCCGCGACGCGGGCTGGGCGGACCGCCGCCACCGAGATGCGCCCGCGACGGATGGCGTCAGCGAGCGCCTGGGAGTCTCGCCGATCGGGGGCCGCCTCAATCGCCTCCTCGCGGACATCCTTCGTGAGGCTCACCTCGCGAAGCGTGCGAAGGAGGACGTCCAGGCGCTGCGCGCGCGCGTACACGATGAGCACTGAGGTGTCAGCGATCAAGCCTGCCCCGCCCATTCCAAGTCACGGCGCAGGTCGTCGGCTTGGTAGTCACGCAAGATTCCCGCGCGCCGCAGTTCGTCCAGGAAGACGGTTACCGGCAGGCCCGCGAGTTCGCTGGCACGGCTCAAGGACGCCTGCCGGCGCCGGTAAGCGTCAAGCGCCCGCTCAAGCCGCTCCGCGGCAACCCCCCGGCGGACCACGTCGCGCAGAATCTCGGACCGAGTCTTGCCGGCACGCTTCCCGAGGCTGTCGAGCTCGCGCAGCAGTTCGGGCGGGAGCCTGCCGGAGACCGTGTTGGCCATGTGTATGCAGTTGTATGCAATCGTATAAGAAGGTTTTTGCCGCCGGGGTCAGGGTGGGGCCCGTCGGGCTCGGCGCCCCAAGGACCAGCCTTGGGGGCTCTCTCAGGGACCCTCGCGGAGACCAACCTATTGCAAGCTCAGGTAGAGGAAAACCGCGAAAGCGGCGCTTTTGAAAATGTCGGCGATGAGGAAGAACGTCGCAAGGGCCCCGAAGGGGTGGCCGAAGGCGCCGATGAGGACAGGCGATGCGACCAGCGACTCGAGCAGCAGGGCGAAGAGGACGACGACGAGCCCGAGCGCGAAGTTGGCTCGCGTCTCGCGGAAGGTCCGCAGGTAGACGAGGACGAGCGCCGAGAGGAGGGCGACGCTGACCGTGGAGAGGAGGACGTCGAAGTCGGCGTGGGTGTCGAACCGCATCCCGGGCGGCCGGGGCCCGGGGCCCGGGCCCGGCACGGGGGCGAGGAGCGACAGGGCAAGGCCCGCGGCAATGCCGATGGCAAGCGTGAGGCCGACCCACACGGCCGGGCTGACCTTGCGCGCCTTGGGGAGCGGGCTTTGCGCCGTTTCGTTCTCGAGGGGCTTGGCTTTGTTCTCATTCGGTTCCATGGGGGTTGCCTCCGGTTTGCTGGGGGACGACTTTGGCGGCGATTCTCTCGAACGCCGGCCAGTGCGATTCAAAGGAGGGGGAGAGGAAGAAGAGCTGGCCGTACTTCGGCCCGCCGGTCATGACGAATCCGTTCTTGGAAAGGACGCGGAGGTGGTGGCGGACCGTCGTGTAGTCGAGCTTGAGGTCGTCGGAGAGCTTCTGGTTGTTTCGCGGAGCTTCCTTGATCGCGCGGACGATGCGCACGCGCGTGGCGGCGCCGGCGCTCGAGCCGAAAAGCCACCACATGAGGCGCTCGACGCCGTCCACGGTTTCACCCTTGAGAGCAAGGTTGCGCGCATAGAACCTTCCCCTGCGGGGAAGGCGGCCGGGGAAGCGGGGGGTGCTCCCCCGGCCGGAGCGTGGGGGGACGCTCATGCAGACTGGTTCTGCTGGCAGCGCGCATGGCGCGGACCGAAGTCCGGCCCGAACCCGTGCGCGTGTAGGTGCGGGGCGCATGACGCGAGCGTTGTCGCGTTGAGGCCGTTCTGGCTGAGCCAGTCGGCGTACGCCGTCTGGTTGAGCGTCAGGAACGGCGGGAGCTCTTTCGAGCCGTCGCCGAACAGGAACGCCCAACGCAGGGCGGCGGTGCCGTTGCCCGGAGCCGGGCACGCGACCGCCGTCGAGTTCGTCGAGGCGGCCGTTGTGCCGGTCAGGTCGGTCACGGTTTGCCCAGCGGCGGACATGAGGACCGCCGCCGTGGCGCCGACGAGCAGGAGCGCCGCGAGCGCTGCCATGGTGGTTTTTTGCATCGAGGTTTTTCACCTCCTTGAGGTGGAAGAGGCGCGACCGGGTGTTGTCGCTTTGCGGAGATTCTTCCCAGATTCGTCGAAGATTGGCCGTTGGGCGCCGGGGCGCCTCGACTGCACGGGATCACCCGAACCGCCGGCCTCGGACCGCACGAGGGCGAAGCGCCAGAGGGGCGACGCCGCACGGCCCGTGCGCGCAAGCCCTTAATTTGCGCCAAGCCTTCCCGGCCTCGGGGCTCCTGCTTTGCCGACCTGCGACGCGCACAAACTCATCGTGGACACCCTCGTGATCGCCGAGGGCAAGGTGCTCCTCGTGAAGTACAAGGACACCAAGCCGTACGAAGGGCAGACGGGCTGGTTCATCCCCGACGATTACATGAAGGAGCCCGACCACCCCGACACGACCGCCTCGCGGGTCCTCTACGAGCAGGCGGGGATCAAGGCGGAAAAGATCGAACTCGGCTTCATCGAGTCGTTCAGCCACGGCGCGTGGCACCTCATTTTCCACTACAAGACGGAGATTGCCAAAGCGCCCAAGGTCAAGCCGGGGACCAACATTGCGGAGGCCCGCTGGTTCCCGATCGGCAAACTGCCGCCGCGAGACGAGTGCTCGCACCACGGGTGGGCGCACGACGTGATTGAGAAGCTCGCCGTCAAGTAGGCACGGGCACCGCGACATCGGTCCAGGGGCCGAGCACCGCGTCGAAACGCAGGGTCTTCGGCGCGAAGCCGTCTGGCACCTCGAAGGACACGGAGGCCGACACCATCCCGCCGCCTCCAACGGTCGTGGGGCCGACGATACCGTCCGCGTTCACGACGGTGCCGTTGGCGTCCACGACCTTGAAGTAGACGTCGCTGAGCCCGACCGCATCGGTAAGGTGGTTCATCACCGAGAAATTCACCCAAAGGAAAACGTGGCCCGAGGACGCCGTGCGGTTGTTCGTCCCGTTTTGCGACCAGGCGGAGGTGA
Organism: Thermoplasmata archaeon; assembly: GCA_041499475.1. Classification (GTDB taxonomy): domain Archaea; phylum Thermoplasmatota; class DTKX01; order DTKX01; family DATEUP01; genus DATEUP01. The sequence goes on from JBGQKI010000033.1 coordinate 10,356, forward strand.
CGCCCGTGAACATCACTTCAAGGGGGAGCGGCGCGGGAGCCGGCACATTTGCCGAAACGGTGTTGATGAACCCGACCTGGCGGAACTCGATTTTGGTGGCGGCCCTCAGCTCCGTCGAAAGGAAGGCCACGGTCGTGGAGGCCGACGCGCCGTTGGCGATCGTCGAGGTCGAGAGCGTCGTGGCGATGGCGGGGATCCCGACGCTCTCGTTTTGCCAGTAGATTGAGAACTCGGCGGCGAGCACCGCGATGGGGACGCTCCCGTGGTTCGTGACGGTCACGGCCACATTGAGGAAGATCTCGCCGCGAACGCTGTGCACGAGGCTGCCCGGGTAGTCGTACTTCCAGGCGGCGGAGTTGGCGGCGATGGCTGCGTTGGCGGTCGTCTGCGGCGGCGTCGGGGTCCCGTAGCAGCCGGCGAGCGAGGCGGCAAGCAGTGCGGTCAAGGCGACCATCGAAACGGTTTTGCAGACCATGGAGAGGGCCTCGTACGGGCTCGCGAACGCGCGCCTGGTCATATGGGTTTCGCCTCGATCCCAGAGCGGCGCGCCTCACTTCCGTCTGAGCACGGCGAGGTAGGCTGGCAGGTCGCCCGAATCTGAAACGATCGCGACTTTCTCGAGACCGACCCGGCGGAACGACCGGCCGAAGTAGCGGGAAACGTCCTGCGGGCGCATGTGCGTGAACCCGCCGCCGGCGGTGCTCCTGGCGGCGCGAAGGACAAGCAGCCCGCCGGGGCGCATGACGCGCGCGACCTCGGCTGCGTAGCGCGGCCAGTCCCACCGGTAAAGCGTGTGCAGGCAGCTCCGGTCGGTGACGAGGCCGAAGGTGCGCGCGCCGTAGGGCATCTCCCGAACATCGCCGACGCGCAGGTCGGCGCGCGCGCGGGCGCGCTTGGCGCGCGCCTTTGCAAGGCGGACGGCGGCTGGCGAGAGGTCGATCCCATGCGCCTTGAACCGGTGCTTCGCGAGCCAAACGACCTCGACGCCCGCGCCGCACCCGATGTCGAGCGAGGGGCACGGTTTGACCGCACCGCCGGCGACGAGCGCCACGAGTTCCTGCGAAGGCTCGCGGTAGTGCCACCGGTGCCGGTGCTCGCCCTTGCGGTAGAGTTCGTCCCAGACTTCGATCTCGTCGGGGTGGGCCATCGGGCCCTCAAGGGCATGGGCGCGGCATCAACGTGACGCCCCCGCGGCTCACTGCCACGGCTTGTCGGAGGAGCCGGGCTGCTCGCCAGCACCCATCGATTTCATCGCCTCTTCGCGTTTCTTCTCCATCTCGGCCGCGCTCATCTTGGCCTTCCACGAGAAGCCCCACGAGTGCCCGTAGGGGTCCTGGAGCTTGCCGTAGCGTTCGCCCCAGAATTGGTCTTCGAGGGGCATGGTGACCTTCGCGCCGGCCGCGACGGCCTTGCTGAAGATCTTGTCAATGTCCTTGGAGTAGAGGTGCAGGTTGACGGAGGGGCCGGCGGAGAGCGGGTCGCGCATGTCGCTTCCGGGGAAGATGTCGGAGAGCATCACGAACGACTGCCCGATCTTGAGGGAGGCGTGCATGACCTTGCCCGAGGGCTCGAGTTGTCGCGTGATCTCCTTGGCGCCGAAGGCGCGCTTATACCAGTCGATGGCGCCGGCGGCGTCGCCGACGGCGAGGTAGGGCGTGACGCTCTGGGGAGCGGGGCCGGGCGGTCGTGCAGGAGCTTTGCGGGCGGCGGACTTGCGGGCGGCGGACTTGCGAGCGCTCTTCGATTTCTTCTTCGCCATGGGTGTCCCCTTCGGGATTTGGTCTCATGAGGAGGGAGATAATGAATCCTTGGCTGGCGCGACCGCGACTGGAATTCCGCCTGTGAGAGGCTCGCGAGACGGGCGGCGCACCGCCCTATGGTCTCCCGTTCCGGCGAGGCAAGACCCCGTCGGGCGCGCCCTTCGCATGGGGGGCAGTTCTCCAATCTACATTGCGAGGGAGCCCTGAGGCTTTCTTGGCAAGCGAGATAACCACCGACCCCGAGGACCGGTCGAACCGGGGGCTTCGGAAGACTCACGTCCGCCGTTCGACGAAAAGCGCAGGCCTCCCCCTCATGCTAAATATCAACCCCCGAATTACCACCCATGGTCGGAGCAGCGGGAACGCGCGCAAGCCCCTGGAAGCTGAAAACGCCAAGCGGCGGCTCGGAATTTGTCGCCTTCAAGGACGAGGCGCTTGACCCGCCTTCGCTCGTCGTGCAGGTCGGGTCGACCGAACTGCGCTACCACTTGCGGGCCATCGACGACCTGCACACGATGCTGAAGAAGCACGGCGATTGGATGGCGCTCGGGAACGCGGACGAGCAGAAGCCGGCGGCCGAGGGCACGGTCGAGGCGTGGGGGCGCTCGCCGAAGAACCCGGTGGGCGGATGGTACGGGATCAAGAAGGGGTTGCGCGGCCGGTTCGGGAACTACGTCCCGCCGGTGCTCGAAAAGCTCGGGCTTGCTGAGGTCGAACACAACCCGAAGAACAACCGGATGCGGGCGAAGTAGCGCACGCGCAGGCGCCCCTTGGCGAAACGCTCTTCACCCGGGGCTCGGTTCCCAGCGAGCCGGTGCACCCCGATTGCCAGGTGATCTGCCACCCCGGCGGCGTTCGCGTTCCGCGACGCGCCCGAAGGGTTCCAAACGCGCTCCGCTGAAAGGACGCGCCGCGAGCCGCGGTGGGAATGGGGAGCGCAAGAAGCGGCAGCCTGTCTCGCAGGGCGCCCAGCCATACGACTTCGAGAATCCGCCCCGCGACGGCCCCGACTGGGCGGGGCTCGATGTGGGGCACGCGCACGCGAAGGGATTCGGGCTGTTCACGACGCTGCCCTTCGAGGCGGGGGAGCGCATCGCCACGGTGAAAGGCACGGTCCAGATTTGGCCGTACGACGACGCGCCAGACACGGGCCCCCGCTGGTATGGGGTGGCCCGCGAGACCTGGATCGAGCCCTACCCGTACACGCCCCCCGCGTTCGTGAACCACTCGTGCGAGCCGAGCGCCGAGGTGCGTGACCGAAGGGAGATCCATGCGCTGCGGCAGATGGCGCCGGGCGAGGAGGTCACCATCGACTACGCCACCACCGAGGAGGACCCGAACTGGTCCATGGTTTGCGCCTGCGGCAGCCGAAGGTGCGTCGGCATCGTGCGGGGGAAGGCGGTGTTCGGGCCCCCGCTGCGACCGGCGCGCAAGCCGGCGGCCGTGGCGCCGCGGCCCCGCGCACGTTAAGCCGCGCAGGCGCCGCCTCAACTTTTTCTCTCCGCGCCGCGATCCGCCCGCGGGGCGGGCGGCATGAACGTCGGCCGAGCGCGGGCGGCGCGCATCATCGTGATCGCGCACCTCGCCGTGGCCGTCGCCCACGGCGCGGCCCACGCGCTGCGCGCGGTCTTGCCGGAGCAAGCGTTCGACCTCGCCGTCGTGCTCGGCGCGGTGTACGCGGGCCCTGTGATCGCGCTTACGCTGCTCAACACGCGGCGGGGAGCCGCGTCGCTCCTGCTGTCGCTCTCGATGGGGGCGGCGCTCGTTTACGGCGCGGCGAACCACTTCGTGATGGCGGGCCCCGACAATGTCCAAGCGGCGGGCGGCGGAGCGGTCGGGATCGCGTTTACGGCCACGGCGCTCGTGCTCCTCATCCTTGAGGCCGAGGGCGCCGCGATCGGCGCGCTCTTGCTGAAGGACGCGTGGGCTACGCGCTCTGTAGAAAAGCCGTAATGGCTGCCCCGGTCGCGGCGGGCTGCTCCACCATGGGGAAGTGGCCGGCCGCTTCGATGCCGACGAATCGCGCGTTCTTCATTTTCTTCGCGCCGTCCTCGCCGAAGTGCCAGTCGAACTGCGGGTCGTTCTTCCCCCAGACCACGAGCGCGGGGCAGCTTACTTCGCCGAGCCGAGGAAGGACGGACGCGTCGGGCTTGCGCAGCGCGCCGCCAACGGCAAGCAGCCCTTTCCGGCGGTCCTTGGCAGCCCAGGCTCCGGTGACCGCCTTCACCCATTCGTCCGTCGTGAAGGCCTTGTCAAAGAACACGGCCTTGTTCAGCAGCTTGCGCACGCTCTTTGGGCCCGGCGCTCCCAACATCGCGCGGATGAAGAATGGCAGGTACATGCGCACGGTCTTGCCGGGGATCTTCGGCGGGAACCCTGCGGCGTCGATGGGCACGATGCGTTCGACGCGGTCGGGCCGGTCGAGCGCGAGCATGACGGCGAGCGTCCCGCCGATCGAGCACCCGATGATCGTGCAGCGGTCGAGGCCCATCGAATCGAAAAACGCGGCCACGGCCGCACGCAGCGACGTCAACGACGCGCCCTTCCCCGGGAGGATCGAGGAGCGCCCGTGGTTCGGCAAATCGATCGCGATCCACCGGCGGTCGGCGGGCAGCCGAGCCGCGAGCGGCAGCCACACCTCGGCCCAAGTCGGCCACCCGTGGAGCATCAGAATGGGTGCCCCGCCCTTGGCGCCCCCTTCGAGGTAGCGGAACTTCACGCCGCCCGCTTCGATGAAATGCTCTTCGACGCCCGCGGGCAGGCTTGCTCCGAGGATGGTAATGTCGCCCATAGCGATCGCCGCTGGAGGCGGACGCGTGCATATGAGCGCTCGGTTTGACCGGGCCTGCCCGTCGGCATGGCAGGGACGTGGACCTGTCGCTAGTCCACCGGCCCAGATTCTTGCGGCTTGAGAACCCGCTTGACTGCGTGGTCGCCAAGACCGCGACCGACCCGCTCGAGGGTTTGGAAATCGCCAGCCTTCACCTGCTTGACAATGCGGTCCCATCTTCGCAGCACAGCCGGCGGGATTTCTTCGGTGTCCTCAAGGAGACGATCAATCACTTGGTCATAGGTCTCGCGGGCGTGGAGCCTTCGCGCGCGAAGGCCCGCCTTGGTTCGCGGCCCAATCATGATAGGCGTTGTCTTCGGCACACGCAACTGGAGGCCGATCAAAGACTTGCATTTTTCGTTCGTTGCGCACCGTTCGGGCGAGGGGCGGCCCGGTGCTGCGACACTCCAGCGACGCTCGCGGGCGCGCCGCCGGTCCCTACGAAGTTCCCCGTCGCCTTTTCTTCGGTGCCGCCCAAGCGGCGCGCACCTCGGGCCCCGTGCGCAACAGCGTCGCGCCGCGCTCAACGCGGTCGAGCAGCGCGTTCACGACCTTAGCGATCTCTTTGAGTTCGTAGCGGAATTGCACCCATTGGTCTTTGGACCCCGGCTTGGTGGAGAAGTCGGCGCCCCACTGGCTTGCGCTCGACCTCGCCAGGCGCCGGATGTCATCCGAGAAGATGATCCAGACGTAGCGGCCGAACTCCGCGGTGTCGGGGAAGTATTCGGCGACAACCACGTATTTGGCGTCCTCGGGCGGGATGTCGCTCTTGTTCATGTTGAGCTCCAGCCGTCCGTCCTCGTCGTGGTGCCCGCGGCCCTTGACCTGCAGCTTGACGATGGTGCGCCCATAGCGACGGTTCACGTGGAGGTCAGTGCCCTCGATGTCGGTCTCGGGGCGGCACACGACGAGTTCGCCGCGGCTGAGGACCATGATGTACTCGATGAGGCGGTTCTCGACGGAGCGGCCGATGAGGGTGGGGGGAATCCGGTTGGGGCTGCGCGCGCGCGTCCTTTTGGCCATGCGTGGAGAAGGCGGCGGCTGCCTTATTACGCCTCGTGGGGCGCGCGGGCCGCTTTGGTAGAGCCGCACGCCGCAACCGACCCGCGCTTGGATCGAACACGCGGACGGGGTTGCTGGCGCAATCTCGCTTACGCCTGTGGAATCTATATGAGGGGTGCCCGAGATTCGACGGCGTGGCCGTTGTGGAGTTGGTTAGCACCTCCGAGGCCTCCCTGTGCAAACGCACCACGGCCGTGCTCGTTGTCGGTATTCTCGCAGCTCTCGTCCTCTTAGCGCTGGCGCTCCCCACAGAGGCCCGAACGGGGACCCAGGCCGCTGAAGACGGCGGGCTCGATGTCAGCACGCTCCAGTACGATCCGGCAAACGACGCGGGCACCGCGTTCTGGATGTGGGTGAACGTCACGAACAACGGGAAGGAGGCGGTTGAGAATGTGTCCGCCTCGATTTCGGGGGTGCAGGTACTCACCCCGCCGGACACCAGTGCCAACTCCAATCCGTCTCTGGGGCGCGGGGCTTCGCGCAGCCAGTCGTTTGACGTGGGCCCCGGCGGCTCCATCACGGTCACGGCTACAGTCACCTCGCGGGCGCCCCTCGCGCGCGTGCACGTCGCCGTCAAGGCGCCGGGCGGCACCGCCTTTTCGGGCACCACGGGCCACACCTCGACCGTGAATGTGGCGGCCGCGCAGGTCGATGCCGCGGGGCCGGGAAACTGGACGGCGACGGTCACTCAGGTCGCGGGCCTCACGGCGGTGACCTGCAGCGTTGCGATCTCCGTTTCGTACTCGCCGGCGACCCCCACGCAGAGCGTCGACAACATCAGCGGCGGCGGTTCGCACGCCTTCCGGTGGATGGTACAGGCCGGTACGCCTGGCGACCCGCCGGCCTCGGCCGTCGTCGTGGTCACCGCGACCACCCCCTCCGCGGGGGATGTGACCTACACGGCCGCGCTTGGCAAGCCCGTCGTGAGCGGCACGCCCTCGGCAGAGGGCGGCGCGGCCGCCGCCGTGGACCTCACCGAGGTGCTGGTCGTCCTTTTGGTTTGGGCGCTCGTCCCGCTCGCATGGTACGGACAGGTCCGGGGCGTGGGGCCGCTCTCGCCGGGATCACGCATGGCCGGCGTTGTGCGACGGACGACTGGGCGGATCCTGGAGGCTCCGGCTAACGCGAGCCTGGGCGCCCGGATGCTCCGGAAGGTGCCCGAAATTACGCTGTACTTCTGGATCATCAAGGTGCTTTGCACCACGGTCGGAGAAACGGCTGCCGACCAGCTGAACGGGACCTCGCTCGCCGGCCCAATGGCCCTCGGGCTCAGCGGGACGAACCTCCTCATGATGGGGCTGCTCGTGCTCGCGCTGATCTTCCAATTCACCTACCGGAGCTATGTGCCCACAATCTACTGGATTGCCGTCGTCCTCGTCAGCGTGGTGGGGACGCTCATCACGGACCACTTGCACGACGACCTGGGCCTTAGCCTCGACGCGCTCACGGTCCTGTTCGCGGTAGCACTCGCGGCCGTCTTCGCAGTTTGGTATTCCAAAGAGCGGACCCTCTCGATCCACAGCATTTACACGACCCGGCGCGAGGCATTCTACTGGGCTGCGATCCTCGCCACGTTCGCCTTGGGCACGGCTTCGGGAGACCTCGGATTGGAGCGCCTCACCGCCGCGCTTGGCCAGGCGCCAAGCGCCGACGACCCGACCGTGATGGTCGCGCTCCACCCGCAGGCGGCCTTGATCATCTCGGCCGGCATCTTTGGCGCAGTCATCGGATTCTGCTACCTGGGCTGGCGGTACCTCAAGCTGAATGCCGTGCTCATGTTCTGGATCGCCTACATCTTCACGCGGCCGCTCGGCGCAAACATTGGGGACATCCTCACGCTCTCGCCCGCCGACGGCGGAATGGGGCTTGACAAGGTCGCCGTCAACCTCGCGTTCTTCGCGCTCATCGTAGCGAGCGTCTACTACCTGACGGTCACGAGGAAGGATGTCTTCAAAGGCGATGTGCAAGGCCCCGCCGGGGCCACAAGCCTATCGCCGGCCCCGGCGCGGGCCGCGGCGCAGCCGGACGAATGAGCCCCGCGCCGCTCGCGCCCTCCGCCCCGAGTCCATCAACCCCGGGCTCGCGCTTCCGTCGACCTCGCATACCGGGGCCGCCCCGCCGTGTCGGGAGTCAGCCCGCTTGGCCTCACGCGGTGAAAACGACGCCCCCTTCCATCGGCGAGCCTAGCGCCGTCCCTTTTTCCCGCGGCAACGCCTTGTTGGTTTGGAACCGTCTTGCTCTCTGCCTCAGGGTAAGAAACGGTTTGGCCTAGTTTGCATTCACTCCAACACTTCTCGCCGCTGGATAGATTTAAGTCGCCGACAGCACGCTGGTCATCGGGGGTTGGGTCAATGTGGACGCCGGACGACCTTGACATACGAATCATTCGGGCGCTAGCGTCCCCTCACTCATTCCAGTGGGACGTCCGAATCTCCTACGCCAACGTTGCCACCGGCCTCAAGGTGGACGAGGAGACCGTCCGAAACCGGCTCCGGCGGATGCACGAAGCGGAGTTTCTCCTCGGCTGGCAGCTGATCCTCAATCCGGTCCTGCTTGGCCGGGAGGCCGCGATCGTGGAGCTGCGCGTCGCCGACGGCGAATCCAAGAGCGAGGTGATTTCGCGCTTGAAACTGATTGAGGGCGTCATGCTTGTCGATGACTTCTATGGCCGGGAGCTTGCCGTCTTGACGTTGTACGAGAGCGCTGCCGGTTTGGAGCGGCAGGTGGAGCTCTGCGCCTCGCTTTGCCGCTGCCCCACGCCGATTTCTTGGCGGCTGGGCTTTCCCGCTTGCGACCTCGTGCCCACCGCGACAGACTGGCGAATCATCCAGACGCTGCGCAAGGCCGGCAGGGCAAGGCTCTCGGACATCGCCCGGAGCCTTGGTCTTTCGACCCGGACGATCAAGAGGCGGCTCCTCAGCCTTGTCGAATCGAACGCGTTCTACCTTGACCCGGTCTTGGACCTGTCCAAGGTCGGCGGCGTCCGGTGTAGGTTCTGGGTCACGTCCGATGCAAGCCGGAAGCGAGCGGTCGACAAGGCGATCATTGCGGGACTTCCGAGGATCATCTCGACCCACACCGCACCGGAAGAGTACTCCCTTTTCATCGCCCACCTTTCGAATGCGTCGGAGATCCAGGACATCCTGCATTGGATGAAGAGGATCAGCGGCGTCACCGAGGTCCGGTCGGCCATCGAGGTGGAGCACATCCATGTTCAGGAGTGGCTGGTTGGCGAAATCCAGAAGCGGCTGTCGGCGCCGGCCGCTTAGCCGACCGGCCCGCCTTGTAGGGGGCCCGTGGCCGTCAGCCCGTTTCCTTGGCGAAGGACGCGCCCCGCGGCGTCAGGGTATACCGGACGCGAAGCCCATCTCGCTCGCGTCCAATGAGACCGAGTTCTTGCATCCGGGCGAGGGCGCCGGCCCGCATGGATCCTGCAACTTTTTCTGTCCACTCCGGCCATTTCGCTCGCGTGCGCTCGAGGATGTCGCTGGGGGTGTTTTTCCCGTCACCGATCCACAGGAGGTAGCTCGTGATTAGGTTCCGCTCACCGGGAAGAGCACGGCTGATGAGGTTCAGGATGAATTCCGCCTCCTCGTCGCCGAGCGCCTCGGCTGCGGTGCCGTCTCCATCGATGAGCGGGTTCGGCAATTTGGCGAAATCGATCCCGACGTCGCTTGCCTCGACCGTCGGCTTGGCGCCCGCGCTTGCGTTTGCGAAGCCGATCTCGAGGAGGGCTCCCACGGGGGTGCCGTCGGATTGGAGGTACCCCAGGAAGTGCGATTGAAACCTCATGGGTGAACTCTCTTTGATTCCGGAGGGGAACGCGGCAGACAACCGCTCGCCCCGGGGGAGGTCGTTTCGAGCGTCGAGCGCTTCAAGGAGGCCGCGAATTCGAATCGCACGTTCGGCTGCCACGGCATGGAATTCACGCAAGGGGACGGGCCCTCGCGCTGCAAGTTGCATGAACGCCAACTGCCGGACCGCGAACTTGAGCGGGAACAGCCGGTTGTATTGCCCCCAGAGGGGGCCGCTCGTAAGGTGTTTGGGCGACGAGGCGCGGATGGTGTCGAGTTTAAGTTCTCGGCTCCTCAACCCGTCCCATACGGCGGCCGTCGCTTCGCGGGCCGCGGTGGCGCTGCGGAGTCGTGCGCCATTTCCCTTATGGCTGCCGGAGGCACCATCCGACTCGGTCGCTCGTTCGGGGCGCTCCACCAGGCCCTCTTCAGCCGTTTCGAGTTCTAGCTGATTTTCGATCGCGATGCGGATGAATTTCGCAATTTGGGAGGAGTTCGCCATGCCCCCCGCTAACTCGCGAAGCCTCTCATATAGGCCAAATGGGAGGTCGACGACGAACTTCATTAACGAGTAATTACCAATTTGGTAATTAATGGTTTCTATGAATTACCAGTAAAGACCAATCGGTAATAAGTGTTGGTTTTTGGCACTGGATAGGCTCGGAGACCCCCATCCAGCGTGGCCTTGGGGGCGCTTGGAGGCGCCGTGGGAGCAGGGGGCTCGCAGCACGAACCAATTTCTCGTGTGGGCACGGCGAGCTGAACTCATTCGGCCAAAAAGGAGGGCTCAGGCGCTTGTGCGCGCTCTTAGCGCCTTGCCACGCTTCCCGTATTCTGCGGTACTCAGGCGGTCCCTATGGCCCGCGCACCTTTCTCCGAGGGCGCGACCCGCGAGCCGGTCGGGACTAGGCGGGCGCGATCGCGCTCCCTCGCGCGGCCCACTTCTTCAGGCTGCTCCCTGCGGCCGCCACCAGGAGCAGCGCGGCGCCGACGCCGCCGCCAAGGACGAAGAGCACATACAAGACAAACAGGACCCAGGGTGCGACCAAAGCGACGCCTTGGAGCAGCGCAATGAAGGCGATGAAGGAGAGGGCGTAGCGCACGAGGAACCGCCTGAGGACCTTGATGGCTGGAGGGGTTGCCTGGGCGCCGAGCGCTTGCGGGGCCGTCGCTGATAGCGGCTCGCCCGGCGCGGCCGGCGAGGTCGCTGACGAGACCGGTTCAGCAGCGGACGGCGCCTTCGCCCGGACGAGGGGGATGAAAATCAGGAAGAGGGCGGCGTAGAAGAGCGCAGGAAGCACGAGCCCCACGGCGCTTGGCAGAGCTTGTAGACGCATCGTGGCGCCAAAGAAAGCGTAAACGAGGAGGAGGAAAACGATGGCACGCCGCCGGCCGGTCGGCCCGAGGAGCACATCGTCGGTCCCCTTGAACCCCCACGCGGGGGCCTTCAAGAGGAAGTACCGCGCGCCGGCGAAGAGCACGACCATCGACAGCAGGATGCTCCCGAGAAGTTCGAGCGGCGGCGCTCCGAACGCGACGCCGAAGGTGGCGCTGAGGAGCGGGACGCCGAAGAGCACGTAGCGGACTTCCTTGATTTGGAACGGGTTCGGGTGCTGCTCGAGGACGAGCTTGCGGACGAGGAAGAAGGGGATCGCGAAGCTCATGAACGCGTGCCACCAGAACCCGATCCAGAAAACCTCGGCCCAGGCGACTTCGAGGACGCGCGGGGCAAACGGCGTCCATGTGGGCGTCCAGAACATCTTCGTGATCACGAACTCGTACATCCCGAGGACGCAACCGGCCACGAAGACGGGGAAGAAGCCCGTCGCCCGGCGGCGCAGCAGCAAGTCGCCGAGCACAACGTAGTGGACGCCGTAGACGGGCGCCACGAGGAGGAACATCAACGGGTTGAGGAGCACCCAGGGCTGGCTCCTTGAGAGGACTTCGGCGTGGAAGAGGCCGAAGCAGGTGAAGACGAGGTAGAACGTGACGCGCAATTTCGTCTGCGGCGACCAAGGGCGCATAGGCGCGATAACCTTGGGGCTCCCCTACATCAAGGCGCGCTCTCGGTTTTCGAGCAGCTAATCAAAAGGTCCGCTCGCCTGCCCGCCCCGGCTCTGCCGCCTACTTTTCCTCGTCGCGCGCCTTGCCCGTCTTGGCGTCCGGCGCGTGGTCGTCAGGCGGTTCTCGCCCGGTCCTCGCCCGGCGGCGCACGGTCAGGGCAACGCCAAGGCCGGCGGCCCCGAAGAGCATGCCGATCAGACCGAAGACCGTCGCGAGGCCGCCCGTCGAGCGGGCGCCATCAGCCGACACCTGCGCGGCGGCCGTCGCATTATTTGCGTTCAAGAGATTCGCCTGGAGGATGTCGACCTCCTTCTGCAGCGCACGGAGGATATCGTCTTGCGCCGACACGGTGGCGTTTTGCACGGTGATCGTGGCGTTGAGCAGATCGATACGCGCTTGCGCAGCGGCAAGGTCGGCACGCGAGGCGTCGAGCGCGGTTTGGGTGGCCGTGAGGTTGTCTTGGAGCCAGGGGAATTGCACCTTGACGCGGTCGAGCTCGGTCTGCGTTTGGTGGATCATGACCTGGGCCGCGGTGAGGTTCGCGCGGGCCGCGTCGAGGTCAGCCTGCGAGACGAGGGCCTGCGCCTCCAGGTCCGCGATCCGGGCGTCGGCGGCCGCAAGGGCAGCGGTGAGCGCCGTCACATTGGCCACTGCGCCTTCAAGCGCCGCTTTCAGCCCCGGCACGGGGTCGAGGTAGGTGACGCGGACGGTGGATTCGGTGATGCACGGCGACCAGGCGCCGGCGAGGTGAGATTTCACGGTCAGCGTGTTCGCCCCGACAAGGAGCGGGACCGTGAAGGAGAAGTTCCCGTTTGCGTCGGCCGTTGCGTTATAGGAGCCGCTCTCAACGGTTGAGTTTCCAGCGGTCGAACCTACGAGGGTCACTAAGGACGACTCGATGATGGCCCCGTCAAGGGGGCTCAGAATCACCGGGCTCGGGGGCTCAGCGGCCTGGATAGGCGCCGCCCGCAACTCGTAGTTGGAGCCGTTAAGGGCGCTGAATAGAGCCACTCCGGCGCCCGAGGGGTCGACGGCAAGGCTCACGGAGCGCTGGTAAGGCGAGGTCCCGGCGGCGAACGCGGCGTCCGACCACGAGCCGCACCCCGTCACGCCGAAGTGCTGCCGCACCTGGATGCCCGCGGAGGGCCCATCGAGGTAGGAGCTTGCCACGAAGCCGGCTCCGCCGGGCAGCGCGGCGACGCCTGCGCGGAAGGCAACGCCGTTCGTGGAGTTGTTCACGAGCCTCACAGCGGGGCCCCAGCCTCCGGAAGGCGTGAAGCCCGCGGCGAACGTAGAGTAGTAGATCGTCCCCATCGGCCCGCTGGGCACGGCCAGGTTCCACGCCGCGATTAGCCCTCCGTCGGCGGCTGGCGAAATCCAGAGTTGGTTGGGGAAATTGACGGTGGCTGCGGCTTGGGTTGGGGCGCCCCACCCTCCCGCCGCCGTAAAGCGCACCATCCCGACGTCGCTCGTCGCCCCGAAGTTTCGCCCCCATAGCACCGTGACAGCGCCCTGCCCGTCGGCGGCGGCCGCCATGCTGCCGCAGGCATTCGAGGCGCCCACGACCGCGATGGCGAACGCGCCCCAGCCGGTGCCCGGGCTGAATTTCGCGTAGCCGAGGTTGGTGCCCGACCCGTTCCAATCGCACCACACGGCGAACCCGAAGCCCGTCGAATTCACGGCGAGGGAAGAGACGATCACGCCTTGCGCCGCGTTGCTCACGGGCACGGGCCCGCTGAGGGCGCCGCCGGTTTCCACGACCGCAGCCCACACCCCAGGGATCGCGGATCCGCCCTGCTCCATCCACGAGAACACGGCGCGGCCCCCCGGCGAAACGCCAAGGTGCGGCGCGCCTTGGATGTAGAGCGGCGACGAGACGTTCCGGAAATTCGAGGGCGTTGACCACGACCCGCCGAGCGGCGCCTGCGAGTACCAAAGGCGGATCGGGTTGCCCCACGCGCGCCAGAGGAGCGTGGCCGTGCCGGAGGCGTCGGCTGCGATTTGGATCTCGGAGGTGATGCCGGTCTCATTTTGGATCCATGTGGGGACGCTCCACCCCGAGAGGGGCGAGTAGGTTGCGGCGCGGACGCGCCAGAATGTGGAGGAATTGGTCTCAACCCAGGCGGCCACGGCCGAGCCGTTGGTTGTCGGAGCCGAGACCACCTCCGATGCGTCCACCGAGGGCGAGGAGAGGACCGTGTGGGCGGTGGGGACGGGTCCTGGAAAGGCCAAGGAGAGCGGGGCGAAGAGCAGGGGAAGGGTCAAGATCGCGACGCAGACGAGGCTGTTGAGGCGGTGTTTGGGATTCACGTGGGCACGCTCCGGGCACGCTACCCCAACATCGTCGGGGGAAGAGGCCGTCCAAACACCACGAAGGGTTCGCCTTATCTAGGTTCCGAAGGGGCAAGATGCTAGGAACGGATTGGGGTGAGGGCGGCGTGGGAGCGTCGGCGGCCAACGACGTGTTCGTGTGGGCGGTCCGTTCCGCAGTTCGAGGAGGTCCGGGTCGCGCCTAATTGCCAATCGCGCGGGAAGTGAGAACGCAAGGAAAAGAAGGAGTGGAAAAAATGATGACCGCTCGCCCTGGCGTGCTGGCTGCTCCCCGCTCCCCCTCCCCGCGGAAATAGCTCCCCGTTGTCCCTCTTGCCCGCCCCCCAAAGGGGCCAGATCAATCGTAGGCGTTCTCGCGGCGTCGAATCGAAGTTACCTTCACCCGGCTGCCGTCAATGAAGTACAGCGCGCGCCAATCTCCGACGCGCAACCGATACATTGAGGGATCCGCTCCAACCAACTTCTTGATGTCCGCGCCCGGCCGAGGGCGGTACGGGCCGACTTCCAGCTGCAAAAGACCGCGTCGGATTCGTGCTTCGTCCTTCGGTCCTGTCTCGGTGAGCTGCTTGCGAGCAGTCTCCGACAGGAGCAGGTCGAACTTAGTCAAGTGGCGCGAACTCCTCGCTCTCGAGGATTCGTTTTTCGCGCTCGTAGACCGCGAGGAGCCGAGCCTGCTTGACGAGCCGGCGGAGAATCTCCTCGTACGTTTCGTCTTTGAAGCCCAGGTCCTTCAGGTCGTCTCGCGTTGCTGTCGTAATTCGGATCGTTGTGAGGCCAGCCATCGTCGTTTCGCCTACGCGTTATACGTTGTTATGCACCATATATAACGGTTGCGAGTCTACCCCGAGGGGGCCCAAATTGCGAGCGTCGATGGCCGTCCGACATGGGCCTCAACTGGAAAAGAAGAGGGAGTGGACAGGACGGGATTTGAACCCGCGGCCTCGTGCTTGCGAAGCACGCGATCTTCCAGCTGATCTACCTGCCCAAGGTGGAAGCGACCTGGCAAGCCCGATCGAGGATAAAGGTTTCCGCCCTCACGCGAGGGTCGGCGCGATGCGTCAGAGCGCGACAAGCTGCGCGTCGCGGTGCTCGCGAAGTTGCGGGTGGAGGACGAGGAATTGCTCGACGGCCTCGTCGAGGTTGACGAGGGCTTTTTCGACCGTGCGGCCTTCGGAGCGGACATCGAGTTCAGGGCACCACGACACATAGGTGCCGGCCTCGCGGCGGACGATGCTTGAGAAACTCATTGGGTTGCGACCCCGCGTTCCTTCCGGAACCGCGGTATATCAATCCCTCGGTGCACTACGGGGACGGTGGTCGCGCCCGTGAGGAGCGCGCCTCCGCAGCGCTGAGGCGCGGGGGCAGTAGCGCGCTACTCCTTTTCGCGGCGCTTGCGCGGCGCCGTTGAGGGATCCGTCGTTTTGGGGCGCCGGGGCTTTGCCTCGAGGCGGAAAATCTTCTCGTCGCGCAAGCGGCCCTGGTGGGCGCGCACGAGCGTAAAGCCGACGAGGGCGGCGGCGCCGACGCCGGCGAGCGCGAAGGCCGCAAGCTCGACGCCAGCGGCGGGAGGTGCCACGACATCCACGAGGAGGCGCACGCTCGTGGTGGGGAGCCCCGGCTTCGAGGCGATGATGACGAGGCTTTCCTGTCGCGGGGGACCATCGGCTGGCGTGTAGTGCAGCGTGCGCGTCGCGTTGTCGATGCGGACGCGCCCGTCGGCGGTCAAGAAGGTGACTTGGGGGTCGGGCGAAAGCGTGTAGAGGTCGACGACGATTTCCTGGCCCGGCCACGCGCGCACCGCCGGCGGGTTGCGCACTTGGATGTAGCGCTCGCGGGCTTCGATCGCAAGGAGGAAGGTGGTGGAGCTCGCGGCCTTCCCGTCGCTTGCCGTGGCGGTCACGGCGAAGGAACCGACTTGGTCGGGCGTGGGGGTGAACGCGATGCGGCCGCTCGGCGAGATGTCGATGAGCGGCGAGGTGTCGCTCCAGACGATGGGGTCGCCGTCGGGGTCGGTGGCGTTGAGCTGGAGGACATAAGGTTCGCCGACGAAGGCCGTGCCCGGGGCCACGGGGGCGACCTCGGGCGCGCGGTCCTGGCGGGCGACATGGACGGTGAAACTGCCGCGCGCGGTGTCGAGCCCGTCGGAGACCTCGACCTCGACGGTGACCTCGGGGGCGGCGCCCGGCTTTGCCTCAAGGCTGAGGCTGGCTCCCTCGAGGGCCACGATGAGCAGCGGGTCGCTCACGTAAGCGACGCGGTAGCTGAGCGCCTGGGAGCCGCTGTCCCGGTCGGTCGCGTACGAAGTCAGTGCGAGTGCATTCGCGAGCAGCCCGCCCTCATTGAGCGTAATGGGCGGGATGGCGCCCACTTGGGGAGGCTCGTTGACGCGCACCTGCGCAAAGGCGACGTTGTCGGCGGTGGTGTCCTCGGACTGCTCGCGGGCGGGGTCGATCGTGGCGTAGACGAGGTAGTCGCCGGGGGAGGGGAGCGAAAGCGAGGCCGACACGGTGACCGGGCTCCCCGGGGACACGGCGGGCAGGGCGAGGGCGGCAAGCGGCGTCCCGCTCGTGGGGCTGCCGACGCGGAATTCGACGACGACGTTGCTGTAGGAGGCAAGGCCGGCGGCCACGACGGTGCCTTCTATCATGATAGCCTCGCCGCGGCGCACGACCGCGGGGCCGCGCAGCGCGCCTTGGTCGAAGAAGAGGTTGTGCTGCGGGTAGGCCGGGGCCGCCGTCGTGGAGAGGGGCAGGTGGTTTGGCGCCGTGACGGTGATGTTGAAGGGCCGCGTGTCGGCGGCCGCGTACGGCAGGGTGGCGACACCGGTCGCGTTGGTCGTGGCGTGGACATCGCCGCCGGGCCCCTGGATGTGGACGAGGGCGCCCGCAAGCGGGCCGCCGCGGCCGGCAACCTGGATCTGGACGAGCCCTTCGCCGACAAGGGGGGGGTGGGCCGGAGTGGCGGTGAGCGTGGCCGGGGTGTTGGTGATCAGCGAGAACTCGGGGTCGCCCATGAGGTTGTACGAGACGCGCTCGGCGCGGAAGTAGTTCCGGTTGATGGCGTCGGTGGGGCCCTGGGACAGGAAGTAGGCGTTGTACCGGGCCTTGAGGTCGCCGAGCACCTTCCCGGGCTGGGAGTACCCCTCGACAAAGAGCATGTGGAAGAACTCGCGGGCGAGCCACCAGTTGCCGAACCCCTGCTGGCCGGAGACGTTTTCGAGGCGGAAGTTCTCGCCGTTGCCGGCCACGACCGCGATCGCGCCGCCCGCGGGGGCCTTGAGGAACGCCTCGAGGGAGGTGTCGTCGCGGTCGGTGAAGTCGCCCGCGTAGCAGGCGGACACGTACACGAAAGGCAGGCGGTTGCCGTTGGTCAGGTTGAGCACTTCGTCGTAGCGCAGCGCGGGGTCTTCCCCGTCGCTGCGGAAGATGCTCGCGAGCCCGGTGGGGTCGGCGTACTGCGCGACCCCCTTGTTCGAGGTGTAGCCGTGGCCTTCGAGCAGGAGGAACGAGGCGCCGCCGTCCAGCGCGGTCTTGACCGCGCCCACGGTGAGCGTGTCGGTGGCGGGCGAATAGTGGCCGCCGTCCCAGAACGGGTAGTCGTAGTAGCGCTGGATGTCCATCCACGGGGGGATCTCGGCGGCGACCTCCTCGTCGACCTTGCGCGCGTTGTCGGTGAAGGGGTCGTACCCTTCGTCGGCCTTCGTGAGGATATTGTCGAGGACGTTGGGTCGGTCCATCAGCGCGCCTGCAAGCAGCGCGCTGCGCGTCCAGATGCCGGGGGCGGGGTTGCGCTCGTAGGTGATCTGCCGGTCGACCCACACGTCGAGCTGCGCGGTGCCGTCGACCGGCGCGCGGCCGACATAGAGGTCGGGCGTCCAGTCGCCCTCGTTGAGTTCGCCGAAGATGCCGTTGCCGTTCTCGTCCCACGAGGACTTGAGGTTCCCGTAGTAGGTGTCGGTGGTGTACCAGTTCTGCGAGTTGTTGAGGTCGCCGTCCTGCTGGGAGTTGGTGAACACTTCGCGGTCGGGGATCGTCTGGTTGTCCCAGTCGCCGTCGCCGACAAGCAGGAGCCACTTCGTGGAGGGCGCCTTGTTGAAGTGGAGGTCGGAAAGGAAGTTGTGGATGCGCTGCGCGTTGTCGAGCCCGGCGAAGGAGGTGTAGATGTATTCGAGGGGGAAGACTTGGGCGGGCACGCCTTTCAGGGTTTTCCAGTCGAGCAGCGGCTTGAGGTGGTCGGCCCAGGCAAGGGGCGCGATGGCGACGTACTCGAGGCCGGGGATGGGGTCGAGGGTGTAGGTGGTAAGGGGAGTTGGCGGCGCCGAAGGCGCGGCGCCAGCGGGGGCGAAGGCAAGTGAGGAACCTAGCACAATGCCCGCCAAGAAAAAGGCGAGAGCGCGGCGAGGGAACGACATCACGAGAGAGCCAGCCCTTCGCGAAATAAAGGTTGCCAGACACTCCCGGAACGCAGCGCACCCGAGGTGCTGCAGGCCCCCGGTTGGCTCCCGTCGGGGGCGCCGACGGCCAAGGGGAGAAAGTGAAGGCCCTTCCGTGCCTGAATATCCACCGCAAAGGACTATCTGCGTGCTCGAAGTACTGGCGGACTATGTGGGGGTCACCGCTTTGACCGTTGTTCACACGCCTTACCGCCGCCTCGCCCGCCGCTTGACCACGACTGCGCTCGTCTTCCTCCTTATGGCCCCCCTTTGGGTCGCGCCTGCGGCGTTCGCCTCGCCGGGTGGCGGTTGGTCGAGCGCAATGGACTTGACGAGCGCGGGCTACTCCTACTACAGCGACGTCTGTTCAGACCGCACGGGGAACGCGATGGCGGTCTACACGGAGTGGTCGGGCAGCGCCTACAATGCCTATGCCCGCCGGTTTGTAAGTGGCCTCGGCTGGCAGGCCCAGACGCCCATCGATCCGGCCTCGAGCGACGCCGAAAGCAT
Organism: Thermoplasmata archaeon; assembly: GCA_041499475.1. Classification (GTDB taxonomy): domain Archaea; phylum Thermoplasmatota; class DTKX01; order DTKX01; family DATEUP01; genus DATEUP01. The sequence continues at coordinate 29,139 of JBGQKI010000033.1, forward strand.
CTCGGTGGCATGCGACCCGATGGGCGACGCGTTCGTCGCGTGGGGCTCGTGGAACGGGACTGCGTACACCGTGCGCGTGGCGCGGTACACGGCCGACTGGGGCTGGGGCGCCGTGCAGGCGCTCTCGCCAATGAACTTCAACACCTACACGGTCGAAACGGCGATGGATGGAGCGGGGGCTGGCTATGTTGTTGCCTGGGTGTATAATGGAACCGGGTACCAGTTGCGCGCGACGCGCCTCGACGCGAACGGGACGCTTGCGCCCACCATCCGGATGGACAACACTACGAACACCATCTACGAGCTCAAGGTCTCGTCCTCGGCCGCCCCCGGGTTTATCGCCGTCTGGAGCCAGTACAATGGCACGAACACGGACCTGCTTTCCATGCGGCACAATGGCACTGCGTGGCAAGCGCGCCTGCGGGTTGAGACCAAAGATGGCGGCCTGGACACACCCAACGTCGGCCTCGACGACCAGGGCAACGCGCTAACCGTTTTCCGCCAGAGCGTGGGCGGCTACTACACGTGGTACAGCACGAGCGGTCCCACCAGTGGTTGGACGGCCCAACAGTACGTTGGAACTTCCGATGGCGGCTCGCTTGCGGTTTCGCCGGGCGGGCCCGCTGTCTTCGTGGGCTACCACTGGAACGGAAGCGCCGCGGTCAACGGCGCGTACCGTTACACGCCCGGTGTCGGTTTCGACGCGGTCATCGCAGGGCAGGACGCGACCTCGTCGTACCCCTCCGTCGCAATGGACCCGAGCGGAAACGTCTTCGCGGGCTACACCACCTGGAACGGGACTCAATACCTGGCAAGGGCGCAGTTCTTCAGCGGGACGCAATGGTCGGCGGGCTTCTCCCTTGATGTGAACGGGACGACCGACAATGACATCGTGCCCCAGGGCGCGATGCTGGCCAATGGCCACGTGCTCGCGGTTTGGAACCGATACACCCCGGCCTACAACTACTACACGCGCGCGGCTGTTTACAGCGCGCCGGACACCCTGCCGCCGTACGTGAAGATCACCTCACCCTACAGCGGCGCGGTGGTGAGCGACGGCTACATCGGCGTCGCAGGCTACACGGACCCCGGCAGCGATGTCTCGGTAAACGGGTTCAAGGCCACCGTGTTCGCAAGCGGCTACTTCGAGGTCTCGATCCCCCTCACCGTAGGGAATCATTGGCTTTCGGCGCGTGCCGTCGATGCGGCGGGCAACGCCGGCTACTCGAACTCGATCTACGTGACTGACCAGGACCCGCAGGCGCTTGCGAATGCGGAGCGCGCGCAGGCAGGCAAGGCGGGGTGGCAGGACCTCATCGGCGTGGAGCAGGTGGACTACTGGGGCGCCTGGTGGCCGCGCGTGCAGAGCGACCGGAACGGGAATGCGTTCATGGTCTGGTACGAGGACGCCTATGACGGGAACCACGCGTATGTGGCGCGCTACACGAACGGCACGGGGTGGGGCGTCCCGATCGAGCTTCAGTCGGCGGAGGGCCAGCTTTCGGGCGCTCCGCGCCTGGCGGTCGACGACGGGGGGAACCTCACCGTTGTCTGGTGCACCTACGCCTGGGACGGCTCGTGGTCGCACGTTTATGCCGAGTTTTTCACTCCCCTCTACGGGTGGACCGGCCCCTACCGACTGGACTCGGCCGAACGCTTTGCGTGGTGGCCGGACGTCGCCGTCGACAACCAGATGCGCCACCACATGGTGTGGCAGCAGCGCGACGAGGTCACCTTCAACTACTCGATCAGCAGCCGCATCTTCGGTCCGAACGGGTACTACCTCACCGGTCCGGTCAGGATCGAAACTGCGGTCGGGTCGAACGACGTCCCGCGGATCGCCTTCGACGCGTCGGGCCGCGGCTACGCATCGTTCCGCAACAACAACGGGTCGGGAGTCAACCTCGCCCTTGCGCGTTACAACGGGGCGTCCTGGAACGGGACGCAGGTCTTGCAGCCGGTCCCTGGCGACCAGTGGAACCACCCGCTTGCAGCGGACGCGGGGGGCAACGTCACGATCGCCACGAGGACGTGGAACGGCACCCAGCAGAACTATTCCGCGGGCCGATTCTGGGCCAACGGGTCTTGGTCTGGCAACGCCCTTGTCTGGGGCAATTCCTGGGACTGGGACCCGGAGGTGGTCGCCGACGGAAGCGGACGCGCGTTCATTTCGTTCACGGCCTCGACGGCGGGCAATGGGTCGGGCGCATATGTGGCGGTGGCCGCGCCGGGGGCCATGCCCGGGGTGGCAGTCAACTTGGACGGCACCATCACCGACGACGCCGGCGGCCCGAAGCTCTCGAAGGGCGTGGGCGGATCGCCTGTCCGAGTACACTTCGACGAGTGGTTCAATGGGATCTGGCACCCCGAGATGCGGGAGTACAACGCCTCGAACGGTAGCTGGGGTCCGATCATCTACCTCTCGCCGCAGGTCCAGGGCGGGCACGTCCCGGACGTGGCCCCGATGCCTGACGGGGGGTACATGGTGGTTTACGTCGAGGACAACTCGACGCTCGGCTTCGGCCAAGCGGTGGCGCGCCGCTTCACGCCGCTCGACACCACGCCCCCCGCGCTTGCGATTACCTCGCCGACGGACGGCGCCACGCTCGGCGTTTCGTTCGTAGAGGTCCGCGGGTCGACCGAGGTCGGGGCCCGCGTGTGGGTGAACAACATCGAGGTGGCGGTGGCCGCCAACGGCACCTTCGCCACGGTCGTCTCCCTCGTGAACGGGAGCAACACGATCAACGCGCGCGCTCAGGACCTTAACGGGAACCTCCAGAACCGCAGCGTGACGGTGCGGTTCGACGACCCCGCGCTTGCGTTGATCGCCAACCTCACGACGCAGAACCAGGCGTTGCAGGCGCAGCTCAACCTGACGAATTCGACCCTGTGGACAGCCCTTGTGGGCCAGAACGCCTCGCTTCTGGGCCAGCTAGCAGCGCAAAACGCCTCGCTGGCGGCCGCGATCGCGGCGGGTGACAGTTCGCTGCTCGCGCGGCTCGTCGCCCAGAACGCGACGCTGCAGCAGGCGATCGGGAACCTCAACGCGTCGCTGCTCGCCTCGCTTGCGGCCCAGAACGCATCGCTCGCCTCGGCGATTGCGGCGGGCGACAGTTCGCTGCTCGCGCAGTTGCTTGCCCAAAACGCAAGCCTGCTCGACCAGATCACGGGCCTCAACGCGTCGCTGGTGGCCTCGCTGGCGGCACAGGACAGCGCCTTGCTTGCAAATATCGCAGCCACCAACGCGAGCCTGCTCACTAAGCTGGCGGCGCAGAACGCCAGCGTGACGGCCTCGCTCGGGAACCTCAACCGCACTCTCCTTGCAAGCCTCGCGGCCCAAGACGCGCAGCTCACCGCGCTCATCGCGAGCACGAACGCAACCCTGCTGGCGGACCTCGCCGCTCAAAACGGCGCGCTCACCGACCTCATCGCGTCGACGAACAGCTCGTTGCTCGCCTCGCTCGCGGCACAGAACGACGCGCTTCGGGCGCACATCGAGGCTACCAATGCAACGCTCCTGGCCTCGCTTGCGGCGCAGAACTCGACGCTGCAGGCCAAGATCACGGCGGACCATAACGAGAACGCAGCGGCAAACACGGCGCAGGACACCTC
>JBGQKI010000034.1:0-31901 GCA_041499475.1 Thermoplasmata archaeon
GCAAGAACGTCATCGCAGTCGGCGCGACGGGCGACAACAAAGGCACCTCGTGGGACACGATGGCGAGTTTCTCCTCGCGGGGGCCGGCCGACGACAACCGAATCAAGCCGGACCTCGTCACGCCCGGGGTCGACGTGATGAGCACCTACTGCCCCACCTGCTCGATGCCCGTGGGCAGCCAGCAGGGCACGAGCTACGGGGAACAGTCCGGTACCTCTATGTCTTGCCCGGGGGCCGCCGGCGCTGCCGCCGTCGCGTGGCAGTACTACCGCGACCACCAGGGGTCGGAGCCCACGCCCGACATGATCAAGGCGATCTTGATCAACGGCGTCGACGAGATGGCCAACTACCCCGTGCTTGGGCCCGACCAGGGCTTTGGCCGGATGAACCTCTCCACCTCGCTCTTGCCCCTCTCGAACCGCCAGCAGATCTGGATGGACCGCCCCGCTTCGCTCTCGACCGGCGACGAGCGCGTATGGACCTACGGTGTTGCCGATTCGCTCCAGCCTTTCGTCGTGACCCTTGCCTGGCTCGACCAGCCGGGCGACACGGCGGCGTCCCCCGAAATCGTGAACGACCTCGACTTGTGGGTCGTTGGCCCGGGCGGCCAGATCTTCCGCGGCAATGTGATGGACGACAAGGGGACCTCGCTTGCAAACGGCATTGCCGACAACCGCAACACGGTCGAGAAAGTGAAGATCACCGTGCCCACGCGCGGGTACTACGAAGTCCATGTGAAGGGGTCGAATGTGCCGGTGGGCCCGCAGGACTTCTCCCTTGCGATCCGCGGCAACATGGTCACCGACTGGTACGACATCATCCTCGAGAAGGTCGAGACGAATGCGTCCTTTCCCATTGAGGGGAATGTCGTTTCGTTCAACGCGACCGTGTGGAACCGCGGCACCCAATGGGTGAACGGTTCGGCCGTGACCCTGGAGGCGAACACGGCCCAGGGCGTCCTGCCCGTCGGCACCTTCAACCCGGGCAGCATCGCGCCCGGGGCGCGCTTTGCCGTGCAGACGAACTGGACGACCGTGCGCGGCAATGTGAGCTTCGTGGCCAGGGTGGCCGCACCGCTCGGCCAGACGGAATTCTCCGCCACGAATAACCAGGCGAACACGAGTTTCTTCGTGCGCGGCTACGGCTACACATTGGCGACCAACGGCCAGTCCTCCTACGCCGTGAACCCGGGGGACACGCTCTCCTTGACGTTCAATGTCACCTCGACGGCGAACGCCCTGGACAACGTCACGGCGTCCCTCACTTGGGACAACCCATCCGTTTCCGCGTTCCTCGATTACACCCGCGTCACGCTGAAGGCCGGCGAGTGGAAGCCGTTCCACCTTACGGTCATCATCCCCCAAGGCGCGAAGGCAGGGGAGCGCGTCAACATCACCTTCGCCACGCGCTCGCTTGCCGACGGGCGGTTCGCCCAGAGCTTTTCCACCTATGCCGTCGTGAACCACCTCTACGGTTTCAGTTCGGGCCTCCTCATCGACTCGGTCACCTTGCCGCCGACGGGGTCGGCCACGTCCCAAGTCACCATCGAGAACCGCGGGAACGGGTGGGACACCTTCGACCTGAGCGCCATCGGCATCCCGGGTGGCTGGACCTTCGAGTTCAGCCCTACCGGCGTGACCCTGAACGACAACGCCTCGACGACCTTGTCGATCTCGATCCGCGCGCCCGACCGCGCGGATGCAGGCGCGCACTTCCAGCTCGCGGTCCGGGTGGGCTCTTTCGGCGCGCTTCCCCAGAGCCACAATTTCACGCTGACGGTCTCCCAGGTCTACGGGTGGACCGCCTTCGCATCCGGGCCGCCCGGTGAGGTGCGCTCAGGCACGATCATCGATGTCCCCATCGCCGCGCAGAACCTCGGCAACGGTGTGGACGAGATTGCAATCGACCTCACCGTGCCGCCGGGCTGGCATGCGGTCCTTACGCGACCGCGGCTCGTCATGCTGCCCTACGAGAACGCCTCGTCCATGGCGACCATTACCATCGACCACTGGGCGCTTGCGGGCAGCTACTCGATGCGCCTCACCTACGGCGGCGCGCGCAACTTCACGACGCAGACGATCCCGCTCCAGGTGAAGATGGAGTACCTGCTGCAGGTGGACGGCCCGGGCTACACCCTCCAGATGGGCCAGGGCGAGGTAAACACCTTCGAGGTCACGGTGATCAACCAGGGCAATGGCCCGGCGCCGGTGAACCCGGTGGTCTTCGCGCCCGACGGGGTCACGATCATTTCGGTGGTGCCCGGCGCGCTGCTCGAGCGCAATGCGACGGCCAAGTTCACCTTCCAGGTCATCGTGTCGCGCACCGCCGTGGCCACGCTCCGCAACTTCACCGTCGACCTGCGCTCGGGCGAGGGCGGGTCGATTTCGAACCCGCTCGAGATGCATATCGATGTGCACGAACTTGTGGAGCCCACGCCCACCGACACGGGCGGGTCGACCAAGGACACGAGCGCCCTCATCCCCGCCATCCTCGGGGTCGTGGTAGTCGTGGCCGTCGCGATGCCGGTGGGCTACCTCTACCTGCGCCGCAAGGCGGCGCGCAATGCGCCCCCGCCGCAGATCATCGTGCAGAGCCAGGACGATGCAAATGCGGGCGGCTACGACCCGACGCAGGGCTATGCGCCCGGCGCCGCGCCAGCCGCCGTACCGGTGGCGCCGCGCGCCCCGCGGGCGCCCGCTGGGTCTTCGGCCATGTCGTTCGTGGCCACCTGCAAGAACTGCGGCGGCGCCGTGATGGACCTCGGCAACGGGATGGGCAGGTGCCGATCGTGCGGCGTCGAGCAGATTGTGAGGCCGGGGAAGCGGTAGCGTCCACGCTTTGGGGATTGAGCGGTCGTGGTCCGGCGGGCCCGCAACGGCGCGCCAATCACGGTTCGTCGGCGCCCGAACGCGAGGCTAGTGCGGGCAATACCGCAACCACGACGAGCATCGCGGTTGCTAACACGAACAGCGTAACTTCGCCCCCGGAGGCTACATCGATGGGCGCGCCGTTGCCCAGCCCCACAAAGAACAACTCGATTCGAACCGCGGCTCCAGTGCTCGCGATCAGCAGAGCGAACCTCCCCGAGACAAGGCTAAATGCGCGGTAAGTTGCCAACACAAGCGCGGCAAACCCGAGGAGTGCCACGAGCGTCGCGATTGGGCTGTCATACAACGTTACGCCGGGGACGCTCAACACCGCCAACACGACCGTCACCGCAAGAAACCCAGCCTTCCCGCCTTCGGAGATGCCATACACCTTGGCCATTTGCTTGCCGACCCACTTCGGGTCGTCGAGCGCGGGTGCCACGCGGGCGAAGTCGCCGCCCGCGGCGCGGACCTGCTCCTCCACCCCGGCAACGATTTCGCGGATCACGCTGTCGCGCCTCGCCCCGTCCATGAGCATCATCGACATCCGCAGCCTGCGCTCGTATTCCTCGAGCGAGGCAACGCCCCGCGCGCCCTGCGCCGGCCGCTCGCCGCTCATGCCCCCCCTCCCTCCGTCGCAGGGGCCGTGCCCTTCAGCACGCCCTCCACGCCGCCCACCATCGCGGCCCACTCGGCCCGCGCATCTTCAAGCGAACGCTTCCCCTCGGGAGTAATCGAATAGTACTTGCGCGGAGTGCCCCCGCCTTCTTGGATGACCCACTCGGAGACAAGCAGGCCTTGCTTCTCCATGCGGTGCAGGGCCGGGTAGAGCGTGCCCTCCTTCAGGTCGAGGTACCCCCCCGTTCTCCGCTTCAGTTCCTCGATGATCTCGAAGCCGTAGCGCCGCCCCTCGGAAAGGAGCGCGAGGATGCCAAGCTGCACCGTCCCCTTCTTGAGTTCTGAGGTCCACTGCTTCTCGGCCATCGGCGCCGCCTGCATTCCCCCGGTCTGACTTAAACGCGACCGCGGGAAGGCGCCGCGGCGCGCCACGGCCCTCTAGCGGGTGCCCTGCGGCCCGCGTTCGAGCGCATTGGCAAGCTCGCGCAGGTCGCCTGGCACGGCCGCGCCTTCGCCTTCCGCGGCGAAGGTCATGATGACGTCCTCCGGGTGGAGGATGCGCCTCGTGATCTCCGTCAGCCGGTAGTAGACCCACTTGCGGTTGCCTTCGATGCGGGCAACAAGCTCGGCATCCTCGAGCCTCGACAGCTCCTTGAAGGCCGTGCTCTTCGAGATCGTCAGCTTGGAGGCAACTTCCGTGCCCGTCATGTTGCGCTCCTCGAGCGCCCGCAGTACGCGGATGCGCTCCGGCGAGGCAAGGGCCGCGAAGATGCGAGGCGTCAGGATGACGCGCTTCCAGATGGTCATATCAGTTCCCTCCTTTTGAGGCCGGCGGGGCAGGGTCGGGCAGCTTGTAGCGCGCCTTGAGCTGCTCTAGGCGCTGCGCGTCATTGGCGGCTCGCTCGCGCGCAGCCTTTGAGGATGCGTTGCCCACAACCAGGAGCACCACGGCGAGCGCGGCCACCACGACGACCGTTTCGCCCATAAGGACGAGCCCGGGCAACAGTTGCGCGAGGGCGGAGTTGCCGTCGATCTCGATGCCTTGGGCTTCGATCTGGGGGTCGTGGTAGATGCGGTATCCGGCCGGGTAGACGAACCCGCCGGAGAGCACGAAGCCTTCAAGGGTCCCGTTCTCGCGCTTCGCCATGAAGGGCGCGCCGCCGAGGATTTGGAAGCGGACGCGCTCTGTGGTGGGCTGGTCGGACGACTCGTTTGCCCATACCGATGCTGTGGGCACCCAGCCGAACGAGCCAGCGCGGCCCAGGGCGTCGCGAAGCCCGACCGCGACGGCCTGGCGGAATTCCGCAAGCGGGCGCGTTTCATTGACGGTGACGTCCGTGTGCTCGTCGGTAACGTTTGCCTCCGCGCCGCGCCCGTTGGTAAGCGCCAGGTCGTTCAACCACGGGGCAAGGTGCCGGTCCACCGCGTTTGCGTAAACGATCGTCGTGTGGAGGAGCAGCTTCGATTCGACCAATTCGCGCGGCGGCGCGAAGTCCCAGCCGGTGATGTTGTGGTCGACCTTGAACAGCGCGCGCGTCGACCAATACGACGCCGTCGCGTTGCCGTCGCGCTCGATGCTGACGAGCTCGCGCACGCCGTCGGTGCGCCGGACGGTTGCCGCGAAGTGCGGCACCTGCGCGTTCTCCACGCGCTCGCGTGTGATGACCACGTGGATGGTGAATTGAATCTGGTCGAGCATCTGGCCGCCCATCCCCGGCTGATCGAAGGGGAGCTGGTACGGGATGTTGTCGCGGGAAACGACGAAGGTGGCGTTGACCTGGCTTTCGTTGACGGCAACCATTTCGAAACCCGTGAGGTTCCAGTCGCCGGCGAGGTCGACACTCTTCACCAGCGGCTCTGACGCGCTGAAGTCGAAGGGGTCGCGCGTGCCGACGTTGGGGCGGAAGTTGAAGATGCCGTCCCCGTTGATGTCGCGGAATTCGAAGGCCGCGTCCATCCGCTCCGCGATGAGCGTAGCGCCGGGCACGGTGACGCTGCGGTTGAGGACGCGGTTCGAGTCGGCGTCGCGCACCGTCGCGGTGCCAAGCGAGCGGCCGAAGAGCGTGAAGATCGTGACGGCCGCGAGCGGGTGGGCGGGCGAGCCGTAGAGGACCCCGAATGCTTGGTTCCCGATGACAAGAGCGGTGAAGTCGCCGCCGTCGAGGATTTCCCTGGTGCCGTTCTCGACATGGATGAGGTCAATGAGCGGCTGTGGCGTTGCCGCGGCCGCTGAGACGGGCAGCCCCATAAGGAGGCTGCTCGCAAGTAGCAGGCCGGCCGCAAGGCCGGCCAAAGGCGCCCGGATCCGGGCGAGTTTGTAGTCGGCGACGAGCAATTCCACAAAGTTGCCTGTCACGCCCGCGCTGTTCGTTTCCATCGTTTCAGCCTCCCTGATTCGTTAGCAGTTCTTCAAGGCTATGTGCCTGTCATCACTGCTTGCATAGTAACACTATGTCTACCTTGTACATAAAACACGTCCGGTGATCTTCAACGGCGAAAATGAGCTGTCTGGCTCGTGCGAATCCTTTCGGCTCTTTATAAACACAAGGCGTACGGAGCCCCGTGAACGCAGTTTCCCTCGAAGTGGGTTGGTACCGGGTTCTATGGGCAGTTCAGCCGGCCCGAGGCACGTCCATCCTCTTCGGGGAGGTCGCGCTGGGAACGTCCGTGCACGAAGCGGCGGCCCAAGCGGCGCGGGAGGCCCGGCTCGCTCTCGCGGCCGAAGACCTTGCCGCGGGCCTCGAGGTCGTGATCGCCTTCGATGGCTCCCTCCTCTGGCCAGCGCTCCACGAGAGCGCTCGCACGGTGCTGCTCGCGGCCTCTCCGGCCGGGGAAGCGGCCGACGCGTACGAAGTCGAAGCCGGAGGCCGCCTCGTCGCGAGCTTGCTCGCGCCTGGGGCGGTCGTGCGAGTTGGGGCTGCTGGCCCCTGGAGCGCGCGCATCGGCCCCATTGCCGAGGCGGCCCTGAAAGCGAAGCCGCGGACCATCGGGGTGGCCTTTCGCGCACCGCGCTTGCACGCGAGCGACGAGCGCGCTGCCGAGCGCGCGATCCGCGATGCGCTGCCAAACACGCCCGTGCTCCTCTCCTCGGACATCGCGCCCTTGTGGGGGTGGTCAGACCGGCCCCTTGAGAAAACCGCGGTGTCAGCCGCCCTCCACTCCATCGTCGCTGACGCGGCGGGCGGCGCCCGGGCCGGGCTTGGCGATGCCGAGCTCCACGTTTGGTTCGCGTCCCTCGACGGCACGCTGATTCCCCTGCCGCTTGCAGAGCGGCACCCCTACGCGGTGCTCCGCGGCCTCCCGATTCTATCGCTCACCGCCGCCCTGTTGTACGCGCGGGAAACGCCAGAAACAGGGACGGTCGCTGCAGCGTCGCTGCACGAGACGTCCTCTGCGGTGGCCCGCGTGGGCGGCCGCCCCGCAGGGCAAAGCTTCGAATCCGCGCTGCTCGGCGCACGCATCGAAAGCATTGGGATCGGCGCGGAGAGCCGCCTTTTCCTCGAGGCCGGGCGGATCACCCTTGCCGACGAGCGGGCGCCGGCGGGCGCCGTGCCTGTGCGCGAGGTGCTTCAAGCGGCCGGGCTCACCGGAGGAGCGGGCGGAGGCAGATCCGCCGAAGCGCTTGCACGATGGCTCGCGGTCTCCGAAGAGGAGGCGCTCGGCGCGGCCTTGGCCGAGGTCGCTGAACGGTTGGGGACGCGGCTGCGGGCCGCGTTCCAGGGGGCGCAATCCGCGGTCTTCACCGGTCCCCTGGCCGGCGCCCTGGCAGGCGCGGTGGGGACGCGCGCCGGCGCATCGGAGGTCTTCCTGCCTCCAGCCTTCGCGGCGTGCGGCGCCGTGGCTGCGCGCCGTGCGCCGCGCGCGTCGCGCTCCGCTGAAACCGTCCAACCCGCGCCGGGCGGACTTGGAATAGAGCAAGCCGCGCGCGCGCTTGAAGAGCTCATCGCCATTTCGGTCGCCGACCTCGAGGACGCTGGGCTGCGCCGCGACGCGCTCGCCGCGGTCGCCTGGGTTTCCGGCGCGAAGGACGCCCACGGGGTCTTCCCGGCGCTCGACCGGGCCGCGATCGCAAGGGCCGCCTCCGCCGTCGTGCGCGACGCGGCAAAGGACGGGCCTGTCGTCCTTGAAGTCGAGGTTTACCCGGCCACCGCCGAGCGAGGCGCACGGTTCCCGGAACTGTCGGCGCCCATTGCGGCGCCGGGCAAGCGCCTCGTCGTCGCGCCCGGCGGGGCCCACGCGCTCGAACTGCGTATCGTGCCTTCGGGAGCGCTCTCGGCCCAAGCGCCCACCCGGGGGCCGGCCATGCTTGCCGACCCGACGGGCCTTATCTTCGTGCCCGAGGGCCTTGAGGCCACGCCCGCCCCGCTCGGCGGAACGCGGCTCTCGAAACCAAAAGGCAACTAGGCCGTCACGGCCGCTCGCGAAGCAGGTGCCCCATCTGGTCCTTCTTTGTGGCGAGGTACCGTTCATTGTCGGGGTTCGAGGCCACCTCGATGGGCACGCGCTCGGCCACCCGCACCCCGTGCTTCGTCAGTTCCTCGATCTTGTTCGGGTTGTTCGTCATGACCCGCACACTCTTCACATTGAGGAAGTTGAGGATGCACGAGGCGCACTTGTACGTGCGCAAGTCGGGGGGAAACCCGAGCATCTCGTTGGCCTCGACCGTGTCTGCGCCCTGGTCTTGCAGGTTGTAGGCGCGCACCTTGTTCACGATGCCGATCCCGCGCCCCTCTTGACGGAGGTAGAGGACGAGCCCCTGGCCTTCCTCCGCGATCGCATCCAGGGCCTTCTCCAGCTGCTCGCCGCAGTCGCATCGCCTCGACCCGAACACGTCGCCGGTGAGGCACTCGGAGTGGATCCGCAGGAGCACGTTCTCCTTGCCGCGCACATCCCCCTTCATGATTACCACGTGGTCGCCGCCGCGGGCAAGCTCCGGCTGCTTGCAGCCGAACGCCATGACCTGGAAGTCGCCGTGGCTCGTGGGCAGGTCCGCGAAAGCCGTCCGCGAGGCGAGTCGCTCGCAGCCGTGGCCCGTGTTGGTGTTGACGATGTCGCTTACCACGACCGCGCCTACCCGAAAGTCAGTATTTGATGGTTCCCTGGTAACCACGGGCGTGGTTCCGGCCCGCCGCGCGGCGGGTCTTGCCGTCACAAAAGCGTCTCAACCCGGATTACTTTCGCCTACGATACCAAGCATTGATGACCCCTCGGCGCCTTGCTTACGTCCCCATGGCCGCCGGTCTTGCGAGGGTGAGTGTGCAGCTGCCGCACCAATTGCGGCGCGACTTCTCCCTCAAGGGGCCGCTCGAAGCCGAGGGTCAAACGCTTGCCCAGGCGCTGGCGGACCTCAACCGCCGGTTGCCCGGTCTTGCGTCCTCGATCGTCGACGACCAGGGGAAGGTGCGGCGCAACGTGATCGTGTTCGTGAACCGCCAGGCCGTCACCCACCTCGACCCCGAGGGGGTGCGCTTGGCAAACGGCGACACGGTGCATGTGCTGCCGCACGTGGCAGGTGGATAAGATGGCAGACATCAAGGAAGGCGACACTGTGGTGCTTGCAGGGACGAAAAAGGGCCTCTTCGTGTTCCACTCGCGCGACCGCAAGAAGTGGAAAACGCGGGGCCCCTATCATGAAGGGTACCCGATTCAGCACGCGGTGCTCGACCCGAGCGATGGGAAGACCCTCTACGCAGGGGTCACTTCGTTCCACTGGGGCACGCGCGTCGTGCGCTCGGGCAACTTCGGGGCTCGTTGGACCAAAGGCAAGGACGGCCCCCACTACTCCAAGGAGTCGGGGCTCTCCGTCGACAAGATCTGGCAGGTCAAGACCGACGATGAGGGGACCCTCTACGCGGGCGTGGAGCCCGCGGGCCTCTTCCGCTCAAAGGACAGGGGCGATTCCTGGAAGTCGGTCGACGGGCTGAACGGAAGGCCGGAGCGCAAGGATTGGCAGGCGGGCAACGGGGGCCTGTGCCTCCACACGGTCTTGCCGTACCCTGGCGACCCCTCGAAGATGGTCGTCGGCATCTCGTCGGTCGGCGTCTTCGGCACGAAGGACGGCGGGGAGACCTGGAAGGTCATGAACGGCGGGATCCACGGTGTCTTCGAGCCAGACAAGGTCATGAAGGACGGCGAGATCGGGACTTGCCCCCACAAGATCGCTCGCGACGGCAGCGACCCGCGCATCCTCTACCAGCAGAACCACGCCGGCGTCTACCGCCGCGCCGAGGGTGACAACAAATGGGTCGGGTCCGAGTCGGGACTGCCGCGCACCCGGGTTGAGAAAGGACGTCGGTGGACGTTCGGCTTCCCCGTGGTTGGCCACCCTTCGAAGAGGGGGTGGGCGTACCTCGTGCCCCTCCAATCGGACTACAACCGCGTCGGGATCGATGGCGGCCTTGCGGTCTGGCGGACCAAGGACGGCGGGCGCAAATGGCAGAAGGTCTCGAAGGGGCTTCCGACCAAGCACACCTTCCTCACGGTGCTTCGCGACGGCGCGCGCGCCGACCCGAACGACCCCGCGGGCATTTACATCGGCACGACGAACGGCCAGATCTACTCGAGCCGGGACGACGGCGATTCGTGGGGCCTGATGGCGGAGAACCTGCCGGGGATCCTATCCATCGAGGCGGGCGTCGTCGGCGGGTAGTCCGCCGCTCAGGGCCGCCTTGCCCGGCGCGAGCCAAGCGCAGCGACGAGCGCGGCCGCAATCAGCGCGGGCATGACCACGTCCGACGCGGGGGACGGCTTCGGGATGACCGGGGGCGGGCGGTAGTCCTCCGTCGTGGGGAGGTTCTTGCCGCACCATGATGCCTCGACCTGCTTGATGACCGACGAGTTGAAGGTGATCGGCACCTCGGCAACGCCGTTGGCAAGGCTTGCCCGAAACACCTGGCCCGAGCCCGTGCGTACATAGTATCCTTCGCCGCTCGCCGGCGTCCCGTCGGCGTGCTTGAAGGTGACGCGAGCCGACGCCGCGAAAGCGGAGGGCAGGTCGCTCGAGAGCGTGAAGTTTGCGCGGACGTCGTCGGAGTCGCGCGGCTTCCTTGAAAGCAACAGGGTCATCTCTCGCCAGTCCGTCTCGTGGCCGCACCCGGGCAGGCAGATATTGGAGAGGAAGTAGGCAAAGAGCGACCCGTTCGCCAGGAAGAACCCGGGCGCCACTTCTGTGAAGCCATTGTCGAGCGGGTCCGAGAGGAGCGTCGCGTTCGAGAACGCGGCCCCGTCGTAGGTGCGCTCGTAGATGTCGTTGTCCGTGCCGCTGGTGGCAATTCCCGGCGGCGAGGATGTGGAGGAGAAGAGGAGGTGGAGCCTGCCATCGCCGCCCTGTGCGGTCGTCCACGGAAAGAGGGAGATGTCGACCTCCTCGATTTGGAAATCGGCCCCATTGGGCATCATCATCGGCGAAAAGGCTCCGGTGGCGGGGTCGTACGACCGCATCACGACGTCGTAGTCGCCCCGGGGCGTGACTTCCGGGTTGTCGGTGACCCATGAAACGAAAATTCGCCCGAGGTAGAAAGCCACGTCGGGCGTTTTGGCGCCCCACTTGCCTGTCGGCCCGATGATGACCTCCGGCCCCCATACGCCCGTCTCGTTGCGCACCGAGAGTTTCACCGACCACTCGCCCTCGGCTGCGAACTCCGAGGCGTTTTGCGAGAGCCACGCGGCAACCAGGTGCGTGCCGTCGCTCGCGAGCCGCACAACCTGGTCGGAAAAGCCGTCGAAGGCGACCGAGATGTTCTCGATGGGCCCTAGGGTCGTGCCGTCCCAGGTGCGCCCCACGATGTGGGACGAAAGCGAATCGTTTTCGCCGGTGTTGGTCTGCCAAGCGATGAAGGTCCCATTGCCGAACGCTTGGATGCGCGCGAGCCGGTCGCGCGAGTCGAGGGTCCCCGGCGACACGAGCGTAATCGGGGTAAAGCCCTGCGGGCTCTTTCCGCGCACGAGCACGGAGGAGCCGTTCACGCGGTAGGCCGGGTCCCCGGAGACCTCCCAGACACCCCAGAACGTGTCGCCGACGGCGGTCGCATGCGGGGCGACGTTGCGCCCGCCGGGCATCGGGTTGTTGACATCGGGGTTGGCGAGGTCGAGGATGGGCACGTCCCAACCCGTGTCTTGGCTGTACTCCTTGTAGTAGATCGATTGCGTTTCGGCCGGCGAGCCGTCGGGCAGTTCGTACTCGACCTCGTCGTCGTAGAGGAAATGAAGTTGGCCGTTTGCGTTCACGACCATCCCGAAGCTCTTCTGGCCGTGGATGAGCGTTGCTTCAACGATGGCGGTCTCGGGGTCGACGGTGCCGTTCCCCCACTGGTGCGTGACGATGTGCCCCCCGGCGGCAAATGCCCCGAGCGGATAGGGGCAAGAGGCCGCGGCGAGCGAGGCGACAGCCAGCGCGGCAAGGAGCGTGGGGGCGAGAAACGCGCGCGCGCGTGCATGCAGAGACACCAAGAAACCGGTCCTTCTGGCCTGCGGTCCGCGAGCCAGTTAAGATAGCACATGGCGATTGTTATTTAGGGTTTTCTGAGTGGCCCTTTGTTCCATCCCTCTGGCGGGCAATTTCGAACATGAGGACCGCGGCGGCGGCCGACGCATTGAGCGATTCGATCCGCCCTTTCAACGGCACCGAAACGAGGAAGTCGCAACGGTCGCGCACGAGGCGGTGCAGCCCCCGCGCTTCGCCGCCGATGACGAGGGCGATCGGGCCGGAGAGGCTCGCGTCGTGGTAGGGCTTGCCGCCCGAGGGGGCCGCGCCTGCAACCCAGACCCCCTGCGCCCGGAGCGTTTCGAGCGCGCGAGCCACGTTCTTCACTTCCGCGACGGGCAGCAAGATGAGCGCGCCTGCCGAGGCGCGCAGCGACCCGGGGGAGATCCCGGCGGAGCGGCGCTCGGGGAGCACGAGCCCGTGGGCGCCTGCCGCTTCGGCGGAGCGCGCAATTGCCCCCACGTTTTGCGGGTCCTCGATGCCGTCGAGCACCACGAGGAAGGGCTCGCGCCCGCCTTCGCGCGCGCGGGCGAGGAGCTCTTCGAGCGAAAGCGGCGTGGGCAGGCGGACCTCTGCAATGACGCCTTGGTGGCGGCCGGTCTGTGACTGCGCGTCGATCGCTTCGGGAGGGACGCGCTCGACGAGCAGGTGCCGCGCCTTGGCTTCGTCGAGGAGTTTGCGCACCGTGGAGGAGGTCTCGGTGCCTTCCGCAACGCGCAGCCTGCGCACCTCGGCGCCAGCACGGACGGCTTCGAGCGCCGCTCGCCGGCCCTCCACTTGGCCGTGGTCGGCTTGTCTGGAGGGCGCGGGCTTGGGTCCGTGGACCCTGCGGTTCCGGTCATCGGGCGGTGGCCCGCGGCGCGCGCGCCTTCGCTCTCGCATCGCGTCCGGCAGGCGCGTCCGCGCGATAAGCCCTCGCGTGGAAATGGGCGCGCGATGCGTGCGCAACCTATTTTTCCAAGGCGCGCTTCCCCGGGCCGGGATGCATGGAGAGCAAAGCGGCTCAGCGTGAGCGCCCGGCCGCCGCGCCCCGCTGGTTCTACGCCTTCGGCCCGGTGAACATCGCCAACGGGGCGACGGCGCCGCTCATCCCGCTCTACATGGTGCTCGTCCTGCACGCGTCGGTGCTCGATGTCGGCCTCGTGTTTTTCTTCTCGTCGCTTGCGGCCGTGCCGGGCGCCATCTTCTGGGGGCGCCTCTCGGACCGGCTGCGGCGGCGCCGCGCGTTCGTGCTCATCGGCCTCGCCTCGTTTGCCCTCACGCTGCCGGTGATGGCGCTCACCGACAGCCTCGCCGTCTACCTTGCCGCCAACGCGGCTCTCGGGTTCCTGCAGGCGGCGGGGGCCGCGACCTCCTCGGTGCTCATCATGGAAAGCTTCCCCGAGCGGGAGTGGGCGCCGCGGATCGGCCGCTTCGCGCAGGTCTCCGGGGTCTGCTTCGTGGCCGGCCTTGTGATCGGGGCGTTCTGGTTCATGCTCGTGCCTCCCGCTTTCGGGCAGGGGTTTGCGCTCGGCATCATGTTCGTGCTCGCCGCCCTGATGTCGGCCGCCTCCGCCCTGCTTGGCGCGGCGACGATCAAGGAAGGCCACCGGCACGTCGACCGCGCCGCTGCGGCCGAAGCGCTCGCGAGGCTCGGCCACTCGATCGTCGAGCGGCGCCACGCGTTCTTCGTCCGAGCCCACCACCTGCCTTCGTTCTCGATCAAGTCGGTAGCCGCGCACGCGCGCAAGCCGATCGGTGCCTACTGCGCGGGCATCCTCCTGCTGTTCACGGGGTTCCTCGTGTTCAATGCGCCCCTGCCCGTTTTCCTGCTCACCGAGGCGGGCCTTGCCCAGGCGCTCATCTTTTGGGTGTACCTCTCGAACTCTGCGATCGCTGCGGCCCTCTACCTCTACGCCGGAAGGCGTTGCGACAACACCGCCCCGCGCGCGCTGCTCGCGGTAGCGGCCGGGACGCGGCTGGTCATCTACCCGCTCTTCGCCGTCGCCGTGGCGTTGATGGGCACCGGGAACCTCGGCGTGCTCCTCGCATTGCTCGCGCTGAACGCGGCCGCGGGCGCCTCGTGGGCGTTCATCAATGTGTCGAGCTCGGTGCTCGCCGCCAGGCTCGCGCCGTCGAACGCCAAGGCCCAGGCGATGGGGCTCTACAACGCGGCGATCGGCGCGGGCTCGATCATCGGGTCGCTCCTTGGCGGCCTGCTCGCCCAGCGGCTGCCGTACGTCCTCGTTTTTCTCGCGGCATCGCTGATCATCCTTGCCGGCATCGTGGTGATCCTGGCGGCGGCCTCCAAAGTCAGGGGGGACGTTCCACGAGCGCACGCCCGTCGGAGCCGCATCCCGCTGCCCCGCCTTGCTCCGGGCGCGCGCGACCTTTAAGCAACCGCGCGCGCTCGCGGAGCCGATGCGCAAGGAGTTCATGGGGCCAGCGCCGCTTGCGCTTGGGCTCCTCATTGTGGTGGTCGCGCTGCTCTCGCCTGCGCGCGCGCCACCCGCGCCGTGCGCGTGTGCGGTGTTGACGCCGCAGGCGTTTAGCCAGCTCGACGCCGGGGGCTACCCCGGCGTGGCGCCGGGCGACCCGCTCGTTGTCGATGGCCGCGTCGTTGCGCTCTACCCGTCGGAGTTCGTGGATTGGCCGTACCGCTACGTGCGCTTCGAGGGTTCCGACATCCAGTTCAATGTGACCGGGTACACGCCGGCCACGGGGCGCGTGGGCGAGTGGGTCCGGATCTCGACCACGCACGGCGGCGAGCGCGAATCCGGCGGCCCCGACCTCGGGCACCGGTGGGCCCAGGTCGGAAGGACTGCGCCGCCGGGGGCGTCGGTGTTGTCGCTCGCCACCCTCGCCTTGGGCCTCTCTGCGGTCGCCTGGGGAGCTGTCTCCTGGCGCGAGTTCGGCCGGACGGGCGCGCGCGCCGCGGACTTGCGCGCCCGGCTTGCGGCGGCAAGGGACGCGCGGGCCGGCGACCCCGCCGCCAAGGCCGCGGAGGGCATGGGCAAGGAAATCGAGGCGACCGCCAAGATGCTCCGGCGAGGTCAGTACGACAGTGCACAAACGGCGCTCGAAGTTGTCGAGGCGCAGATCGCGCGCGCGGGGCGGCTGGGGGCCGCGCTCGAGGAAGTACGCGCCTCCGCGCTAGCTGAACAGAAGAAGGGCTTCGCCGCGGCCGAGCTGCTGAAGCTTACCGACGAGGCCGCGAGGGAGCGGGCCTCGGGCGACGTGCCCGCGGCCGAGCAGCTCGTGGCGGCCGCTGGCGACCTGCTCGCGGCCCTGCCGCGCGTACGCGAGATGATCGAAGCCGCCGACGCTTCGGCGGCCGCAAGCGCGGCGCTGGGCGTCGAGGACGCGGAGGCGGGCAGATTGCTCGATGAAGCGCGGGGGCTGCTCGCCGAAGGGCGACTCGAAAAGGCGGTGCCCGTGGCAGCGCGGGCCGTCGAGCGCGCCCGCGAGGTCTCGCCTGCCGCGCAGGCCGCCGCGCGCGAGGTGGCCCGCCTCAAGGACTTCCTGCAGTTGCGTCCCGAATTCGACCGCACGCGCGAAGTGCGCGACCGGGTCCGCGACGGCGACGAGCTTTACCGGCTCGGGCAATTCGACCGCGCGCGCGCGGAAGCCCTCGTTGGGATTTGGATCGCGGATGCCACTTCGCTCGAGCATGCGGGGTTCGTCGCGATCGCGCGGACCACCCTTGTCCGCGACGGCTACGGCGTTAGGCCGCCCGGGCCGGACGACCCGAACCTCGGATTCATCGCGACGCGCGGTGGCAAGCGCGTGCTGGTCGTGAGCGCCGCCTGGCGGGACTACCCGAGCGAACGGATCCTGCTCGCCGCCAAGGACCTCATCCACGAAGGCGGCGCCGACCGCGCGCTCGTTTACTCGTGCGCCTTTTCGAACACGAGCACGGACGACCGGATCGAGGTCGTAGACGCGGCGAGGCTCGTCGAGATGCTGCGGGCTGCGGCGCTCGAGCAGGTCGCCGCAGAGGGGCCGGCACGATACGAATCGGCCTAACCGCGGTCGCGCGGCGACCGACCCTTCACCGCAACACATTGGCTGCTGTCTTCTGGGTCCGGTCGTACCCCAGTGCTTCATCGCTTCTTGCCCGCACGGGCAACGATCGACGAGAGGTCCGCCAAGTCGAGGAGCACCGCTCCCCGTTCTCTTGCCGCCCGCTGCATCGCCTGCGTGAAACCGTCGCGGGCCACAAACACGAGCCGGACGGGTCGCCTGCCGGTCCCCTCCAACAGGCGCGCCTTCCCTTCGAGCGCCCAGAGGGCCGCCGGCTTGAGGGGCCCGGAGCCCCATTTGACCTCGCCCACCAGGATCTCGGGCCCGCCGCGGGCGACCAGGTCGACCTCCATGCCCTGCCGGTTCCACCACCGCCCGAGCTCCTCGAACTCGATGGGAACCCCCTTCCAGACGGTGCCGTTCAGCGCGCGGAGCGCCTCCGCTGCCACGCGCTCGAACATCAGCCCCACGTGCGCCTCAAGTCCCTGACGGATCGTGTCGAGCGCCAAGGACGCGTTCCCCGACTCGACGAGGGGCCGAACCCTGGGTATGAACCGGTAATAGAACGCGAAGAAGGGATCTGAAAAGATGTACCGCCCCCGGCGCCGCCCCCCGCCGACGGGGGTTTCCGCTTTGATCAACGAGAGTTCGTCCCGCAGGAGCGCGATGTAGGGAGAAAGCCGGCCCGACGGAACCTGGAGGGCCGACTCCAGCGCCGCGAGGTCGTGCGTCCCTCCCCCGATGGCCTGGAGGATCGAGTGGTACCGGTCGGGGGTGCTGACCTCCATTCGGAGCAGGTTGAGCGGCTCGTCAATGAGTGGAGCCCCCCGAGAAAGGAACGCGGACCTCACCGACACCTCCAGGCTCCGCCCCACGGCGAACTGCTGGTAGAACGGTGTGCCGCCGAAGACCGCGAACCGACGGACGCGGTCCTGCTCGGGGAGGCCGTGGTGGAGGAGCCGGACGCTTGCAAAGCCAAGAGGCCTCAGCTGCAGATCGGCCGCCAGTCGGCCGTAGAGAGGGGCCGATGGACGGCGCGTGAGCCTCCGCATCATCCCCACGCTACTGCCACAAAGGACGATCGAAGGGCCGCGCTTGCTGAAACCCACGTCCCACTGGTGCTGGAGGCGGGATTCGGCGGCGTGGGGCCGCTTGAGTAGCCGCTGGAACTCATCGATGACAACGACTCGCGGCCCGAGTTGCTCAAGTTGCCCGAGGAAGGCGTCCCATGTCGGCGTGGGTACGGGCGGTTGAGAGAGAGCGCGCGAAAGCTGGTCGGAGAGCGATTGTACCTGGAGCGAGGATTCGGCCTCGTCGGCCAAGAGGTAGACTCCATTCCGTTCCTGGCACAGCCGCACGAGGAGTTCCGTCTTGCCAAGGCGCCGCCGCCCGAATAGGCGGATGAGGGAAGGACCGTGGTCAACGGCGCTCCGGAGCGCCGCCAACTCTTCCCGCCTGTCAACGAAGATCATTACCATAACATTGATTATGGCGCTACATAATTATTCCTATGGTACCACGTTCCGGTACATCAGAAGGACGGGGCCGAGGGCCGAACCGGCCGAACATACGTGCCGGGATTCCCGTGCACCGGGTAAGCGGGCCGTCTTGCTTGGGAGTGGGTCGGCGTAGAAGGTCGTTGCGTGGGGGAGATTTGGACTCGCGGGCCCGCCGAGGGTCGAACGGAGGGGACTCCCTAACGACGCACCCCCTGAGACGGTTCCTTTGGGTTTGCTCGGCGCTCCCCAAATCACAATTACGGAAAATCTGAAAAGCGCGTAGGCACGGTTTTGGATCGATGCCCACGATCCGCGTCGCGCCCGCGCAGAAGCGAACGCTCACGCCCGCCCAGTGGGTGCTCTCGCGTGAAAGGCTAAGAAGACTCGCGCAAGGAGAAACGGTAGAGGCGCTTGCAGAGCCTTTTCTGCGGTTGGTAGCTTGGGTCCCCGAGCCCCAGAGGCCCGTGCTTGCTCCCGGCGAGATCGATCCGTTCTTTGATATGCTGATCGGGTTCGATGGATTCGAAGGCAACGCGGCGAGAGATCACGACGAGATCCTTTGCGGCGCTTACCGGCCGCGACGAAGGTCGCCGGGCGCCCCCCCGAGACCGAAAGTGGAGGCAAAGGAATAGAAGAGCCGCCGACGAGAATTGAACTCGCGACCTACTCCTTACCAAGGAGTCGCTATACCACTTAGCCACGGCGGCGCAGGGCGCGCAAAGTGCGGGCCCGATTTGAGCCTTGCCCCTATCCCGGGTGGCCGGCACGGCCGCGGCGGCCAGCCAAGGGTTTTTGAATGAGGCGGGCGGGTGGTCGCCCGATGAAACGCCGGGAGACGCTCTCCGCGTTGGATGTGTTCGTCCTTGCGCGCGAGCTCAACGCCTCGCTCAAGGGCGCCTTCGTCGACAAGGTCCACCAGTTCGCGCCCGACGATGTGCTCCTCAAGCTCAACGCGCGGGGGGGGGTCGGAAAGGCGAACCTCCTCCTGCTCGGCGGCCGCCGCGTCCACCTCACGCGGCGCGCCCTCGAGGTGCCCGAGCGTCCCTCGACTTTTGCGATGGCCGCGCGCCGCAGGCTTGCGAACTCCACGGTCGAGTCCATCGAGCAAGTCGGCTTCGACCGGATCGTGCTCATGCGTTTCGCCCGCGCCGGCGAGCAGTTCGACCTCGTGACGGAGCTGCTGCCCGACGGCGCCGTGGCGCTCATTGAGGCGGGGGTCATCGCCGTCGTGGCCAAACCGAAGTTGTTCAAGGAACGGAAGGTGCTGCCCAAGCAGCCCTATGTCGGGCCGGCCAAAGGGCCTGACCCCCGAACCCTTGGGGCGGAGGGCATGGCCAAGGCCGCCGCCGTGGAGGGTTTGGATTTGGCCCGGGCGCTTTCGACCCGCGCCGGCCTCGGGCCGGGGCTTGCGGCGGAAGCCCTTGCGCGCGCCAGCATTGAGGGGAAGGGCGACGCGAAGTCGCTGAGCGACGGCCAGTGGGCGCTGGTTGCCAAGGCGTTCGAAGAGATCCTGCGCGAAGCCGAAGTCTCCCCGCTCCCGGTTGCGCTACTCGAAGGCGAGACCATGGTGGACTTCGCGCCGATTGCGCAGAAGCGTTGGGGGACGAGCCCGACGCGCACGTTCCCCTCCATGAGCGAACTCCTCGACGCCTATTTCGAGGCGCCGTCCGCGCCCAAGGCGCCCAAGGCCTCCGAGGAAGCCACGCGCGAATCGGACGACAACATAGCAAGGCTCGTGCGCGTCGAGGTCCAGCAGCAGCGGGCCGTCGCCGACCTGGAGAAGGAGGTCACGGCTGCGCTTGGCGCCGCCGAGGCGGTCTACGCGAATTACCCGCAGGTCGAGATGTTCTTGCGCCTTGCAAAGCCTGGCGGCTCCGCGCGCCAGCTCGCGGACCTCGTGCGCCGCGCGGGCCTAGAGGCCGCCGCTCCCGAGGTCGCGCCCTCGGGCCGCGCGATCCTTGTCGACCTGAAGACGCCGGACGGCGCCTCGCACCGCGCCGAAATCGAGGTCGGGGCCACCGTCAACGAGGTCGCGCAAGCCTACTACCGTGCGGCGTCGCGCGCCAAAGAACGGATGAAAGGCGCGCAGGCCGCTCTCGAGGAGACGCAGGCCGCGCTCGAAACCGCGCGCCGCAAGCAGGCGCGGCAGGGCCGCGTCGCCGCCGCGCACGCCCAAGAGGCCGCCGAACGCTCCGGGCCGCTCATCCCGCCGATCCCCAAGAAGCGCGAGTGGTTCGAACGGTTCCGGTGGTTCCTCTCCAGCGAGGGCAACCTCGTCGTCGCCGGGCGCGACGCGGGCACCAACGACCAGCTCGTCAAGAAGTACCTCAAGTCCGGCGACCGCTACGCGCACGCCGACATCCACGGCGCCCCCAGCGTCGTGATCAAGCGCAAGGAAGGCGAAAACGAGATCGGCGAGGCCACGCTTGCCGAGGCCTGCGCGTTTGCCGCCATCATGTCGCGCGCGTGGGCGTCGGGCGCGGCGGAGGCCTCGGTGTTCTGGGTGACGCCCGACCAGGTCTCGAAGACTCCGGAGTCGGGCGAAGCGCTCAGCCGCGGCGCGTTCGTGATCCGCGGGAAGCGCAACACCATCCGCCACGTAAAACTGGAGGCGGCGATTGGGGGCCTCACGGTCAAGGGCGAGCGCAAGGCGATGTGTGCGCCGTCGGCGGCGATCGCAAAGCACTGCGATGCGGCCTTCGCAATCGCCCCGGGAAAGACCAAGGGGACCGACATCGCCAAGGGGCTCGCCGCGAAGATCCGCGTCCACCCCGACGAGATCGCCCGCGCGCTGCCTTCGAGCCCGAGCGAGGTCGTGGGGGCTCTCGAGATTGGCCGGCCGGTCGCCGACCACGGCGAAGACGAGTGAGGCCTGCCGCGGACAGATGGCCCCACTCCGCCTCGCCAGCGCCCGCCGGTGCCCAGTCCGCCTCGGCGGCAGGCGGGCGGCCCGTCCCCCGGTCGGCGCCCGCGCGAAGGCTTCTTCAGGCGGTCTGCTTGTGCGGAACGCGTGACCCGCGCACGAGCCCTCCTCGCCGCGCTCTCGATGCTCGCCGTTACGCTATCGCCGGGGGCGGCCGCACCGACCGCGCGCGCAGACCCAGGGGCCGAGGTCGCCAACTGGGTCAATGCGACCGTGACGATCGACACCAACTTCGGCGTGATCGTCGGGATGCTCTACGAGCAGGGCGCGCCCATCACGACGTCGAATTTCATCAACCTCTCCACCTCCAGCTTCTACGACGGCATCAAGTTCCACCGCATCGTCGACAACTTCGTCATCCAGACGGGCGACCCGAACACCAAGGACAACAACCCGTACAATGACGGGATGGGGGGCTCCGGCCACACCATCCCGCTCGAAATCAACGCGAACCTGACGCACGAAGACGGCGCCTTTGGGATGGCCCGCTCCAGCAGCCCCGACTCGGCCTCATCGCAGTTCTACATCTGCGACGGCCCGCAGCACCAGCTCGACGGGAACTACTCCGTTTTCGGCATCGTCGTGGCGGGCATCGAGGTCGTGCGCACGATCGCCGCGCAGCCGGTCTGGGGGTACAAGCGGCCGCTGCTGCAGCAACACCCGGTTCATGATATCGTGATGAACACCGTTGTCATCAGCCTCGGCTATTGGAACAACACGACCGCCCCCGCGGGCGCCGTCGGCGGCGGCCTGCTTGGCCTCGGCGCGGCCGGAAGCGCCGCACTCGTCCTCGTGCTTCTCGTGGCGGCGGTGGGAATGGGGACCGTGGTCTCCCCTCCCTTCCGGGCTCGGGTCCGCCCGATCTTGACGAAGCTGCCCAAGCCCGCCGCCCTCGGGGAGCGCCTTAAGCGCCTCGTCCCGCGGCGCGCGCCCCGCGGCTAGCGCCCCTGCAGGCCCTCCGCCCGTCCTTTGCCCCTCACTTGCCGCCGATTCCTTGCAAGTCGGCGATGTCGTTGCTGTCGAAATTGTCCGGGGCCCCGTTTCCGGAGAGCAGCGAGATGACGTCTGTCCCTTCGACCTGCCAGTACATCACCGAGTGGGTGCTCGTAGAATGGCGCGGGTGCGCCGTGTCTTCGTGGGGCGTCACCATCGGTGTCCCGCCGTTCACAAGTCCGAGCAGATGGCCGACCTCGTGCACCACCGTGACCTTCTCGATCAAGTCGGCGCCAACGAGGAACGTTGCGTGGTCCTCGACCGTGGCGCCAAAGACGGCGGCCGAAGAACCGGAGTAGGCGATTCCGATCACTTGGCCGCTGCCCGTCGCGGCGTCGGCCGATCGCGTGGCAAACACGATCCAAATGGAGGCCGTGTCCCCGCTCGTGTGCGTGCTGCGCTCCTTGGATTCGACCTCGCGCAGGTCGGCCGTCCCATACGCCGACTTGGCCGCTTGGATCTCGTTGCCAAGCGACACGGTGACGCCGCCCGGTTTGTTGAGGCGTTCGTCCAACCGCTGCTTGAGGAACGCGAGCACCGCCCCGGAGGGCTGGAAGCTCTTGCCGTTCTCGACCATCCAATCGACTTCGACGATGAGCTTCGGGTACTTGTCCGAAACAAAGTCGCGGGCTTCGGAACCGACGGTCCCGCCGGAGACCCCGCCGAGGCACCCCGAGAGAACCGATGCGGCAAGGATAGCCAAGGCCGCGGCCAGTGCGCTCGACTTGCCCGGCAGCAACGCCTTGCCCCGCCCGTGCGAATGCCGCCGACCAAAAAAAACCTTGCCCGCCCGCAGCGAGCCGTGCTAAGCCGGGGGTGCCTGCGGCACCGGTTCGCGGTGCGTGAGGGCGAGTGCCACCGCGGCGGCCACCATAAGGCCGGCGCCTGCGACCTGTACGAGGGAGAGCCGCTCGCCAAGGACCAAGAATGCGGCTGCCGCGCCAAACACGCCGCCCAGCCCGAACACCGCCGAAGTGCGGTAGGCTCCGATGTGGCGCAGCGCGAGGTAGAAGAGCGTCAGCGAGACGCCGGTGCCGAGCCCTCCTGCAAGCAGGAGCCCGACGAAGTGCGAGGGCACGGCTGCCAAGTCCCTGCCAAGCGCGACGGCAACCGCCACCACGAGGCCCGCCCCCACGACGTTTTTCCACGCGGCCACGGCTTGGGGCGAATTGCGCCGCGAGAGCCCCGTCGACAAGTTGTTGTCGATCGCCCACAGGGCGGTCGCGCCCACGATGAGCAGGTTGCCCGCCACATGGGCGGGGTCGAGCGCGCCGCTGAGGCTCGTGGTCAGCGCGACGGCCCCCACGACGATTCCAACGACGCAGGCAACCTCGGTAATCCCCGCCCGTTCGCGCAGCACCGCGACTGCAAGGGTCATCGTGAACACCGTCTCGATGTTCATCAGCATCGCCGCTTCCGATCCGGAGGTCGCCGGCAGTCCCTGCCAATAGAGGATAGGTGCGGCCGCCGCGCCTGCAAGGGCGATCAACACGAGCCGCCACCGGTCGCCGCCCTTGAAGGGGGGTGTTGGCGCAAGCGGCAGTATGACGAGGCCTGCCATCAGGTTTGCAAAGCCGGCCGTCACCAAGGGGTCGAGGTCGGTGAGGTACTGCTTGCCAAAGACGGGGATGAGGCCCCCCAGGGCGGCGGCCCCGAGCGCCGCCGCGTACCCGAGCCGCCTGTTGGTGGCGGCGCCCGCACCCTGCGCGCCAAAGGCAACGCTCAGCCGCTGCACAAGCGCCATTCGCCCACCCCCGCCGCCCCGTCAACGCGTCCGCTCGGCCGGGCGGGAAAGGCTCCTGGGGATAAGCACCCGCGGAGGTCAGATTTTCGAGATCAGCGAGTCGAACACGTTGCTGTTGCCCACGGGGCCCGTGTCCGCGGCAAACTGGAGGATGTCACGCAGGACGCTCGATTCCTCGTACTCGAACTCGAGGCCTCGGTCGCCGTCCATCCGCTCGAGGAAGTTCGAAATTACGGGCTCGTCATCGGGCGCGCAGTTTTCAATCGCATATTCCAGGGTGCGTCTGAGAAGTGCTGCTTCGCGGTGCGTTAGCTGAAGTTGTGCCGGCGTGGAAGGCCCCCTTTTGGGCGAGATAGGGGCCACTCTGATAAACGTTCTCCATGGGGCGGGCGCGGGGTGGCGGGATGAAATTAATCGACACCTGGCGAAGTCGAAAGGCTGGTCCTTGGATAGCGGCGCGCCCCCGTGCCTGGCGTGCCGTGGAAATGATCATGACCGTGCGCCCGCCCCCACGCGGCGACCTTAAACATCATGGTGACCCCGAACCTGGATATCGAGGGGGTTTTCCCCGCATATCGCTCCACGCCTATGCGCTCTGGACGGGGCGCCTTGGCACTCAGCTTGACTTGGCATCGGCAAAGCGCCAAGCGACCGGCCGCGGCACCGCTCCTGCCGCGGAAGGGTTTATTTGAAGCGCTCCAAGCTTGGCCCGATGGCTCAGGCGGCGAACCCCTCGGGGGTCAAGGGCGCGCTGCTCCGAGCGGCCGCGTGGACCACCGCGAACCCGCGGCGCGCCAAACGCGTCCAAGTCGTGGCAGCAGCCCTCATGTTCCAGGGCGCTGCCTTCGTCCTCGTCGCGCCCAAACTCGTGATCCAGCACCCCGCGTTCTTTTGGGTGGGCGGCGGGCTACTCACCGTCGGCGTCTTCCTCTTCCTTGCGCCCTCGATCGAGCACGCACTCGGCGTGCGCCCGGGATCCGAAAGGGCCCGCGGCCCCGCCCAACCGGCGCGCCTCGCCGTGCCCACGCTTGCCGACCGTATCATGGCACGCTTGACGCAGCACGGCCGCTTCGACAGGCTCCTCGCCTTGTTCGGCGCCGGGGTCGTTATCTTCGACTTACTCTTCAACGCATACCTCTCCTCGACCCCCAAGCTGCTCTCCGCCGACTTTGCCGTCCTCGGGTTTGGCGCTTCGCTTATCGCGTACCCGTTCCTGCCGCGCTCGCTCTCGCGTGAACGCAACTTCCTCGTCCTCTTCTTTGGCGCGCTCAGCCTGATCTTCGGCGTCCCCCTGCTCCTCATCCGGCTCGGCCACGACGCTTCGGGCAGCGTCGACGAATACACTGCGGCCCTTGTGACCCCGCAACTCGACTGGCTCCTCAACGCCTTCGGCGTGCACGTGTTCTCGTCGAGCAACGACCTTTGGTACCCGGACCTCACGACCGGTGGCCAAAGCCAAGTCCACATCGCCACGCAGTGTTCGGGGCTCTACTCCATGGCGATTTTCATCGCCGCGTTTGTCGCACTCGTGCTCACCGACTACCCGCGGCTCACAGGGCGCGTCGGCGCGCTGCTCGCCGCAGGCGTTGCACTTGCCTATGTCGCGAACCTCCTGCGCATGTTCGTCATCATAGAAGCCGGCCACCACTACGGCGGGCCAGCGCTTTTGTGGACCCACGCGAACCTCGGCGACCTCATCTTCCTCGGGTGGGTCGCGCCTTTCCTCTGGCTCTCATACCGGGTCCTTGACCCCAGCGCGGTTGACCGCGCGGAAGTCGAACACGAGCGCTTTGCCTTAGCGCTGCGCGCGCAGGGCATCGACCCTTCCAAAGTGAACGACGACGACTGGTTCTGCGCGAGCTGCTACGCCCGCGTCGAAGCCCCAAGAGCCGAGGGCCCCGACGCCTGCCCCTCCTGCGGCGCCGCCCTCGGATAGCGGGCCCGGGCCAGCCTCATCCAGCACGCCTTCGGGCCCGGGCAATCTTTAAGAAGAGGTCTTGGCATCGCCGCAAAGCCCTCCGGGGAAGTGCCCTCATGCCACGCAAGCCAGGCCGCATGTACAGGCGCGTCGTGGGTCAGGCCTACACGCGCCGCGAGTACATGGGCGGCGTGCCCCACGACCGCATCACCCAGTACCACATGGGCGACGTGAACGGCAAGTTCGACGTCGAGCTCCAGCTCATTGCCGAGGAGCTCTGCCAAATCCGCCACATCGCGCTCGAGTCGGCGCGCGTTGCCGCCGGCCGCGTGCTCCTGAAGCTCGGCGAGAAAAGCTTCCACCTCCAAGTCAATGTCTTCCCCCACCATGTCCTTCGCGAGAACAAGGTCGCCACGGGCGCCGGGGCCGACCGCATCTCGCAAGGCATGCGCCGCGCATTTGGAAAGCCCGTGGGCACCGCGGCGCGCGTCGAACCCGGCGCGCGGCTGATCACGCTGAACGCCCCTGCGGCGAATTTCGCATCGGCCAAGCTCGCGCTCCGCAAGGCCGCCTACAAGTTGCCCACGCCCTGCCGGATTATCGTGACCCGCGGGGCGAACCTCGTCAAGTAACCGCGCGCCCCCCTACCGGGACGGTGTAACGAATTTTGTCTCGTGGACTTCCACCGTGTTCCACCCCTCGACCAGGTCGCCGTTGACCGCGCGCTCGACCGTCCACTGCGGGTCGGTTTTCGAGAACATCAGCCGCATCGTCGAACCGAGGGAAACGCCGGCAGAGTCGAGGTCAACGCGCACGGCCGGACGGCCGCCGTCGTTCATGCCTTGCGTGGTGAAATCGATGTTGAGGTCCTTCCAGGTCGCAAGTTGGGCCACGACCGATATGTTGCTCGATGCTGAGACGCGGAGCACCCCTCCGTAGAGCGATGTGGCCACCTCGGCCGTCGCGTTGCCAAGGATGCGCCACTGCGCTTGAATTTCCGGCTCGCCGGGGAGGGCGAGCAGGAGCGTGAAAGGCACCCCGTTCTGGTTGCCATAGGTTGCCGTAAAGAGGTAGCGGTGGTCGTTCGGCCGGTTCGAGACGGCGGCAAGTCCGGCCGCGCTGACGGCGAGGGCGGCCACCGCGAAGACGGCGATCGTCGCGCGGCGGCCGAACCTGCGCTCGGCGGCGGCGTCGCGCTTGTCCTCTTCGGCCATGCAGGTTCGAGCGGCGAGGCTCTAATTTCTACGTTTCCTGATCGGCGCGCACCTGGGGCCATCCCAAAGTCCAATAGCGCACCTCCCGTTTTCGCGCGCGGGTTAGCCTTGGGTTACCACGCCTTCGCCCTCGACCGCGTGGAGAGCGACCACGCACACCTCACCGGGGAGCGCGTGGCGCTCCTGGCGATGGCGCGACGCAAGGGGTTCGCCGTCCCCGACGGTTTTGTCGTGCTGCGCAAGACCTTCGGCGACCTCGTGCGGGACACGCACCTCAAGCTGCTGCTCCCCTCCCTCGAGAAGCGGCTCGTGGCGCGTACCTTGCCCATGGAAGCGATCTCCACCGAGATGCGCAAGCTCATCCTTGACACCCAAGTGCCCAGGCACATCATGCTCGACATCGAAAGCGGGTGCAAGGCGCTGGGGCTCGGCGACCGTACGGTTGGCAAGGCGGTGACCCTGCGCGCGTGCCCCGTGGACCTCCGCCTTTCGAGCGCGCCGCTCGAGCGCGCGGTCGCCCTGACGCGGCTTTCCGACATCGAACCGCGCCTCAAGACCTGCTGGGCGTCGGCCTTCGATCCGACGAACCTCGAAGCCATGCGCCACTACGGGATGGCCTTCGAGGAGGGCGCGCCTTCCGTCCTCATCACCGAGACGGTGCCCGCTGAGGTGTCAGGGGTCTTGTTCTCCCACGCGCCGAACGAGTCGGGCGCGCTGCTCGTCGAAGCGGTGTGGGGGTTCCAGGAAGCGCTCACCGAGGGCAAGTTCAGCGCGAGCCGGTACCTCGTGAAGCGGGAGGACCCCGCCCAGGTGCGCGCCGAAGAGGCTGAGCAGGGGTGGGAGTACGCCCTTGGGCCCCAGGGCGCGATGGTCCGGCGGGAGCTTCCCGCCGACCGTCTCGGGCGCGCCAAACTCTCGAGGCTCCAGGTCGAGGAGCTCGTGCGCTCCGCGCTCGAACTCGAGCGGCTGGTCGGCAGCCCGGTCGCGGTCGAGTGGGCTATCCAGGCGGGGCAGATCTTCTTCCTCCAAGTCGTCCCGCTCGAGGCGCCGGTGCCGGCCCCGAGCGAGGCCGAGCACGCCGAGCGCTACATCGAGGCCGTCCAGGCGGCCGAAGCCGCGGTGCCCCTGGCGGCCGCTGCGCCCATCGCGCCCGCGCCGCCGAAGGCCGAAGCGCCCGCGCCCACGGCTCCAACCCCGACTCGGTCCCTCGGCCCAGCGCGAGAAACGCGCGCGAGGGACGCCGCCCCGCCGAAGGCAAAATTGCTCCCCGTCCTTCGCGCGAGCCTCTTCGTCGAATTGCCGGCAGGGTCGCGCGCTGCCGATGCGCGGCACATTCCCCATGCCGGGATCGTCCTCGACCTCGCGAAGTGGTCGCGCGGCTCCGACGGGCGCGGAGCGCTTGCGGCTTCGCTTGCGGCTTCGCTTGCGGGGGCGGCCGTCGAGGTGTTCCCGCGCGCCGTGCTAGTCGAGCTCTCCGACCTCGACCCCGACGCCTACGAGGCGATGCGCGAGCTCACCGAGGCCGCCGCCTCGCCGGCCCAACTCGAGCGCGTGATGGGCGCCGCGATGGAAGAGTTGCGCCTGGTCGCCTCCGCGGCGGCCTCCGTCGGTGCGACCAACATCCACATCATTGCCCCTTTCGTGAAGGCGGCGCCCGACGCCAACGCACTCCGCATCGCGATGCGCGCCGCGGGCCTCTCGGGAGGGCATTCGCCCCACACCTTGGCTTTCTCCGAACTGCGCAACCCCTCGGGCCTGCTCTACAACGTCGAGTTCGCCGAGGAGCAGGACGGGATCATCGTCCGGGCCGACCGCTTCTACAAGGCCCTCATGCGCGAAGGCGCCGGCGCACCCGGGGTCGCCGACCAGGCCGGCACGCCCCCGCCCTCCTTCGTGCGGGCGCTCCTGCAGCTCACGCGCGCCTTCGAGCGGGCCGGGGGGACGGTGCTCGTCCTGCTCGAATCGGACGGCGACTTCAACACCCTGTGGTTCTATCGCGAGCTTGGCGTGGACGGGTTCATCGTGCGGCTCGAAGACGCCGGAGCGTGCGCGGCGATGCTCCACGACCTTGAAACCCGCGAGCCGCGGGGCGCAAAGCGGAGAGTGAAACTGCGATGAAGGCCGAAGACTTCCAAGTCAAGCCGGGCTCGAAAGTCGACCTCAAGCAGTACGACGAGGAGGACACAGGCTCATTCAAGGGCCCCGACGCGGTGTGGGCGAAGCTCGACGAAAAGCTGGGGCGCATCGCCAAGCTGCAGGAGCGGCTCTATGCCGAGGGCCGGCAGGCGCTCCTGATTGTCCTGCAAGGGATGGACACCTCCGGGAAAGACGGCACGATCAAGAGCGTGATGCGCGACGTCAACCCGCAGGGCGTCGAGGTCAGCTCGTTCAAGGCGCCCTCGAAGGAAGAGCTCGCCCACGACTTCCTCTGGCGCATCGCCGAGCGCGTCCCCCCGCGCGGCATGATCGGGGTGTTCAACCGGTCGCACTATGAAGACATCCTGGTGGTGCGGGTGCACGAGCTCCTTCCCAAGGAGGTCTGGTCGGCCCGCTACGAGATCATCAACGAGTTCGAGCGCCACCTCGGCCTTGCAGGCGTGCGCGTCGTGAAGGTCTTCCTCCACATCTCCAAGGAAGAGCAGAAGCGCCGGCTCGAGGAGCGCGTCCGCGAGAAGGACAAGCGCTGGAAGTTCAACCCCGCCGACCTCACCGAGCGCGCCCACTGGAAGGACTACCGTGAGGCCTACGAGGACGTGCTCTCGAAGTGCAGCACCTCATGGGCGCCTTGGCACATTGTGCCGGCGAACAAGAAGTGGTACCGGAACCTCGTCGTTGCCGATATCGTGCAAGAGGCCCTTGAGGACATGGACCCGAAGTTCCCGACCCTCAAATTCGACCCGGCGAGCGTCAAGATCGTCTGAGCCCCACTTTGCAAGCCGCGCGCTCCCCGCAAGGTTATTTACCGCTCGCCTCGTGGTGCGCTTTCCATGCCCTCGATTTCCGCGCCGCTTTCCGACGCAGGCAAGGCCGCCAAGGCGCGCCTCAAGACCGAGCTTGCTTCCGCGCAAGTGGTGGCGATGGGGGACTACGCCTACGTCACGCACCCCGTCCTCGACGGGTTCCCTTCGCTCGACGCCAGCTTCGTCACGGCGCTTGCTTCCGCCTGCGTGGACCTGCCGTTCGCCGACCGTGCGGTTGCGAAGGCCGTAAGCGGCGTAATCACCGTCGAAGCGATGGGCATCCCGCTTGCCTTCGACTTTGCCAAGGAGATCCACGCGCCCTTGCACATCGCGCGCAAGAAGGAGTACAAGGTGCCCGGCGAGATCGTGGTGCGCCGCAAGACCGGCTACTCGGAATCGAACCTCTCGTTCAATGGGCTCGACGAAGGCAAGACCTACTGGTTTGTCGACTCGCTCTTCTCGTCTGGCGCCACGCTCAAGGCCGCGATGTTGGCCATCAAGCTCGCCGGCGCAAAGCTCGGCGGCTCCGTGTTCCTCGTCTCGAAGATGGACGAGGCCGGCGCGCAGAAGCTCTCCCAAATGACGGGCGCGCCGCTGTGGGCGCTCGTGACGCTTGCGATTGTCGACGCAAGCGCCCAAACCGGCGGCGAGGCGCACGGGTTCCGGGTCCGCGTGGCGGACGGGTTTTCCGTGAAGCCTTGAGCGTGAGGCTCCTTCCCTCTGGCGAAACGTTCTTTGCCGGAAGGCAAGTCGCAAGCGCTCACCTGGAGGCGTCCCCACGGAGTCCGAGTTCCTCTACCGCACTGGCTCGCAGTACGAGCTCGACCTCTCCAAGGCGGTGCACTTCGTGAAGGAGGGGAACTTCAAGACCATCGGCCTGCAGCTCCCCGAGGGCCTCAAGACCGACGGGTACGCGCTTTCCCGCATGATCGAGGGTTGGACGGGTGCCACGTGCATCGTGTCGGCCGACCCGTGCTTCGGCGCCTGCGACCTCGTCGAGCGCGACCTTGAGCCGATGGGCGTGCAGGCGATCGTGCACATCGGCCACACGCGGATGCCCTCGGTGCCGGCCAAGCTACCGACCTTCTTCGTCCCGGCCCCCTCGACCGTCGACCCGATCCCGGCCGTCGAAAAGGCGCTGCCGATGCTCAAGGGGCCCGTTGGCCTCATGACCAATCCCCAGCACGCGCCCGCGATCGACGCGGTCACCGCGTTCCTCGAATCGAGGGGCGTCAAGGTGTACCTCGGGCGCGGGGACCGCAGGCTCACGTTTGCCGGCCAGGTGCTCGGGTGCAACTTCACAAGCGCCCAGGAAGTCGAGGACCAGGTGAACTCGTTCCTCTTCGTGGGGTCCGGCGTGTTCCACCCGCTCGGCGTCGCGATGGGTTCCAAGAAGCCTGTCATCGCCGCGAACCCGTTCACGGGCGAGGTGCTCGACATGGCCGACTTCCGCGACCGGTTCTTGCGGCAGCGCTACGCGACGATTGGCCGCGCGCTCGACGCCCGGCGCTTTGGGATCCTCGTCGGCACCAAGATTGGCCAGATGCGGATGGACGAAGCCCGGCGCACGAAGAAGCTCATCGAGGACCACGGGCGCGAGGCCGCCGTGTTCGCGCTGGCCAACTTCGACCCGTCGGTGGTGGACATCCACCCGGCCGACGCGTTCGTGTGCACGGCCTGCCCGCGGATCGCCATCGACGACGCGCTGCGCTACCGCAAGCCCATGCTGACGCCCCCCGAACTGGAAATCGTGCTCGGGGTACGGCCGTGGGAGAACTACGAGTTCGACCAGTTTTACGGGTGACGGGGCGGTTTCCGTTCGGTTGCCGGGGCTCCACGAGCCCCGCAAGAAGTCGGCCCCGCGCGACCGGATCTGCGAGGTCCGCTGATGCATCATCCCATGCGCGATTATCCTCGCCGCGAACTCAATAATGAGAAACGGCAAGAGCCGGCGTGAACGACCCCGGGCCCGCCCAACGATTTTCCCCAAGGGAGTCGTCAATCCGGTGCCACCTTCGCTGGTCGATCCACGCGTCGCGCCGCCGTGCCAAACGCGGGATCCACAAGAGCGAGGTCCGGCAGTTGATCCGGGTCGGAACTTTGCGACACACAGGAGAACGAAACGTATGGCTGAGCGAGAACCAATATCTGCGAGTCGTGTACAGGGTCGAGCCATGCAACATTTATCTCATAACGGTGATGTACCAGAAACGATGATGGCTGGTTCGGTTCCCGTTCCACGTTTGGGGAAGCCTGACAACCCCCGTTGCCCGGAGTGCAGGCTCCGCTGGCGCCGGACGCTGATTCGGTACGACTACGGGGTGGCCTTCCTCGGGTATTTCTCGGCCGACGTTTGCCCAAGGGGCCACACCTACCTGACGGAAGAAAGCGGCGACGCGATTGAAGCCATTTCGATTGCATCAGGTCTTTGGGGACGGCCCCCGCCGCGCGTTTGGCCGCCCCGCAGGAGTCGCCTTGCCGCGCGGTCACCACGCAACCGCCGCCGATAAGCGGCGGATGGCTGGCCGTCACTTGCGCTTGGCCTTCCCGGCTTTCTTGGCGGGCATCGCCGCGACATATTCGAGCGACCTCGAGACCCACGCTTTGGATTTCTTCTTGTCCGCTAGCTCCGGCGGGGGCAGGACGACGTACTCCCTCATCGGCCGCCCCTTCATCGGCGC
>JBGQKI010000035.1:0-30984 GCA_041499475.1 Thermoplasmata archaeon
TCGAGGCTCGCCACCGCCTCGTGCAAGGCCGTGCGCGTCGGGTTGTCGGTGCGCGAGTAGTCGTAGCCCTTGTGGACGCCGGGCGCCTGCTGCGCGTAAGTGCTCGTCTGGTAGATCGGCACCGTCACGGCCCCCGTGAGCGGGTCAGGCTCCTGGCCGGCATGGATTGCGCGCGTCGCGAAGCGCAGGTTGGAAGTTTCCTTGAGGCGCCGTGCCATTACTTCGAGCCTCCTTTTTCGAGGAAGCCCTGCTCGGCCATCCATTCGTCGTTGAACATCTTGGAGAGGTAGATCTCGCCGGCGTCCGGGAGCAGCACGACAACGAGCGCGCCCTTGGGCAGTTTCTTCGCCCGTGCCCACCGCAGCGCGCCAGCCACCGCCGAGCCCGACGAGCCCCCGCAGAAAAGGCCTTCCTCGCGCGCGAGCCGCCGGCCCATCAGGAAGGATTCTTTGTCGCTCACGGTCACGACATCGTCGATGTACTTGAAGAGCAAATTCTTCGGGACAAAGTCCTCGCCGATCCCCTCGACTTTGTACGGGCGCGTCTCCTCCCACCGCCACTTCTGCCTGTGGAACGCTTTCTCGAGGATCGACCCTTCTACGTCGATGCCGACGACCTGCACCTTGTTCTTGCTCTTCTCCTTGAGGTACTTCGCGGTCCCCGAAATCGTTCCGCCCGTGCCCATCCCGGCGACGAAGTGTGTGATCTTGCCTTCAGTCTGCCTCCAAATTTCCGGACCCGTGGACCGGTAGTGGGCTTCCGTGTTCGTGAGGTTGTGGTACTGCATGGGCATGTAGGCGCCCTTCGTCTCCTTTGCGATGCGTGCGGCCACCGAATAGTACGATTGCGGCGAGTCGGGCGGCACGGCCGTCGGCGTCACGACGACTTCCGCGCCGAACGCCTGAAGGCGGCGGATCTTCTCCGCGCTCATCTTGTCGGGGATCGTGAAGATGCACTTGTAGCCCTTCACGGCGGCCACGAGGGCGAGCGCAACGCCGGTGTTCCCGGAGGTCGGCTCGACGATCGTGCCGCCGGGCTTCAACAGGCCCTTCTTCTCCGCCTCTTCGACCATGGCAAGCGCAATGCGGTCCTTCACGCTGCGTCCGGGGTTCATGGCCTCGACTTTCACGGCGATTGTTGCGGGGATTCCCTTCGCCACCCGGTTGAGGCGGACGAGCGGCGTGTTGCCTACGGCCTCGAGGACGTTTTCCACGATGGGCGCGATTGGAATTCCTCCGGGGGTGAGAGTTGAGACACCCACTCCGCTAAAAGAAAGGTTCGACCTGCTCTCCCTACAACCGCTCGCGCGCCGGCCGTAGAGGCGTGGACGGCCCTTGCGTGAGGGCTTAATATCCGTCCGGCGATTCGGGAGTACTTCGAAGGTGATCTGTTGGGCGACAAGGTGTTCATGGTGGCAGGCGGAGTGAGCAAGTTCGCGAAGGCGCGCCCCGAGGTGACCTTCCAGCCCATGGTCAAGGAGGCGTACGACTACGCCCGCAAAGACGTCCCCAAGCTCAAGGACAAGGATGTCGACGGCACCGTTGGCTCCTACTTTTCCGACCACTTCATGCGCCAGCTCAAAGCTGGCGCCATGATCCAGGACTACCTGCGCTTCATCCCCAAGTCCTCGAAGCGTGTCGAGGGCGGCGGCGCCACCGGCGGCCTCTCGTTCCAATCCGGATGGGAAGGCGTGGCCTCCGGCCGCTACGACGTCTGCGTCGTCTACGGCTGGGAGACGATGTCGAGCGTCGAGACCTGGAAAGGCAACGAGTTCATCGCGCTCGCATCGGACGTCTCCTTCGACTACCCCGTCGGCGGCTTCTACAGCGGCTATTACGCGATGATGGTCGCGCGCCATATGTACGAATACGGCACGACCGTCGAGCAGCTCGCGAAGGTGTCGATCAAGAACCATATGAACGCGATGTACAACCCCTACGCGCAGCAGGCCGCCAAGCTCACCGTGGCCGACGTGCGCAACTCGCCGATGGTCGCTTGGCCGCTCACCCGCCTCGACATCTGCGCGATGTCGGACGGGGCCGCCGTCGCGATCCTGTGCGACGAGGACACGGCGTGGAAACTTACGGACCGGCCCGTGGAAGTCACCGGAGTCGGCTGCGGCACGGACGCGATGCGCATGGCCGACCGCCCGCAGGGCGACGTTATCCTGCTCCCCCACGAGAAAGCGTCCGACTACGTCGGCAAGAAATTCAAGGGCGGCAAGCTCTCCTACCCGGGCATCCACAGCTTCCGCGCGGGGCGCCAGGCTTCCAAGGAAGCCTACGAGATGGCGAAAATCTCCGACCCCCGGAACGACATCTCGTTCATCGAACTCCACGACGCCTACACATCGTCGGAAATCCAGACCTACGAGGACATGGGCCTTTGCAAGTACGGCGACGGCGGGCGGTTCGTCGAGTCGGGCGCACCCTTCCTCAAGGGCATCGACTACGGCCTCGAGTTCACCGACGAGCCCGGGCAGATCCCTGTGAATCCATCGGGCGGGCTGCTCGCGTGCGGCCACCCCGTCGGCGCCACCGGGCTCATGCAGGGTGTGTTCGCATTCTGGCAACTGCAAGGCCGCATCAAGCAACACCTCGGCAACAGCAAACTGCAAGTCCCAAATGCGCAGCGCGGCCTCATCCACAGCCACGCGGGAACGGGGACGTATGTGACCGTGAGCGTCCTTGAAAGGAGGCACTAGCCATGGTCAAGCTCCCCTCCAAAGTCGAAGAGACCATGGAAGCCGGCCAAGTCTTCCGCATCCCGATGCCCGCCGACCTTGCGGCGCTTGGCACGATGACTCCGCTCGTGGTCAAACAGCCCTACAACGTCGTGTATGTCCATTCGTACGGCCAG
The DNA here is from genome assembly GCA_041499475.1 of Thermoplasmata archaeon. Classification (GTDB taxonomy): domain Archaea; phylum Thermoplasmatota; class DTKX01; order DTKX01; family DATEUP01; genus DATEUP01. The sequence goes on from JBGQKI010000035.1 coordinate 2,860, forward strand.
GACTCGCCGTTCTTCGCGGGGCTCACGAACGGCCGGTTCCTGTCCACGAAGTGCCCCCGCTGCAAGTGGGCGCCGGGCACGCCGCGCGGCCACTGCATGCGATGCGGAACCAAAATGAAGTGGGTCGAGCTCCCGAAGGAAGCCACCATCCACTCCTTCACGGTGTGCTACTTCGGCTCCGAGGCGTTCCTCGACCAGTGCCCCTACGTGCTTGTCATGATTGAATGGCCCGGCGTGGACACCCTGTTCCTCGGGCGCCTCTTCGGCGTGGACCCCGAGAAGCCCGACCTCAAGTGGATCGGCAAGAAGGTCACGCTGAAGTTCCTGCGCAAGGCGAAGCTTTCCCCGACGGACGTATACTTCGTGATGGCTGACGAAGAAGGGGCGACGGGCAAGCAAAGGTCGGAAAAGCCCGCGGGCCGGCGCAAGGCGAACTAGCGGTTTACCGTCCGCAGCGTGACCTTGTGGTCCTCCACCCAAGCCAGGGCCGCGTCCAGGTGCTTCCCCATTTGCCAGACGGCGGGCGTGATCAGCTTGCGGCCGTCTTGGCTCTTGTCCGCCGTCACCATCGCTTGGACCTTTTGCAGGGTCGCTGCGGGCAGCCCATCGAAACTCGCCATCAGCCCTGAGCGGGTGGTGACAACGACCTCCCAGCGCTCGGCATTGCTGATGCGGTCGGCCGGGAGCGATTGAAGGTAGAGGACCGCGTCGGCCACCTCGGAGGGCGTGATCTCCCCCAATTCCGTCTCGTCCAAAAGGGATCGAAGCGGCAGGCGCTTCGAGAACATGACATCGCGGTCGACGGCCGCAGGCACCGCGCGGATGAAGCCCATTTCGAAAACTAGGACCATGGTCGCCCCCATGAGGAGCGTTTGCGCGGCACCCGCTGCAAGAAAGCCCGCTTGTTCGCCGATGAAGCCAAGAGCGACAAGGAAGCCGGCGACCACGAGCGCGGCCACGAAGGACAACCGCCTCTTCCTGGCGACCGTGGCGCGCTCCACACGAGTTGCTTTGCCGGTATGCGCCAGGCTCGCGGCGGTCATTGGGGCGTCTCGCGAAGACCGCCTCCCGCCGCGCCTCGCATTGAACCCTTCGCTTTGAGAGTGCACGCCACCGCGTCACTCCCTCTGCTACGGCCGGCGATATGTTCAGATACTAGACTCCGGTAGCCGCCCCTGTGCCCCTACCCAAAGGAGTAAAGGTCGTCCTTTTCGACTTTGACCAGACGCTCATCCACCTCGGGGCGGATTGGGAAGACCTGCGCCTTAACGTGAAGGCGGTCGCCACCAAGTACGGCGTGCCCTTCGAGGAAAAGTGGGTGCTGCGTGGCATCGGCCAGGCGTTCAAGCAACTCGTCGACGAAGGGAAGCAGCACGAGGCGGCGCAGTTCCGCAACGAGGCCTTCAAGCTCGTCGAGGACGAAGAAAACCGCGCGCTCGACCACTCGCACCCCATCGAGAAGGCGCCCGAGATCGTCGCCGAACTCATGCGGCGCGGCTACAAGATCGCCATCGTCTCGAACAACAACCCGCGCTCGATCGCCGAGGGGCTCAGGCGCTTTGGCTTCCCCGACATCCCGCTCGTCGTGGGCCGCAACAATGGCGACCCCGTGAAGCCCTCGCCGATCCCGGTGCAGAAGGCCCTTGCAAAGCTCGGCCTCAAGCCGCAGGACGCGATCATCGTCGGCGACGGGGAAGCCGACCTCGGCGCCGGCAAGGCCGCGGGCGTTGCCACCGTCCTTTTCACACCCCCCGGGCAGACCAAGGACATCAAGACGAAGCCGACCGAAAAAGTCGAGGACCTCGCCGCGCTGCTTTCTATGCTCCCGCCCATCGAGAATGGGCACGCTGCCAAGTGAGCGCGCGCGGGCCTTCTCGTCCGCGCGCCATTTGGCAAGGTCTTTTTACGATGCCAAAGCCTCGCTCGCCCGATGTCCAACCGGGGGGCGGCGGGGGCCACTCCCCGCGCGCGGCAGCGCCTGCGCGTGCTGCCCCTCGCGGGACTCGGCCTGCTCGCATTGATGGCGGCGTTTGCGCTCGGCGCCGCTCCTGCCGCCGCCGACACCCCGATCAACAACACGACGATCTCCCAACTGCTCGTCCTGCAGGTTTCCGATTCGCCCTACATCCTCGACCACGACCTCCATGTCCAGGCGGGCGGCTTCCTGCTCGTGAGCGACGGTGTCGAGCTCTTCGTCGAGAACGGCTCTACGATCTTCGGCGACGGCGGCTCGGTCTCGGCGACGGGGACCGCGCTTGCGCCCGCCTACATCGGGCCGCGCCCTGCAGGCAACTTATCGAGCTGGGGCGGCATCGAGCTTCGCAACGGCTCGGCGCTAACGCTTCGCCACGCCCGCATTGCCGCCGCCGACCGAGGCGTGACAATGTACGGGATTGCGACCCTCGACGCGCAGTTCGCCGAGTTTGCCGGTTGCGTGCAGTGGTGCCTGCGCACGGCGGTAAACGCCACGGTCTCGCTGCGCGACTCTTCGATGCACGACGGCGCGTGGGCGCTCATCGAGGAGGGTGCCTCTGCGCCGCTCTACGACAACATCACCGTGGCGAACTTCAGTTCGGGGGGCCTCCGGCTCGTGGCCCCCGCGTCGGGCGTGCTCGCCCGCGGCATCTCCATCACGGGCGTGGCGGTGGGCGTCCTCGTCGAGGGCGCTCGCTCCTCCGTCATCGGTCCCATTTTCGTTGTCGCCGCGGGCGCGGCGGTGCGCGCCAATGCGTCGCAGGATGTCGTATTCCACAACGCAACGCTCGAAAGCTCCGGCGGCGCCGCCTTCGAGGACTTCGGCAGCTCACGCATAACGGTTCGTGACAGCACGCTCCACGGGGCCGCCCGCACCCTTTCGCTTGCGCGCACGGTCGCCGGATCGGTCCTCAACGTCCGCATCGGGGCGTCAAACGGCTCGTGCCTCTACCTGCTCAACAGCACGAATTCCCTCTTCCGCGGGACCGCGCTCAACGGCTGCAGCCGAACCCTCGAGGTCGACCCCGTAAATGCTCCCCCCACCGCCGACGCCGACCGCAGCAATACGGTGGACGGCCGCGCCTGGCTCTGGATCGCCAACAGCGCCAACGTCTCCGTCGGCGTCCTGGACGACCCGGGGCTACTCGTGCTCTCCTCGGTCGCAGGCGCCGACATCAGCGACCTCCACCTCACCGGCGCGGGCGTCCACATTTTCGGGTCATCCGCCGTGCACATCGAGCGCGTGCTCGTCGAGGGCGCCGATGTCGGTCTCCTGTCGGTGGGCACACGCGGGCTCACGGTCCGCGACTTTGTGGCGCGCAACGTGACCGACGGCATCCGCGTCGTCACGAGCGGCTTCTTCACCGTGGCGCAGGACATCCTCCTGGACAGCGTCCGCATCGAGGGTGTGCTGGGCGACGGCATCGTGGTTGGGGACGCGACGAACGTGACGGTCGTCCACGTATACGCCCGCGCTTTGGGCGCCGGAGCGAACCTCACGCGGGTGCAAGGGGCGCTCGTGCAGTACGCGGTGCTTGCCAATTGCAGCGTCGCCCTCGCGCTCAACAACTCCACCGATGTCACCGTCGTCGATTCGGTGTTCAGCGGCTCATCGGCCTTCGGCCTGCTTGCGACCAACACCACCGGCCACGCCTCGCGCAATGCGTTCCTCAACAACGCCGTCCACGCCTCGGCCCCGGGCTCGCCAGGCTTCCTCTTCTACGAGGCCGGCGGCGGCAACTACTGGACGGGCTTCACCGCCGCTGACGCCAACGGCGACGGCTTCTACGACACGCGCTATGACTTGCCCGACGCCACGGGCTCCGACGTCCGCCCGCGCGTCGCGCGCTTCGACTTCCGCCCCACCGTGATCGTCCTGCCGCCCGGGGCCATCGAGGTCGGCGCGCTCACGCAACTCGACGCGTCATATTCCTTCGACGACTTCGGCGTCGGCACCATCTACTGGACGGTCGATGTGCCCGGCCGCAACGACACGGCCTCCGGTCCGTTTTACCCCTGGAGGCCGAACGCCTCGGGCAATTTCACGCTCACCCTGGAGGCCGTCGACACCGCCGGGGCAACTTCGGTGTACTCGTTCACGGTCCTCGTGCGCGACACCACGCCGCCGGCGATCGGGGACATCCGCCTCCTCGCGGCCCACGTCGGGGGGAACGCCACGCTCACGCTCCCGAACGCCACCGACAACGACCGCACGTTCCCGTCGGGCGCTTCGGTACGTTGGGCGCTCACAGGGCCGGCACCCTCCACGGCGGTCCGACTGGGGCAAGCCGACAACCTCACATTCCAAGTCCCGGTCGACCTGCTTGGCAACTATTCGCTCTCGGTGACCCTCTTCGACCGGCGCGGCAATTCCGATACGGCCACCTTGGCGTTTGAGGCGTTCGACACCGACCCGCCGGAGGTCGAATTCCTCGTCGTGGGCGCGCCCGACCTTGGTGTGCCGTTCCTCATCGACCTTGCCCAGGCGACCGACCCGGCGGGCATCGACGAGGCAAGCGCCCACTGGTCGTGGCTCGACGGGACGGCGGCGCGCAACGCCACGGGGTTCCCGTCCATCCTCGTTTCCTTCAGCGAGCCGGGCAACCACAATGTCACCCTTCGGCTCTGCGACCGGCACGGCAACTGCGGCAACACGAGCATCGTCCTCGACGCGCGCGACCGGACCGGACCGCGGCTCGTCCACGTGCGCGTGATCGCGAGCGGGAAGGCGCCGGTGGACGTCCTGCCCGGGTCATCCGAGGCCGTCCGGGTAGAACTCAACAAGGAGGTCGTGTTCGAAATCGGCGCGACCGACCCGAGCGAGCCAATTACTTTCACCTGGAGCTTCCCCGACGGCAGCCACCAGACGGGTCAGCGGGTAACCCAGACCTTTGGCCCGAAAGTGGGGCTTGGCCCCACCGTTGTCACGGTTACGATGACCGACGCGCTTGGCAACAGCAACACCACCGCCGTCCGGCTGGACGTCGCGGGCGGCGGCACCTTCATCGACAGCCTGCCGGGCGGTGTTGGCGGCCTCATCGTGCTCGTCGCGCTTGCGGCCGGCGGCGTGGCCGCTTTCATCGTCCTTCGCAGGCGCTCCAAAAAACCCAAAGTCGAGTGAGGGCACGCCGGCGTTATCTTCTTGGAACCCGTTTTCGGGCCGTGGCCCGCGCCCCCGCTTGCCGCCGCCCGGCGCCGCGTCCCACGAGGCGCAGCGCGAGGCCGGGCGCGTTCATGCTCCCCGGGGGGGTAGCTCCGGCGGTCCGCGCGCGGGACAGCGACATGCTGGTCGACGCGCTCTCCCCGCTTGTCACCCAACACGCGAACTCGATCCGCGGCGCGCACAAATTCGCGCTCTACAAAGTCGCAGAGGCCGAGATCAAGGACCCGGCCGAGGCGATCGACTGGGCGGTCGAGCTAGCCGCCCGGCGCGAGCCGATGGCCAAGCAGTTCGCGCTGCACCTGGTCGCCCAGCACCCGGAAGGGTTCGACGAGCATGCCGACGCGGTGCTCCACATCCTCGAGGTCGGGGCGAACGACGGAAATTGGGAGGTGCGCGAGACGGCAGGCGGCGTGCTCGCGCGGTTCGTCGTCGAGCGGCCGGAAGGCTTTGCGCTCGTGCTGCGTCGTTGGGTGGCGTCCCCTTCGGCAAACTTGCGCCGCGCCGTTGTCCTCTCGCTGAAGTACGCGGTGCGCGACGTGCCCGACCGCGCCGAGGAATTCCTCGACCTGCTCGAAGAACTCGCCTGCGACAGCGATGAGTACGTCCGCAAGAACCTCGGCCCTTTCGCCGTCGGCGACGGCATGCTTCGAGTCGCGCCAGGTCCCACCCTCAAGCGTCTCCAGCGGTGGGCGAGGTCCAAGGACGAGTGGGTGCGCTGGAACGCCGCCTCGGCGTTTGGTGCCGCGGCCGCTCGGCCCCACACGGCCGCCGCCTTGCCGACCTTGCGCGTCCTTGCAGGCGGCGCGGAGCCCATGGTCTCGCGCGCCGTCGTTCGCGCGCTCACCAACCTTGCGCAGGCGGACCGCGCCGCCGTGTCGCGCGCCGTCTCGGCGTGGGGCGAAGACGAGGCGCGGCGCGCGGCGGCCTCCGCTTTCAAGGCGCGGCTCGTCGGCCGATCGATGTGATGCGGCGTGCCCCGCTGGCCAAGGCTTTAAGCCACGCTCCCCATTCCCCAATTCATGGGTGCGGTCCACAAGTTGATGCGGGCCATGATGGAGGACGCCGACGCGTTTCCAACCGCCCTGCGCGCGGTGCTGAAGGACGACCTCAAGGTCTCCGTCGTCGAGTTTGCCGACGCCTCGGGGATCCCCCAGCCCACGATCTACAAGCTCCTCTCCGGCGAGCACGAGCCGAACCTGCGCACCGTCCGGCTCTGCGTGCGCGCGATCCTCGCCCTTGAAGGCGCGCGTTCCCACGGCTTTGTCGCCGTCGTCGCGCCGCCCTCGATGCTCGCGCGCCTGGGTGCCGAACGCGCCTCGAAGGAATCGGGCGCCCCCATCCGCGAGTACGCCGCCGCCACTGTCGAGGACGCCCTCGTCTCTGGCGTATGGGCCGAGCGCGAGGGCGCCGTGTCCATTGTGGCCGGGCCGCTCGAGGCCGCGTACCTGCGCCGCGCGGTCACCATCGACGTCTTTTCGCCCGAGCCGCATGAGGCCTTTGACGCCGCCGTGCGCCGCGCCGTCGAGGCAAGCCCCCGCGGGGAACCCCAAGGGGCCGCGCGCCCCGGCGCGCGAAGCGGCCACCCTGCCTAGCGCGTGAGCGGGATCTGGACTTCCGTCACATCTTTCCGCGGGTTCTTCCCGCGCTTGAGGTACACGCGCCGCACCTCGCTCACGAACCGCAGCGACTTCATCTTCACCCAGTCGGCGAGGACCGCCTCGGCGGCGGCAAGCGCATCCGCGCGACCGTGGTGGACGGTGTACGCCACCGGCTGGGGGGGCACGCTCTCCGCCTCAAACCCGGCGGGAGGAAGCGTCCCCCGTGCAACGGGCAGGCGCACCTCGACCCGGAGGGCAACGGCGCCTTGCCCGGGCGTCCCTGTAGGCTGCCGGATGACCACCGTCGGGGGCCCCTGCCTCGGTCGCCCCGCGCGGTGCAGCTCCTCTTCGACCCGGCGCATGAACTCGTCGACCTCCTCCGCCTGCATCTCGCCCCGGCGCACCAAGACGTGCGAGCCGTCGAGGTCCTTGATCCCGCACGTGTACGGCCAGGTCCTTGGCCGAGCCTTCGCCTCCATGTATCCACCCGCGACGAATGCACCGGGTAAAGCAAAAGTAGTTTCCAGGATCGTCCAAGAACTCGTCCAAAGCTTCGCGGAGCGCCCTTTTCCCTTGCCCCGCGCCCCTTGGAGGGCGCTTCTGGCCGCCAAATCTTATAAAAACGCGGAAGGTTCGCCAGCCCGGCCCCACCGCCCCAGGGCGCCCGGGCAGGAGGAACCCCCACGAACCGCTACATCATCGTCGGGGACGGAATCGCCGGGCACAGCGCGGCCAAGTTGGTCCGGGAGGGCGACCCATTCTCGTAGATCGTCATCATCACCGACGAGGAATACGCGCTCTACAACCGCATCAACCTCAAGGAGTATGTCATCGGCGGGATGACGCACGCCAACCTCATGATCGACGAGAAGTTCTACAAGTCCAACCAGGTGAAGCTAAAACTCTCGACCCGGGTCACCGCCGTCCACCCCGACTCGCGGATGATCGTCACGGACAAGGGCATCCTCGAGTACGACAAGCTGCTCCTTGCCGTCGGGGGCACGCCCACCCCCCTCAAGGTGCCCGGGGCGGAAGCGAAAGGCGTCCACTACCTCTGGACGATCCGCGACGCCGACGCGATGAACGCCGACCTCGAGAGCGCCAAGTCCGCCTGCGTCATCGGCGCGGGGCTGCTCGGCATCGACCTTGCCCGCGCCTACAGTGCGCGCAACCTCAAGACGACCTACATCATCCGCGGCACGCACTGGGCGCGCAAATACATGGAGCAGCGCGCCGCGCGCATCATCGAGGACGGGATGCGCGACGGCGGCGTGGTCCTCAAGCACGGCGAGTCGCCCGTGGAGCTGAAAGTCGTCGACGGCCACGTACGCGGGGTGGTCACGAACAAGGGCGAGACCTACGACGCAGACGTCGTCGGGGTAGGGATCGGCCTCGACATCAACACGAAGTTCCTGGAGGGCTCCGGGATCGAGGTGAACGAAGGCATCCTCGCCGACGAGTACCTCAAGACGAATTTCGACGACATCTATGCGGCAGGCGACTGCGCCGAGTACAACGACGTGCTCACGGGGCGCCGCGAGATCATGGGCAACTGGGCAAGCGCCCGCATGATGGGCCAGACCGCCGCGCTCAACATGATGGGGGTCGGCCAGGTCTTCGAGTTCGTGGGGTTCTACTCGTTCACGCACTTCAACCTGAAGTGCATGCTGATCGGCTCGCCGCGCGTCGAGCCGGAGGTCACGAACGTCGCCGTCGCGAACGACACGAAGCGGATCTACCGCGGCCTTACCCTTTACAACGGCCGCATCGTGGGCGCGATCCTGATCAACGACTTCTCGGGCGCATCGGACATCAAGGAGCGCATGAAGGAGCGCGTGGATGTGTCGGACAGTGCGGAGCTCGTGCTCGCGAGCGCGACGATTTGAGGCGCTGCCCTCTTGGGTGGCTGCCTAGAATGACCTGACCGCCTGGGCGATGCGCTCTCGTTCCTTGCCACCCACACCCGGGTGCACCGGGATCGACAGGACCTCCCCGCAGGCCATCTCGCAGCGCCCGAGCCGGCCGAGGCGGATGCCTTCGAAGATCCCGAGGTGCTGCAGGGCCTTCGCGTAGTAGACGCCGGTCTCGATGCCCGCGCGGTCCAAGTGCGCCCGCATGGCGTCGCGGTTGCCGTTCAGCACGCGCAGCGTGTACTGGTACCAGACGTGCTCGAGGCCGGGCGGCGCCATCGGCAGCACGATGCCCTTGACGCTCTTGAGCTCCTCTGCGAAGAAGGCCGCATTCTCCCGGCGCCGCTCGATCGAGCCGGATAACTTCTTGAGCTGCTCAATCCCAATGGCCGCCTCGATTTCCGACATCCGGAAGTTGCCGGAGACTTCCTCGAACTCGTAGGCGGTGGCCTTCCGCCCGATGTCTCGGGCCACGCGCACGGCGCGCGCGAGCCTCTCGTCGTTCGTCGTAACCATCCCGCCCTCGCCCGTTGTGATGATCTTCATTGTGTTGAACGAGAAGCAGCCGAGGTCGCCCATGGACCCGACGAGCCGGCCCTTGTACCGCGCGCCAACCGCCTGCGCGCAGTCCTCGATGATGCGCAGACTCTTGCGGGCGGCCACGTCGAGCATGCAGTCCATCGGGGAGGGCAGCCCGTAAAGGTGCACGGGCAGGAGCGCGGAGGCGCCCGGCGCAAGGTCGCGCTCCACATAGTCGTCGTCCAGGTTGTAGCTTGCAAGGGAGATGTCGGAGAGCGACAGCCGCAGGCCGGTCGAAACAATCGCGCTGCCCGTGGAGACGTAGGTGAGGGGCGAGGTGTGCACGAACGAACCCGCAGGGAGGCGCAGCGCGCGGAGTGCGAGCAGGAGCGCCGAAGTGCCGCTGCCCGCCGCGATGGCAAAGTCGGTCCCCGACACCTTGCGGAACTTGTCCTCGAATTCGGCGACCCGCTCGCCTTGGTGGAGCTTCCCCGAGTCGAGCACCGCGCCCACGGCCGCCTTTTCCTCGGGGCCCATCAAAGGGCGCGTGATCGGGATTCGCTCCATGGCGCCCGAATCGGGCCTTGCCTTTCAAGGGTTTCGCGAGGCGCGCCCTTAATCGCCCCCCGCGCGCTCAAGCCCCGATGCCGTCCAACGAGGCCAAGCGCGAGGCGCGCCGCGCACTCGAGGGCAGGCTGCTCCAGGAGCGCGCGCTCTTTGCCGGCTGCCTTACCGCCTTTGCATTCGCCCTGTACCTCGACATCTCGGTCTCGACCTTCTACGACCCCTTTGTCTTCGTCCTCGTCGCCCTTTCGGGGCTCACGGGCGCCGGGCTCGACGGCGCGCGGGAGGGGCTGAAGGACCTCGACTTGCTCGGGGGCCTGCTCGACCACGAAGGCGTTGGGGCGCGCATCGTCCGCGTGCCCTTCTGGTCGCGCGGCCACTACGAGGTGTGGATCGAGACGCCCGCGCCCGGCGGATCGCGCCGGCTTGGACTCTCGTTTGCAAACTCGCTTCTGTTCCGCGAGAAGAAAAGCCGGTACCTGCTGATGTTCCCGCTAGCGCCCGGCAAACACCTGCTCGAGAAGTTCCAGCCAAAAGTGCCCTACACCCAGACCGGGACGGGCGGGTCCCTGCAAGGCAAGTCCATCGAGTTCTGGCTGTGGAGGCCGGTGAAGGGGCCCTCCGCGGAGTGGCGGCTCCTCATGTTTGTGGCCCCCGGCCGCCCGATCGACCTGCCGGGCCTGCTTGACCTCAAGCGGCGGGGGGAGGAGCTGGCGGAGAAGATCGCGCGGGAGGGGGCGCGGGCGGTGCCGTGGGGCACGGGCGAACGCTTTGAGGCGATGACGGCCGACGAAATTCCGGCGCAGAGCCGCGCGGAGCTGCGGGAACCTTAGCGGTGATGACAAGAGCTCATCGCCCCGCGAAAAGTATTTCACGCCACTGAATCACGAGGGCCTCAATGCCCGCCTCAACGGCACAACCACAAACGCTTGCCGATGCTGCCCAACTGCTCTTGAACCACGCGCGCGAGGAGAGCGAACGGGGGTTCGCAAGGGACGACCGCGCTTTCCTGATGGATTCGGCTGAAAAGGCGTGGAACGCGGCGTGCCACGCGATCGATGATCTCATGGCGCGAAAGCACCACACCCCCGCCGTCGGCAGGGATGCCCATTACGCCCGTTCCGAATTCCTGGAAGCGATCGGCCGGCATGACCTGGCCGTGAATTACTCCTACTTTTCAGATACGCTGCACGGGATGTACTTCTACGATGGTCGGGTCCCGCGCACGAGGTCGGACATGGACCGACGGCTTCGCGAGGTCGACGATTTCATCCGTGCCCTGCGCCAGGCGGAATAGAGCGCCCCACCGCTCATCACTTCGTGTGCCTGAGGACGCCATTCGCTTTGAGCCATTTGGCGTACCTCTCGAGCATCTCGTCGCGCTCCTTCTGGTTACGCTTCTTCCATTCTTGCATCTCGGCGAGATCCACCTCCTTGAATTCATCGGGCTCCAAGGATTCGCCTCCCTTCCGCTTCGGTGACGCCGAGCGAGCCGGCGGTGCCCCAGATTTCCGTTTCATCGAGCCTGCCTTCGGCAACTCGGTACATCCACCTCGCGTCCTCAAAATCTTTTTCCCCGTTCATCCAAAGCTTGTAGCCGATCTGCATCCCGAGGGGCCCTGCGAAAATCCTCTTTCCATTCACATCGATCGGCATGCGCTTCCTTACCGCTCGCCGATCCAGTGGCTTGAAGGCGAACTTGAACTCAACATTCGGGACCTGCGTGCCTTTCTTGGCGTAGCGGAGGGCCGTGGATTCTCGCCCGGCATCGAGGTAATCCGAAAAGAGGCGGCGCGCCGAGCCGGGTGCGTGGCAGTCAAAGCCCCTCATAAGCGACGTGTGGAGCGACAGGAAACGGTCGAAATCGAGGGTTTCGCCGAGGATGTCCACGTCTTCGGATTCGCGTGGCCGCCCGAGAGGGATGGCCATGTACCCACCCACGATCGCGTAGGCGACCTTGTGACCTTCAAGGGCCTTACAGAATTCGAGCGCCAACGTGTCGATCTCGGCCTCCTCAAATCGGACTACGATTCCGTCGAGGTCAACGCGGATCTCCCTGAAGCGGTCGGAATCGGTCGTGCGCGCCATCGTCGACGGAGCGCCTGGACGGGTATTTGAGCCGAAGGGGGTGCGCGCCGAAGCCGGGCGAAAAGGGCGGGCCCCCAACCCTTCGTTCCTCCGACGCCCTCATCCTATGCCCGACGCAGGCCTCGCGGCGAAACCCTCATCATCCGCTCGGCGCCTGGGCGTTCGATGGTTGGGTCTGAGGAGATGCGCCAATGAGGAACAAAGGCTGGCACACAACAGTCGTGATTGCGATCGCCGCCGTCAGTTTCGCCCCGACCTCTGCGTTGGCGGGGACGGGAAACGGAGGCTGGTCGGACCCGGACCGCATCGACGGGACGCCGGGCTATGACGCCCGAGGAGCCTCATTTTCTCTTGGAGAGGATGGCTACGGCGTGGCGGCATGGCACCAGTACAACGGCGCCACCTACGACATCTACGCGAACTTGTTGGACCCGGTCTCGGGCTGGGGGACCCCAGCCCGCGTTGAGCACGACGACGCGTTCGACGCGGACTCGCCGATCGTTGCTTATGTGGGCGGCGGCCGCGCCTTCATCGCGTGGACCCAGTGGTCGAACTTCCTCTACCCGCGCGTCACCGCGGCGTTCCTCGAACCCACGCGGGGCTGGACCGCCCCGCAGGTGCTCGACCAGGCGATTTCCGCGCCGCTCGCAGTCATGTTGGGCGTGACCGGGGAGGGCGTTGGCGCCCTTGTTTGGCTCGAGGACCGCGGGCCATACGCGCAGCTTTACGGGAGGACCCTCCTGCCAAACGAAACCACGTGGCGGCCCGAGCAGCAGATCTCCCAGGGCGAATATGGAGCGTCTCTCACCTCGATGGCCTGCGACGCGGGCATCAATTGCACCGTCATCTGGAAGGAATCGTACTACCCCAACGAGGCGATCTGGTACGCGAAGCTGCAGGCCGATGGGGGCTGGGCCGGCCAGCAAGTGGTGATGGGCTACAACAACCAATACGACGGGCCCGCCGTCGCGATGGGGGGCTTCGGGAACACAATCATCGCGGCGAGCCAGTACGTGTCGTCCGAACGGCGCGTGTACGTTCGGATGTCGCAGGGCGGCGGGGGGTTTAGCCCGGACGCGGAGATCTCCGCGGGGGGCAACGACGATTTCCTGCGGGCCGCGATGGCTGGCGACGGGTCCGCGTTCGTCGTGTACCGCCACACCGCCGGGGCGAACATTAGCGTTACCGTCAGCCATTACGCCCGTTCGACGGGGGCTTGGGCGGCGCCGCTGGAATTGGACACCTCCAACTACACTTTCACCCAGGAGTACCAGGTCGTGGTAAACCGAGATGGGTCGGCGCTCGTGGCGTGGGTTTACTTGAACACGGGCGTGGCCGGAATGCGCTCCGAGCGCTTCATGAAGGGCGAGGGCTGGGACCGGAAACCGTGGCTCATCTACGACGAGAACCACGTATCACCTCGGTCGGGAATCGACGGTCAGGGGACTTGCGTCGTGGTGTGGGACGAAATCCTCGGCCCTCTGGCCGGCATCCGCGCAAGCCGCTTCACGCCGCCCGACTTGACGCCGCCGACCCTCTCTTTGACCTCGCCGTCGGAGGGCGCCTCGTTCAACAACACATCAGTCCGCGTCGCAGGGACAACCGAGCCCGGCGCCTCCGTGAGCGCGGCGGGGGTTGCGGGATCGGTGGATGCGGCCGGGAATTTCAGTTTCCTCGTGACCCTCCAGGCTGGCAACCAGACCCTGAACATCAGCGCGCGGGACGCGGCCAGTAACGAGGCCATTGTGCGCGTGAACATCTCCGTCACCGACCCGGTGAAAATGCAGCTTGCGGCCGCTTATGTGCAGATCGCAACGCTCCAGGCTAATGCGGCGTCGCTTGCGGTGGACCTCGCGGACGCGCAGGCGGAGCTCGTGGTGGTGCGGGGGGACCTTGCTGTCGCCAAGGCCGACGGGAATGTGACCGCTGCGGACCTCGCGACCGCCGAGGCACGGCTCAACGCGACGGCGGCCTCGCTTGCCGCAGTTACGGCCGACCTCGAGGCTGCCAAAACCACCATCGCGCAGGCCCAAACGCAGGCGGGCGTAATGGCGTATGACCTCTCCGCGGCGAGCGCCGAGCTTAACCTTACGCGCGAGCAGCTCGACATCGAGCGCCAACGCCTTAACGCTACGGTATCGGATCTTTTCGACCAGCGCTCCAACATCGCGAAGGCGCAAGCCGACACGGCAGCGGCCAACGCGCGCGTCAGCGCCGTCGAGTCGTCGGCGAGCCTCGCGACCACGCTCGCGGTCGTGGGCCTGCTTGTCGGGGCAATTGGTGCAGTCCTCGGGCTGCGCCCGAGGGGTGGCGCGTCCCGCAATGGGCTTCCCAAGCCCGGCACGCCGGGCGGCCCTGCTGCCGCGATTGCTCCCGCCCCGCTGGCCGGGCCTCAAGCCGCCGCTCCGGCCGTCCCCGCACGATACCCGTGCCCGCAGTGCGGCAAGCCGGTGGCGGATGGTTCGGCCCAGTGCGCCGCATGCGGGATGCGCTTGACCTGGGGTTAGTCATCGAGCGACTCCTCGGTGGCCCCGCCCGCGCAGACCCAACGCCCCCAATCCTCAAAGCCCCGCCTCCCCCATGTCCCCCGAGGTCGTTCCCCCTTGCCCCGCCTCCTCGTCATCGGCGGAAGCGGCCTCGTCGGCACGAACCTCGTGCTCGCCGCCCGCGACGAGTACGAGACCTACGCGACCTTCAACGAGCACCGCGTCGACTTCGAAGATGTCGAGGAGCTCAAGGTCGACGTCCGGGATTTCCAGCAGGTCTCTGCCGTCGTCAAGGCGGTCCAGCCTGAGGTCACGGTGCTCACCTCCGCCTTCATGGATGTGGACGGCTGCGAGAAGGACCCCGCGAAGGCCCACGAGGTAAATGTCATCGGGGCGCGCCATGTCGCGCGCGCCGTGAAGGACAGCGGGCTCCTGGTCTACGTTTCGACCGACTACGTCTTTGACGGCATGAAGGCGCGGCCCTATGTCGAGAGCGACCCGACGGGCGCCGTCAATGTGTACGGCAAGACGAAACTGCAGGGCGAGGAGGAAATCCGCGCAAACGCCAAGCAGTTCCTCATCGTGCGCCCCGCCCAGATCTGGGGCGAGAACAAGTTCACGAAGAAGCCGACCGTGGTTCAGAAGGTGCTCGAGGCCGTCCGCGCCGGACGCGAGATCGAGATGGTCTCCGACCAGAAGCAGTCGCCGACCTACGCGCCCGAGCTTGCGCACAACCTGCTCGACCTGGTGGAGTCGCAGGCGCGCGGGGTCTTCCACGCGGCGGGCGCCACGCCGCTTACCCGGTACGAGATGGCGGTCAAGGTCGCCGATGCCCACGGCCTCGACAGCGACCTCGTCCGCCCCGTCAAGCTCGCGGCCTCCGGGATGCCGGCGCCCCGGCCCCCCAACGTGGTCCTTTCAAGCGCCAAGCTCGCGCAGACGATTGGGCGCCAGCCAGCCTCCTTTGAATCGTCGCTGGCCGCCTTCGCGAAGGGTGCCAAGTGAGCCGGGGCATCAACTGCCCTGCGCGCGAACGCTCTTAAGCGGCAGGCCCGCTCGCGCCAAGCGAAGGCGTTTCCGCGTGGTTGGGCGCACGGACGAATCAAGGGAAGCCACGGGCCTTGCCGAGCGCGGCCGGGCGGCCCGTGCCGAAGGGGACTTCGGCGGCGCCGTTTCCTCGCTGCTCGACGCGGCCCGGACCTATGGGGCCCTCGGCGACAAGAAGTCCGCCCGCGAGTGCGCGGACGAAGTGCTCGCGCTCTGGCCTGCATTCGAGGAATCCAAGACCCTTTTCCTCGAGCCGGCACGACCGAAGAAGCCGTCGATCGCCGCGGGCCGCCGGCGCGGCCGTCCAAAGCCCGCCCCGGCGCAGCGCGAGCCGTCCCCGGCCGCGCCTTCCAAGGCGCTGCCGTCGATGTTTGTCGAGATGCACGCCGAAGCTCTGCTCCTCGCAGGCCGCGAGCGGGAAGCCCGCGCGCGCTTTGCCGAGGCGCTTGCGGGCGTCGAAGCCGAAGTCGCGCGCAGGCGCGCCTCGCAGGAGTGGAGCGAGGCGTTCTCCGCGGGCCTTACCTTGCTGCGGCTTGCCGACCGAGTCGGCGACGCCAAGCGCCTTGAACGCGCGCGCCGCGAGTTCGTCGCGCTCGCGCGCGAGTCGGCTCGCGAGTCGCTCACCGCCGAGTACTTCGCCCGCGGCAAGGACGACCTGCCCCTCGCGGCCATCGAGGCCGCGGCCCGCGAGGCCCGCGGCCTTGGCGACGGCGCGCTTGGCGATTCCATCAAGGGCGACGAGCGTGAGGTGCTCGAGCGGTCCGCCGAGCTGCTCGAGATGCTCTCGGACGAGCGCGGCGCCGCCCAAGCCGTCCTCTCGTGGGAAGATGCCTGGTCGTTCCTCGACGTGCGCCCCCAGATGCGGCGCGCGCTGCTCGAACGGCCGGAGCTTGCGCGCTCGCTCACCGGCCCGCTCGCCTCCCTCGAGGGCCTTGCCGAAACCCACCCTGCACGCCTCGAGGTGCGCGAGTTCGCCGACCGCGTCGATGCCGTCGTCGCCCGCGCCTCAGGGCGCGCTCCCGCCTTGCGGCAACGGCTCGCCTCGTCGCGCCCGCCCTGACCGCGCCGACCGTGCTCCCTGCTGCGCTCCTAACCGCAAAGGTTCATAGTGCCCGCGCCCGTCCCGCGCGCGAGGGCTGGAGGGGGCCACCGATGCGCACACGGTCATGGGCACTTGGCGCGGCGCTCGTCGGATTTGGCGCGCTCGCCATGGTCGGGCTTGCCCCGTCGGCCTCGGCCTTCACGGTCGTACCGGGCGGGGTCTACTTCGCCAACACGACCTGGACCCAGGCAGGCTCGCCCTACTACCTCGAGGGCTCGGTCACCGTCTTGGAAAATCTCACGGTCGACCCGGGCGTGTCCGTCTTCTCCGACGGCGCCAACGCGATCACCGTCCGGGGCGCCGTCCACATCTTCGGCAACGAGACCTCGCCCGACTTCTTCGGCTCGAACAACACGACCCTGTTCCCCGAGTGGGCCGGGTTCCTGTTCTCATTTTCCGCTTCGGTCTCGGAGATCTACAACACCACCATCGACCACGCGCGCGTCGGGGTCGACATCGCCCAGGGCCGCGCCCCCATCCACCTCTTCGACCTCGTGATCTCGAATGCGACCCTGTGGGGCATCCGCGCAGCCCAGTTCCACCAGGTCTCTTCCTGGACGAACATTACCGTCGAGCGTTCGGGCAACGGCACGAGCCTCAACGACGTGAGCCTCCTCACTTTCCACAACTTCAAAACGCAGAACCTCATGGCCGCCGACGCCTACGCGCTTTCGACCACGAAACTTGCAAGCAGCGACCTTTCCCTGCTCTCCTTCCCCGGCGCGCGCGCCCTGTTTGACCTGGCCAACACGGTTACGGTGGCCAACATCTCGGTCTCGAGCACCTCCTTCCCCGTTGGCATCGAAATCACCTCCGCCAACGGGCTGACCATCAACGGCAGCACAATCCGGGGCTTCACCGACGAAGGGCTCTATGCGGTGAACGGCGCGGTCACGGTCTCCTCCCTCGTCGTCGGCCCGCAGGGGGCCGTCGTCCCGACCATCGCCGCGTACGTGGTTACCTCGCCCGGGTCCTCGATCTTGGGCGGCTCGCTCATTGGAAGCGGGTGGGGCGTGTGGCTCCTGGGCTCCAGCGGGGTGCAAGCGAACAACCTCACGGTGAACGCCACACACACCGGCTTCTTAGCCGACTCCTCGACCCAATTCGTCCTCGAAAACTCCAACGTGACCGGGACGAGCACGGAGGGCCTCCTGATCTCCCACTCGGGGTTCGGGTCAATCATACGCAATGTGGCGGTCTCGGCCTCGGCAATCGGCGTCCGCGTCGTTGGGGGGGGCGACGACCTCAACCTCGACTTCTCGGTTGGCGACTCGATCAACGGCAACCCCGTCCTTGGCATCCACGACTTGCCGGGCACCACCGTCAACCCTGCAACCGCCTACGCGTGGGTGTACGTGTGGGGCTCGCTCAACGCCCACGTCACGGGGGCGGCGATCGCAGCGGGCACGGCCGAGCCGTCGCTCGTGTGGGCCGATTCCGACTTCGGCCAACTCGATTCGGCCAATGTCCTTGGTACCAGCACCGCCGTCCTGGTCAGCCGCTCCACCGGCGTCGTCCTCAGCGGCGTTTCGGCAAGCACGGACGCCGTCGCGCTTCTCGCCACCGCCGCGACGACCCTCATTGTTCAGGATTCGGCCTTTTTGAGCACGGGCCTCTCCGCCGTCTCCCTTGACACGGTCACGGACGCCTCGTTCGTGAACGTGACGGCGGTCGGGGCCACCGCCGGCATCGTCGACTCGTTCGGCCGCGGGAACACCTTTGCCCAGTCGCGCATGAACGGCACGGTCGGGCTCTTGGCCTCGAATGCCCAGCGCACGCGCGTGGAATCAAGCGAACTTTGCGCTGTCAACGGGACCGACGACTTGCGCTTCGACACCACGAGCGACTCCGCGGCCCTTGGCAACACCTACTGCCCCGGCAAGACGGGCGTCTCCCTTACCGCGTCGCTGCGCGCGCGCGTCGAGAATTCAACCTTCAACCGGTCAACGGTCGCGGTTGACATCTCGAACTCCACGGCCGCCGTGGTGCGGTGGAACGTCTTCACCAACTGCACGAACACGGGCGTGCGCGTGCAGGGCGTACTTTCGTCGGGCTCGGTCATCTACGAGAACAACTTCTACTGCGGGGGGAACTCCGCCCTCGACAACACCCCGGCCATCAATTTCTGGTACAACGGGAGCCGCGGCCACGGCAGCTACTGGGACGACTACGCCGGTTTCGACACGAACGGCGACTTCGTCGGCGAGACGCCGTACAACATCCCCGGCGGCGCGCGGCGCGACCTCTACCCCCTCACGCTGCCCTACGAGACCGTCGCGCCCTACGCGGTCGTGAGCGCCCCCTCGCCCGTCGACGAGGACATCCGGATCACGCTCAATGGGTCGGGCTCCTTCGACAACGTGTTCCTGAGCGGCGGGTACTGGGTCGTGCACGACGCGGGCGGCGACGTGACGCTCCAGGGCCTCACCGTCCCCTACACCTTCGCGACCCCCGGCCAGTTCCGCTGTGAGCTCACCGTCTTCGACGAGTGGAACAACAGCGCCACCTCGTTCCTCTTCGTCCGGGTGCGCGACACGACGCGCCCCTCCTTCACCGCGCTTGTCGGTCCCTTTTTGGTGGACGAGGACACCGATATCACCTTCACGGCCCAGGTCGCCGACAACGACCCCGCCTTCCCCGGCGGCGCGTCGTTCATTTGGAACATCACGGGGCGCGAGAACACCTCGCGCACGACAGTGCTCCCTTCCTCCACCTTCCGCTTCGCCGAGCCTGGCAACTACGGCGGCAAGCTCAGCGCCTTTGACGCGGCGGGCAACGGGGTCAACACGACCTTCACCGTCACGGTGCGCGACAAGACGCCGCCCACCTTCACCTTCCTCGCGACCGGCGCGGTGCCGCCGAACCAGGGCGACACGGTCCACCTCGACATGCGGGCGCCCGCCGACAACGACCTCGCCTTCCCCGGGCCGAACGCCTTCTACTGGATCGTCGTGTTCCCCGGCGGCGGGTTTGCCGAGAACTTCAACCAGTCGTTCGACTTCTCGCCGCCGGCCCCTGGCAACTACTCCATCCAATACGAGTGCCGCGACCCTTCGGGCAATGTGCGCCGCGGGAACTGGTCGTTCTTTGCTGCCGACACGGCGCCGCCGGTGTGGAGACCGCCTTTGAACCTCACCGTGGACGACGGCGCCGCCGCCACGCTCACCGTCGAGGACGCCACGGACTTCTCCCCAATCGTCGCGGCCGTCTGGCGCGACGCGGGCACCGTGATTTCGACGCAGCTCACCTTTACGCGGAACTGGACGCGGCTGGGCCAACACGCGATCAACGTCGCGATCAACGACACCTGGGGAAACGTCGGGGTCTACGACTTCACCCTGCTCGTGGTGGACGCAACACCGCCCCACCTGCTCGATGCAAATTTCACGCGCGCGCTATCCGTCAAACAGCTGGAGCGCATCGAGATCGAGGCGTACACCGCCTTTGGAGACAACGACCCGGTGTTCTCCGTGAACGGCGTGTTTGCCTGGAGCTCGGCGGCGCCAAACGTCACCTGGGGTTCCCCGCAGAGCGTCAGCCACGCGATCCTCGCCTTCAACCGCACCGGCAACTGGTCGCTCGTCCTGCGCGTGACCGACGCGGCGGGCAACTTCGTTGAGGTCTCCATCCCGGTCCACGTCACGGATGGGCTGGCGCCGCAGAACCTCGTATGGTCCGTCTCGCCGAACCTCACCATCCTGCTGGGGACGACGGTGCATTTCGCGGCGTCGGCGGTCGACGAGAGCGGCGTGTTCTACCACTGGCAGTTCGGGGACGGGTCGGAGGCAGACGGGCCCGCGGTCGAGTACACTTACGTGGCGACGGGGGCCTACCCGGTCACCCTCACGGTCTCCGACAGCCTCGGCAACACGAAGGTCGTCACCTTCGAGGTCGCCGTCCGCGACACGACCCCCGGTGGGGGCGGCGGCGGTGGTGGCGGGGGCGGAGGGGGCGGCGGCGGGGGGTCTGGCCAGGGGCTCTCGACCACGACGCTCATCATCATCGCGGCGGCCGTCGTGGGAGGCGGGCTTGCGGTCATGGTGATCGCGTTCCGAGGGAAGCTCAAGCGCCCGGTGCGGCCGCAGGCGGTCATCGTCCAGCAGGAGGCGCAGGTGCCCAACGCCTGGGCGCCGCCGCCTCCCTCGGAGTACGACGCGCTCTACGGGCCGTCGACCTATGACCCCAATGAGGGCCGCCCACCGAGCGGATGAGCAGACCGTCGCCTCGGGGGGGCTCCGGAATCCGTGCCCCTGGGTCGCCCGAGAAATCGCCGACGCGCCGGTTCGCGCGCCTTCAGTTCCCCCTTCAAGAGTTTGGTCAAGTCCCTGACTTGCAAATCTGAAAAAACGGATCGAAGGGTTTTCATGGGACATGGCCGGTGTACGATGGGTTCGCCCCTTAAGTGGGACGGGCCCGAGGGATGCACCTATGGAAAGGCAATACGCCGAAGTAGCGGAGCGGGCGGACCGAATGCACCAGCTCTTGCGCATGCTGCGCGAGGCTGAGACCGAAGCGGGCGTGCCGCGCAAGATACGGCGCTCGCTGCACAGCCCTTGAGGCGGGCAAAGCCTTTTGGGCGCCTGGCCCAACGCGCTCCCCATGGCGGGGGGGCGACGGCCGGGCGAAGTGCGCCACGAGCAGGTGATGTCCCAGGTCGAGGACATCCTGGCCTTCTCGGGGATGCAGGGCGCGCGCACGCTCATGGAACGGCTCGAGGACGACGACCAGGGCCGGCGCAGGATGCGCGTGCGCGTCGTGCGGGGCGAGGGCAAGAGCGACTTCGTCTATGACGTGCTCGTCGAAGCAAGCGGCTTGATGGGGATCTACCGCACGGCCTGAAGGGGGCACTCGCTTGCGCCGGGCCGCGCTCGTCGTGTTGTTTGCCGCGCCCGGCATCTTTGCGGTCGCGTGGGGCACGTGGGGCCTTGTGGAATCGCAGGGTGTCTGGCAGCTCGACGCGGGCTCGCCCACCGGCAGCACCGGCCCGTTCCTGCTCGAGCCTGGCCGCGTGTACCAGTTCTCCGTCCACCTCGACTGCTTCGAGGGGTCGAACGACTCGCTTGCCGTTGGGCTCTTCGACCCCGTCTCGGGGAACGACCCCCTCATCGTGTCAGGCCACCTCGGGGTTGCGCGAGGCTGCCGCGACTCCTTCGTCTCGCGCGAAGTGCGCCTCGCCGCCGCGGGGCCCTACGTCGCGGCTTGGGCGTGGAGCGGCGAGGTCGCGGCGCGCCACCCCGTCCTGCGCCTCAATGCCAAGCACTTCACCTTCTTCGAATCGGTGGACCGGCTGACCTTCGGCTTGGGGCTGGTCGCCGCATCGCTGCCCCTCTCCCTCGCGGTTTCGCGGTGGCGCAGGCGGGCCCCGGGTGAGCCCCACTGGTGGAGCGAACGAACAGCCTCAGGCGGCGCGCGCGGGGCGCCGCCGGCTGCGGGCGAGTTCAAGGACAAGAACGGCGGCGCCGGCGCCGGTCACGGCAGCGGTGCCGATGATCGCGAGCTGCTGGATCGTCCCGATCGCGGAGGCCGCATCGCCCCGGATCCAGGTGTCCCAGTTGAGGCCCACGACGATTCCAAGCGCGCCTCCGGCGAGCAGGCCGAGTCCAAATCCCGCAAGCCCCCTCCGCCTCGTCACCGAGGTTGAAGGGCGAGGCGGCGCGCTCTGCACGCGCGCCTCGACCTCTTTGGCCGGGGGCGCCGGGGGAGCGGGCGTGTTTGCCTTCAGGGCCTTTGCGACCGCCTCGGTGATCATGCGTTCAAGCTCGCCAAGCTCGTCGAGGTGGGGCGTGCGGGCCGGGGATGCCAAGACCGTCGGCGCGAGGTTCGGTTCAAAGGCCTCCACGATGGAGATCGGCGCGGCGGCGCCGTCCGACTTGATGATTTGCAGGTCTTCTTCAATGGGCGGCACCGCCGCCACCGTGATCGGCGCGCGCGTGCCGGGCACGACCGGCTGCGAAGGCAGGTCGGGCGTGCTCGGAGGCGCGGGAGGTTGGGAAACCGCCGGTGGCGCAGGCGCGGCCTTGGCGGGGGGCGCCCTTGCGATAATCTCGGGCGCCTCCGGCGCGGTGTAGTCGAATTCGACCCCGCAGTGGGGGCAAGCCTTCCAGCCGAGGTCGACCAGGCCGCGGCACGACGGGCACTCGTATTCTTCGAGTTCTGGGTCACTCACACGGATCGCCTTCTTTAGGCGCCCTCCGGCGTCGGTTCGAGACGCCTAGCGCGACTACGGCCGCAAACCCCGCGACGGCCGCGCTATCGGAAAACTCAGGGATCGGGTTGACGAGACCGCCGTTTCCGGACGCCGGCGCGGTGCCGAATTGCCCGACCGGGTGGCCAAGCGCGCCAGCCTGTTCGGCGACCCGGACCGGCTCGTCGCTCACGTCGGCCTGACCCTCGAAGCCAGTAAGCATGAATCGGACATCGGCGCCCACAAGGCCCGGCGCGGAGACACTCGCCTCGAGGCTCCCCCCGCCTGCCGCCGCCTCGGCCCGTCCGGGCGCGGCGAGCCAAGCGCCGTCGGTGAATTCGAAAAAGTCGGCCGCGACGACCACGCCGTCCACACCTCCGATGCGCAGCAGGCGGTCGGCTCCGATGCCCGCGTACGGCGCGCCGCTGGAGGCGTCTCGGTCGGTGTCGAGGTAGATCTCAAGGCGGTCGGTGCCCGAAGTCCGGGCGGGCGGCGGGGAAGGCGTCGCCGACGCGGGGCCGTCGTGGCCGAGTCCGTCGGCCCGCAGCGGCAACGTGCCCCGCATCGCGGCGCCGCGCACATCGACAAGGAACTGCGCCGAGGTCGCGTCGCCGATGGCCGCGAGCCCGGTCAGGTCGAGGCGGGCCGGGAGGGCGCCATCCAACGGGTCGCTCACCCGCAGGACTCCCGTCCAGTCCGAAAACTGCCCGTCAATCCGGATGCCGTTTTGGACCTCGAGCGAAAGGGGCGCGCCGCGCAAGTTGAACACCACCGCCTCGCCGCCAAGCGTGACCGCGCCCGTGGTGGAGGCCCCGGTGGGAGTCGCCGCAGCAACTTCGAAGGCCCGCACGCCGTCCGGAACCTGGAACTCGAGGCGCGGGCCTTCTGCCGCCGAAGGGGTGCGGCCGCGTGAAGCGAGGCTGCCAAGGTCGAACCGGTCGCCGCCCTGAAACGTGAAGGCCGTAGCGCTTGCAAGCTTGCCGCCTTCGCCCGAGATCCGCACGGCGGCCTCGGCACCCATCGAGCCCGTCCAGTAGCCGGTGTCGCCTTGGTTGTCAAGGTCGAAGAACACCCAGAGGTCTTCCCGGTTGGCAAACGCAGCGTGAGAAAGCTCGAGGTACATCTCCGGGGCATAAGGGCCCGATTGCAATCCGGCGAATACGACGCCCGCGCGCTCCCCGTTTTGGACCGCAAACGATCGGCCATCCCACTCGGCGAACCGCCCGTCGACACGCGGGCCGCTCGACACCTCGGTTGCAAGCACCATGGCGGTGAGGGCCGTGAGCGCAAGGACAAGACCCGCAACGGCCGCCTGCACGCGTCGCCTGCGCGCCGCTCGGGTCCGTCGAAGCTGCCGCAGCGCGTCGCGGGCGGCGAACCTGCCGCCGTTGGTGCGGCCGGAGCCGTTGGTGAGCCCCCCGCCGTTCGTGCGGCCCGACCCATTCGTGAACCCGCGGGTGGGCACAACACCGGAGCCGTTGGTGAGCCCCTTTCCAAGGCTCGCACCCACAGGGGTTGCGGCGTGGGCCCCGCGCGCTGCGCGTGCGCCTTCTTCCCTAGACTTAGACATGATGACCAACCAGCGCCCCGGCGCGTGGTTGGTTCACCAGGAATGGCCATGATATACCTTTGCCCTCTCGTCCAATCATTGGTGTCGCGCACGCCGACCTCGAACGATTTCACGCGTGGAACGGAGCCCCTTGCCATTGCCGCGGCGCGTGAACGGCATTTTATGGGATGACAGCGAATCCAAGCCCCTCACGGGGCGGCCGCGGTGAAGTTCTTCTCAAGGAAACCGAAGGGGCCCGCCACCGCGCCCGCGCCCCCGCGCAAGTCCGTGCTCATCGTCGACGACGACCTCACGATCGCCGAGCTCAACCAGGCCGTGTTCGTGGGCCGCGATTGGGACGTGCGCACGGCCTACAACGGCACCGGGGCGCTTGCGTCCATCAACGAGATGCGCCCCGACCTTGTGCTCCTCGACCTCATGCTGCCCGACCTGCCGGGCGAACGGGTCCTCGACTCGATCCGCTCGCTGCGCCTGCCTACCAAGGTCATCGTGGTCACGGGGCGCTATGTCACGGAAAAGGACTTCGAGGCCTGGCGCGGGATGGTCATACGGGTGCTGCGCAAGCCCTACCCCATCTCCGACCTTGCCGAGCTGGTCATCGGGTTCGAGAGCGGGCGCGAGATCACGCCCAACCTGGGCCGGGTCGGCGAGGTTTAGGGCGTCTTGGGCGGCTCCGCCGGCTTCGGCTCTTCCTTGGGCGAGGGAGGCACGGGTGCGCTCTTGCCCTTCCGTCCCATCATGACTGCCATCCCGATGGCGGCAAGCCCGATCAGGATCCCAAGGACTCCAAGGAGCGTGCCGGCGCCGCCGCCTGCCGAGTTCTCAACGGCCGTGAGGCGCGCTGCCTGCGTCGCGTTGTCCGCAGTGCTGTTGGTCTGCAGCCCCGCCTGCGCCGCCTGGAGGGCGCTGATTTGGCCCTGCGCCACGGAAAGGTCGTGCTGGGCGGTGGCGAGGTTGGCCTGGGTCGTTGCAAGCGCCGCCTGCGAGGCGGCGAGCTGCGCCTGCAGCCCCGGCACCGGGTCCTGATAGTCGACATAGAGCACGGTGCGGTTGAAATTCCCGGCCGCGTCCCTCGCGATGACCTCCAGCGAGTTGTTCCCCGGGTGCAGCGGGACGCGCGCGTTCCAGATGCCAAAGTCAACGTATTCCGCCTGCACGCCGTTCACGGTGATCCCCGCTTCGAGCGAGCCGGTGCCCTCCACGACCGCCGTCGCGTCCTTCGTGACGTTGCCCCCGAGGACGTACGCGGAGATCTCCGGCGCCGTCCGGTCGGGGCGCTCGTAGTAGGTGGCGCGCAGCAGGCTGTGGTCGCCGTTGTTCTCGTGGAAGAGGAAGACCGCACTTCCGCGGGCGTTCGTGCCCGCTGCAACCGGGTACTCGTAAAGCGGGCGGTATTCGCCAAGGGGCCTGCCCTGAATGAGGCCGTAGGCGGGCGCGAAGCTCGAAACCATGAACGAATCCTGGCCGGTCGTTTCCGAATAATATGTGTATCCAACCGCGAGCCCTCCCGCGCCGTCGGAGACCGCAAACATGCTTCCGTACGATGACACGTCCGTCGGCAAGAAACGCGCGGGGGCGCTCCATACGCCTCCCGACAGCCGGCTCCAATTGATCGCATTCCACCCGGCGCCGGCGTCGACATAGACCGCGACCAGCGCGCCGTCGGAAGTCGGGACGAGCATCAACGGCACGGAGGTCAGCGCCACCGCCCCTGCGTTGATGCGGAAGGGCGTCGACCACGCGCCCTGCGAGTAGAAGCTCCCCCATACGCGGAATGTCGTCCCATCGTGCTGGGCCCAGGTCACCGCGAGGTCGCCGTTCACGGAGACAGCGGGGAAGAGGACGCCCCCCGCGACCGCGGAGGTCGAGGTGTCCACTGTCTCGGGCGCTTGAAAACCGGAGCCGGGGACATAACGGGACGCGTAGACGTTGGGGTCGGCCGAAACGGTGGCGCGCCAAGTAACCAGGGCCGCGCCGGACTGGCCGACGGCCAGACCGATGTCGGCGGCCGTTGCGCTTGCGGTGTCGAGCGTGAGCGGGGCTCCGAGCCACCCGGACCCGGCCGCATACCGGTTCGCGGTGACGTTGTTGATGGTCTGATTGTTGTCGAGCCAAACCACGAATGCGTTCCCGACACCGTCGGCCCCCGCCTTGACGCGCGACAAGTCCCACGAACTCCCGCTGCTGATGGTCTGCCCCGGCGCCCACCCGGAGTTGGGGTTCCAAATCTGTGCCCAGATGTAGGGCCGGGTGGCCCCGCCGTCGCCTGAGTCGCGGTACGCCAGCAAGAGCGATCCGTCGGAAAGCGCCGCGACCGCCGGGGTCGTCGAGTCCGCGGCGTACCCAAGGTGATTTTGGGGCACGCCCCAGCCGGCATCGGTGGTGTAGATCGAGCTCTGGACGGTGCTTAGCCCGAGGTTCGGGTCGTAATACGTCCAGGCGGCAATCGCGTCACCGAGGTAGTTAACAGCCACGACCTCGTCGTCGAAGTTGGAATAGGAAACGCCGGGGTTCAGCGTCACGGGCACGCCAAAGCCGTCGTAGTACATGGCCGACGCAAGGGGCGCGGCCGAAAGGAGCGTCGCGACGGCCATCAGGCAAGCGGCAACAAGGCGGGTGCTTCGGTTCAAAGGGTTTGACCTCCAACGCCCCGCGGGTCTCCCCCGGGGCCACGCCGCCCAAACCGCTTGCCCGTATTTGGGCGCGCGGGTTGTCGGGGCGATGGTCTCGCCTTCGAATCCCGCCTGCAAATCCTCATAAAGTGACCCATGCACTGCCCGCTTCGGCCAGAGGGTCGGTCGATCCTCGAAAGGACGTTAGGAGCGTACGCTCTACGTCCTCGGGCGCCACACGCCCGCGCCCGAGCCGACGGGGGACTCCCCCGGGTGAAGGGAGCGCGCGGGCGGGCAGCCCGGGGCTTCGAAAGGAATCATCTCCTGCGGACGTCGGCCAGCCGCGAGGGAATCAGACTCGCGGGGATGGATATCCCGGTGGTCTTAACTCGCCGGAGCGAAACGATAGGCCAGCAAGGAGGCGAGCAAAGATGCGTAGCGAGCCGGCAATTCGGCGCCTGGAGCGTCGGGTCGAGACCCTCGAGCGTGAGGTCTCGCTGTTGAGTCGATCCCCGGAAGCCAACCTCGAGCGGGCCCGTTCGCTTCTCATCCAGCACCTCCGGTCGCACACCGAGGTTGATCCCCTTACCTTTGCCGTTCGCAATGACCTTCCATCCGACGTCGTCGAGACCGTCCTTCAGGAGTTCGACCGGAAAAACTGGACGGTGCCTGTCGATGACTAAACGGCATGAATTCCCGGTTGATGCGGACGGCAATATTGTCGGCCAGAAAGTCATCGTGGGCTGCGACAAGGACCATTACATCGGCGGACGGTCGAGGCCGTTCCCCGACCGAGGGATCAACTGGCTTGGCGAAAACCGCGTGCTTGTCCGCGTGCGGGTCGGCCCTCGCCGCGTTCGCGGGCAGGCCTTCTCCCTCGACGACGCCCTCCTTTGACCCAGCGCCTCGTCTCCACCGGTAAACGCGTGGCTATCGCATCGTGCCACCTTTGATGAGGCGGGCCCGGCTCTTTCCCCTCCTCGGGGTCCTCTCCGACAAGGCGCATTCGCCTATCGGCCACCCCCACCCGCCCCGCGCCCTTGAGGGCGCGCGCTCTGGCGTTTTGCATCCGACCCTCTGGCCAACAGAAGTGGATGTGCGCCAAGCTCGTGCCCCTTTCGGGCGCGGGGCGGGAGCTTTTTGTCGCAGAAGGGACGGATAACGGCTTTAGAAATGAAGAATTAAAATATGGAATCATGTTGAGAGTTACTGCACCTGGGAGATGAATCATGGCAGTCTTCGGTAGCCCCGCCGTCACGGCGTACATTGCTTCGGGCGCCTTCGCGCTGCTCGTCACCCTTGTGTTCA